>JAQVVH010000008.1 GCA_028699065.1 Gallionella sp.
AGGTGCAGAAAAAAGTGCTTCGTGAACGCGGTGTGACCGCCAGCACCTGGGACCGTCTTCAGAGTCGCAATCAGGGCGACGGCCAAGATACCAAATCAGGGGCAACAAAATGACTGGCATTAAAGAAAAATCGATCTTGATAGAACAGCGGGGCGCCGTGGCACTGCTTACGCTCAACCGCGCCAAGGCACTCAACGCAATCAATGACAGCATTCGTCATGGCTTGTCAGAGGCATTGCGAAATGTGGATGAAGACCCCGCCGTTGGTGCGATAGTCATAGTTGGCGCCGGTGAGCGTGGTTTCAGCGTCGGTGCAGATATTAAGGAAATCAGGTCGCACGATTCGCCGATCGCCACGCGGCGGCGGCTGATTCCAACCAGTTGGATCGAAGTTCTGGACTCGACGCGTAAACCGGTCATCGCGGCGATCCACGGATTTTGCCTGGGTGGAGGGATGGAGTTGGCGCTTGCATGTGACCTGAGGGTAGTGGCCATAGGTTCCGAGTTTGCACTGCCTGAAACAACGCTAGGATTGATCCCCGGAGGTGGTGGAACCCAGCGGCTGCCACGTTTGATTGGCCTATCCAGGGCATTGGATTTGCTGCTGACAGGTGAGCGTATCGATGCAGATGAGGCCTTTCGAATTGGAATCGCCAACAGATTAGCGGAATCTTCGAGCGAGGCATTGGCGGAGGCGCTAAGGATTGCTGAAGTGTTATCTACTCGCCCTCGCGCGGCGATATCGTATGTAAAGGAAGCAGCGCGCGCGGGACTGGATATGGATCTGGCCAGTGGCTTAAAGTTAGAGAAGAGCCTGTTTGCCTTGCTTACCTCTTCCCCCGATCGCGCTGAGGCAGCCGCTGCGTTTCGCGATAAGCGAAAGCCAATCTTTACTGGCGCATGAACTGTCAACTGTCATTGAAATGATTATTGATTAAGGACATTTTTCATGTCCGTATCTTTTTAAAAGGAAAATTAAATGAGTCCAAATGAAAAAATTGTTGTTGTCGGTGCGGGATTGATGGGGACTGGCATCGCCCACGGGTTTGCCATTAGCGGGTATTCCGTGGTTCTCGTTGACTCTGACCCACGTGTCTTGGATAAGGCTGTTTCGCAGATAGGAAAACTGATTGCCGATGGCGTTAAGCTTGGCAAGATAAATGAAACTGTGGCCAAGGAAGCCCTTGGCAGATTGATTTCAGCACCAGAACTTGACAGCCGTTTATCCGATGCCGCGCTACTCATCGAGACTGCCACCGAAAAACTAGAAGTCAAGCAGACGATTATTCGAAAAGCGGATGAATTGATGCCTGTCAACGCCATCATCGCGACAAATACATCCGCACTTTCAATCAGCGAGCTGGCCGCGGTTACCCGCCGTCCTACTCATTTCATTGGAATGCACTTCTTTAATCCAGTGCATAAGATGAAACTTGTGGAGATTATCCGAGGCCTTGAGACCAGTCAGGCGACTGTCTCCAGACTACAGGCTTGGGCGGCGGCGCTAGGTAAAACAAGTATTGTTGTTAACGAAGCACCTGGTTTCACGACCAGTAGAATGTCCGCGCTCATGGGGAATGAAGCGATGTACATGCTTGCCGAAGGCGTAGCAACGGCGGAAGATATTGACACGTCGATGCGCCTGGCGTTCAATTTTCCAATGGGTCCACTCGAGCTCGGGGACATGACGGGTTGGGACACCCGACTGTCAGTTCTGCACTATTTGCATCAGACCTTGGGTGAGAAGTTTCGGCCCTGTCCCCTGATTCTCAAGATGGTCAAGGCTGGCCGCTATGGCCGAAAAGTCGGCCGCGGTGTGTATGAATACGATGCTGATGGCCAGAAGCTTCCGGGCTTGGGACTCAGGAGGATCGGATGATGCGTGATGTTGTCATTGTTGAAGCGTTGCGCACGCCCGTCGGAAAATTTCGCGGCGGTCTGAAGGATGTTCGAGCTGATCATCTCGGTGCGGTGGTCTTGCGTGAGATCATTGCGAGGACCGGCATGGATGCGAATCATGTTGACGACGTCGTTTTTGGTTGTGTCACCCAAGTAGGTGAGCAATGTGGCAATATTGCGCGCACCTCCTTGTTGAGCGCCGGTTGGTCGGAGCTGATTCCGGGGATGACCGTTGATCGGAAATGCGGGTCTTCTGAAGCAGCGATCCATGTCGCTGTAGGTGAAATCGCGTCTGGAAGCTGCGAGGTTGTGGTCGCGGGAGGGGCGGAAAGCATGAGCCGCGTTCCCATGGGTGGCAACCGCGATGTCCATGGTGAACCGTTTGGCTGGCGCTTGCGTGAACGTTTTGCCTTGACCTCACAAGGTGAAGCTGCTGAGCGTCTTTGCGATTTGTGGGATCTTTCGCGTGCCGATCTCGACGACTATGCGATCGAGAGTCATTTGCGTGCCGCGCGTGCTTCTGATGCAGGAAGGTTTATTAACGAGATCGTTCCCGTTCATGTTTCAGAAATATGCGAGAAGGGCGTCGAGTCTGCAGTTGATCGTCTCGCCGTGGACGAAACGATACGTCGCGAGACCAGCAGAGAAAAGCTTGCAAGCCTGAAAGCGAGCTTTCGTCCGGAAGGCGGTCGGGTCACAGCAGGCAATTCTTCGCAGATATCGGATGGAGCGGCTGCACTGTTGCTGATGTCGGCTGACAAGGCCAAGGCACTGGGACTCAAGGCACGCGCACGGATACGCGCCGTCACCACGGTCGGTTCGGATCCGGTGCTCATGTTGACAGGGCCCATTGCTGCCACGCGCCGGGTTGTGGAGCGAGGCGGATTGTCACTTGGCGATATTGATCTGTTTGAGGTCAACGAAGCCTTCGCGCCCGTGCCTTTGATCTGGATGCGTGAGCTTGGGATTGGGCGTGATATCTTGAATGTCAATGGGGGGGCCATTGCGTTGGGTCATCCACTTGGCGGCAGTGGTGCGCGGATCATGACGACATTGCTTCATGAATTGGAACGACGTGACGCGACTTTTGGTGTGCAGTCGATCTGTTGTGCCGGGGGGCTAGGCACCGCGACTTTGATTGAGCGTTTGTCATGAATCAGGGACTTATTCCCGCGAAGTGGGCGGCGTTGACGCCTGGCAGGACTGCCATTGTCGATGTACCCAATCAACGCCGGATTGTCTGGTCCGATCTTGACAAGCGGGTGCGAAAGTTAGCCAATGGACTGCGCGCGCTCGGCCTGCAAAACGGTGATCGTGTCGCGGTGTTGAGCCGCAATTGTATCGAGTACAAAGAGCTATTCTTCGCCGCGGGTCGCGCCGGTGTGGTGTTGCAACCTTTGAACTGGCGCCTGGCAGCCGTTGCTATCGCGGCTTTGGTTGAAAGTGCCAAACCTAAAGTGCTCATTACCTCCCCTGAGTACCACGCGGTGGCGGTGGAGTTGCAACGGCTTGTGGATCTGCCGCATTGGTTGCAATTCGGCGCCGGAGGCGATGGCAGCTACGAGGATCTCATGGCGTCGTCGTCCGATGCGGAGCCCTCATCCACCTTAAGCGCTGATGATGACCCATTCTTTATGCTCTACACGGGTGGTACTACCGGGGAATCTAAGGGCGTAGTTCATTCGCACCGTAGCGCCTCGATGTGCATGCTTAACCAGACCGTGGCCGAGCGCATCGTCCCGACCGATGTGCACATGCTGACCGGCCAGATGTTCCACATTCCCATCGTGATTTCCATGAACTACATGAAGCACGGCTGCCCGGTGGTCTTGGTGAACTTCGAGGCTAGGCAGGCGCTGGACGTCATTCAGGAGGAGAGAGTATCGACATTCGTGGGTATCACGACGATGCTGAATTGGATGATGGCAGTTGAAAACTTCGCCTCCTATGATTTATCAAGTCTGCGCAATATCCAGTATGGCGGCGGGCCAATGCCTTCCAGTGTAGTGCGGGCGGCATTCGACTCGTTTCCTTGTACCCTGATCCAGGCCTATGGCCAAACCGAAGGCGCTTCAATGTCCTTCTTGTCACAAGAGGATCATCGCGATGCAATGCGAGGTATCAATCCGCAGCGGCTGCGTTCCTGTGGCCGCGAAGGGTTTGTGACCAGTATCCGTGTCGTCGATCAGCAGGGGCGCGAGGTCTCCAAGGATGGCGCCACGCCAGGCGAAATCATTGTTCGCAGTGAAGCCAATATGATGGGTTACTACAATCGGCCCGATCTTTCCGCCACGACCTTGCGTGATGGCTGGATGTGGACCGGCGACATTGCCACCTGGGACCGGGACAACTACATATACATTGTTGACCGAGCCAAGGACATGATTATCTCCGGTGGAGAAAATATTTTCAGCGTGCAGGTCGAAGAGGCGATCGCCCGGCATCCGGCCGTATTGGAGTGTGCCGTCATCGGTGTTCCAGATGACGAGTGGGGCGAGTCCGTCAAAGCCGTCGTCGTGCTCAAACCGGGTCAGCAGGCTACCGAGCAGGAAGTAATTGACAGCGCGCGCCAGCATCTGGCTTCCTATCAGAAGCCGCGCTCTGTCGATTTTGTAGCGGAATTGCCCAAAGCGTCAACCGGCAAGATACTCAAGCGTGAATTGCGCGCGCCATACTGGGCGAACCGCGAGCGTCAAGTATGAACAGTTCAATTTTTGCGGCAATACGAGACTGGGCAGTACGGAGCATGCATGATTTTCCACAAGCACGCACATTGGCGCGCGAACCGTTGAATTATTGCGGTGGGAAACTGTGGCGATGCATGCTCTATCCCGATGTGTGTAAGAGACCGGTGATTTCTTGTGGAAACGAGTCAGACCATTTCTCAAGTCAGGCGAGCCATTTTTTTTAGGTCGGTCGCACGATCGCTAGTCCAAAGTTTCAACGAAAAGGACCTTACTCATGCGCATTGTCGTTTTTGGCGCCACCGGTGATCAGGGTAGCGCGCAAGTGCGTGCATTGGCGCGGTCGGGACACAGTCCTGTAGCCGTAAGTCGCAATCCCAAACCATGGACCATCGCCGGGAGGCGCATCGAAACGGTGGCCGCAGACTACGGCGATCTTGTTGGTGTGGCGAAAGCAGTAGCTGGTTCGGACGCAGTCTTTCTAAATTTGCCGTCAACCTCATTTCAGGCTGCCGAACCCTTGATAGCAGCGGCCAATGTGATCGCCAGGGAAGCCGCCGCTTCACCCACAACAAAAATGTTGGTATTCAACACAAGCCTCCCGGTGCCTGGGGCGAGGCTAGGTTTTGCCGCGCAGGATGCACGCCACGAGATGCGTCGCTTGGTCTTTGCTGCAGGCATTCCCGCAGTCAGTATTCAACCGGTTGTTTTTCTTGAGAATCTCCTGAACGACTGGGCCTGGCCCTCGATCAAGCAGAACAATAGAATCGTTTACGCGCATAAAGAGACGCTTGATGTGAGTTGGATCTGTCATGACGATCTTGCCGAACTAATGCTGGCCGCGCTGGAACGCCCCGAGTTGGCAGGTCGAAGCTTTGCCGTTGGCGGTCCCGAGGCTGTGCGATTGCCGGTGCTAACGCAGAAACTCAGCCGTGCGTTGAACAGGCCCCTGTCTTTCGAGAGTCAGAGCATCACTGACTTTTGTCAGGAAATGCGCCATGTTTTCAAGGGCAAATCGTCGCTGGCTGAGGACACCATGGTCAGTGAATTGCATCGCCTCTACACTTGGTACAACAACGCTTCGGAGCGTCCTTTTTGCGTGGACATGGGACCCATCCTAAAGGAGCTTCCCGTTCGCCTCACTCCCATCGAGGAGTGGGCGGCTCGCCTCGTACTGCCTGTCAATTGTTGACATTGACCATATGTTGAATTTTTTTGCCTGATTGTTTGATCATGATCGATCAATTCATTAGAGCTGATTTCCTGGATTTGCCGGTAGACCTTGAACGTGCAGGACATGATTGCTTGGCACTCGATGTTGAAATCACCATTTTTTTACAATTTCGTCAATTGAGGTTCATCAAAATAAACGAATACATACGGTCATTTTTCGCGCTACATAGTAGTTTTTATCACGAATTTGACACATGCCAATCAAACTAGGATGGCAGCATGAATGTGGATTCATGAGTTGCTTATGCTGTTGTATGCAGCATACATGATGCTCAGCTGAGATTAGATCTATGGAAAGACATTTGCATTTAAAAGTATTGAAAATTAATTTCAATCCATCGTGCCAACTTAAGAGCGATGTCACATATTTCACTTATAAACCAGAATAGGACTAAACATGTCAAACTTCCTTGTCTACTCGCAAGATGGTTTTGTCGTCACGTTGACCATGAGCGAACCAGAGCGTCGAAATCCCCTGACGGGCAACAGCGCGGTTCCTGAATTTCTGCAGGCCATTGATCGAATTCAAAGTGATAGAAGCGTTCGTGCGGTCATCATCACTGGCGCTGGTACTGCGTTTTCTAGTGGAGGAAACATCTCGGACATGCAGCGGCAGTCGCTCGGTGATGTGGGCGTAATGGAACTTCGAGACGAGTACCGCGCTGGAATTCAACGATTGCCACTAGCACTTTTCAACCTCGAAGTGCCTGTCATTGCAGCTGTCAACGGTGCCGCAATAGGTGCAGGATTGGATCTCGCATGCATGTGCGATATTCGCATTGCCTCGGAGCACGCTAAGTTTGCGGAGAGCTTCGTGAAGCTGGGTATTGTTCCTGGGGACGGCGGCGCTTGGTTGCTCCAAAGACTGATCGGACTGTCACGCGCGAGTGAGATGTCCCTGACAGGGGATACCATTGGCGCTGAACAAGCGGCCCAATGGGGACTTGTCTCGCGAGTCGTCCAGGCGGATCAGCTGTTGGCGGTTGCAAATGAGCTTGCGCAACGCATCGCCGCCAATCCACCTCATGCGGTACGCCTTACTAAGCGACTTATGAGAGAGGCCATGCATACTCGTCTTGACACTCTCTTGGAGCTGTCGGCCGCTTTTCAGGCCCTTTCACATAAAACCAATGACCATCGTGAGGCCGTTGAAGCGTTTCTGGAGAAGCGTTCGCCGTTGTTTAAAGGATGAACTTGCAGAAATTCTAGGTTCCGACCAAGTCAATTCATGGAACTTCGACATATCAGGCATTTTGTAGCGCTTGCCGAGGCGCTTAACTTTCGGCGGGCCGCCGAAAATCTTCATATGGCACAGCCGCCGTTGTCTGTTTCCATTCATAAACTGGAGAAGGAGCTCGGAACCAAGTTATTTGTACGTAAGGCAACGGGCGTTGCACTTACATCCGACGGAATAATGGTGTTAAAGGACGCGCGAAAGCTGCTCTTTCATGAAGGACAAATTTTCAATGCGGTTCGTGATGGCATCAGCGGTGTTGGAGGGAGACTTTATATCGGATTCGTTGGCACGACCACCTTTGGAATGCTGCAACGCCTAGTTCCTCCCTTTCGTTCAGAGTACCCTGGTGTCGAGTTGGTGCTTAAGGAGGCCCCATCAGTGTCCGTGCTGCAGCAGTTGAAGGATGGTGTTTTGGACATTGGTCTGATTCGCACACCATTGCTTGAACCAACAGACGCGACCTTGATACAACTCGAACAAGATCAGTTTGTTGTAGCTCTTCCCAAAGAGCATTACCTGGCCTGTCAAAATGTTTTGAAAATTCGAGACCTGGCTAACGAGCCCTTCGTGATGTACGCGACGGGGGCGGCGGCCGGGCTTCGCAGCGCAGCGATGCTGGCCTGCCAACAGGCAGGATTTATTCCCCGAATAGCCCAGCAAGCGACTCAAGTCCAGACCCTGCTGGCTCTGGTTGAAAGCGGTTTGGGTGTGGCACTTGTACCTTCGGTTACGCGACGCCATGTTAATGACCGTATCGTTTATCTTGAACTCACTGATCTCATTCCAGGTGCCGCAATCGGCTTGTCTTGGGCTTATATGCCACAGACTGAGAGTCCCGCAGCGGCACACTTTAGGGCGTTGGCGCTTAGCGTATTCCCGAGGCCACGTCATTCAGTGCTTGATGCAGACCCACTCCCGTAAATCCTAATTTTTTTATTTAAAGGAAGCTACATGTTACAGACAGCTAATTTTGAGGAACGTCTTGCTCGGGTCGAAGATCGCTTGGCGATCCGCGAACTAATTTCACGCTACAACATGTCTATTGATGACCGCGATTTGAAAACAGTTGGATCCCTGTTCACCGAAGACGCTTTCTTTGGTTCGGTTGATGGCGCCATGGGCGCCACGACGCCTCAAGGCATCGTGAATCAGTTTAAAGACCGTTTCAGCGTGCTTGGTGCGACCAACCACTTCACGCACGATCAGGTCATCGAATTTGAGAGTTCGACGCGGGCTCGGGGCATGGTGGCGTCTCATGCTGAGGTGTGGCGCAAAGAGAGAGCGATGATCACAGCCTTGCGCTATGCCGATGTATACGAGAAGGCTGATGGTGCCTGGCGATTCGCCGAGCGCCGACTATCCTTCATGTATTACCTGAATGTTGAAGACTACAGCACGGTCTTAGGGGTTCGGAATCGCAACCTCGCAGGAGACGCTCCGAAGCCGGCCGACTGGCCTGAGGGAACGCCGACCTACGTTGAATACCGTCCCGGCAAGGGCTGATTTCGTTCATTTTTCAGAAAAAGGCTGATGAGTGCATTGGCCTTAGCCGTCACGATATCGGTCGACTGGTCAACCCGTTCGCTGGTCTATGCGGGGCGATCCGACTGATAGCGTTTGGGGCATGATGCATGTCTCATAAAGGATGCGCTTTACCATCGAAGAAATCCTGGTGTTCAGTGCAACCAGGACTAGGAGACGACTTTGCAAGCTACCAACCTTTCGAATCCGGCCTATTTCCACAAGGTCGTTGATTGCCAGTGGGCCTGTCCGGCCCACACTCCCGTACCCGAGTACATCCGCCTGATCGGGCAGGGTCG
>JAQVVH010000003.1 GCA_028699065.1 Gallionella sp.
GTTATGTCTGACGACCATAGCAAGTTGGAACCACCCCTTCCCATCCCGAACAGGACCGTGAAACAACTCCGCGCCGATGATAGTGTGGATTACCCATGTGAAAGTAGGTCATCGTCAGACGCCTTATAAAGAAAACCCCTCCCGGATTCCGGTGAGGGGTTTTTTCTTGGCTTGGAAAGCGCAGCCGCCGGTGAGCTGACGGAATCGTCGGGCCCTACTTGTAATCCCGTAATTCGGTGGGTGTTTCATCGCGGTCACCATGGGGTTGCTCTTCCCACGCCTTGATGAAAACGCCCCGTTGGTTTTGTTTGGTCGGATGGACGGGAATATCCATGTTGTGGCAGGTGGTGTCTTCACAGTAATAAATGATTTTTCTGCCGATACTGTGAAGCAGGGAATTGTCGAGCTGGAAGCCTTCCCCCGCGAGGGCACTTTCCAGGCCTTCAAGCGTGTAGTCGTACAGGCTGTAGCGGATGCGCAGGCTGTTGGGGGTGCTGCCGCGTTCGACAGTGCAGTTGGGGAGTCCGGATAAAAGCAGATAGGCCTGTTCGGCCTGCTCCGGACGATCAGCACTGAAAATGAGGTCTCGCTGCTTGTCGAGATCAAAAGGATTAATCATTTTGATAGCCCTCTGCCTGGATTATTTGCCCTGAAGTATCTGCATGCCTTTGAGCAGATTCAATGCCTGATTAAGTTGATAGTCGTCCGATGATCCGAATTCCGCCGGCCCCGATGCCTTGGTCTTGCTCATTCCGTTATCCAGGGGGGCTGCATGCTTTTCCGGTGCCGGCTCATCAGCGCGATCGTTGCTCAGGTGGCGATCAAGATCGGCCTCGCGCAAACGTAGCAAACTGTCGCTGCCCGCCGTCACGGGATCCTCAACGATAATGTCCGGCACAATACCCTTGGCCTGGATGGATCGGCCGCTCGGGGTGTAGTAACGTGCGGTGGTTAGTTTTATGGCGGTATTGCTGCCCAGTGGCAGCACTGTTTGCACCGAACCCTTGCCAAAAGTTTGGGTGCCCATGATGACGGCGCGCTTGTGGTCTTGCAGCGCGCCCGCAACGATTTCAGAGGCGGATGCGGAGCCGCCATTGACGAGGACGACCAAGGGGGTGGATTTGATCGATTCCGGGAGGTTCTTGAGATAATCGCTGCCCGAACGGAGATAATTTTGCGGGCTGGCGGTCAGGCGCATTTGTGCATCCTCAGTGCGGCCTTCGGTGTAAACAACGAGCGCATCCTGATCCAGAAACGCGGCAGAAACGGCTACCGCACCCGTCAATAATCCACCGGGGTCATTGCGCAAATCCAGCACCAATCCTTTCAGTGGCCCGTTGTTTTGTTTGACCAGAGTCGAGAGCGCGGTCGCAAGATTTTCGCCGGTATGTTCCTGAAACTGGGTGACGCGGACAAAACCGTAACCTGGTTCGGTCATTTTTGATTTGACGCTCTGCACTTTTATGACTGCGCGGACAATCGTGATGACCAAGGCTTTAGGCTGGTCTTTGCGGACAATGGTCAGGGTGATTTTGCTGCCCGGCTTGCCGCGCATGCGCTTGACGGCATCGTTGAGCGACATGCCTTTGACGAGGGTGTCATCAAGCTTGATGATCAGGTCACCGCTTTTGACGCCGGCCTGATGGGCGGGTGTGTCTTCGATCGGAGATACGACTTTCACGAGACCGTCCTCCATGCCGACCTCAATGCCGAGACCGCCGAATTCACCCTGTGTGCCCACCTGCAATTCCTTGAAAGCGTCGGCATCCAGGTAGGCGGAGTGCGGATCCAGTCCGCTTAGCATGCCATTAATGGCTTCATTGATAAGTTTTTGATCGCTGACGGGCTCGACGTAATCGCTTTTAATGCGACCGAAGACTTCGGAAAAGGCGCGCAGCTCCTCGATGGGCAGTGGGGTCGGCAGTGATTCGCGCTCGGCATCGGCGGCGAAGTGTAGGCTCAGGGCGATGCCGGCAATCATACCGATGCCAACCAGTCCGGTTTTCTGCAGAAGGCGCATGTTTACTCCAACTATTTAGAAGCCAGCCACGGCATGGGGTCCAGCGGTTTGCTCTTGTGGCGGAGCTCGAAGTATAAACCGGAATTCTCGTTGCCGCCGCTGTTCCCCACCGTGGCCAGGGTGTCGCCACCGTGGAGTTCGTCCCCCACTTGTTTGTAGAGAGTCTCGTTGTTGCCGTAAAGGCTCATGTAGCCGTCGCCGTGGTCCAAAATCAACAAGTTGCCGAATCCGCGCAACCAGTCGGCAAAGACAACCCGCCCGGCAGCGATGGCTTTAACGGATTGCCCGGCCGCCGCTTTCAGAAACAGGCCTTTCCAGGGGAGGTTGCTTTCGGGGCGCGCACTGCCAAAGCGGTTGGTGATGTCGCCCCGTACGGGCAGGGCCAGCTTTCCGCGCAAATTTCCAAAAGGTTTGCCATCAAACTTGCTATCCGGTAATTCATCGTTGCGAAACAGGCTACGCGATTTGGGTTTTTCCAGCATGGCGGTCAGTTTCTCGACCAGCTGCGACAGGCGGTCCTCATCCCTGCGCAGCCGGGAAATTTCCCGCCGTTGTTGCTGTAGTTGTTTTGAAAGTTTGCCCAATACACTGCGGCGTGCCTGTTGTTCCGCCTGCAACTGCTGTTTCTGGGCAGTCTCTTCTTCACGCAAAGACTTTAATTCAGCGGTCTGCGCTTGGGCTGCGGCGCGTGTCTGCTTGAGTTCGGCGAGGGTTTCCCGGAGTTTTTGCAGCCAGGCTGCCCGATCACGCGAGATGAACTGGTAATAGGTGAGTTCACGGTTGATCTGGTTGGGATCTCGCGCCTGCAGCAATAAACCAAGGGAGGGGCGGCCGCTTTCCTGATATTGCCTGACGAGTAATGCCTCGAGAAGCTTTTGCTGATCGCGGATGCCGGATCGCAGATCGTTTTCGCGGGATTTAAGGGTGGATAACCGTTGATTGGCCGAGTGTTGCCGGGTCGACAGCTCCTTGAGCTTGCGGTTGCTGGTGCTGATGGCGCGCTCGGATTGCCGTAAGGCGTCGCCGGCTTCCGAGCGCGATTCGCTGGTTTTCTCCATGGCCTGCTGCATCTGGCTGATACGCTTGCGCAGGTTCTCGAGGGCTTGCTGCTGGTCGGCGTACGTCGTACTGGCGCTGGTTAGCGCAACAACAAAAAACGCAAGAACGATTTGTCGCAATGTCACTGCAGCTGAATCAGACTGTGCCCCGTCATTTCCGGCGGCTGTGGCACCCCCATGATGTTGAGCAGGCTTGGGGCGATATCGCGCAGTGCGCCATCCGGATGAAGTGTCGCCCGACGTCCGATGTACAGAAATGGCACGCGATTCAGCGTGTGTGCGGTGTGCGCCTGTTGCGAGACCGGATCTGCCATTTGCTCGGCATTGCCGTGATCGGCGGTGATGATGACTTCCCCGCCAATAGCGCGCATGGCGCTCACCACTCGGCCGATGCAGACGTCGAGTGCCTCGATGGCCTGGGTGGCCGCCGCCATGTTGCCGCTGTGCCCGACCATGTCTCCGTTGGCGTAGTTGCAGATGATGGCTTGGTACTGGCGGCTGAGAATGGCAGCTTCCAGTTTGTCAGTCACTTCAAAGGCGCTCATCTCCGGTTTGAGATCGTAAGTGGCAACTTTGGGTGATGGCACCAGAACCCTCTCTTCGCCCGGATAGGCCTGTTCGCTTCCGCCATTGAAAAAATAAGTCACGTGGGCGTATTTTTCGGTTTCCGCGATGCGCAACTGCTTCAGCCCCAGGTTGGCAATATATTCCCCGAAACCATTGTGGATGGATTCCGGCGCAAACGCGCAGGGGAGAGGGAAATCCTCACCGTAGCTGCTCAGCGTCACAAAGGCTGACAGAGTGGGAATGCGAGCACGACTGAAACCGGAAAATTCGGGATCCGTCAGCGCGCGGGTTATCTCGCGTGCCCGGTCTGCCCGGAAATTCATGAATATCACAGCATCACCATCCTGAATGGGTTCGCCGCCAATCCAAGTGGGCTGCACAAATTCGTCGGATTCGCCGCGTGCATAGGCTTGTTCCAGCGCGTTGAGGGCATTACCGGCTTGGAATTGGGCCCGACCTTCGGTGAGTAATTCATAGGCCGGCTGCACACGCTCCCAGCGGTTATCGCGGTCCATGGCATAAAAGCGGCCGCAGATGCTCGCAATTCGGCCGGTCCCCAGAGCGTTACATTGTTCCTGGAATCGTTTGATCGAGCCGGCGGCGCTTTTCGGTGGCGTGTCGCGGCCGTCGAGAAAGGCATGCAGCTGAACATTTTTCAGTCCCTGCCGCGATGCCATTTCCAGCAGAGCCAAAATGTGGCTTTCATGACTATGTACGCCCCCCGGAGAAAGTAGGCCGAGAATGTGCAGTGTGCCGTTATTTTGCTTGGCTTGGCTAATGGCTTGACTGAGCTGCCGATTGCTGAAGAACGTGCCATCTTCGATGGCGACGTCGACCCGGCTGAGATCCTGATAGACCACGCGGCCGGCGCCAATGTTGAGGTGGCCAACCTCGGAGTTGCCCATTTGTCCGGAGGGAAGTCCGACATGATGTTCCGAGGTTTCGATCAGGGTATGGGGATAGTCGCGCCACAGCGCATCCCAGTTGGGTTTATGTGCGGCGAGAATGGCATTCGAATCGCGGTCTTCGCGATAACCGAAACCATCCAGTATCAGTAATAGGACAGGAGTTACGTTCATTGGATAGAATGGCAAGCAGATGACAGAATATAGGGACGCATTTTAGCCGATTTGAAGGATTGGCGTTTGCGACAAAACAAGAAATCGGGGGGAAGCATGGCGGGGGTTATCGATCGTGAAGAGGATATCCTGCAAGCGGCACAAGCCATGAAGGCAATTGCACATCCACTGCGCTTGCAGATTCTGTGCGTGCTTGGGGATCAGGAGGTCAGTGTGCAGGATATCGTTGACCAAGTCGGGACATCGCAAAGCAATATTTCCCAGCATTTGGGCATTCTGCGGGAAAAGGGGGTGCTGGCCACCCGCAAGGATGCGAACCGGGTTTATTACCGAATCGGTGATTTGCGGACGCTCAAGCTGGTGGGCCTGATGCGGGATGTCTTTTGCAAATCCTGAAAGTTGTACGCAAATAGAATATTAGTATATTCTAATACTCGTAAACATAGCGGAGTTTGGCGCATGAAAAAGTTGTGGTGGTTGGGATTGTTTCTTGGTTTGGTAGCCTTTGCTCATGCGGATGACAAGCTGGCGACGATAGCGGTGCAGTATCGTGACGTGCCGCAGGCCTACGGTGCTGACGGCGTTGCGGAAGCGGTTCATCAGTCCACTGTCTCTGCGCAAATAGCCGGCCGGGTTAAAGAGGTCTTGTTTGACGTGGGTGATCGGGTTTCACGTGGCCAGGTGATCGTGCGCATTGATGAGCGTGAAGCGGCGCAAGCGCTTGCGGGTAGTCAGGCGCAGGTGTTGCAGGCGCAGGCCAATATGCAGAATGCCAAGGCCAACTACGAACGCGCCAAACAGCTGTTTGCGCAAAAGTTCATTAGCCAGGCCGGCTTGGACAAGGCGCAGGCTGAGTACAAAATTGCGCTCGCCCAAGCCGCGGCCAGCGAAGCGGGTGCGGGGCAGGCCAGCCTTGCGCGCGGTTATGCGGCTGTGGTAGCACCTTATGCCGGCGTGGTTTCGGCGCGATTGATCGAAGTGGGCGAGATGGTGGTTCCCGGTAAGCCGCTGATGACTGGATTTGATCCGGCCGCAATGCGTGTTGTGGTGAGCGTGCCGCAATACAAATTGCCGGATCTGGGCAAGAAGCCCGTTGTGCGTATAGAAATTCCCTCCCTTAACCGATGGGTTGACGCTGCCAGCGTGAGCGTGCAGCCGATTGCGGACACGAGAACCCACAGCACCCTGGTGCGGGTGACATTGCCTGCCAATGAGCCTGGCATTTATCCCGGCATGTTTGTGCGTGCCCATTTCGTGACGGGCCAAGTGCGCAAGCTGGCGATTCCTGAAAGTGCCGTTTTGCGTCGCAGCGAGGTAGTTGGCGTTTACGTCGCCGATGCCAAGGGCGGCTTGCGCTTGCGTCAGATACGCTTGGGTGAGTCGCTGGATGGCGGTTTGATCGAGGTGTTGGCGGGGATCAAGCCGGGCGAAAAAATTGCACTGGATGCCGTTAAGGCGGGAATGAAGGCACGTTAACGCGGCCTTTCGGCAAATTTTTTGCCGAAGAACGTCTTGTCCCGCATAAATCATTTGAAACTGGACTGAAAAATGGGAATTTCCGGGCGTATTGCCAAACTGTTTCTGCACTCCCAGATGACACCATTGCTGGCGCTGGTGGCCGTGCTGCTGGGTGTTTTTGCGGTGGCGGTCACTCCGCGCGAAGAAGAGCCACAGATCAACGTGACCATGGCCAACGTGATGATTCCCTATCCGGGAGCTTCCGCGCACGATGTGATGCAGAGTGTCGCCACGCCCGCGGAGCAGGTGCTGTCCCAGATTGCCGGGGTTGATCACGTGTATTCCGTATCGCAGCCCGGCATGGCCGTGATTACGGTGCAGTTCAAAGTGGGGGAAGCGCATGTCCCCTCGCTGGTGAAACTTTACGATGTTGTGCATTCGCACGCCGACTGGTTGCCCTCTACCCAGGGAGTGGCGCAGCCAATCATCAAGGCCAAGGGGATTGACGATGTCCCCATCGTGGCGCTGACGCTTTGGCGGGAAAATTCTCTGGGCGGCGGGGTGGAGCTGACGCAGGTGGCCCATGCGATCGAGGCGGAACTGAAACGGGTGCCGGGAACACGCGAGGTCAGCACGCTTGGCGCAACCCAGCGCATGGTGCGTGTGCTGCTTAACCCGGAAAGTTTGAATGCCTACCGGCTGACTTTGCAGGATGTGCGCGGTGCATTGCAATCTGCGAATGTCTCCCAGAACTCGGGCAATCTGATTCGGGACAACCGCGAAATGCTGGTGCAAACGGGAAGCTTCCTGACCAACGCCGATGAAGTTAGGCAACTGGTTATCGGGGTGGCAGACAACAAGCCGGTGTTTCTGCGCGACGTGGCTGAAATTCGCGACGGTGGCGACCAGCCGTCGAGCTATGTTTGGTTTGGTACGGGCCCGGCGGCAGGTGATAAGCAGCTTTCAGTTCACGGTGAATATCCCGCCGTAACTGTGGCCGTGACCAAGAAACCGGGAGCGAATGCCGTCGAGATTGCTGAAGCGCTGATGGCGCGCGTGAACGAGCTTAAAGGCAGCGTGATTCCGGATGATGTACAGGTCAGCGTGACACGCAACTACGGCGAAACCGCCAATGACAAGGCCATGAAGCTGATCAAGAAGCTGCTGTTTGCAACAGCGGCGGTGGTTGCGCTGGTGTGGCTGGCGATGGGTCGGCGCGAGGCACTGGTGGTGGGTGTCGCGGTTCTTTTGACGCTTGCGGTGACATTGTTTGCTTCATGGGCCTACGGTTTCACACTGAATCGGGTTTCTCTGTTTGCGCTGATATTTTCCATCGGTATTCTCGTGGACGATGCTATTGTCGTGGTGGAGAACATCCACCGCCGCCGCGCAATGGCGGAGCACCAGCCGCTTTCCGACATTATTCCCGAGGCGGTGGATGAGGTCGGCGGTCCGACTATTCTGGCGACTTTTACCGTGATTGCGGCATTGCTTCCGATGGCGTTTGTCAGTGGGCTGATGGGGCCTTACATGAGCCCAATCCCGATCAATGCCAGCATGGGAATGGTGATTTCTCTGGCGGTTGCTTTCGTCATTACGCCTTGGCTGGTTTATCGCTTTTCCGGCGCGCAACACCACAAGTCGACAGATGAGCGCGATACTCCGTTGTACCGTTTTTTTCGCGATCGGCTGGGCCCATTCCTTAATCGCGAACACGGTGCCAAGGCGCGGCGCAAGTTGTGGCTGGGCATTCTTGCTGCGGTGATGCTGGCGGTGTCGCTGGCGGTCGTGAAGCTGGTGGTTCTGAAAATGCTGCCTTTCGATAACAAATCGGAATTTCAGATTGTGGTGGACATGCCAAGCGGCACCGCGTTGGAGCAGACGAGCGGCGTGTTGCACGAGATCGGCGAGTATCTGGCAACGGTGCCGGAAGTCACGGATTACCAAGCCTATGCCGGTACGGCGGCGCCCATCAATTTCAATGGCTTGGTACGCCAGTACTATATGCGCAGCGCCGCCGGGCAGGGTGATCTTCAGGTCAATTTGCAGGACAAGCATAATCGCGACCGGAGCAGCCACGAAATCGCCACGGCTGTCCTGAAACCGGTACAGGAAATTGCCGCCCGTTGGGGAGCCAAGGTCAAGGTGGTGGAAGTGCCGCCCGGCCCGCCGGTGATGTCGCCGATTGTGGCCGAGATTTACGGGCCGGATTATGAAGGCGCGCGCCAAGTGGCAGGAAAAGTGCGCGAGACCTTCAGTCAAACCAAGGACATCGTGTCGATTGACGATACGGTGACCGAGCCGGCGCCGAAATTGCTGTTGCGCGTTCTGCAAAGCAAGGCGTCGTTGCTTGGGGTGGCGCCGCACGACATTGTGGACGCCATCGGTATGGCGCTTTCCGGACAAGACGTGGCCTCTTTGCATGATGAACATGCCAAATATGCTCCGCCGCTGCGTATCGGTTTGCCACCGGAACAATTGAGCCGTATCGATGAGGTGTTAAAGCTGAAGGTGCGTGCTCGCGATGGTGCGCTGGTGCCGTTGTCCGAAGTTGTTCAGGTGGTTGAAACGCAGCGGGATTATCCGATTTATCACAAGGATTTGCTCCCGGTGGTGTACGTGTTTGGCGACATGGCGGGCAAGCTGGACAGCCCGTTGTATGGCATGTTTGACATCAACGGCCAAGTCAGTGGCGAAGCGCTTGATCAGGGCGGCAGTCTGGAAAGCTATTTCTTCAAGCAACCCAGCGATCCCTATGCCGGCTATGCGCTGAAGTGGGATGGTGAATGGCAGGTAACGTTCGAGACATTCCGCGATATGGGTATCGCCTATGCGGTCGGACTGGTGCTGATTTATTTGCTGGTGGTCGCGCAGTTCAAAAGCTACATCGTGCCGTTGATTATCATGGCGCCCATCCCGTTGACCGTCATCGGCGTGATGCCGGGGCACGCGCTATTCGGTTCGCAATTCACGGCGACCTCGATGATCGGGATGATTGCGCTGGCGGGCATCATCGTGCGCAATTCCATTCTGTTGGTGGATTTCGTCAACCTGCAATTGCGTGACGGTGTGGATTTGCAGCATGCCGTTATCAATGCCGCGAGTGCGCGCGCCAAGCCCATTCTGCTAACGGGGCTGGCTGCGATGCTGGGCGCCTTGTTTATTCTCGATGACCCGATCTTTAACGGATTGGCGCTGGCGCTGATCTTTGGGATTCTGGTTTCGACGCTACTGACACTGGTCGTTATTCCTGTGCTTTATTACGCCTCTTTGTATCGTAAACAACCTTGAGAACGGAGTTGATTGATGAGTGCTGAACGTGTTGTTCGAATTGTGGCCGGCTTTTTTGTGCTGCTGTCGCTTTCACTGGGTGTGGAAGCCAGCCCGTTGTTCGTGAGTAAACACTTTCTCTGGTTTACCGCATTCGTGGGCGCCAACCTGTTTCAGAGCGGCTTTACCCGGATATGTCCCCTGACGACAATTCTCTCCAGATTCGGTGTTAAAAGCGGTTCTTGCTAAAACACCGATTTGCCGCCGTTGATTTTCTGTCCATCAGTCTGGCGCTGGCCGGGCTGATGTGGGTCTTGCCCTTTCTGCACTATCGCCACCAGTATCCGCTGACGACGTTTTATCCGGAATGGTGGGCGGCACTGCTGGGTATTCTGGCTTTTTCCCCATTTGTGCTGCGGGCGGGCGCTGAAGGCCATTTCTCCCGCGTTCCCCGCATTATCCTGTTGCCGCTGGCGCTGGCCGGCGTTGTACTGCTGCAGTTCGCATTTGGAAAAATAGCCTATTTTGATCAGGCTTTGCTGTACCTCCTTTATTTTTTATTCGCTGCACTGTTGATGCAACTGGGGGCAATGCTGCGTGCTCATTTTGGTATGCAGCGGCTCGCGTTGTTTTTGGCCGTTGCGCTCTTGATAGGGACGGAGACCGGTGCATTGCTGGGCGTGTTACAGCATTTCCGCTGGTCAACGCCTTTGGATTCAGTGCTCGTGATGAAGGGTTCCGCTGCCGTGTACGGCAATTTGGCTCAGCCGAATCACTATGCCAATTATCTGGCGCTTGGTCTGATTTCCCTGGGGTTGCTCTGGCAGCAAAAGCGCCTGGGTGCGATCAGTACCGTGTTGTTGGCTCTTCCCTTGTTGCTGACGCTGGCACTTAGCGGTTCGCGCAGTTCTTGGCTCTATTTGCTGATGCTGTCCACGTTGTCCTGGTTTTGGATGCGGCATGATCCGCAAAACCGCGGGTTGTTTCGCTACAGTTTGATCTTGCTGGCCGGCTTTGTCGCCGTGCATGGCTGGGTTCGGCTGCCTTTCATGCAGGGCGCGGATGCGGGGTTGGACACCTTACAGCGCCTTTTTGCGGAAACGGCTTCAGGCTCGATCCGGCTTTACCTGTGGCAGGAAGCCGGACAGGTCTTCATGGCTTATCCCTGGCTGGGCGCCGGTTTTGGCCAATTCGCCTGGCTGCATTTTCAGCTCCAGCCTGAGATGGGCTTCGGCACGGTTCAAGGCTTGTACAACAATGCCCACAACTTGGTTTTTCAGGTTGCGGCAGAAGCCGGGTTGGCCGGCCTTGTCGCGTTGCTGTTGCCCCTGGGGTTGTGGCTGCGCAGCCTGCGCCGTATACCGATTGACCCTGTGCACTGGTGGGCGCTGGCTTTGCTGGGCGTGCTGGCGATACATAGTTTGCTGGAATATCCGCTCTGGTACGCGTTTTTTCTGGGCATTGCCGCGTTGCTGCTGGGCGCCCTAGATACGGCGCATTATGCGTTGTCGTTACCGCGCCTTGCCCGCGCCTTGGCTGCAGGGGTCGTTCTGCTCGGGACATTTATTCTTGTCCAGCTGCGTGTGGACTATCGACAGATGGAGCAGGTTTTGAGCCTGCGTGCGGCCTCGGCCAGTGCGGGCGCTGAAATTGACGAGAGACGCCGTAACGGCCTCATGGCGGCTTATACCAGCCCGCTGCTGTCACCGTACGCGGAATTTTTTATCAGCGGGTCGATGGATATTTCGCCGGAACGCTTGCCGCAGAAACTGGCGCTCAATACGCGGGTGCTGCATTTTGTGCCTATTGGGGGCGTGGCTTACAGGCAGGCATTGTTACTGGCGCAGGATGGGCAGGATGGTGCCGCCCGTATTGCGTTGTTGCGGGCCATGTATTCCTACCCGGCGCAGTTTGACAAGGTGTGCGCGCAATTGGCCCATTTGGCGGAGAAGGATCCCCCGCATTTTTCCGCTCTGCTAGAATTCGCCCTTCAAAAGAAACAGGAGTTGTAACGTGCAGTTTGTTATCGATAATATTTTCCCCATTACCATTGCGTTGCTAAGCGGCTTCATGCTGTTCTGGACAACCTTTGGTAACCGTATCCGTGGTATCAAGGAGGTGGATTGTCAGGGCGCGATGCAGCTTATCAACCACAAGCAGGCGATCGTGCTTGATGTGCGCGAGGATAGCGAATACAAGTCCGGCCATGTACTGAATGCCAAACACATCCCGCTGGGTAAGCTGGGTCAGCGGCTGGGTGAGCTGGAAAAGTATCGCGATCAACCTGTTGTGGTCATTTGCCGCAGCGGCAATCGTTCCTGCACTGCCAGCGCGCAGCTTGGGAAGCAGGGTTTCAGCCAGGTCTACAATCTGAATGGCGGTGTCATGGCCTGGCAAAAAGCCAATTTGCCTTTGGAGAAATAATGGCTAAGGTGGTGATGTATTGCACGGCCGTATGCCCTTATTGCGTCCGAGCGGAAATGTTGCTCAAGCGCAAGGGTGTGAACGAGATCGAAAAAATCCGCGTGGACTTGCAGCCGGAACAGCGTGATGCGATGACTGAAAAAACCGGACGGCGCACAGTCCCGCAGATTTATATCAACGACCGCCATGTTGGCGGATATGACGACTTGGTCGAGCTGGACAGCGAAGGCGAGCTGTCCGCGCTTCTGGCCCAATAACTTTTAACAGGGAGACGGTATGACTGAAAGCAATACACAGGAAAACGAACAGCAGGCAAGCGAGCAGGCCAGCAACCAGCCGATGTTCAATATGGAAAAAATTTACGTCAAGGATGTCTCGCTGGAGATCCCCAATGCGCCGCAGGTTTTTCTGGTGCGCGAGAATCCGCAGATTGATGTGCAACTGAGTTCGCAGGCCGCCGGCATCGACGACGGCGTATTTGAAGTGATTGTGACGGCTACCGTGACGACCAAGGTCGAGGACAAAGTCATGTTTCTGGTTGAGGCAAAACAAGCCGGCATTTTCCAGATTCGCAATGTGCCCGCACCGGAGCTGGAAGCGATTCTGGCGGTGATGTGTCCGAACATTCTTTTCCCCTACCTGCGCGAAGTGGTTTCTGACTTGTCCGTGCGGGCCGGTTTCGCGCCCGTATTGCTGAACCCGATCAACTTTGAAGTGTTGTACCAGCAACGGAAACAGCAACAGCAGGCGGCGGCCGAGGCTCCTGCGACTACGCACTAATGCACTACCGGCGTGCCTGGCGGGTAATGGGGCTGTTTCTGGCATTTTTGCCGGGCAGCGTGGCAGCGGTTGACTATGTGTCCGTTGCTACGCCGAGTGCCATTCTGTACGACGCGCCCTCGGCTCAGGCTCAGAAGCTGTTTGTCGTGAACCGGCACATGCCGCTGGAACAGGTGGTCGTGCTGGCCAACTGGGTCAAGGTGCGTGACCGCACCGGCGGTTTGTACTGGGTAGAAAAACAATCTCTGGGCAATGTTCGTTATGTGCTGGTGTCGTCGCCGCTGATTGAGATGCGTGCAGCGGCTGATGCGTCTTCCGCGCTGGTTTGCCAGGTCAGGCAGCAGGTGTTGCTCGAACGGCTCGAATCTGCGGGCGGCGGCTGGCTCAAGGTGCGTCATCCGGACGGCGAGACCGGTTATGTGCGCAGTGCCGAAGTCTGGGGTGACTGAGCCGTGAATGTTACCGTGCTCGGCGCAGGTGCCTGGGGAACCGCGCTCGCGATCAGCCTGGCCGCAAATCACCGTGTAACCCTGTGGGCGCGCGACGAGGCTCAGGTGGAAGCGATGCGTGCGGCGCGCAGCAACCAGCGTTACTTGCCGGACATTCGCTTTCCCGACCGGCTTTCGCTCAGTGCCAATCTGTCGGCTGCGCTGGCGGTGGCGGACCTGGCGATCATTGCCACGCCGGCATCCGCGTTGCGGGGCATGTTGCGCGACCTGGCCGCGATGCCGAATCGTTTCGGTGTCGTGTGGCTGTGCAAGGGATTTGAGCCCGAAACGGCAAAACTGCCGCATCAGGTGGTCGAGGAGGCGTTGCCGGCCAGTTTTGCGCGCGGTGTTTTATCCGGTCCGAGTTTTGCCCAAGAGGTTGCCCGTGGCCTGCCGACGGCACTGACGTTCGCATCGGCCGATCCCGAATTTGCCCATGACACGGCGCAGGCACTACATCACGCGCGCTTGCGGATTTATGCCAGCACCGATGTGGCTGGGGTTGAAGTGGGCGGGGCGGTCAAGAATGTGATGGCGATTGCGGCGGGGATTTGCGATGGCTTGCGCCTTGGTCATAATGCTCGTGCGGCTTTGCTGACGCGCGGTCTTGCAGAAATAACCCGGCTAGGTTTGAAGTTGGGTGGACGATCCGAAACCCTTGCCGGACTGGCAGGCGCGGGCGATCTGATTCTGACCTGCACCGGCGATCTGTCGCGTAATCGCCAGGTCGGCCTGCTCCTCGCGCAGCAACAAAATCTCCCGGATATTCTCGAGCGTTTGGGACATGTCGCCGAAGGGGTTTACACCGCGCGCGAAGTGCACCGGCTGGCACAACGTCTCGGGGTCGATATGCCGATTTCCGAGGCCGTCTATCAAGTGCTTTACGAACAGGTGCCCGCCAGTGACGCGGTGACCGCGCTGCTCAGCCGAGCACCCAATCACGAATCCTGAGTCAGTTTTCCGCGGCCCCCGCAAAGCCGCATTGCCGCCAGGCCTCATACACGGTCACGGCCACCGTGTTCGATAAATTCAAACTGCGATTATCCGGACGCATCGGCAGGCGCAAACGTTGTTCCGCCGGGAAAAGCGCAAGGATATCTGCGGGAAGGCCGCGACTTTCCGGCCCGAACAGGAAGGCATCTCCGGCCCGGTAGCAAACTTGTTGGAAGGGTTGCGATCCTTTGGTGGTGAGCGCAAAGACGCGTGACGGATCGAACGTGGCGAGGCAGTCCTCCAGCGTATCGTGCACTTGCAGTGTCGCGAACTCGTGATAATCCAGGCCGGCGCGAATGAGCTGCTTGTCCTCCAGGGCAAATCCCAGCGGCCGAATCAGATGCAGCTGGCTGCCGGTGTTGGCGCAGAGCCGGATGATGTTGCCGGTATTCGGCGGAATTTCGGGCTGATACAGAATGACGTGAAACATCGGCGCGGCTGAGAAAATCGACGCGCCATTATAAGCAGAATTTTCCGGCTGCCCGGGCTCAAAATGGCGCCGCGTTTTGCGACCGGTGTGGCAATGTCCGAGCCACGACCCATGCTTCGATCCAAACGGCGCCCGCTTTGCGGATGGCCTGTGCCAGCGCATTCAAACTTGCGCCGGTGGTCATCACGTCGTCGATCAGGGCAACCCTTTTGCCGGTCAGATCAACATCGCAAACAAATGCATCCTTCATATTGCGCTCGCGTTCACGCCAATGCAGTGCGGACTGTGCGGGTGTATCGCGCACCCGATGGCAAGCCGTCGGCAGCAGCGAAATTGAATGCTGTCGCGCCACAACGTGAGCCAGCAGCAAGGCCTGGTTGTAGCCGCGTTCGCGCAACTTCAGCGGGTGCAGCGGCATCGGGATGACGCAATCAGGGCGTTGCTCCGGGGTGATACCTTGCGCCAGTTGGCTTCCCAGCGCGTGCGCCAATACCAGCTGGTCGGCGTATTTCATGGCCTGAATCAAGTGATTAACGGGAAATTGATAGGCGAATACCGCACTTGTGCGATCGAAGCCTGGCGGATGTTGGAGGCAATTGCCGCAGAGATCGCCGCCGCCCCTATTGGGCAGCGCGCAGCAGGGGCAACGCGGTCCTTGCAGATAGGGCAGACTGGCGAGACAGGCGTGGCAGAAGTGTCCCGTACGACTCATTATTCCGCACAAGGCGCAAGGTTGCGCGGGCAACAGTTGCCCAATTTTTGAGCGGATAGATAAACCGGTTTGACGCAAGATTGACAACCCGGGCTCCTTTCGGGATCATCGGCGGCCTTTATTCCCCCGCATGGTATGCCACTATGACCACTCAAACCATAGAATTCGTTCGTCCTGCACCGGCGCAAAACGCCCCGCAGCGCTGGTCTGTCGAAGCCATTAAAACGCTGTTTGAGCTACCCTTCGCCGATCTCCTGTTTCGCGCACAACAAATCCACCGCGAACATTTCGATCCGAATGCGGTGCAGCTTTCCACACTGTTATCAATCAAGACCGGCGGATGTTCGGAAGACTGCGGCTATTGTCCGCAATCCGCTTTCCACGATGCCGGGGTCGAGAACCGCAAGATGCTGGAAGTGGCGGCTGTCATCAAGGCGGCCCAGGCCGCCCAGGCGGCGGGCGCTGACCGCTTCTGCATGGGCGCTGCCTGGCGTGAACCCAGCGCGGAGGATATGGCTGCGGTGGTCGAGATGGTGAAGGAGGTCAAGGCGCTGGGTATGGAAACGTGTGCGACACTCGGCATGCTGGACGATGCCCAGACGGAACAATTGCGTCAGGCCGGGCTCGATTACTACAACCACAATCTTGATACGTCACCGGAGTTTTACGGTGACATCATCAGTACGCGCGACTACCAGGATCGTCTCAATACGCTGGAGCGCGTGCGCAAGGCCGGTATGCATGTGTGCAGCGGCGGCATCGTCGGCATGGGCGAAAGTTTGATCCAGCGTGCCGGACTGATTGCACAGCTGGCGAATATGAACCCTTATCCGGAAAGCGTGCCGATCAACAATCTTGTGAAAGTCGAAGGCACGCCGCTGGCGAATCAGGCCGATCTGGATCCGCTCGATTTCGTGCGGACCATCGCCGTCGCACGCATCACCATGCCGACTGCGCGCGTGCGCCTTTCGGCCGGGCGCCAGCAGATGTCGGAAGCCGTGCAGGCCCTGTGTTTTCTTGCCGGGGCAAATTCCATTTTCTACGGCGACCAGCTCCTGACCACTGGCAATCCGGATGTCGAGCGCGACCGGGCGCTGCTGGATAAGCTGGGTATGTATCCGTTTGCCGAAGCGCACTGATGCCGTTTGGTCTGCTGCAACAAACTCTGGATGAACGTGCCGAACAAGGGCTGCGGCGTCGTCGGCGAACACTGGCTTCGCCGCAGTCGCCAAACATCGTGGTCGATGGGAAGCCGTATCTTTCCTTTTGCAGCAATGATTATCTCGGGCTGGCCGCGCATCCCGGGCTGATTGCAGCGCTGCAGCAGGGGGCTGCGCAATGGGGTGTCGGCGCCGGTGCGGCGCATCTTGTCAGCGGACACTTCGAGCCGCATCACCAGCTTGAACAGCAGCTCGCCGCCTTTGTGGGAAAGCCGGAAGCGCTGCTGTTTTCCACCGGGTACATGGCGAATATCGGCATCGTGCAGGCCTTGGCGGGCAAGGGCGACACGGTCTTTGCCGACAAGCTAAACCATGCCTCGCTGAATGACGCCATGCAGTTATCGCGCGCCCACGTGCAGCGCTATCGTCACAACGATCTTGCGCAACTGGCCCAACAGCTGGAAAGAAGTGACAGCGTACGCAAGCTGATTATTACCGACGCGGTGTTCAGCATGGAGGGCGACTTGGCGCGCCTGCCGGAGTTGCTCGCCCTCTGCGAGCGGCACGATGCCTGGCTGCTGGTGGACGACGCGCACGGCTTCGGCGTACTCGGCGAACAGGGACGCGGCACGCTATCCCACTTCGATATCCGTTCGCCCCGGATTGTCTATATGGCCACCCTGGGCAAAGCGGCAGGCGTGTTTGGCGCTTTTGTGGCGGCCGAATCAACCGTCATTGAAACGCTGGTGAACCATGCACGCAGCTATGTCTACACGACGGCAACCCCCCCGGCGCTGGCGGTTGTCCTGCAGGACAGTTTGCGGCTGATCGCGCAGGGCGAAGCATTGCGTGTCCATTTGCGCGCGTTGATCAAAAAGTTGCGTACTGGTTTGAGTGATCTGCCGTGGCCACTGATGCTATCGGATACCGCGATTCAACCCTTGCTGATCGGCGATAGCAAACAGGCGCTGGCATTGAGCGAAGGCTTGCGCGAGCGCGGTCTTTGGGTGGCCGCGATCCGGCCGCCGACGGTGCCGCAGGGCACGGCGCGCTTGCGCATCACGCTTTCCGCTGCGCATACCGAAACGGATGTGGAAAAATTAATCGGGGCCCTGCATGACCTTGCACGTTGAAACGCGGGGGCACGGCGCGCCACTGGTGTTGCTGCACGGCTGGGGGATGCACGGTGGAATGTGGGGCCGGGCCGCAGATTTGCTGGCCGCGCATTTTCAAGTGCATCTTGTCGATCTGCCCGGCCACGGTGCCAGTGCGGAACATCTGCCATTTATCCCGGGTGAGCTGGTCGATTTGCTGGCACGCCGCTTCCATGAGCCCGTTAATGTTTGCGGCTGGTCTTTGGGCGGGATGCTTGCGCAGCACTGGGCAGCGCGCAAGGCCGGCCATGTCAGGCGTGTGATTCTGGTGGCCAGCACACCGTGCTTTGCGGTGCGGCACGATTGGGCATGCGGCATGCCCCGCGAGACGCTGGCGCAGTTTGCCGATGAACTGGAAAATAATCATGCCGCGACTTTGCGGCGTTTTTTGGCATTGCAGTTGCGGGGCAGTGATAATGAAAAATTATTGCTGACGGGATTGAGGGCGCAGATTTTTGCGCGCGGCGAGCCGGTACTTTCCGCCTTGCGTGGCGGTCTGGATATTTTGCGGGATGCCGATCTGCGACCTGCATTGCCGGAGATTCCGCAACCCGCGCTGCTGATTGCGGGGGAACGCGACAAGCTGACGCCGCCCGCCGCCTCGCGTTACATGGCGGATATTTTGCCCGATGCCAAATATGTGGAAATCGAGGGTGCAGCGCACGCGCCGTTTCTTTCCCATCCCGAAGTATTTATTGAACACGTGAAGCGGTTTTTGCATGAATGAATTTGAGATAGACAAGGCCGAAGTCCGGCGCGCCTTTAGCAAGGCGGCAACTCACTATGACGCTGCTGCGGTGTTGCAGCGCGAGGTGTGCACTCGCCTTTTGGAGCGGCTGGATTATGTGCGCCTGCAACCCCGGCGTGTTCTGGATGTTGGCAGTGGCACAGGCTGGGGAACGCGCCAGCTGCAAACCCGTTACCCGGATGCCGACATCGTGGCGCTGGATATTGCGCTGGGGATGCTGAAAACCGCGCGCGGTCCGTCGGTCTGGTGGAAGAAATGGCTTTCCGGGCAGCGGCAAAGTTTTCTTTGCGCCGATGCCGAGGCCTTGCCCTTGGCCGCGAATGCCGTGAATTTGCTGTGGTCCAATCTGGCGTTGCAATGGTGCAATGATTTGCCGGCAACCTTTGTTGAACTGAACCGTGCCCTGGCTGTGGACGGTCTACTGATGTTCGCCACTTTCGGGCCGGATACCCTGCTGGAGCTACGCCAGGCATTTGCCGGTGTCGACGACCATAATCACTTGAACCGGTTTGCCGACATGCACGATATCGGGGATATGCTGATGGCGGCGGGTTTCGCCGATCCGGTGATGGAAATGGAGAAAATCACGCTGACCTATACGGATGTGAAAGCCGTGATGCAGGACTTGCGCGGCATCGGTGCGCACAACGCGACCGCCGGGCGGGCACGGGGTTTACTGGGTAAAACCCGCTGGGCGCGCATCGTGGCGCAGTATGAAACTTTGCGCCGCGACGGAAAATTGCCGGCGACCTTCGAGATCATCTACGGCCATGCCTGGAAAGTGGCGCCCAAACACAGTGGCGACGGCCGCGCGATCATTCAGACGGATTTTCGCTTGTGAATTATTTCGTCACGGGAACTGATACAGGCGTGGGCAAAACGCTGGTCAGCGCGGCGCTGTTGCGGGCGTTTGCCGCGCGCGGTGCGAGCGTGGCCGGTTTCAAGCCTGTTGCTGCGGGCTGCGATTCACAAGGCGTGAACGAGGATGTGCTGGCGTTGCAGGCGGTCAGCAAGCCCGGGCTGTCTGCGGGGCAAATTAATCCGTACGGGTTTGCCCACCCTGTCGCACCGCATCTGGCGGCACAACAGGCGGGCGTGGAAATCAGCCTCGCGACTATCGTTGAGGGCTATCGGATTCTGGCGTGGCAGGTGGATACGGTCATCGTGGAAGGTGTCGGCGGATTCATGGTGCCGTTGAACGCGACCCAAACGACTGCGGATCTGGCACGGCAGTTGGGACTGCCGGTGATTTTGGTAGTGGGTATGCGCCTCGGTTGTCTCAGTCATGCTTTGCTGACGCGACAGGCCATTGCCGATTGCGGGCTAAAATGCGCGGGCTGGGTGGTCAATGTGTTGCAGCCGGATATGCCGCTTCTGGATGAAAATATTCTCGCGTTGCGCGAGCGATTGGCGGCGCCTCTGCTCGGCGTGGTGCCATATCAGTCTGCTCCGGACGCGGGGCGGGTAGCGTCACAGTTGAATCTGGCGTCGCTGGAAGAAAGAGGAAGTCATGATTGAATTTAGTTTGTTGGCGGTATTTCTGGTCGGGTTGTTGGGCGGGGTGCATTGCCTCGGTATGTGCGGCAGCATCGTTGGAATTTTCACCACGCAAGTCCCGGCGGGCCGTGCACGCTGGCCTTTTCATCTGGCCTACAGCAGCGGGCGGGTTGCGAGCTATGCGATTGCCGGTGCACTGGTCGGGGCGTTGGGGCAAACCGGTCTGCTGATGCGGGATGCGGTGCCGGTGCAGCATTTGTTGTTTGCGTTGTCGAGCCTGATGCTGCTGTTACTGGGGATGTACCTTGCGGGTTGGTGGGGGGCGGTGCGTCGGCTTGAGCGGATGGGTGGAATGCTTTGGAAGCATTTGCAACCGCTGACCTCACGTTTGCTACCAGTGAGTACTTTGCCGCGCGCGCTTGGACTAGGCGCGTTGTGGGGCTGGTTGCCCTGCGGGTTGGTGTATAGCGTACTGTTGACGGCACTGGCGAGTGCCAGTCCGCAGAGTGGTGCGGCGATCATGCTGGCGTTTGGCTTGGGTACCCTGCCTAACTTACTTGCCATCGGTTTGTTCTGGGAGAGTCTGCGGCACAAGGCGCAGTCGCCTTGGGCGCGTACTCTGGCAGGCTCGCTGGTGATGGCGTTCGGTGTTTATGGGCTAATCAAGGTTGGGTACACTTTTTATGTTCATGGCTGGACGGGAGCGTGTCATGTGGCTGCGTAGCCTGCTATTGATGTGTGCGGTCTTTCTTGCGGCTTGCGGCGAGCCCCGGCTGCCTTCGCCTTTCCATGCCAGCGAGGTGGGTTCAAAGCTGGCGCAGGCGGATTTCGAGCTGCGGGATCCTGCGGGAAATGCGCGCTCACTTGCGGATTTCCGCGGCAAGGTGGTGGTGCTGTTTTTCGGCTATGTGCACTGTCCGGATGTCTGCCCGACCACATTGGCGGATCTGGCGCAGGTGATGCGTCTACTCGGACCACAGGCCGACAAGGTGCAAGTGTTGTTCGTGACTGTGGATCCCGAGCGCGATACGCCGGCCTTGCTGGCGGAATATGTGCCGGCCTTCCATCCGTCTTTTTTGGGATTGTATGGTACGCCGCAGGAAACGGCCGATGTCGCGAAAGGCTTCGAGATTGTGTATCAGAAACAACCGACCGCTTCGGGTTATAACGTCGATCACAGTGCGGGCAGTTATCTGGTTGATCCGGCAGGTCGGGTGCGTTTACTGGCGCCCTATGCGCAGCGGGCCGAGTGGCTGGCGGCCGATATTCGCCTTTTGCTGGCGCTGGAAGGCAAATGACTGCCAGACGGCGTGATTTGTATTGGTGCTAATATAACGCCGTTTCGGCAGTTTTGCGGGAGTTCGGATCATGAAGATTATGCTGGTGGATGATCATTCGCTCTTTCGGGAGGGGTTGCGTTACGTCTTGCAACAGGTCCCCGATGTGGACGAGGTGATTGAAGGCGAGAATTATTACGATGCACTGTTGCTGGCCGAGCGCCACCCCGAGCTGGAACTGGCCATACTGGATTTGCATATGCCGGGCAGTGAGGGACCGAGTTCCATCCGTTTTTTTCATCGGCGTTTTCCTCATATCCCGGTCATGGTGATTTCGGCAGAAGATGATCGCAGCGTGATCGGGCGGGTAATTAATGCCGGCGCGCTGGGCTATGTCTGCAAAACGGCTTCTGTCCCGGTGCTGATGAATGCCGTGGAGCAGGTGTTGGCGGGCGATATCTATGTGCCGCCGCAAATGTCATCAGGTCTACCTTTGTCGGTGAATGAAAACATAATTGACGGTCTGCAGCCGGATGGCCGGCGCCGGTATACCAACGAATTCGGGTTGACGGCGCGGCAAATGGACGTCTTGAAATTTATTGCCCAAGGGCTATCCAATCGTGAGATCTCGGAAAAAATGGGTTTGGCTGAAGGCACGATCAAGATTCATGTCTCCGGGATATTCCATGCGCTGCGGGTAAAAAGTCGTCTCGAGGCGGCGCGAATTGCCGAACAGGTCGGTTTGATTACGGCGAGTGCGCATGGCTGAGGCCAATCCCGAATTTCCGGGCAAGTTGCTGCAATTGCTTCGAGAGTCACGCTGGTTGCTGCTGGGTGCGCTTGCCGGTTATTTTGCGCTTGCCCTTTGGGGCTACGATCCCTCGGATTCCGCATGGTCGCATAGCACCAGCAGCCTTGTTACCCGCAATCCTGCGGGCGTCTTGGGGGCTTATCTTTCCGATTTTCTGTTCTATCTGTTCGGGGTGTCGGCTTGGTGGTGGGTCATTCTCATGGTGCAGCGGGTTTGGGTGGGCTATCGCGATCTTAAGGAAGACAGCGTTTTTTGCAAACGCACCCTGGCGGTTTCTCTGAGTGGTTTCGGCGTTCTGCTGCTGGCCAGCAGTGCGTTGGAGTCTGTGCGTTTGTACACGCTGAAAGCAGCGTTACCACTCGCGCCGGGCGGCATGCTGGGCGCGCTGAGCGGTGACGCGTTGGTGCACCTGCTGGGATTTACCGGCGCAACGCTGTTCCTGCTTGTGCTGATGGCAAGCGGATTCAGTTTGTTTAGCGGTTTGTCCTGGCTGCGTTTTGTTGACCGGCTGGGCAGGCATCTGGAGCTCTTTTATCGCTGGCTTTGCCTGACTTGGCAAACCCGGCGCGACAAACGTATCGGCGAGCAGGCCTTGCAGGAACGCAGCGTGCTGGTCGAGGAAGAGAAAAAGCGCGTCGTTGAGCATCAGCCGATATACATCGAGCCACCTGTCGTCGAGGTGGCGAAATCCGCGCGGATCGACAAGGAGAAACAAGTGGCGCTGTTTGCCGACCTGCCCGATTCGCCATTGCCACCTTTGCATTTGCTGGATGAAGGGAATGCCCAGATCGAGTCGGTTTCGGCCGATACACTGGAATTTACCTCCCGCCTGATCGAGCGCAAGCTCAAGGATTTCGGTGTGGAAGTGCGCGTGGTCGGCGCCTATCCCGGCCCGGTAATTACCCGCTACGAAATTGATCCGGCGGTCGGCGTTAAGGGCAGCCAGATCGTCAATCTCATGAAGGATCTGGCGCGGGCACTGTCCGTGGTTAGTATCCGCGTGGTGGAAACGATTCCGGGCAAAGCCTATATGGCGCTGGAATTGCCCAATCCAAAACGCCAGATGGTGCACTTGTCGGAAATTCTTGGTTCGCAGGTTTATGCGGCCATGGGTTCGGCACTGACCATCGCGATGGGTAAGGATATTTCCGGCAAACCCGTAGTCGCCGACCTGGCCAAGATGCCGCATGTGCTGGTTGCCGGAACGACGGGCTCGGGCAAGTCGGTGGCGATTAACGCCATGATTTTGAGTCTGTTGTACAAATCTACGCCGCAACAAGTCCGGCTGCTGCTGGTGGATCCCAAGATGCTGGAGCTGTCTGTTTACGAAGGCATTCCGCATCTGCTGTGTCCCGTGGTCACCGATATGCGCCAAGCTGCCGCCGGGCTGAACTGGTGCGTGGGTGAAATGGACCGCCGCTACCGCCTGATGTCCACGTTGGGGGTGCGCAACATTGCGGGTTACAACCAGAAGGTGCGTGACGCCGCAAAGTCTGGCAAACCGCTGACCAATCCTTTCAGCATCACACCTGACTCACCCGAGCCGCTGGAAGAGCTGCCGATGATCGTGGTTTTTATTGATGAACTGGCCGACCTAATGATGGTGGTTGGCAAGAAGATTGAAGAGCTCATCGCACGTCTGGCGCAAAAAGCGCGTGCCTCGGGTATTCACCTGGTGCTGGCGACGCAACGGCCATCCGTCGATGTGATTACCGGTTTGATCAAGGCCAATGTACCAACCCGGGTGGCGTTTCAGGTGTCGTCCAAAATTGATTCCCGCACGATTCTCGACCAGATGGGCGCGGAAACTTTGCTGGGGCAGGGCGATATGCTTTATCTCCCGCCGGGCACGGGTTATCCGCAGCGCGTGCATGGCGCCTTCGTGTCGGATCAGGAAGTTCATCGCGTTGCCGAGTATCTGAAATCCCAGGGCGAGCCGCAGTACATCGAGGGGATTCTGACGGGTGCGGAAGAGGCGGATGAATCCGGTGCCGGCGGACCCGCGCTCGGGGACGAAGCCGATCCCTTGTACGATCAGGCGGTGGAAATCGTGCTGAAAAACCGGCGTGCCTCCATCTCGCTGGTGCAACGTCATTTGCGCATCGGTTATAACCGCGCCGCACGTCTTGTCGAGCAAATGGAGGCCGCAGGACTGGTGACTCCCATGCAGAGCAACGGCAACCGCGAGGTGATCGCGCCGGCCCGAGAAGGCTGACGTCACACCGTTCCTTTTGATTTTCCGTATTCGATGAAATCCGTTCAGGCTTAAAACATGTTCAGAACATTGTATATTGCGCTGCTCTTGCTACTTGCGACTAACCTCCACGCGGGCGGGATCGAAAAGCTGAAGCAGTTCATCGGTGCGACCCGCGCGGGGCAGGCCAATTTTAGCCAGGTTGTGCTGGATCAGAATGGTCAACGTATGCAAAGTGCCAGCGGCTTCATGCAGTTCATGCGTCCGGGGAAATTCCGCTGGGCTTATGCGCAACCCTACGAGCAACTGATTGTCGGCGACGGCCGAAAATTCTGGTTGTATGACGTTGATCTCAATCAAGTCACGGTCAGGTCGCTGGATGCCGCGCTGGGCAGTAGTCCGGCTGCGTTGTTGTCCGGCAATAACGAAATTGAACGCAGCTTTGTACTCAGTGAGCGCGGTTCGCAGAACGGGCTGGATTGGCTGGAGGCGCTTCCACGCAGTTCTGACAGCAGCTTCCGCCGCATCCGCATGGCTTTTGACGGTCAGGCCAATCTGGCGGTGATGGAACTGCTTGATCTGTTTGGTAACACCACGGTGCTGCGATTTTCCGCACTCAAACGCAATCCTCCGCTGACGCCGGGCTTGTTCAAGTTTGAGCCGCCGGTCGGCGCCGACGTGCTTTCCGAGTAAATGCCATGACGGCTGGCGATCTTTTTGCCGCGCATACCCCTCTGCCGCCGCTGGCCGAGCGGCTGCGCCCACGGCATGTGGATGAGGTTATTGGTCAGTCGCATTTACTGGGGTCGGGCAAGCCGCTGCGGCTGGCGTTCGAGTCCGGCAAGCTGCATTCCATGATTTTGTGGGGGCCGCCGGGCGTGGGCAAGACCACCTTGGCGCGCTTGATGGCGACGGCTTTCGATGCTGAATTTGTGCCGCTTTCCGCTGTGCTCTCCGGCGTGAAAGATATTCGTGACGCCATCGCGCAGGCCGAGCTGACTTTGCAGCAGCGTGACCGGCACACTATCCTGTTTGTGGACGAAGTGCATCGCTTCAACAAGTCGCAACAGGACGCTTTTCTGCCGTATGTCGAGCAGGGGCTTGTCACCTTCATCGGCGCGACGACCGAGAACCCTTCGTTCGAAGTGAATGGCGCGCTGCTGTCGCGGGCGCAGGTGTATGTGCTGAAGTCCCTTTCGGCGGAAGAAATGGCACAGTTGTTTGCGCGCGCACAGCAAGTTGTGTTGCAGGATGTGACCTTCGATGAGGCCGCGCGGGAACGGATTATCGGCTATGCCGACGGTGATGCCCGTCGTCTCCTTAATGTGCTGGAGCAACTCGATACCGCGGCACGCACAGCAAAAGTGGTGCGCATCACCCCGGAGTTTCTCGATAACACGCTGGCGCAGAATCTGCGTCGTTTCGACAAGGGTGGCGAAGCGTTCTACGACCAGATCTCCGCCCTGCATAAGTCAGTGCGCGGCTCCAATCCCGATGCCGCGCTGTACTGGCTGGTACGCATGCTGGACGGCGGTGCCGACCCGCGTTACCTGGCGCGGCGCATCGTGCGCATGGCCTGGGAGGACATCGGTTTGGCCGACCCGCGCGCCATGCAGATTTGCAACGATGCCGCTGTCACCTACGAACGACTGGGCTCGCCCGAAGGCGAGTTGGCGCTGGCGCAGGCCGTGCTGTATTTGGCCGTTGCCGCCAAATCGAACGCCGGATACGTCGCGTATAATGCCGCCCGCGCTTTCGTCAAACAGGACAGCTCGCGCGAAGTGCCGCTGCATTTGCGCAACGCGCCGACCAAACTGATGAAGCAGCTCGATTACGGCAAGGATTATCGCTACGCACATAACGAGGCAGGCGGATATGCGGCGGGTGAGGATTATTTTCCCGAGGGCATGCCGCAAGTGAGTTTCTACAAACCGGTGGATCGTGGTTTAGAAGCCAAGATCGCGGAAAAGCTCGAGCACCTGCGCGCGTTGGATGAAGCAGCGAAGAACAGAAAAGGATAGGCAGCATGCTGGATATACAGACATTACGTAACGACCTAGCCGGTGTGGCGGCGCGCTTGAAGACCCGTGGTTTCGAGCTCGATGCCGTCAGGTTCGAGCAACTGGAAGCCGAGCGCAAAATCATCCAGACCCGCACGCAGGAGTTGCAGGCGAAGCGCAACGCTACTTCAAAGCTGATTGGTCAGGCCAAAGCCAAGGGCGAAGATACAACGGCCATCATGGCGGAAGTGGGTGCGCTGGGCGACGAGCTGAAGCAGCTTGAAGTGAAGTTGCCGCAGGTACTGACCGAGATGGATGCGTTCCTTGCGGTGATTCCCAATCTGCCTCACGAGAGCGTGCCGGTCGGCAAATCCGAGGCGGATAACGTCGAGACGCACAAGTTCGGCGAGCCGCGTAAGTTTGACTTCGCAGTGCAAGACCACGTCAGCATCGGCGAAGGGCTGGGCGGTCTTGATTTTGAGACTGCCACCAAGATCGCCGGCGCGCGTTTCTCCTTGCTTAAAGGCCCACTGGCGCGGCTGCACCGCGCGTTGGCGCAGTTCATGCTGGACACGCACACCGAGAAACACGGTTACACCGAGACTTACGTGCCATATCTGGTGAACGCCGATTCTATGCGCGGGACCGGGCAGTTGCCGAAATTTGAGGAAGATCTGTTCCGCGTGCCGCGCGCTATCGGTGAGGAGGGGGAGATCAAGCATTTTTACCTCATCCCCACCGCCGAAGTGCCGGTGACCAACATGGTGCGCGACGAGATCGTGCCGCTGGAGAAACTGCCGATGAAGTTTGTGGCGCACACGCCGTGCTTCCGCAGCGAGGCGGGCTCTTATGGTCGTGATACGCGCGGGATGATCCGCCAGCACCAGTTTGACAAGGTGGAGCTGGTGCAGATGGTGCATCCGGAGTCCTCCTATCGGGCGCTTGAGGAATTGCTGGGCCATGCCGAGACAATTTTGCAGAAACTGGGATTGCCTTACCGCGTTGTGAAATTATGTACCGGCGACATGGGGTTCTCAGCCGCGACGACCTATGACATTGAAGTGTGGTTGCCCGCGCAAAATACTTATCGGGAGATTTCTTCCTGTTCAAATTTCGAGGCGTTTCAGGCGCGACGCATGCAGGCGCGTTTTCGCAATGCTGCCGGTAAACCGGAGTTGCTGCATACCCTGAATGGTTCCGGATTGGCTGTGGGGCGCACGCTGGTGGCGGTGCTCGAAAACTATCAGCAGGCCGACGGTAGCGTGATGATTCCTGATGTATTGCGCCCCTACATGGGCGGTCTGGCTGCAATTACCAAGTGAAAGCTGTCCAGCTTCTCGGCATCGCGGGGGTTGCCGACAGCGAAAGGTCTGCAGCCAAGCGCTGGGCCGGGCACCTTGAATGGCCCATGGTGGCGGTGGTTTGCTGGATCGTTATCCAGTGGTATCTCGAGGAAACCGGACTGATTTCTCCGGTTGCGGCGCGAGTGGCCGACTGGCTGGTCTGGCTGGCGTTTGTGCTGGAGACCGCCATACTCGCGACATTGGTGCGCAACAAGCCTGTCTATCTGATGGGCAATTGGATGAACCTCCTGGTGATTCTGGGTGGAATCCCCTTCTTCTGGCAGTTTGCACCGCTGACCGGGTTGTTGCGCAGCTTCCGGCTGGGGCTGGTCTTGTTGATGCTGATACGCATGTCCAAATCGGCGCGCCGATTATTGTCGCAACACCGGCTTGGAACCACACTGATAGTGGCGCTAGTGACCATGGTTTTATCCGGGCTGATGATTTCGCGTTTGGATCCGTCGATCGGTTCAGTCTGGGATGGTATGTGGTGGGCGTGGGTGACCATGGCAACCGTCGGCTATGGCGATGTGGTTCCGCATAACGGACCTGGCCGGCTGTTCGGCTCGCTGCTTATTTTGTTTGGCGTGGTGTTGCTGTCCTTGCTGACCGCGAATCTCGCGGCGTTTTTTATCGGTAGTGATGTCGAAAACGTTGAACGCGAAGAGCGTCAGGCCGACCGTTTATTGCAGCAAATTTCCGACCGCTTGGATCGCATCGAACGGCAGCTTGAGAATCTGGATGCGGCGGGTAAGCCGGATAAGTCTGCCTAGCGTAGCAGGCGTTTCAGCGGCTCAACCAATTTGTATGAAAATGAAGCCGATGCGCTAGCATGATCAGGCTCCAGACGCTTGAGCATGTCATGGTAGTTGCGAATGTTCTCGACCAAAATAACGGCTTCTCCACCGCGCGCATAGCCGTATTTCAGGGTCTCGTAATATCCCGGCTGGTTCAGCATCGGCATCCACTTTTTGATGTCGGCCCAGCTGTTTGGATTCATTCCCATGCGCGCGGTCAGTACGCGCGCATCTTCGAGATGGCCGACACCTTGGTTGTAGGCCGCTAACGCCATCCACGTGCGATCGGGATCCTTGATTTTTGCCGGTAGCTGATCACGAAGCAGCGCCAGATATCGGGCGCCCGCCAAAACACTTTCACGCGGATCCAGCCGATCTGTGACTTGCATCCGGTCGGCGGTGTCTTCGGTGAGCATCATCATTCCCCGCACATTGGTAAATGAAGTCGCGAGCGGGTTCCACTGTGATTCCTGATAGGCCAGCGCGGCAAGCAGGCGCCAGTCGAGACCAGTGAGCGTGGCGGCTTCTTCAAACAAATTGCGATATTCCGGAAGAACAGTGCCGGCGTTGGAAATAAACGCGGCGGCATCCAGCCGATGCAAGCGGCCGTTATGGCCGTAATAACGATCGATGAGTCGGTTCAGTGTGCCATCCCGCTTGATGCGGGAGAAAAAGGATTTTACGGCCGCAATGAATTGGGGGTCGGCATCCATCGAGAATGCCCACGCCAGTTTTGATGGGGCGCCGATGGTCAGGGAGGCGTTGATGTTGGTGTAATGGTTGCGTGCCGAGGCGTAGCTATTCTCGTTTGCCACCGTACAGTCCAGCGCTCCCTCGGATACTTCGGTAATCAGCGCCTGTGCGTCTGCGTTGCTGCGGGATTGCCACTTCAGTCCGGGATATTTCGGAAGTAGTTCCTTGAGTGCAAATTCCTGTGCCGAGCCGGAGAGAACGCCAAGACGCAGATTGAGTAAATCATCGATTTTTTTGGGCGTGCCTGTTTCCTGGTTGCAAATTAGCTGTTCCTTGACGGTTCGGTAGCTGGGCCCGAAATACAATGAAGCTACGTTGACTTGGCTGCGCAGGGAAGCGGCGGCGAGATGTGCCTGATGTTTGCGCAAGGTGCGGTCGACCCGATCCGGGGAGCTCGGAATGAATTCGATTTCGGAGTGCAAATCCTTCGCAAACAGGGTGGTCATCTCACGTTCAAATTCAGCTTCCGCGCCTTGATCCGACTCGGAAACAACAACCAGTAACTTCCCGTTTTTCCATGACGGCAACTTCCCGTTGCAACCACCCAGTAGAAGGATGAGTGCGCTGAACAGAAAAACCTGGAATGGGGAATTAATCCTGTGCATGGCGACATAATGCACGAAATTGTCGGATGCTGGTAGAATGCGCGCCCTTCGGAGAGGTGGCAGAGTGGTCGAATGTACCTGACTCGAAATCAGGCGTACGGTAACCCCGTACCGAGGGTTCGAATCCCTCCCTCTCCGCCAGTCAGGATATCCGACAATCCGCCGGATTTTGTTACAGATTCACTGTTGAGTGTTGATGGCGGCATGCTCTAGAATGCGTGCCTGTCAAAATTTCCGGACTTCCGACATTGCCTTCCAAATCTTTGGTCGAGATTCGTGACCTGAACTTCGCGTACGACAAGCGCCCTGTGCTGGAGGGAATCAATATGGATTTCCCGCGCGGCAAGCTGATTGCCATCATGGGTTTGAGCGGCTGCGGCAAGACGACGCTGCTGCGCCACATCGGCGGGGCGCTGAAGCCGACCAAAGGCTATGTCAAGGTGGACGGCCAAATTATTCATGAGCTGGATCAGAGCGGCCTGTATGCCATGCGCCGCAAGATGGGCATGTTGTTTCAATTTGGCGCTTTGTTTACCGATATGTCGGTGTACGACAATGTGGCGTTCCAAATGCGCGAACACACAGATCTGCCGGAAGAGTTGATTCACGATTTGGTGCTGATGAAGCTGCATGCGGTGGGTTTGCGCGGTACGCACAGCCTGATGCCTTCGGAGTTGTCGGGTGGGATGGCACGGCGCGTGGCACTGGCGCGGACCGTGGCGCTGGACCCAATGCTGATTATGTACGATGAACCGTTTGCCGGGCTGGATCCTATTTCCCTGACCGTGGTTGGTGATCTGATCCGTCGTCTCAACAATGCGCTAGGGGCAACTTCGGTTGTGGTGACGCATGACGTGCAAGAATCGCTGAAGATTGTGGATTATGTCTATTTCATGGCGAATGGCGTAATTGTGGCGGAGGGTACGCCGGATGAGATTCGCTCTTCCGAACGGGATTTTGTACGCCAGTTCGTTCATGGTGAAATGGATGGGCCGGTGCCGTTTCACTACCCCGGCGGAGATTATCGCCAGGATTTGGCTTTGGGAGTATGAGCATGCCCGTTGCAAAAAACCTACGCAGCATCGGCCGCCGTGTTGTTAGTGCGGTCTGGCGTGTCGGCTTGGCTACCCGGTTTTTTCTCTTGACGCTGGCGTATTCGGGGACAAGTTTTCGGCGCTTTCACCTGACGATCAAGGAGCTGTTTTCGACCGGGGTGATGTCGCTGATTATTATCATCGTGGCGGGCCTGTTTGTCGGGATGGTGCTGGGGTTGCAGGGCTACGAAACGCTCAAGCGTTACGGTTCCGAATCCGCGCTCGGCGTGATGGTGGCGCTCGGGTTGGTGCGCGAGCTTGGGCCGGTGGTTGCGGCGCTGCTGTTCGCTAGTCGCGCGGGTTCGGCGATGACCGCTGAAATCGGCCTGATGAAAGCGACCGAGCAAATTACCGCGATGGAAATGATGGCGGTCAACCCGATCGCCCGTATCGTTGCGCCCCGATTCTGGGCCGGCGTGATTTCCATGCCGCTGCTGGCTGCGATGTTCAGTGCGGTGGGTGTGTTCGGTGGATATTTTGTCGGCGTGATTCAGATCGGTGTGGATGAGGGCTCGTTCTGGTCGCAGATGCAGGCTGCCGTGGATTTTCGTGAAGATATCCTGAATGGCGTCATCAAGAGTTTTGTGTTTGGTACCGTGGTGACGGTCATCGCGCTGTTCGAGGGCTACGACGCGCCGCCGACAGCGGAGGGGGTGTCCGGCGCAACTACCCGGACCGTGGTGACTTCATCGCTGGCGATTCTGATGCTGGATTTTATTTTGACCGCAATCATGTTTAGGGGAAATTGAGTTATGGAACGCACAACGCTGGACTTGTGGGTAGGCATTTTTGTGGTCGGCGGCATCGCCGCACTGGTGATGCTGGCGATGAAAGTCGGGAACCTGGGGACGTATAACGTGTCGGAGGCGTACCAGGTGCATGCCTATTTTTCCAATATCGGCGGACTGAAGCCCAAAGCATCCATCAAGAGTGCCGGTGTGCTGGTGGGGCGTGTAACTGATATCTCTTTGGATATGGAACGCTACGAGGCTCGTGTCACCATGAGTCTGGACAAGCGTTACCAGTTTCCGAAGGATACGGCGGCCAAGATTCTGACGTCCGGCTTGTTGGGTGAGCAGTACATCGGTTTTGATGTCGGCGGCGACGAGGCGATGTTGAAGAATGGTGATGAATTGAAAATGACCCAGTCGGCTGTGGTGCTGGAGGACTTGATCGGCAAGTTCATCTATAGCAAGGCTGAGGGCTCGACGAACTAGGCGGAGTATCCATGAAATTTTGGTTGAAAATTATTGCGGGGCTTGTCCTTGTAATGTCGCTGGCTCAGGCAGGAGAACAAGGGCCGGATGCCTTGATTCGTGACACGGTTCAGGACGTGTTGACGGTCATTAAGCAGGACAAGGCGATTCAAAACGGGGACCAGAGAAAGATTGTGGCCTTGGTTGAGGAGAAAATCCTCCCGCGTTTCGATTTTGTTCGCATGACACGGCTTGCGGTGGGTAAGAGCTGGAGGGCAGCGACGCCCGAGCAGAAGCAGGCGCTGGTGCAGGAATTTCACACCTTGTTGGTGCGCACCTATGCAAAAGTGTTTGCGGTTTATCGCGACCAGGTTGTAGAGATCAAGCCGTTCCGGATGGCGGAAGATGCTACCGAGGCAACGGTTAAAACCTCGATCAGTAAACCCGGGGCACAGCCTGTGTTGGTGGATTATGAAATGATCCGCACTTCGGAGGGCTGGAAGGCTTTTGACGTAATTATCGAAGGCGTCAGCATGGTGACCAGTTACCGCGGGACGTTTGCTTCCGAAATTCAGCAGGGCGGTATTGATCATCTGATCAAAGTGCTGGCTGACAAGAATGCGGCGTCGGCTAATGAGCCGTTGCGCAAGGCTGAGGGAAAATGACCGAATTCAAGGATGGTGTGCTGGCTATTTCCGGGTCGCTGACCATGGCAACCGTTCCGGCCCTGTTTCCGGCGGGCGTGGCGCATCTTGAAAACGGCGATATGCAGGTTGATCTTTCCCGGGTTGATCTGGTTGATTCGGCGGCGGTCAGCTTGTTGCTGGGCTGGTTGCGTGCCGCGCAACACCGGGGACGTCAGTTGCGTATAACGGGTCTGCCTGAGGACCTGTCCAGTTTGGCTCGTTTGTACGGCGTCGATCGTCTCTTGCCGCAGGCCTCCTGATTTTTCTTGTGCGGGCGGGCTGTATGCCGCGCCCGCTCTTTAGTATCATGCGCATCCTTTAAAGATTTCAGAGGTTCAGCAGCATGGTCACTCCGGAAAGCATTTACGCCAATATCGCGGAAGGTATGGTGGTTGAACATCTTTCGGTGATTGGCGATGGCGCACATTTTGAGGCGGTTATTGTCAGTGCCGAATTTGCTGGCAAGAGTCGTGTGCAAAGGCATCAGCGCGTGTTCCAGACGTTGGGAGAGCGCATGCGCGAAGAAATCCACGCGTTGTCGATGAAAACCTATACGCCCGAAGAGTGGCAGAAACAGGCAGACTAAAAAATGCAAAAACTGGCAATTGTGGGCGGTACTTCGCTGCGTGGCGAGGTGCAAATTTCCGGGGCGAAAAACGCCGCGCTGCCGATTATGTGTGCAAGTTTGTTAACAGCGGAATCGCTGCATCTGACCAATGTGCCGGATTTGCATGATGTCGCTACCATGCGCAAATTGTTGCAGCAAATGGGGATGTCGGCACAGATAACGCCCGGCGAGGTGGTGTTTTCCGGTGACCGTGTCGACACTCTGGAGGCGCCCTATGACATGGTGAAAACCATGCGTGCGGCGATTCTGGTGCTGGGGCCGCTGGTGTCGCGTTTTGGCGAAGCCATGGTTTCTCTGCCGGGAGGTTGTGCCATCGGCTCGCGGCCGGTGGATTTGCACATCAAGGGTTTGCAGGCCATGGGCGCCGAGATCAGCATTGAGCATGGCTACATTCATGCCCGTGCTGCCCGACTCAAGGGGGCGCGAATTTTCTTCGATATTGTCAGCGTGACCGGTACGGAAAACCTGATGATGGCGGCAGCGCTGGCTGACGGTGTTACGGTGCTCGAAAATGCAGCGCGCGAGCCGGAGGTGGTGGATTTGGCCGATTGTCTGCGTGCCATGGGCGCGAAAATCAGTGGGGACGGCACCGATACCATCACGATTGCCGGCGTTGATCGTTTGCATGGCGCAAGCCACCGCATCATGCCGGACCGCATCGAAAGCGGCACGTTTCTGGTTGCTGCGGCCGCCGCGGGCGGAGAGATTGTGTTGCGCGATTGTCGTGCCGATATTCTTGAGACTGTGCTGGAAAAGTTGGGCGAGGCCGGCGCGCGGATTGTCAGCGAACCTGGCACCATACAAATCGCGATGCCTCATCGCCCCCGTTCGGTGAATGTGCGAACGGCACCACATCCGGCTTTCCCGACCGATATGCAGGCGCAGTTTATGGCGATGAATTGCATCGCGGAAGGCAGCGCCATGGTGGTAGAGACGATTTTTGAGAACCGTTTCATGCACGTGCAGGAATTGCGCCGTCTCGGTGCGCGAATTGACGTGGAAGGTAATACTGCCGTGGTGCACGGCGTGGAGAAATTGGAAGGCGCCAGTGTGATGGCGACGGATTTGCGGGCTTCGGCCTGTCTGGTGATTGCGGGGTTGGTCGCGCAGGGGGAAACCGTGATTGACCGGATTTATCATCTGGATCGCGGTTACTCACACATCGAGAGCAAACTGTCGCAGCTTGGTGCCAATATCCGCCGCTTGAAATAGGAAATTTATGATTACGATCGCGTTATCCAAAGGCCGCATCTTTGAGGAAACTCTGCCGTTGCTTGAGGCAGCCGGCATTCAGGCGCTGGAAGATCCGGAATCTTCGCGCAAGCTGATTCTCGCAACCAACCGTGCCGATGTGCGCCTGATCATCGTGCGCGCATCCGACGTGCCGACTTACGTGCAATACGGCGCGGCAGATATGGGGGTGGCTGGCAAGGATGTGCTGGACGAGCACGGAGGCGCCGGACTGTATCAGCCACTGGATTTGAATATTGCAAAATGCCGCATGATGGTTGCTGTGCCGAATGGCTTTGATTACGCCTCGGCGGTGAAGCAGGGCGCGCGTTTGCGGATCGCGACTAAATATGTGCAGACCGCGCGCGAGCATTTCGCCGAGAAGGGTGTGCATGTGGATTTAATCAAGTTATATGGCTCGATGGAGTTGGCGCCGCTCGTCGGGTTGGCCGATGCCATCGTTGATTTGGTGAGTAGCGGGGGCACCTTGAAGGCGAATAATCTTCAGGCAGTCGAACACATTGCCGATATTTCTTCGCGACTGGTGGTGAGCCAAGCCGCGCTCAAGCTTAAGCACGCCACTATCCAGCCGATGCTGGATGCTTTTGCGCAAGCTATCCGACAGGAATGACCCTTATGAATATCAAGCGACTCTCCTCACGAGATGAAAACTTTTCGGCCGAGTTGGATCGGCTTTTGGCATTCGAGGCAACAGCCGACGAACAGCTTGAGGCAACGGTGGCCACTATTCTGGCTGATGTGCGCCGTCGCGGCGACGAGGCTGTATTGGAATATACGCGCAAGTTCGACCGTTTGCCGCTTGCGGGCGCGGCGGCGATGGCGCTCCCGTTGGCCGAACTCAAGGCGGCCTTCGAAGGTTTGCCAGCCGCGCAGCGGGATGCGCTAGAGCAGGCCGCGCAACGCGTGACCGCCTACCATGAAAAACAGCTGCAAACCTCCTGGACTTACACCGATGCCGACGGCACGCTGTTGGGGCAGCAGGTCACGGCGCTGGATCGTGTGGGGCTCTACGTCCCGGGCGGCAAGGCGGCGTACCCGTCTTCCGTGCTGATGAATGCGTTACCGGCCAAGGTTGCGGGGGTGTCCGAGCTTGTTATGGTGGTGCCCACGCCGGATGGCATCAAAAATCAGCTGGTGCTCGCCGCCGCGTACCTGTGCGGCGTGGATCGTGTCTTTACCATCGGGGGTGCCCAGGCTGTGGCGGCGCTGGCCTACGGTACGGCAATAATCCCCAAGGTGGATAAAATCGTCGGACCGGGTAATGCCTATGTCGCATCGGCCAAGCGCCGCGTATTTGGTGTTTGCGGGATTGATATGGTCGCCGGGCCTTCGGAAATTCTGGTGGTCTGTGATGGCGGAACGACTCCGGACTGGATTGCGATGGATCTGTTTTCCCAGGCGGAGCATGACGAGCTGGCGCAGGCGATACTGGTTTCTCCCGATGCTGGTTTTATCGAGCGGGTGGCGCAAAGCATTGACCGCCTGCTTGAGGAAATGCCGCGTCGAGAGATCATTCGGACGGCCCTGCAGGATCGCGGCGCGCTGATTCATGTGGTCGACATGAATGAGGCCTGCGTGATCTCGAATCGTATCGCACCGGAGCATCTCGAGCTGTCGGTGGAAGATCCGCAGGTATGGTTGCCAAAGCTGAAGCATGCCGGTGCCATTTTCATGGGGCGATATACCTCCGAGTCGCTGGGGGATTATTGCGCGGGCCCGAATCATGTGCTGCCGACGTCCGGCACTGCGCGCTTTTCTTCACCGCTGGGCGTTTATGATTTTCAGAAGCGCAGCAGCTTGATCCAAGTGTCTCCGGCCGGCGCGCAAAAACTGGGCGCTATTGCTGCCGAGCTCGCTTTTGGTGAGGGGTTGCAAGCCCACGCTCGGTCGGCGCTGTTCCGTCGCGGCTAGTGCGGCGGGCGGGTAGGCGGCATTTGTAAAACTTTTTTGACAATTGTGGCCTTTATCTGCATAATCTCGCGCTCTTTTGGAGGGGTGGCCGAGTGGTTAAAGGCAGCAGACTGTAAATCTGCCCTCTTATGAGTACGATGGTTCGAATCCGTCCCCCTCCACCAAAGGTTTGTTTTAAAGCAGGTTTTTAGACTGGATTGTGGCGCTTGCCGGTTGGTAAGTGTTGTGTGGGAAAGCGTGCGGGTGTAGCTCAATGGTAGAGCAGAAGCCTTCCAAGCTTACGACGAGGGTTCGATTCCCTTCACCCGCTCCAGTTTGGTTTGCTTGCCCATGTGGCTCAGTGGTAGAGCACTCCCTTGGTAAGGGAGAGGTCGCGAGTCCGATTCTCGCCATGGGCACCAAAGTTGTTTTTTATATTAACGTTTGACATTGATAAGGAAAAATCATGGCAAAGAGCAAATTTGAACGTACGAAGCCGCACGTAAACGTTGGCACGATTGGCCACGTTGACCACGGCAAGACCACATTGACTGCGGCGATCACCACCGTATTGTCCAAGAAGTTTGGTGGCGAAGCCAAAGGCTACGACCAGATTGACGCTGCGCCTGAAGAAAAGGCACGCGGCATCACCATCAACACCGCCCACGTTGAATACGAGACAGCGACCCGCCACTACGCCCACGTAGACTGCCCGGGCCACGCCGACTACGTCAAGAACATGATTACCGGCGCAGCCCAAATGGACGGCGCCATCCTCGTTTGTTCCGCTGCTGACGGCCCCATGCCCCAGACGCGTGAGCACATCCTGCTTGCCCGTCAGGTTGGCGTCCCCTACATCGTCGTATTTCTCAACAAATGCGACATGGTAGACGACGAAGAGCTGCTCGAACTCGTTGAAATGGAAGTGCGCGAGCTCCTCTCCAAGTACGACTTCCCTGGTGACGACGTGCCCATCATCAAAGGCTCCGCCCTCAAGGCCGTACAAGGCGACCAGAGCGACCTGGGTGAGCCGTCCATCTTCCGTCTGGCAGATGCGCTTGACAGCTACATCCCCACACCGGAGCGCGCCATTGACGGCGCCTTCCTGATGCCTGTGGAAGACGTCTTCTCCATCTCCGGTCGCGGCACCGTTGTGACTGGACGTATCGAGCGCGGCGTCATCAAGGTTGGCGAAGAAATCGAAATCGTCGGCATCAAGCCCACCCTGAAGACCACCTGTACCGGCGTTGAAATGTTCCGCAAGCTGCTCGACCAGGGTCAGGCAGGCGATAACGTTGGCGTGCTGCTGCGCGGCACCAAGCGTGAAGAAGTTGAGCGTGGCCAAGTATTGGCCAAGCCTGGTTCCATCACCCCGCACACCAAATTCACCGCAGAAGTCTACGTTCTGTCCAAGGATGAAGGTGGTCGTCACACCCCGTTCTTCCAGGGCTACCGTCCGCAGTTCTACTTCCGTACGACTGACGTGACCGGTGCGGTTGAGCTGCCGGCGGGTACCGAGATGGTGATGCCTGGCGACAACGTGTCGATCACTGTGAATCTGATCAACCCGATTGCGATGGAAGAGGGTCTGCGCTTTGCGATTCGCGAAGGTGGTCGTACCGTCGGCGCCGGCGTGGTTGCAAAGATTATTGAGTAAGCGGTAAAAGCATGAGAGGCGCGGGGTTGTGGTATTCCCGTGCCTTTCGAATTTAACAGGCCAGTAGCTCAATTGGTAGAGTATCGGTCTCCAAAACCGAGGGTTGGGGGTTCGAGACCCTCCTGGCCTGCCAGTTAATCGTAGGTAAATCGGAAGCGCGCATGGCAGACAAGATTAAATTGCTCGTTGCTTTCCTGCTCATTGTGGCGGGGATCGCGGGGTTTTATGCTCTGCAGCAAAGCGCGGCGGTGTTGCAGTTGGCTGCGGTATTGCTGGGCGTGGCACTCGCTGTGGCGGTGGCTTATACCAGTGGGCCGGGCAAGCGTTTTTTTGCTTTTGGCGGAGATTCGGTCGCTGAGGCTAAGCGCGTGGTTTGGCCAACGCGCAAGGAGACGTTGCAGACGACCGGTATTGTGATTTTGTTCGCGATTACCATGGCGCTGTTTCTTTGGGCGGTGGACGCGAGTCTGATGCTGGCAGTCAATGGATTGATGGGGCGAGGTAGCTGATGGCCATGCAATGGTATGTTGTACATACGTACTCTCAGTTTGAGAAAAGCGTGCAGCGCGCGCTGGCTGAGCGTATCCAACGCGATGGCATGCAGGATAAGTTCGGGCAAATTCTGGTGCCGGTGGAAGAGGTGCTGGAGCTGAAAACGACCAAGTCCGGTCAGCAGAAGGTCCTGAGCGAGCGCAAGTTCTTTCCGGGTTACGTGCTGGTCGAGATGGAAATGACCGACGAAAGTTGGCATCTGGTGAAAAATACGCCCAAGGTGACTGGTTTCTTGGGGGGGACGGCAATGAAGCCGACGCCAATCTCGCAGCGTGAAGTAGACAATATCATGCAGCAGATGCAGGCTGGGGTTGAGAAGCCGCGTCCCAAGGTGCTGTTTGAAGTGGGTGAGTCGGTGCGGGTCAAGGAAGGTCCGTTTACCGATTTCAATGGCGTGGTTGAGGATGTTAACTACGACAAGAATAAATTGCGGGTGGCGGTGACTATTTTTGGTCGTTCGACCCCTGTCGAGCTGGATTTCGGCCAGGTAGAAAAAGGCTGAGGCGCGGGAGCGTATGGCGGGGAACACGTGCTGCAAGATTTGCAGATGCGGTTTCCCGTTTGGCGTTTCCCAATTTTGGGGAGAGACCGGTAAGGTTTCGTTAGGACCCGTTTAAGAGGAGTGCAACATGGCAAAGAAAGTCGTCGGCTATATCAAGCTGCAAGTGCCTGCTGGCAAGGCAAATCCGAGCCCACCGATCGGCCCGGCATTGGGTCAGCGTGGTCTGAATATCATGGAGTTCTGTAAGGCGTTCAATGCTCAGACACAGGGTCTGGAGCCCGGTCTGCCGATCCCGTGTGTGATCACTGCGTACGCGGACAAGAGCTTCACCTTCATCATGAAAACCCCGCCTGCAACCATTCTGATCAAGAAGGCTGCCGGTATCCAGAAGGGTAGTCCGAAGCCGCATACCGACAAGGTGGGCAAGCTGACACGTGCCCAGGCAGAAGAAATTGCTAAAACCAAGATGCCCGACCTGACTGCGGCCGATATGGATGCGGCGGTGCGTACCATTGCGGGCAGCGCGCGCAGCATGGGCATTACCGTGGAGGGTGTGTAACATGGCCAAAATTTCCAAGCGTTACAAGGCAATAGCCGAAAAGGTTGACCGCAACAAGCTGTATCCGCTGGCGGATGCGTTGAGTCTGGTTAAGGAAACGGCCAGCGCTAAATTTGACGAATCCATCGATGTGGCGGTGAACCTCGGCGTTGATGCGCGTAAATCCGATCAGCTGGTTCGCGGCTCCGTCGTTCTGCCCAAGGGTACCGGCAAGACAATGCGTGTTGCAGTATTTGCGCAAGGCGCCAAGGCTGAAGAGGCCAAGGCTGCGGGCGCGGATGTTGTCGGGTTTGAGGATCTGGCTGAAAGCATCAAGGGTGGCAATCTGAACTTCGATGTGCTGATCGCTTCTCCGGATGCGATGCGTCTGGTGGGACAGCTTGGCCAGATTCTGGGTCCGCGCGGCCTGATGCCTAACCCGAAAGTGGGTACTGTGTCCGCTGACGTCGCCGGTGCTGTTAAGAACGCCAAGGCAGGTCAGGTTCAGTACCGTACTGACAAGAACGGTATCGTGCAGTGCACTATCGGTCGCGCCTCTTTCGCGCCTGAAGCGCTGCGCGAAAATCTGCTGGCTCTGATCGATGCTTTGAATAAAGCCAAGCCGTCTGCAGCCAAAGGGGTGTACCTGAAAAAGGTTTCCATCTCCAGCACCATGGGTGCTGGCATTCGCGTCGAGCAGGCGAGTCTGGCAGGCTGAAGTGTATGACGTGACGAAGAGGTTTCTTCGTCACACCCTATTGGAATGCTGCTGGCGTGCTGACAGCATCCAAGACCGTAGGTGGCGGGAGTGCAATTGGCTTCCGGCTTAAATGGCTTGATTGCCGGCCCACGTAGATGGTGTGCCCGCGAGCAGGAATCGAAATTCTCCTGACTCATGGTCGCAGTTGTAACAAGTGGGGTGCGCGCGAGTGCGCCCCGGATAATGGAGGAAGACTTGAGTCTCAATCTGCAACAAAAACAGGCCGTGGTCGCTGAAGTTGGCGCCCAGGTCGCGCAAGCGCAGACCATTGTCCTGGCAGAGTACCGTGGTATTGAAGTAGGTGACATCACCAAACTTCGTGCCAATGCGCGTAACGCCGGTGTGTATTTCCACGTGTTGAAAAACACGCTGGCACGCCGCGCTGTGCAGGGTACGCCGTTCGAATCTTTGGCAGACAAAATGGTGGGGCCGCTGGTGTATAGCATCAGCGCAGACGCCGTCGCGGCCGCCAAGGTGGTGTACGAGTTTGCCAGGACGAATGACAAGCTGGTGGTCAAGGCTGGCGCTTATAACGGCAAGTTACTGGATGCGGCGGGTGTAAGCGCGCTGGCTTCTGTACCGAGCAAGGAAGTGCTGCTGGCACAGTTGTGCGGCCTGCTGCAATCTCCGGTTTCTGGTTTGGCTCGCGTGCTTGTTGCCGTGGCCGAACAAAAAGAACCGGCTGCTGCCTGATCTGATTAATTACTGAAAGTTAGGAAAACAAAATGGCATTTGATAAAGACGCATTTTTGACAGCACTGGACGGCATGTCCGTGCTCGAGCTCAATGAGCTGGTGAAGGCAATCGAAGAAAAGTTCGGCGTATCCGCTGCTGCAATGGCTGCGCCTGCTGCTGCCGGTGCTGCTGCCGGTGCTGCTGCCGCTGAACAGACCGAATTCACCGTGGTGTTGAAGTCTGCCGGTGACCAGAAGGTCAACGTGATCAAGGTGGTGCGTACCATCACCGGTCTGGGCCTGAAGGAAGCCAAGGACCTGGTTGACGGTGCACCGAAGCCGCTGAAGGAAGGCGTGTCCAAGGCTGATGCCGACGCCATCGCCAAGCAGCTTATCGAAGCTGGCGCAACCGCTGAAATCAAGTAAGGCTGCGTAGTGTCAAAAGGCTGGCGGATTCCCGTCAGCCTTTTGGCGCTTCTAAAAAGCCAGTGGTGAGCATTCCGGAAACGGTGTGTTGCTCTCTGTCTTTTGTGGTGCGGCCAGACCGGCGTTGTGATGCGCCAGAATAATTTCAAACAGTCGTTTTGCTGTTCCGGAGACGACTGACAACCGGATGTTCCTTCGATCGTGGAGATGATATGAGCTACTCTTTTACCGAAAAAAAACGTATTCGTAAGAGTTTTGCCAAACGGATAGGTGCCATTCCGGTGCCTTACCTGCTGTCGACCCAGCTGGATTCCTATGCTGCCTTCCTGCAGGCTTACACGCCGCCCGAGCAGCGCAAGAATGAGGGCCTGCAAGCTGCATTCAACGGCATTTTCCCGATTGAGAGTCATTCCAAAAATGCGCGCCTGGAATTCGTTAGCTATGCCTTGGGCTTGCCGGCCTTCGATGTCAAGGAATGCCAGCAGCGCGGTCTGACTTACGCATCGCCGTTGCGCGCCCGTGTGCGCCTGACCATTATGGACAGGGAGGCTTCCAAGCCGACAGTAAAAGAGGTTAAGGAGCAGGAAGTTTACATGGGGGAAATCCCCCTGATGACGCATACCGGTTCGTTTGTGATCAATGGCACCGAGCGTGTGATCGTATCGCAGCTGCATCGCTCACCGGGTGTATTTTTTGAGCACGACCGCGGCAAAACCCATTCGTCCGGGAAGCTGTTGTTCTCTGCCCGCGTGATTCCTTACCGCGGTTCCTGGCTGGATTTCGAGTTTGACGCTAAAGACTACGTTTACTTCCGTATCGACCGCCGGCGCAAAATGCCGGTAACGATTCTGTTGCGTTCGCTGGGCTACAACAACGAAGACATGCTCAAGATGTTCTTCGAATTCGATACTTTCCACTTCGGCAAGAAGGGGATCCAGTTTGAAGTCGTTCCCGAGCGTTTGCGCGGTGATATGGCGCGCTTTGAAATTGTCGGCAAGGGTGGCAAGGTCATCGTGGCCAAGGATAAGCGCATCACTGTGCGGCATATTCGCGAGATGCAGGAAGCAGGTATCGATAAGTTGGCTGTGGGCGAGGACTTCCTGATCGGCCGCGTGCTGGCCTCTGATATCGTTGATACCGATAGCGGTGAGATTGTGGCAAGCGCCAACGAAGAGATCACCGAAACGCTGCTGGCCAAATTGCAAGCTGCCGGCGTGTCGACTATCCGCACGCTGTACACCAACGATTTGGATCACGGCGCCTTTATCTCGCAGACATTGCGTACCGATGAAACCGTGGATCAATGGACCGCACGTGTTGCGATTTACCGCATGATGCGTCCGGGCGAGCCGCCCACAGAAGATGCTGTCGAGGGTTTGTTTCAGGGATTGTTCTTCAACGAAGAGCGCTATGACCTTTCATCCGTCGGTCGGATGAAATTTAATCGTCGTATCGGTCGTGAAGAATTGACCGGCGCTTCCACACTGTCCAACGAAGATATTGTGGAAGTAGTGAAGATTCTGGTCGAACTGCGCAACGGCCGCGGTGAAATCGATGATATTGATCACTTGGGTAATCGCCGTGTGCGTGCGGTTGGCGAGTTGGCAGAGAACCAATTCCGCGCCGGTCTGGCTCGTGTCGAGCGCGCTGTCAAGGAACGTCTCGGTCAGGCCGAAACGGACAACCTGATGCCGCATGATCTGATCAATGCCAAGCCAATTTCGGCTGCGGTGAAAGAGTTCTTCGGTTCCAGTCAGCTGTCACAGTTTATGGACCAGACCAACCCGTTGTCCGAAGTGACCCACAAGCGCCGTATTTCCGCGCTGGGACCGGGCGGTTTGACCCGCGAGCGTGCCGGTTTCGAAGTGCGTGACGTGCATCCGACTCACTACGGTCGCGTGTGTCCGATCGAGACGCCGGAAGGTCCGAACATCGGCCTGATCAACTCGCTGGCACTGTATGCGCGCACTAACGAGTACGGCTTCATCGAAACGCCGTATCGCCAAGTCGCCAATGGCAAGGTGCAGGATGACGTGGATTATCTGTCCGCGATTGAGGAGGGCAAGTACACCATCGCCCAAGCGAATGCCGAGTTGGACAAGCGTGGTCATTTTACGAACGACATCGTGTCCGCGCGTCAGCATAACGAATTTGTGCTGGCTGAGCCCGAGAAGCTTGAGTATATGGACGTCTCGCCGTCGCAGGTCGTGTCGGTGGCCGCTTCGCTGATTCCGTTTCTGGAACACGACGATGCGAACCGCGCGCTGATGGGTGCCAACATGCAGCGCCAGGCGGTGCCGTGTTTGCGTGCCGAAAAGCCGCTGGTCGGCACGGGCATCGAGCGTACCGTGGCCGTTGACTCGGGTACTGCGGTGCAGGCCTGGCGCGGGGGGCGTATCGATTATGTTGATGCGGCGCGTATTGTGGTGCGCGTTAACGATGACGAAACGACACCGGGCGAAGCGGGCGTGGACATCTACAACCTGACCAAGTACACCCGTTCCAATCAGAATACCAACATCAACCAGCGTCCGCTGGTGAAGGTGGGCGAGCAGATTGCACGCGGCGATGTGATTGCGGATGGCGCGTCTACCGATATGGGCGAACTGGCGCTGGGTCAGAATATGCTGGTCGCGTTTATGCCTTGGAATGGCTATAACTTCGAGGATTCGATCCTGATCTCCGAGCGCGTCGTTGCGGAAGACCGCTTCACTTCGATTCACATCGAAGAGCTGACGGTCGCAGCGCGCGATACCAAGCTTGGCGCTGAAGAAATTACGCGCGATATTCCCAATCTGGCGGAAGCGCAGATGGCGCGTCTGGACGAGTCCGGCATCGTGCACATCGGTGCCGAAGTTGGCCCCGGCGATGTGCTGGTCGGCAAGGTGACCCCGAAGGGTGAAACCCAGCTGACGCCTGAAGAGAAGCTGTTGCGCGCGATTTTCGGCGAGAAGGCTTCCGATGTGAAGGACACCAGTCTGCGCGTGGACGCCGGCATTTCCGGCACCGTGATCGATGTGCAAGTGTTCACTCGCGAGGGGTTGCAGCGCGACAAGCGCGCCCAGCAGATCATTGATGACGAGCTTGACCGCTACAAAAAGGATCTGGGCGATCAGATGCGTATCGTCGAGGGTGACGTCTTCGCGCGTCTGGAAAGACTGTTGCTGAATAAAGTGGCTAATGGCGGTCCGAAAAAGCTGGCCAAGGGCACCAAACTCAGCAAGGAATATCTGGATGGCGTAGAGCATTACCACTGGTTCGACATTCGTGTTGCGGACGACGAGGTTGCAGCGCAGATGGAGCAGGTCAAGGAAGGTCTCGCGCAGAAGCGTATCGACTTTGATGCGGCATTCGAGCTGAAGAAGAAAAAGCTGACTCAGGGCGATGAGCTTCAGGCCGGCGTGCAGAAAATGGTCAAGGTGTATGTGGCCGTGAAGCGCCGCCTGCAGCCGGGTGACAAGATGGCCGGCCGCCACGGTAACAAGGGTGTGGTTTCGCGCATCGTGCCAGTGGAAGATATGCCGTATATGGCAGATGGTACGCCGGTCGATATCGTGCTGAATCCGCTCGGCGTGCCGTCGCGTATGAACATCGGTCAGATTCTGGAAACGCATCTCGGATGGGCGGCCAAGGGTCTCGGCAAGAAGATTGACGATATGCTGCAGCATCAGGCCAAGGTGACGGATTTGCGCAAGCTTCTCGGCAAGATTTACAACCATCACAACGGCCAGATCGTGGATCTGGATGCGTTCACCGATGACGAGATCATCGAGCTGTGCCGCAATCTTACAAAGGGCGTGCCATTTGCGACGCCGGTATTCGACGGCGCCAGCGAAGAAGAAATCAAATACATGCTGCAATTGGCCGATCTGCCATTGTCCGGCCAGACCACGCTGTTTGACGGTCGTACCGGCGAGGCGTTCGACCGCAAGGTGACCGTGGGCTACAAGCACGTGCTGAAGCTGCATCACTTGGTCGATGACAAGATGCACGCGCGTTCCACCGGCCCATACTCGCTGGTGACCCAGCAACCGTTGGGCGGTAAGGCGCAGTTTGGTGGCCAGCGCTTCGGTGAGATGGAGGTCTGGGCGCTGGAGGCTTACGGTGCGGCATACACGCTGCAGGAAATGCTGACCGTCAAGTCGGACGATGTCACCGGCCGTACCAAGGTCTACGAGAATATTGTCAAGGGCGACCACAAGATTGATGCGGGCATGCCCGAGTCGTTCAACGTGGTGATCAAGGAAATTCGTTCCCTCGGAATCGACATGGATCTGGAACGCCACTAATCGCGACACGGATAAAGACAAGTTAGGAGCCTCAAATGAAATCATTGCTGGATTTATTCAAGCAGGTCACGCAGAAGGAAGAATTCGACGCGATCAAAATCGGGCTGGCCTCGCCCGAGAAAATCCGTTCCTGGTCCTACGGCGAAGTTAAAAAGCCGGAAACGATCAACTATCGCACTTTCAAGCCGGAACGTGATGGCTTGTTCTGCGCCAAGATCTTCGGCCCGGTCAAGGACTATGAGTGTCTGTGCGGCAAGTACAAGCGACTCAAGCATCGCGGTGTGATCTGCGAAAAATGCGGCGTGGAAGTGACGCTGTCCAAGGTGCGTCGCGAGCGCATGGGCCACATTGAGCTGGCTTCGCCGGTTGCGCACATCTGGTTCCTGAAATCGCTGCCATCGCGTCTGGGTATGGTGCTGGATATGACGTTGCGGGACATCGAGCGCGTGTTGTATTTCGAAGCTTATGTGGTGACCGAACCCGGCATGACGCCGCTGAATCGCGGCCAGTTGCTGACCGAGGACGACTATCTCGCCAAGACCGAGGAATACGGTGATGAGTTCAGCGCGACGATGGGTGCGGAGGGTATTCGCGCCTTGCTGGCCAATCTGGATGTGATAAGCGAAATTGAAGTCATCCGTGCTGAACTTGCCGCGACGGGTTCCGAAACCAAAATCAAAAAATACGCCAAGCGCCTGAAGGTGCTTGAGGCGTTTAATGCCTCCGGTATCAAGCCGCAGTGGATGGTGATGGAAGTATTGCCGGTACTGCCGCCTGAGCTGCGTCCGCTGGTGCCGCTGGATGGGGGGCGTTTTGCTACCTCCGATCTCAACGATCTGTATCGCCGCGTGATCAACCGTAACAACCGTCTGCGTCGCCTGCTTGAGCTGAAGGCGCCGGAGATTATCGTGCGCAATGAAAAGCGTATGCTCCAAGAGGCGGTGGATTCGCTGCTGGATAACGGTCGTCGCGGCAAGGCAATGACAGGCGCCAACAAGCGTCAGTTGAAATCGCTGGCTGACATGATCAAGGGCAAGAGCGGCCGCTTCCGCCAGAATTTGCTGGGCAAGCGTGTCGATTATTCCGGTCGTTCGGTGATTGTGGTGGGCCCGCAGCTCAAACTGCATCAGTGCGGTTTGCCGAAGAAGATGGCGCTGGAATTGTTCAAGCCTTTCATTTTCAGCCGTCTTGAAGCGATGGGTCTGGCGACGACGATCAAGGCTTCCAAGCGTATGGTCGAGGCGGAAGAGCCGATCGTATGGGATATTCTGGAAGAGGTGATTCGCGAGCATCCGGTTTTGCTGAACCGTGCGCCAACCCTGCACCGTTTGGGTATCCAGGCATTTGAACCGATCCTGATCGAAGGCAAGGCCATCCAGCTGCATCCGCTGGTGTGTTCCGCATTCAACGCCGACTTTGACGGCGACCAGATGGCTGTCCACGTGCCACTCTCGCTGGAAGCGCAGATGGAAGCGCGTACCCTGATGTTGGCGTCGAACAATGTGTTGTCGCCGGCCAACGGCGAGCCGATTATTGTGCCGTCGCAGGATATCGTGCTGGGCCTGTACTACATGACCCGCGAGAAAATCGGTGCGCTGGGCGAGGGTTCGATTTTCGCCAATATCGCCGAAGTATCGCGCGCTTACGAGTCTCGAGAGGTTGAGCTGCAGGCCAAGGTTGTCGTGCGTCTCAAGGAGGTTCACAAGAACGAATCCGGCGAGCTCGTGGAGAAGTTGACCCGCTACGAAACGACCGTGGGTCGCGCGCTGTTGTCCGAAATCCTGCCGGCAGGATTGCCTTTTGCGCTGGTTAACAAGTCGCTTAAGAAGAAAGAGATTTCACGCCTGATCAACGCCAGCTTCCGCCAGTGCGGATTGCGCGATACCGTCATCATGGCTGATAAGCTCATGTATACCGGCTTCAGCTTCGCAACTCGCGCAGGCATTTCGATTGCGGTGGACGACATGTTGATGCCGCCGCAGAAGAACGATCTGATTGGCACGGCCGAGAAGGAAGTTCACGAAATCTACACCCAGTACACATCCGGTCTGGTGACCGATGGCGAGCGCTACAACAAGGTGGTCGATATCTGGGGGCGGACGGGTGATCTGGTCGCCAAGGCCATGATGGATCAGTTGGGCACCGAGCCGGTGGTTGACCGTGTGACGGGTGAAGTGCGCATGGAAAATGGCAAGCCGGTGTTGCAGGAATCATTCAACTCCATCTACATGATGGCGGATTCCGGCGCGCGCGGTTCGGCAGCGCAGATCCGCCAGCTGGCCGGTATGCGCGGACTGATGGCTAAGCCGGATGGTTCGATTATCGAGACGCCGATTACCGCGAATTTCCGCGAAGGCCTGAATATGTTGCAGTACTTCATTTCGACCCACGGTGCTCGTAAGGGTCTGGCAGATACCGCGCTGAAGACTGCGAACTCCGGTTATTTGACCCGCCGTCTAGTGGATGTGACGCAGGATTTGGTCGTGATTGAGCAGGATTGCGGTACCGGAAACGGCACGGCCATGAAGGCCATTGTCGAAGGTGGTGAAGTGATCGAGGCGCTGCGCGAGCGAATTCTGGGTCGTGTGCTGAGTGCTGATGTGGTGAATCCTGAGACTAGTGAAACCGTGTATGAGGCCGGTGTGCTGCTCGATGAGGCCGCAGTTGAGCACATTGAATCGCTGGGCATTGATGAGGTGAACGTCCGCACCCCGCTGACCTGTGAAACCCGCTATGGCTTGTGTGCCAAGTGTTATGGCCGCGATCTGGGTCGTGGCGGTCAAGTGAACGTTGGCGAGGCTGTCGGTGTGATTGCTGCCCAATCCATTGGTGAGCCGGGTACTCAGCTGACCATGCGTACTTTCCACATCGGCGGTGCGGCATCGCGTACTGTGGTGGCCAGCCAGGTTGAGAGCAAATCAAACGGAACGATCAGATTCAGCCCGAATATGCGCCTGGTGAATACCGTGCGCGGCGAGCAGATTGTGGTTGCCCGTAGCGCCGAAGTGATCATTGCGGACGATCACGGCCGCGAGCGTGAACGCCACAAGGTGCCGTACGGTGCGATGCTTAAGGCAAAGGAATCCGACGTGGTTCGTGCCGGTACCGTATTGGCCACTTGGGATCCGCATACCCGTCCAATCGTGACCGAATATACCGGCAAGATTCAGTTCCACAATGTGGAAGAAGGTGCGACCGTTGCGAAGCAGATTGACGAGGTTACCGGGCTCTCCACGCTTGTCGTGATTGATCCGAAGCGCAGCGGTACGCAAAGCAAAGGGGTGCGTCCGATGGTGCGCCTGATTGGCGACGACGGCCGTGAGGTGTGCCTTGCCGGTACGGAGACGCCCGTCAGCATCACCTTCCAGACCGGATCCATCATCACGGTCCAGGATGGACAGCATGTTGGGATGGGTGAAGTGCTTGCGCGTATTCCGCAGGAGTCTTCCAAGACCCGTGACATTACCGGCGGTTTGCCACGTGTGGCCGAGCTGTTCGAAGCGCGTATTCCCAAGGATGCCGGCATGCTGGCGGAAGTTACCGGTACGGTTTCTTTCGGCAAGGACACTAAGGGTAAGCAGCGTTTGGTGATTACCGATGTGGACGGCGTGGCCAGCGAATTCCTGATTCCGAAGGAAAAACATGTGCTGGTTCATGACGGTCAGGTGGTTAACCGTGGCGAAATGATCGTGGACGGTCCGGCGGATCCGCATGACATTCTGCGTCTGCTGGGCGTGGCAGCGCTGGCTCGCTATATCACTGATGAAGTGCAGGATGTTTATCGCCTCCAGGGTGTGAAGATCAGCGACAAACACATCGAGGTGATCGTGCGCCAGATGCTGCGCCGCGTGCAAATTACCGATCCGGGTGAGACGCGGTTTATTACCGGTGAGCAGGTCGAGCGTGCCGATGTACTTGGCGAAAACGAACGCGCTGAAGCCGACGGCAAAAAAACGGCCGCCTACGATTTCATGCTGCTGGGGATTACCAAGGCTTCGCTCTCGACCGACTCGTTCATCTCGGCGGCGTCCTTCCAGGAGACAACTCGCGTGTTGACCGAAGCGGCGATCATGGGCAAGAAGGACGATCTGCGCGGCTTGAAGGAAAACGTGATTGTGGGCCGTCTGATTCCTGCCGGTACCGGTCTTGCGTATCACAACATCCGCAAGAAGCAACAGTCGGGTGTGGATATCGCCGAAGGTCGTGAGATTCGTGAGGCGGAAAGTGCTGGCGAAGAGGCTGGAATGTACAGCGCAACGCTTGACACTTCCGGGGTTTCTCAATAGAATCCGCAGCCTTTTTCCCGTCGCGGCGATTGCCTTGAGCAGAGCCGCGGCGGATGTTTTTTGCCAATTGTTTGATTCAGTGGAATTAAATTTAATTTAGGATGTGTAAATAATGCCAACCATTAACCAGTTGATCCGCAAGCCGCGTGTGGCCATCGTTGATAAGAGCAAGGTTCCTGCGCTCGAGGGTAGTCCGCAAAAGCGTGGCGTTTGTACCCGTGTGTATACCACGACACCGAAAAAGCCGAACTCCGCGCTGCGTAAAGTGGCCAAGGTTCGTCTTACGAACGGCTTTGAGGTGATCAGCTACATCGGTGGTGAAGGTCACAACCTGCAGGAGCACAGCGTGGTGCTGCTGCGCGGCGGTCGTGTCAAGGATTTGCCGGGTGTGCGTTATCACATGGTGCGCGGTAGCTTGGATACGGCTGGCGTGAAAGATCGTAAGCAGGCCCGCTCCAAGTATGGTGCGAAGCGTGCTAAAAAAGCGTAACTTAAACAACAGCATAATTTAAAAGTTAGAGGTTGATATGCCAAGACGTAGAGAAGTTCCCAAGCGCGAAGTGTTGCCTGATCCAAAGTTCGGCAACCAGGATCTGTCCAAGTTTGTAAACGTGCTGATGACGGCCGGCAAGAAGTCCGTGGCCGAGCGCATTTTGTACGGTGCGCTGGAGCAGGTGGGCAAAAAGAGCGGGAAGGACGCGATCGAGGTTTTCAATCTTGCGCTGAATAATGCCAAGCCGCAGGTTGAGGTGAAGAGCCGTCGCGTGGGTGGTGCGAACTACCAAGTGCCGGTTGAAGTGCGTCCGTCGCGCCGTATGGCGCTGGCGATGCGCTGGTTGCGCGAGGCGGCACGCAAGCGTGGCGAGAAGTCCATGGGCGCGCGTTTGGCGGGTGAGTTGCTTGACGCATCCGAGGGTCGTGGTGGCGCAGTCAAGAAGCGTGAAGAGGTTCACCGTATGGCCGAGGCCAACAAAGCCTTCTCGCATTTCCGTTTCTAATTAAAGTACATAGTCAGGTAATCATCGTGGCACGTAAAACACCTATCCAGCGTTATCGCAATATCGGCATCAGTGCGCACATTGATGCGGGCAAAACTACAACCACCGAGCGCATCCTGTTTTATACGGGTGTGAGTCACAAGATCGGTGAGGTGCACGATGGTGCGGCCACGATGGACTGGATGGAGCAGGAGCAGGAGCGCGGCATCACCATTACTTCCGCTGCTACCACGTGCTTTTGGAAAGGGATGGAAAACCAGTTCCAGGAGCATCGCTTCAATATCATTGACACGCCGGGTCACGTGGACTTCACGATTGAAGTGGAGCGTTCCATGCGCGTGCTGGACGGTGCTTGCATGGTCTACTGTGCGGTCGGTGGTGTGCAGCCGCAATCCGAAACGGTGTGGCGTCAGGCTAACAAATACAAAGTGCCCCGTTTGGCCTTCGTAAATAAGATGGATCGTTCCGGCGCGAACTTCTTCAAAGTGGTCGAGCAGATGAAGGCGCGCCTGAAGGCCTCTCCGGTGCCTATCGTGATCCCGATCGGCGCAGAAGAAAAGTTCGTCGGTGTGGTCGATCTGGTCAAGATGAAGGCTATCATCTGGGACGAGGCTTCCCAGGGTATGAAGTTTGACTATCAGGATATTCCTGCAGACTTGGTGGCGACGGCCAACGAATGGCGCGAGTCCATGGTTGAGTCGGCCGCTGAAGCGTCTGAAGAGTTGATGAACACCTATCTTGAGAATGGTGAGCTGACTGAAGAGCAGATCATTGCCGGTCTGCGCGCCCGTACATTGGCTTGTGAGATTCAGCCGATGATGTGTGGCTCCGCATTTAAGAACAAGGGCGTTCAGCGTATGTTGGACGCGGTGATCCAGTTGCTGCCTTCGCCAGTTGATATTCCGGATGTGACCGGGGAGTCTGAGGCGGGAGAGCCGCTGACGCGTAAAGCTGACGACAGCGAGAGTTTCTCCGCGTTGGCGTTTAAGTTGATGACCGACCCGTTCGTGGGGCAGTTGACCTTCGTGCGCGTGTATTCCGGCGTGCTGAAAAAAGGCGACACGGTATACAACTCTGTGCGCGGCAAGAAAGAGCGTATCGGCCGTATCGTGCAGATGCACGCGAACGAGCGCCAGGAAGTGGATGAAATTCTGGCAGGCGACATCGCCGCTTGTATCGGTTTGAAGGAAGTGACGACCGGTGAATCGCTGTGTGACGTCAACAAGCCGATCATCCTGGAGCGTATGGTGTTTCCGGAGCCGGTGATTCACGTGGCGGTTGAGCCCAAGACCAAGGTGGACCAAGAGAAGATGGGTATCGCGCTGGGTCGTTTGGCGGCAGAAGATCCTTCCTTCCGTGTCCGTACCGATGAAGAGTCCGGTCAGACCATCATGTCCGGCATGGGCGAATTGCACCTCGAGATTCTGGTTGATCGTATGAAGCGCGAGTTCGGTGTTGAGGCCAACGTCGGCGCGCCGCAAGTGGCTTATCGTGAAGCGATCAAAAAGGCTGTCGAAGTCGAAGGCAAATATGCCAAGCAGACCGGCGGTCGAGGCCAGTACGGTCACGTGTGGATCAAGATGGAGCCGAATGAGATCGGCAAGGGGTTTGAATTTATCGATGCGATCAAGGGTGGTACCGTTCCTCGTGAATTCATTCCTGCGGTTGAGAAGGGGTTGCGCGAAACGTTGCCGAATGGCGTGCTCGCCGGTTATCCGATTGAGGACGTGAAAGTCACCTTGTTTGATGGTTCCTACCACGATGTAGACTCGAACGAAAACGCGTTCAAAATGGCGGCTTCCATGGCGTTCAAGGACGGCATGCGCAAAGCCAGTCCGGTGCTGCTGGAGCCAATGATGTCCGTGGAAGTGGAAACGCCCGAAGACTATACCGGAACCGTGATGGGCGACTTGTCCTCGCGTCGCGGCATGGTGCAGGGTATGGAAGATATGGCGGGTGGTGGCAAAACCGTCAAGGCCGAAGTTCCGCTGGCCGAGATGTTTGGTTATTCGACCGCGCTGCGTTCCGCAACGCAAGGCCGTGCAACCTACACCATGGAATTCAAGCACTACGCCGAAGCGCCGAAAAATGTCGCCGAAGCAGTGATGAGCAGCAAAAAATAATTTTAGGGAATTTGGAGATTAATCATGGCAAAGAGCAAATTTGAACGTACGAAGCCGCACGTAAACGTTGGCACGATTGGCCACGTTGACCACGGCAAGACCACATTGACTGCGGCGATCACCACCGTATTGTCCAAGAAGTTTGGTGGCGAAGCCAAAGGCTACGACCAGATTGACGCTGCGCCTGAAGAAAAGGCACGCGGCATCACCATCAACACCGCCCACGTTGAATACGAGACAGCGACCCGCCACTACGCCCACGTAGACTGCCCGGGCCACGCCGACTACGTCAAGAACATGATTACCGGCGCAGCCCAAATGGACGGCGCCATCCTCGTTTGTTCCGCTGCTGACGGCCCCATGCCCCAGACGCGTGAGCACATCCTGCTTGCCCGTCAGGTTGGCGTCCCCTACATCGTCGTATTTCTCAACAAATGCGACATGGTAGACGACGAAGAGCTGCTCGAACTCGTTGAAATGGAAGTGCGCGAGCTCCTCTCCAAGTACGACTTCCCTGGTGACGACGTGCCCATCATCAAAGGCTCCGCCCTCAAGGCCGTACAAGGCGACCAGAGCGACCTGGGTGAGCCGTCCATCTTCCGTCTGGCAGATGCGCTTGACAGCTACATCCCCACACCGGAGCGCGCCATTGACGGCGCCTTCCTGATGCCTGTGGAAGACGTCTTCTCCATCTCCGGTCGCGGCACCGTTGTGACTGGACGTATCGAGCGCGGCGTCATCAAGGTTGGCGAAGAAATCGAAATCGTCGGCATCAAGCCCACCCTGAAGACCACCTGTACCGGCGTTGAAATGTTCCGCAAGCTGCTCGACCAGGGTCAGGCAGGCGATAACGTTGGCGTGCTGCTGCGCGGCACCAAGCGTGAAGAAGTTGAGCGTGGCCAAGTATTGGCCAAGCCTGGTTCCATCACCCCGCACACCAAATTCACCGCAGAAGTCTACGTTCTGTCCAAGGATGAAGGTGGTCGTCACACCCCGTTCTTCCAGGGCTACCGTCCGCAGTTCTACTTCCGTACGACTGACGTGACCGGTGCGGTTGAGCTGCCGGCGGGTACCGAGATGGTGATGCCTGGCGACAACGTGTCGATCACTGTGAATCTGATCAACCCGATTGCGATGGAAGAGGGTCTGCGCTTTGCGATTCGCGAAGGTGGTCGTACCGTCGGCGCCGGCGTGGTTGCAAAGATTATTGAGTAAAGATACAATGCGCGCCCTCGCGTGGCTTGAGCCACGCGATTTCGTTCTTTAAACCAGCGGCGATGCCGCTTAAACGCAAGAGAATATTATGCAAAGCCAAAAAATCCGCATCCGCCTGAAAGCGTTTGACTATCGTTTGATCGACCAGTCGGCTGCGCAAATTGTGGATACGGCCAAGCGCACCGGTGCTGTGGTGAATGGTCCCGTGCCGTTGCCTACCAAGATTGAGCGTTTCGATGTGTTGCGTTCCCCGCACGTCAACAAAACTTCGCGTGATCAGTTTGAGATTCGCACCCATTTGCGCCTGATGGATATCGTGGATCCGACCGATAAAACGGTCGATGCCTTGATGAAGCTGGATTTGCCGGCGGGCGTTGATGTGGAAATCAAGTTGCAGTAATTGGGTTGTAAAGCAGTAAAAAAGATCGGCTGGCCAATTGTAGTCAGCCCCTTAACAAGAGGAAATTAAAATGAGTCTAGGACTTGTCGGTCGCAAGATTGGCATGACCCGCGTTTTCACCGATGAAGGGGTTTCTCTTCCGGTGACGGTGCTGGAAGTGTCCAATAATCGTGTCGCCCAGGTTAAATCCGCAGATACCGATGGCTACACTGCAGTGCAGGTGGCTCACGGTACTCGCCGTCCCGGTCGTGTTAGCAAAGCGGCAGCGGGGCATTTCGCCAAGGCGGGTGTGGAAGCTGGTAGCGTTCTCAAGGAATTTACGGTCAATGCTGATCAATTGGCGGGCCTGCAGCCGGGCGCGACAATCAGTGTTGAAATTTTTCAGCCGGGCCAGTTGGTGGATGTGACGGGCGTGTCCAAAGGTAAGGGGTATGCCGGTACCATCAAGCGCTACAACTTTGCTTCCGGCCGTGCAACGCACGGTAACTCCAGGTCGCATAATGTGCCGGGCTCCATCGGTATGGCGCAGGATCCGGGTCGCGTGTTCCCGGGTAAGCGCATGACCGGTCATCTCGGTGATGTGCAGAAAACTGTGCAGAATCTCGAAATCGTTCGCGTGGATGTCGCCCGCCAGTTGTTGCTGGTTAAGGGTGCGGTTCCGGGTGCGCAAGGCGGTAGTGTTGTGGTTCGCCCCGCAGTGAAGGCAGGTGCGTAATGGAACTTAAAGTAATTAATGACAGTGGTAAGGCGGCTGCAAGTCTGAGTGCGTCGGATGAGTTGTTCGGTCGTGCCTATAACGAAGATTTGGTGCACCAGTTGGTGACCGCTTATATGGCCAATGCGCGTGCTGCAAACAGCAAGCAAAAGGGTCGTAGCGAAATCGCCAAGTCGACCAAGAAGCCGTTCGCGCAAAAGGGTACGGGTCGTGCACGTGCCGGTATGGCTTCCAGTCCGTTGTGGCGTGGGGGTGGTAAGGTTTTCCCGAATACCGGTGAGGAAAATTACACCCACAAGGTAAACCGTAAGATGTATCGCGCCGGCTTGGCTTCGATTTTCTCGAAGCTGGTTAGCGAGGACCGCCTGGTGGTGGTTGACAGTCTGACGGTTGATTCGCCCAAGACCAAGCTGCTGGCGCAAAAAATCAAAGGCATGGGGTTGGATGGTCGCTTGCTGATCATTACCGACAATCTGGATGAAAACCTGTATTTGTCTTCGCGCAACCTGCCGAATGTGCTGGTGCTGGAAGCTGGGCAAACAGATCCGGTGAGTTTGGTGCGTTTCCCCAATGTTGTGGTGACTCGCAATGCGGTCGCAAAAATCGAGGAGATGTTCGCATGAGTACAACACAGTTCAGCCAAGAGCGTCTGATGAAAGTGCTGCTTGCGCCACAAATCTCCGAAAAGGCGACACGTGTGGCCGAAAAAAATGAGCAGGTGATTTTTCGTGTCGCTTCCGATGCGAACAAGCATGAAATCAAAGCGGCCGTTGAAATGATGTTCAAGGTTAGCGTTGAGAGTGTTCAGGTCGCCAATGTCAAGGGCAAGGTTAAGCGCATGGGTCGCTATGTCGGTCGCCGCAACGATTGGAAAAAAGCGTTCGTGTGTCTGGCAGCCGGTCAGGAAATTAATTTCGCGGCGAGCGAGCAGGGGTAATTCATGGCACTGATTAAACTTAAACCAACAACTCCGGGGCAGCGCGCGGTTCAGCGTGTTGTCAATCGTGATCTGCACAAAGGCAAGCCGGTTGCCGCTTTGCTGGAAAAGCAGACCAAAACAGCCGGCCGTAATAATGGTGGTCGCATTACGACCCGCCATATGGGTGGCGGTCACAAGCAGCATTACCGTCTGGTGGATTTCAAGCGCAACAAGGATGGGGTTCCGGCCAAGGTTGAGCGCCTGGAATATGACCCGAATCGTAGTGCGCATCTTGCTTTGTTGTGCTACGCCGATGGCGAGCGTCGTTACATTATTGCGCCCAAGGGTGTGGTAGTGGGCGCTACGCTGGTTAGCGGCTCCGAGGCGCCGATCAAGCCGGGTAACGCTTTGCCGTTGCGCAATATTCCTGTGGGTTCCACGATACATTGCATCGAGATGCTGCCGGGCAAGGGTGCGCAGTTGGCGCGTTCGGCCGGTACGGCTGTGCAGTTGCTGGCGCGCGAGGGAAGTTACGCGCAACTGCGTTTGCGCTCTGGTGAAATTCGCAAAGTTCATATTGATTGCAAGGCAACGCTGGGCGAAGTTGGAAATGCCGAGCATAGCCTCCGCTCCATCGGTAAGGCCGGTGCGATGCGCTGGCGTGGTGTTCGCCCGACCGTTCGCGGTGTGGCAATGAACCCGGTCGATCACCCGCACGGTGGTGGTGAGGGTAAGACTGCGGCAGGCCGTAATCCGGTCAGTCCGTGGGGTGTGCCTTCCAAGGGCTTCCGTACTCGCCGCAACAAGCGCACAAGCAATATGATCGTGCGTCGTCGGTTTCAGGTTTAAGGGGTAAGTAAATATGGCACGTTCCGTTAAAAAAGGTCCGTTCGTTGACGCGCATTTGCTGAAGAAAGTTGAGGCAGTGCGTGCAACGAATGACAAGCGTCCGGTGAAAACCTGGTCGCGCCGTTCAACCGTGTTGCCCGAGTTTGTGGGGTTGACTATCGCGGTGCATAACGGCAAGCAACACATTCCTGTCTATGTTTCCGAGAATATGGTGGGTCACAAGTTGGGTGAGTTTTCCCTGACCCGTACGTTCAAGGGGCATGCGGCCGACAAGAAGGCGAAGAAGTAAGGGGATTATGATGAAAACAACTACTGCTATTGCAAAGAATATTCATCTCTCCGCGCAAAAAGGCCGGCTGGTGGCCGATCAGATTCGCGGTTTGCCGGTGGCTCAGGCGTTGAATATCCTGGCATTTAGTCCGAAAAAGGGTGCCGGGATTATCAAGAAGGCGCTGGAGTCTGCGATCGCGAATGCCGAGCACAACGATGGTGCGGATATCGATGAGCTGAAAGTGACTACGATCTATGTGGACAAAGCGGCTTCGCTGAAGCGTTTCATGGCGCGTGCCAAGGGGCGTGGCAATCGTATCGAAAAGCAAACCTGCCACATCACTGTCAGCGTCGGGGGCTAAGGAAAAATTATGGGACAGAAAATTCATCCAACCGGTTTCCGGTTGTGCGTTCGCAAAAACTGGGATTCCAAGTGGTATGCATCCAGTAAAAACTTTTCCGAGCTTTTGCACAAAGACATCGAGGTTCGCGATTTTCTGAAGAAGAAACTGGCGAATGCGGGTGTGTCCAAGGTGGTGATCGAGCGACCGGCAAAAAGTGCGAAAGTGACCATTTACACGGCTCGTCCGGGTATCGTCATTGGTAAAAAAGGTGAGGATATCGAAGCTTTGCGCGCAGAACTCCGCAAGCGTATGGGCCTGCAGTCCGTGGATCTGGCGATCGAGGAAGTGCGCAAGCCGGAAGTGGACGCGCAATTGATCGCAGACAGCATTACCGCTCAGCTGGAGAAGCGCATCATGTTCCGCCGTGCGATGAAGCGTGCGATGCAAAACGCGATGCGTTTGGGCGCGCAAGGTATCAAGATTATGAGTTCGGGGCGTTTGAACGGCATCGAAATTGCGCGTACCGAGTGGTATCGCGAAGGCCGTGTGCCTTTGCACACTTTGCGTGCCGATATTGATTACGGTACATCCGAAGCCAAAACAACCTACGGCATTATCGGTGTCAAGGTCTGGGTATTCAAGGGTGAGGGCGCGGCTCAGGAAAGTTCTGCCATGACCGAACCGGAAAAGAAAGTAAGAAAGTCGGGAGCAAAGCATGCTACAGCCAGCTAGAAGAAAATATCGCAAGGAGCAAAAGGGCCGCAACACCGGCTTGGCGACTCGCGGCAACAAGGTGAATTTCGGTGAATTCGGCCTGAAGGCTGTGGCTCGGGGCCGCTTGACGGCGCGCCAGATCGAAGCCGCTCGTCGTGCCATGACGCGTCATATCAAGCGCGGCGGCCGAATCTGGATTCGCGTATTTCCTGACAAGCCAATTTCGAAGAAGCCTGCCGAAGTTCGTATGGGTAACGGCAAGGGCAATCCGGAGTACTACGTTGCAGAAATCCAGCCGGGCAAAATGTTGTACGAGATGGATGGCGTTGCCGAAGAGCTGGCGCGCGAAGCATTTCGTCTGGCGTCTGCCAAGCTGCCGATTGCGACAACTTTCGTGATTAGACAAGTAGGGGCATAAGATGACAGCGAATGAATTGAAGGCGAAATCGGCTGCCGAACTCCAGGAGGAGCTTCTGGCCTTGACCAAGGCGCAGTTCGGTTTGCGTATGCAGGTGGCGACTCAGCAGTTGACCAAGACCAGCGAGCTGCGCAAAGTGCGTCGTGATATCGCGCGTGTGAAAACCGTTATGAAAGAGAAGGGTGCCCAGAAATGAGCGAAGCAAAGACATTGAAGCGCACTCTGGTGGGAACCGTGGTGAGCGACAAGATGGACAAGACCATCACTGTGCTGGTTGAGCGCAAAGTTAAGCATCCTTTGCTTGGTAAGGTGATTCGCGTGTCAAAGAAATACCACGCGCATGACGAAGCCAACGAATTTCACGCCGGTGATCTTGTTACGATTGAAGAGTGTCGTCCGGTTGCCAAAACCAAGGCATGGCGAGTGGTGGGTCTGGTGGAGAAATCTGCGGCCTGAGTAATTTTTAGCTTGCGTATTTGCAAAATACCGATATAATGCGCGGCTTCGTTTCATCGCCGCTGGCGGCGACCTAACCCGAACGGGTTCCAAAACTGGCCGCCCTGGCGGAATAAGTTGGAGATTAATAATGATACAAATGCAGTCTGTGTTAGACGTGGCAGACAATACTGGCGCACGTTCCGTTATGTGCATCAAGGTGTTGGGTGGTTCCAAGCGCCGTTATGCATCTGTCGGTGATGTGATTAAGGTCAGCATCAAGGATGCTGCGCCGCGCGGTCGTGTCAAAAAGGGCGAGGTGTACAACGCGGTTGTTGTGCGTACGGCTAAGGGGGTTCGTCGTAATGATGGCTCTTTGGTTCGCTTTGATGGAAATGCGGCGGTTTTGCTGAATAACAAGCTTGAGCCAATCGGCACCCGTATTTTTGGGCCGGTGACGCGTGAGCTGCGTACCGAGAAATTCATGAAGATCGTTTCGCTTGCGCCTGAAGTGCTGTAAGTGCGAATCTGATCGAATTAAGGAAAAGTCATGCGCAAGATCAAAAAAAATGATGATGTGATTGTCATTGTGGGCAAGGATAAGGGTAATCGCGGCAACGTCTTGCAGGTGTTGGGTGATTATCTGCTGGTGGCTGGGATCAATAAAGTCAAAAAGCACCAGAAGCCTAACCCGGTAAAGGGGTTGAGTGGCGGTATTGTTGAGAAAGAGCTGCCCATTCATATCTCGAATGTTGCTATTTACAATGCGACGGCCAAGAAGGCTGATCGCGTTGGAATCAAGTCGCTGGAGGACGGTCGCAAGGTGCGCGTGTTCAAGTCCAGCGGTGAAATGATTGACGCATAAGGGGTAGAGCATGGCTCGTTTTTACGAACTGTATAAAGATAAAGTTGCCAAAGACCTGATGAAGCAGTTTGGCTACAAGTCTGTTATGGAAGTGCCGCGCATTGAAAAGATCACCCTAAATATGGGTGTGGGTGAGGCGGTAGCTGACAAGAAGGTTATGGAGCATGCGGTATCTGACATGCAAAAGATTGCAGGCCAAAAGCCTGTGGTGACCTTGTCCAAGAAGTCAATCGCGGGTTTTAAAATTCGCGAGGGATATCCGGTGGGTTGCAAAGTGACGCTGCGCAAGGAGCGTATGTATGAGTTCCTGGATCGATTGATTACTGTGGCGATTCCTCGTATCCGCGATTTTCGTGGTATTTCGGGTAAGTCGTTCGATGGTCGCGGTAATTACAATATGGGTGTTAAAGAGCAGATCATTTTCCCGGAAATCGAGTATGAGAAAGTGGATGCGCTGCGCGGCATGAATATTACGATCACGACAACCGCAAAGACGGATGAGGAGGCCAAGGCGTTGTTGCTGGCGTTCAAGCTTCCGTTGAAGAAGTGAGGATTTAAAGATGGCCAAGATTGCACTGATTAACCGCGAGCAAAAACGCCGTGATACGGTCAAGAAGTTCGCTGCCAAGCGCGCAGAGTTGCTGGCAATTATCACTGACATGAAATTGTCGCAGGAAGAGCGTGATGCTGCGCGTGTAAAGTTTCAAGCTTTGCCCAGAGATGCGAGCCCGGTGCGTTTGCGCAACCGTTGCGCGCTGACCGGGCGTCCGCGTGGCACGTTTAGGAAGTTTGGTTTGGGGCGTATCAAAGTGCGTGAATTCGCGATGCGTGGTGAGATTCCCGGTGTTGTTAAGGCAAGCTGGTAGGAGTATTTAAATGAGTATGAGTGATCCGATCTCCGATATGCTGACCCGCATCCGCAATGGTCAGATGGCGGAAAAAGTCACAGTGGTAATGCCCTCTTCTAAGCTGAAGGTGGCGATTGCTGAAGTGCTTAAGGACGAAGGCTATATTGATGGCTTTCAGGTTGTCGCTGGTAATGCCGGTAAGGCAACGCTGGAAGTGGGGTTGAAATACTACAGTGGTCGCCCTGTGATCGAAATGATCCAGCGGGTGAGTCGCCCTGGGTTGCGAGTCTACAAGGGTTCTAATGACATGCCCAAGGTGATGAATGGTCTGGGTATTGCCATTGTCTCCACATCCAAGGGTCTGATGACTGACCGCAAGGCACGTGCCAATGGTATTGGTGGCGAAGTGCTGTGTACGGTCGCGTAGTGAGGTAAGTATGTCTAGAGTTGCTAAAAATCCTGTAGCTGTACCTGGTGGTGTTGAAGTGGCGCTTGGGGTTGGTGAGATTTCAGTCAAAGGCCCTTTGGGTGCTTTGAGGCAGGCGCTGACTTCGCAGGTGAATGTTGTTCGTGAAGGCGATAATTTGCTGTGTAAAGCTGCAAGTGATGCGCGTGAGTCTGTGGCTATGTCGGGAACGATACGCGCGCTACTGGCGAATATGGTTCACGGCGTGAGCAAGGGGTTTGAGCGTAAGCTTACCCTCGTTGGCGTGGGTTACCGTGCTCAGGCTGCGGGTGACACCTTGAATCTTTCTTTGGGATTTTCACATCCGGTGTCCTACAAGATGCCGGAGGGTGTAAAAGTGGAAACGCCTACCCAGACAGAGATTGTTCTCAAGGGTGCTGATAAACAGCGAGTTGGGCAGGTGGCTGCTGAGATTCGCGCGTTCCGTTCGCCTGAGCCTTACAAGGGTAAGGGTGTACGTTACAGCGATGAGGTTGTGGTTCTCAAAGAAACCAAGAAGAAATAATCGGGGCTGATCATGTTGAACAAGAATGTAGCGCGTCAGCGCAGGGCACGCAAAACCCGTGCACGTATTGCCGAGAAAAAATCGGTTCGTCTGGCTATTCATCGCACCAATCTGCATATTTATGCGCAGGTTATTTCTGCATGCGGCAGCAAGATTCTCGCGAGTGCGTCCACGGTTGAGGCGGATGTGCGCAAGGAGTTGTCCAACGGCGGAAACGTGGCGGCTGCAGTTGTTGTGGGCAAGCGAATTGCCGAAAAGGCCAAGAGCGCCGGTGTCTCTCAGGTGGCATTTGATCGTTCCGGTAATCGTTATCACGGTCGCGTAAAAGCGTTGGCCGAGGCCGCGCGCGAGCACGGTCTGCAGTTCTAGATTGGAGTTGAGTAATGGCTAAACCTCAAGGAAAAATGCAGCAACAGGAAGGGCGTGACGACGGCCTGATCGAAAAAATGATTTCGGTCAATCGTGTCACCAAGGTTGTTAAGGGTGGTCGAATCATGGGCTTCGCGGCGTTAACCGTTGTCGGCGATGGCGATGGTCGCGTGGCGATGGGCAAGGGTAAGTCCAAAGAGGTGCCGGTTGCAGTGCAAAAGGCAATGGACGAGGCGCGTCGCAACCTGGTCAAGGTTAGTCTGAAAAATGGCACCCTGCATCATAAGGTTGTTGGCAAGCATGGTGCCGCAAAGGTCCTGATGCAGCCTGCTTCTGAAGGTACGGGCATTATCGCCGGCGGTGCGATGCGCGCGGTGTTTGAGGCGGTGGGTGTTCGTGATGTGCTGGCTAAGTGCATCGGTTCGAGTAATCCGTACAACGTGGTGCGTGCCACATTGAACGGTTTGAAGGCGTTGAATTCTCCTTCCGAAATTGCAGCCAAGCGCGGCAAATCGGTAGAAGAAATCCTGGGGTAAGACATGACGCAAGCAAAGAAAATCAAGGTAACTCAGGTCAAAAGCCTGATTGGGACAAAGCAATCACACCGCGCGACTATGCGTGGTTTGGGTCTGCGTCGGATCAACCACACCGTCGAACTTGAGGATACGCCCAATGTGCGCGGCATGATCAACAAGGTGTTCTACCTCGTTAAGTGTGAGGAATAAGATGCAACTGAATACAATAAAATCAGCGGAAGGTGCCAAACACGCCAAGCGTCGTGTTGGTCGCGGTATCGGTTCCGGTTTGGGTAAGACTTGCGGTCGTGGTCACAAGGGTCAAAAATCGCGTGCAGGTGGTTTCCATAAGGTGGGTTTCGAGGGCGGTCAGATGCCTTTGCAGCGCCGGTTGCCCAAGCGTGGTTTCGTGTCGTTGACGCGTGATGATACTGCTCAGGTTCGCCTCTCCGATTTGCAGCGTCTGCCGGTTGATCAGATCGATTTGTTGGCGCTCAAGCAAGCGGGCGTTATTGCCGCAACTGCTCTTGCAGCCAAAGTCATTCTCTGTGGTGAGTTGACTCGTGCCGTAAGTCTGCAGGGATTGCGTGTGACCAAAGGTGCGCGTGCCGCAATTGAAGCTGCCGGCGGCAGCATTGCCGAATAAGAGGGCGATCTAGGTGCTCCCAAATGCAGCCAGCAAAAACAAGTACGGCGACTTGAGTCGCCGCTTGTGGTTTTTGCTGGGCGCGTTAGTGGTCTTTCGGATCGGTGCTCATATTCCCGTTCCGGGTATTGACCCGAATGTGCTTGCGGATCTGTTCAAAAACCAGAAAGACGGTATTTTGGGCATGTTCAACATGTTCTCGGGCGGCGCGCTGGAGCGCTTTACTATTTTCGCGTTGGGTATCATGCCGTACATTTCGGCGTCGATCATTATGCAGTTGGCCGCAATTGCGGTGCCGCATCTTGAGCAGCTCAAAAAGGAAGGCGAGGCCGGCCGGCGTAAAATTACCCAGTACACGCGTTACGGCACGCTGGGTTTGGCGATTTTTCAGGCTTTCGGGATATCCGTAGCATTGCAGGCCCAACCGGGTTTGGTGCCGGTTCCTGGGGCGATGTTCCAGATGACGACGGTGATTACGCTGGTCACGGGAACGATGTTTTTAATGTGGCTGGGTGAGCAGATTACCGAGCGCGGTTTGGGTAATGGCATCTCACTGATTATTTTCGCTGGTATCGCAGCCGGGTTACCTAGCGCGATCGGAAGCACTTTGGAGTTGGTGCGAACTGGGGCGTTTTCCATCCCTCTCGTGTTGTTGCTCTTTATTGGTGCCATTGCGGTAACCGGGCTGGTGGTCTTTGTCGAGCGTGGTCAGCGCAAGATTCAGGTGAATTATGCCAAGCGCCAAGTGGGTAATAAGGTGTACGCGGGACAAACTTCGCATCTCCCGCTGAAGCTGAATATGGCCGGTGTGATTCCGCCGATTTTCGCCTCCAGTATTATTTTGTTTCCGGCCACAATTGCAGGCTGGTTTGGTAGTGGCAGCAGCATGACTTGGTTGCGTGATGTGAGCGAGAAGCTTTCTCCGGGTCAGCCGATTTATGTGATGACATATGCTGCGGCGATTGTGTTTTTCTGCTTTTTCTATACGGCGCTGGTATTCAGCCCAAAGGAAACAGCGGACAACCTGAAAAAGAGCGGTGCATTCCTGCCGGGTATTCGGCCTGGTGAGCAGACTGCGCGTTATGTAGAAAAGATAATGCTTCGCCTAACTATGGTAGGTGCTGTGTACATCACGCTGGTTTGTTTGCTGCCCGAGTTTCTTGTGGTTAGCTGGAATGTGCCTTTTTATTTTGGTGGGACATCCCTGTTGATTCTGGTGGTGGTGACCATGGACTTCATGGCCCAGGTACAATCGTATTTGATGACCCATCAGTACGAACATTTGCTTAAGAAGGCAAATTTCAAGGGCGGGCTGGCACGCTGATGGCTAAAGAAGATGTTATTCAGATGCAGGGTGAGATTGTGGAGTCGTTGCCTAACGCAACTTTTCGAATCAAGCTCGAAAATGGTCATGTCGTCTTGGGGCACATTTCCGGCAAGATGCGGATGCATTACATCCGTATTCTGCCAGGCGATGCTGTGACGGTAGAGTTGACTCCGTATGATTTGAGTCGGGCGCGAATTGTTTTCCGCGCCAAATAGTTGGGAAAGCAAGGAGAAGATAATGAGAGTTCAAGCATCAGTAAAAAAAATCTGCCGTAACTGCAAAATCATTCGTCGCAACCGTGTTGTACGTGTGATTTGCACAGAGCCTCGGCACAAGCAGCGTCAGGGTTGATTGAAAAAATCAATCAGTCGGTGATATAATTTTCGACTTTCTAAAATAGGGTAGCTTAATGGCACGTATTGCAGGGGTAAACATCCCCAACCATCAACATGCTGTAATTGCGCTGACCGCAATCTACGGGATTGGACGGACGCGCTCTCAGGATATTTGTTCGGCGGCGGGTGTAAATTCATCCACCAAGATGAAAGATCTGACTGACGCAGAGGTTGAAAAACTGCGTGAGGAGGTAGGCAAGTACATCGTGGAGGGCGATCTGCGCCGCGAAACCACGATGAACATCAAGCGCCTGATGGATTTGGGCTGTTACCGTGGTCTGCGTCATCGTCGTGGTTTGCCATGCCGTGGTCAGCGTACACGTACCAATGCTCGCACTCGCAAGGGGCCGCGCAAGGCAATTGCCGGCGCCAAGAAGTAATTAGCTAAAGCGTTAGAGGAATAAATTATGGCCAAGCCAAGCACTAAAGTGCGCAAAAAAGTTAAAAAGAACGTGGCCGAGGGCGTTGCCCACGTTCACGCCTCTTTTAACAACACCATCATCACCATTACTGATCGCCAGGGTAATGCCTTGGCATGGTCAACCAGCGGTGCGCAGGGTTTTAAGGGCTCCCGTAAGAGCACGCCGTTCGCGGCTCAGGTTGCGGCCGAAGTGGCGGGTAAGTCTGCCACTGAGTGTGGTGTGAAGAACCTTGAAGTTCGCATCAAGGGTCCCGGCCCTGGGCGTGAATCTGCTGTGCGTGCATTGAATGCTGCTGGATTCAAAATTACCAGCATTTCCGATATTACCCCGGTGCCGCATAACGGCTGCCGTCCGCCCAAAAAGCGTCGTATCTAAAAGTTTAGGAGTGTATTTTGGCTAGAAATCTTGATCCGAAGTGCCGTCAGTGCCGTCGCGAAGGCGAGAAACTTTTCCTCAAGGGTGAAAAGTGCTTTACAGACAAGTGTGCTGTTGAGCGTCGTGCTTATGCGCCAGGTCAGCATGGTCAGAAAAAGAATACCCGTCTCTCCGAGTACGGTGGTCAGTTGCGTGAGAAGCAGAAAGTGCGCCGCATTTACGGTGTGCTCGAGCGTCAGTTCCGTCTGACCTACAAGTCGGCCGAGCGTCAGCGCGGTATTACCGGCGAGAATCTGCTGCAAAGCCTGGAGTCGCGTCTGGACAATGTTTCCTATCGCATGGGTTTTGGCGCATCGAGGGCCGAAGCGCGCCAGGTTGTGCGCCACAATGCTGTGATGGTCAATGGCAAACGCGTCAATATTCCGTCTTATCTGGTTCGTCCTGGTGATGTGGTTGAAGTCGCCGAAAAATCTCGCGGTCAATTGCGTATTAAGGCGGCCATCGAAGCTGCCGAGCAGCGCGGTTTCCCGGAATGGCTGGAAATGGATACCAAAGGATTTAAAGGTGTCTTCAAGGCCAAGCCGCAGCGTACCGAATTGCCTGCAACCATCAACGAGCATCTCGTGGTTGAGTTGTATTCCAAGTAATCCACGCGGAGTAGGTTATGCCCAAAAATGAATTTTTGAAGCCCCGCATTATCGACGTTCAGCGAGTTTCTGACACCCAGGCAAAAGTGGTGATGGAGCCGTTTGAGCGTGGCTATGGCCATACGCTGGGTAACGCACTGCGTCGTATCTTGTTGTCTTCGATGCCCGGCGCGGCGCCCACCGAAGTCAAGATCGCCGGCGTATTGCACGAATACGCCACTATCGACGGTGTGCAGGAAGATGTCGTTGATATTTTGCTGAATCTTAAAGGTGTGGTGCTGCGTTTGCATAACGTGCCGGAAGTTGTCCTGACCATCAAGAAGGACGGCCCGGGCGTAGTGACTGCTAGCGACATCAGTGGCAATGCCGATGTTGAAGTGTTGAATCCGGAACATGTCATCGCCCATTTGACGGCGGGTGGCAAACTAGACATGCAGCTTCAGGTCGAACAGGGGCGTGGTTATGTTTCCGCCATTTCTCGTCAGGCCCCGAATGAAACTCGTGCGGTTGGTCATATTGCGCTTGATGCTTCGTTCAGCCCGGTGAGTCGTGTGAGCTATGCGGTTGAGAGTGCCCGCGTTGAACAGCGCACCGATCTGGACAAGTTGGTCATGCATATTGAAACCAATGGTGCGATCGATCCTGAGCAGGCTATCCGCAATGCAGCACGTATTCTGGTGGATCAGTTCTCTGTATTTGCCGCACTGGAAGGTACCGAGCCCGAAGTCGAAAAAGCGCCGGCACCCAAGGTGGATCCGATCCTGTTGCGTCCGGTTGACGACCTCGAATTGACACCGCGTTCATCGAACTGCCTGAAAGCCCAAAGCATTCACTATATCGGTGATCTGGTGCAATACACCGAAAACGACCTCCTGCGTACTCCGAACTTGGGTCGCAAGTCGCTCAATGAAATCAAACAGGTTCTGGCCGAGCATGATTTGTCGCTGGGTATGAAGCTGGAAAATTGGCCAGTCGCTGCCTAAGCAGCACTGCATTAGAACTAGAGAGGCAATACCATGCGTCACCGTTTAGGACTGAGAAAACTTAACCGTACCAGCAGCCACCGTTTGGCCATGCTGCGCAACATGACCGTTTCCCTGCTGCGTCATGAAGCAATCAAAACCACCTTGCCGAAAGCCAAGGAGCTGCGCCGCGTTGCGGAGCCTATCCTGACTCTCGGTAAGAACCCCAGTTTGGCTAATCGCCGTCTGGCATTCGCCCGTCTGCGTGATCGCGAAATGGTCGTCAAGCTTTTCGACGAGCTAGGCCCGCGCTATGCTGCGCGCAATGGCGGTTACCTGCGGATCCTCAAATTCGGCTTCCGTCAGGGCGACAATGCACCGATGGCTCTGGTCGAGCTGATGGATCGTCCTGCTGAAACTGCCGTGGTTGACGCCGAGTAAGCAGGCAAGCGCTGTATCGAAAAAAGCCGGACATCGTCCGGCTTTTTTGTTTTGTTGCGCCGGTTCAGTTAGGGCTCACACGCCAAAAAATGGACGTAGATATTGTCCGGTAACACTCTGTGGCATGCCGGCAAGTGTGCGGGGTGTTCCTTCGGCGATGATATGGCCGCCGCCTGCGCCGCCCTCGGGACCAAGATCGATCACCCAGTCCGCCGTTTTGATCACGTCCAGATTATGTTCGATGATCACCACCGTGTTGCCTTGATCGCGCAGTTTGTGAATGACCTTGAGTAACAGTGCAATGTCGTGGAAGTGCAGGCCCGTGGTGGGTTCGTCCAGAATGTACAAAGTGCGTCCGGTATCACGCTTGGAAAGCTCCAGCGACAGCTTCACTCGTTGTGCCTCACCGCCGGAGAGTGTTGTGGCGCTTTGCCCCAGCGTGATGTAACCCAATCCTACATCCAGCAGCGTTTGCAGTTTCCGTGCGATGACTGGAACAGGTGCGAAAAACTCGTGCGCCTGCTCAACGGTCATTTGCAGCACATCGTGGATATTCTTCCCCTTGTACATGATTTCCAGCGTCTCGCGGTTGTAGCGCTGGCCGTGACACACGTCGCAGGGGACATAGACGTCCGGCAGAAAGTGCATCTCAACCTTGATGACGCCATCGCCCTGGCAGGATTCACAGCGACCACCCTTGACGTTGAAGGAGAAACGTCCCGGTCCGTAGCCGCGTTCACGTGCCGAAGGAACGCCGGCAAACAAGTCGCGCACCGGGGTAAACAGACCGGTATACGTTGCGGGATTGGAGCGTGGCGTGCGTCCGATGGGCGACTGATCCACGTTGATGACCTTGTCGAAAAACTCCAGGCCTTCGATGGCGGCATGCGGCGCGGGTTCGGTTGTGCTGCCGTATAAATGCTGTGCCACAGCGTGATACAGCGTGTCGTTGATCAGCGTGGATTTTCCCGAGCCGGAAACGCCGGTCACACAGACAAGCAGGCCAACCGGCAGGTTGAGGGTGACATCTTTCAGGTTGTTCCCGCTCGCGCGAACGATGGAAAGTATGCGCTCAGCATCGGGCGTGCGGATAGCTTCGGGCAGCGGGATGTTGCGTCTGCCGGCCAGATAGTCTCCGGTCAGGGATTCCGGATTGGCGCAAATGGCCTCGGGATCGCCTTGCGCGACCACCTGACCGCCGTGCTCGCCGGCTCCCGGACCCATGTCAACGACAAAATCGGCATGACGGATCGCATCTTCATCGTGTTCGACAACAATGACGCTATTGCCCATATCACGCAGACGCTTCAGCGTATCCAGCAAGCGGTCATTGTCACGCTGGTGCAGGCCGATGGACGGCTCGTCCAGCACATACATTACGCCGGTCAGACCCGAGCCGATTTGCGAAGCGAGACGAATCCGCTGTGCCTCACCACCGGAAAGCGTTTCGGCCGATCGCTCCAGCGATAGGTAATCCAGCCCGACGTTGTTGAGGAAGCGTAATCGGTTGCAAATTTCATGCACGATTTTTTCGGCAATCGCCTGTTTATGCCCCGGCAGCGTTAGTGTTTCGAAAAAAGCCAGCGCATCGCGCAATGGCAGATGGCTGATTTCATGCAGATGCCGATCCGCAATACGCACATGCCGTGCTTCTTTACGCAGACGCGCGCCGGCACAATCCGGGCAGGTGCACGTGTTGAGGTATTTTGCCAGCTCCTCCCGAACGGTCGGCGAATCGGTTTCGTGGTAGCGGCGTTCGAAGTTTTTCACAATGCCCTCAAAGGCATGTTCGCGAATGACAGGCTTGCCCCGCTCGTTCATATACTGGAAAGGGATGACTTCCCCGTTGTTGCCGTACAGCACAATTTGCTGGATACGGTCGGGCAAGCTTTCAAAGGATCGTTCGATGTCAAAATCGTAGTGTTTGGCCAAGCTGCCGAGTAGCTGGTGATAAAACTGGTTGCGCCGGTCCCAACCTTTGATCGCGCCGGAACTAAGCGAAAGCTGTGGAAAAGCCACGATGCGTTTGGGATCGAAAAAACTGATGACGCCCAGTCCGTCACACTTCGGGCAGGCCCCTACGGGATTATTGAATGAGAAAAGCCTGGGTTCGAGTTCCTGCAGCGCGTAGTTGCAAATCGGACAGGCAAACTTCGCGGAAAACAGGTGCTCCTTGCCGCTGTCCATTTCCACCGCAAGCGCGCGGCCATTTGCATGACGCAGCGCGGTTTCAAAGGACTCGGCCAGACGCTGCTTGGCTTCTGAATTTACCTTAAGCCGGTCGACCACGATTTCGATCGTGTGTTTGCGATTTTTTGCCAGTGTGGGCAGGGTGTCGATTTCATGCACCTTGCCATTGATGCGCAGCCGGACAAATCCCTGGGCACGCAATTCATCGAACAGATCCAGCTGTTCGCCTTTGCGTTCAACCACAACGGGCGACAGAATCATCACCTTGGTGTCTTCGGGCAGGGCCAGCACATGATCCACCATCTGGCCGACGCTTTGCGCCTGCAAGACGAGATCGTGTTCCGGACAATAGGGCGAGCCGGCGCGCGCGAAAAGCAAGCGCAGGTAGTCGTGGATTTCCGTGACGGTCCCCACGGTGGAGCGCGGATTATGCGACGTCGCTTTTTGTTCGATTGCAATGGCGGGGGACAGGCCCTCGATCAGATCGACATCCGGTTTCTCCATCAGTTGCAGAAACTGCCGGGCGTAGGCGGACAGCGATTCGACATAGCGGCGCTGGCCCTCCGCGTAAAGCGTGTCGAAGGCCAGCGAAGATTTTCCGGAACCCGACAAGCCGGTAATCACTACCAGCCGGTTGCGGGGTAAATCCAGATCGATGTTCTTCAGATTGTGAGTCCGGGCGCCGCGAATTTTTATACTGTCCATGGGTTCATGCGTCAAAAGAGGCGACCTGCTAATATACGCGACTTCAAAAATATTCCCAAACCCTGTACATGTCTGCTTCCGAACAATCCATGACCTCCACCGAACGCCGTGCCAGCTTTGGACTGGCGGGAATTTACGGACTGCGTATGCTGGGACTGTTCATCATCCTGCCGGTTTTTGCGCTGTATGCCGAACACCTGCCGGGGGGCGAGAGCCATCTGCTGATGGGAGTTGCACTGGGTGCCTATGGATTGACTCAGGCGATTTTGCAAATCCCCGCCGGCTGGATGTCGGACCGTTACGGCCGCAAGCCGGTAATCTATGTCAGTTTGCTGTTGTTTGCGCTGGGTAGTTTCATTGCGGCGAGTGCGGACAATATTTACTGGGTGATTATCGGTCGTGTTGTTCAGGGCGCCGGCGCGCTTAATGCGGCGGTGATGGCGTTGACCGCCGACTTGACGCGGGAGGAAGTTCGCACCCGCGCTATGGCCATGATTGGAATGACGATAGGCGTCACATTCTCGGTGTCACTCGTGCTGTCGCCGCTGCTCAATCATCTGATCGGCGTTCCCGGCATTTTTGCCATGACAGGTGTGCTTGCATTGCTGGCCATGCTGCTGGTGCGCTTTGGTATTCCCGATCCACAGATCGTCCGTTTCCATAGCGACACTGAAGTGGGACGCGGTCATTTTCGTGAAGTGCTGCGCAATCCTGATCTGCTGAGGCTGGATTTTGGCATTTTCGCGCTGCATGCGATCCTGATGTCGGTTTTCATCCAGGTGCCTTTTCTGCTGCAGGATAACGGCCTCGAAGTTGCCCTGCATTGGCAGATTTACCTGCCGGTGATGCTGGTTGCCTTTGCCTTGATGGTGCCGCCGATCATCATCGCCGAGAAAAAAGCCAAGATGAAATTCATCTTCATGACGGCGGTCGCGCTGGCCGCGCTGGCGCAACTCATGCTGCTGACATTGCAACACTCCCTCTGGGGAATTGCCTTTGCACTGCTGCTGTTTTTCACGGCCTTCAACGTACTCGAAGCGACCTTGCCCTCGCTGATCAGCAAAATTGCGCCGCTGGCTGCCAAGGGTACAGCGATGGGCGTGTACAGCAGCGTGCAATTTCTGGGTGCCTTTTTCGGTGCGGCCGCTGGCGGCGCGCTGATGCAATACGTCGGCGGCAATGCGGTTTTCGTTTTTGCCATCGGCCTGTTGCTGGCGTGGCTGCTGGTCGCGGCCGGTATGCGCCCACCTTTGGCTGTGCGCACCAAGCTCTATCATTTACCGGAACTCAGCGAGTCTGCTGCGGTAGAATTGCGCGGCCAACTGTTGCAGTTGAACGGTGTACGCGAGGCGATGGTCGTGGCGGCAGAACGCATGGCCTGCCTCAAGGTGGAAATGCAGGGATTCGATGAATCGGCAGTAGAACAACTCGTGAAGGGAGCATGACATGTCAGTGAATAAAGTAATTCTGATAGGCCGTCTCGGCAAAGATCCGGAGACCCGTTACATGACCAGCGGCGAAGCCGTCACCAATGCCACACTGGCAACTTCTGAAAACTGGAAGGACAAGAGCGGCGAAAAACAGGAAAAAACCGAATGGCATAACCTGGTTTTCTATCGTCGTCTTGCCGAAATCGCCGGTGAGTACCTGAAAAAGGGCTCGCAGGTCTATATCGAAGGCAAGCTGCAAACCCGCAAATGGCAGACCAAGGAAGGCCAGGATCGCTATACCACCGAGATCGTGGTGAACGAGATGCAAATGCTCGGCGGCAAGGCCACCGGCGGTGGCAGTTTCGAAGTGATGGAAAATCGCTCGTCGGCGCCGGCAGCTCAGTCTGCGCCCAAGGCCGCGCCGGCCAAGAGCAACTTCGACAATTTTGACGACGATATTCCATTCTAAAGTTTCCATGCCTTTGGGCACGATCACGGTTGCGGTAAGCGGCTTGCGGGTTTGAGTAGCATGCCGCCGCTCGCACCGGATGACTGGCTGGCCCTCTGGCTGACGCTCAAACTTGCCGGCGTCACTACTCTGTTGTTACTTTGTGTTGCAACGCCGCTGGCCTGGTGGCTGGCGTATACGCGGCGCTGGTATGCCCCGGTTGTTTCCGCACTGGTGGCTTTGCCGCTGGTGTTGCCACCCACCGTGCTGGGGTTTTATCTGCTGGTGTTGATGGGACCGCAAGGCGCGCTGGGGATGTTGTTCCAAACACTGGGGCTTGGCCGCCTGTCCTTTACCTTTGGTGGGCTGGTGTTGGGTTCCATGCTTTTCTCTCTCCCGTTCGCCGTCCAGCCAATTCGCAATGCCTTCGAAAGTATCGGACGCCGTCCGCTGGAAGTGGCCGCCAGCCTGCGCGCCGCGCCGCTGGACCGATTTTTCAGTGTTGCCCTGCCGCTGGCCCGCCCCGGTTTTCTGACCGCGATCATTCTGGCTTTTGCGCATACGGTCGGTGAATTCGGCGTCGTCCTGATGCTGGGCGGCAATATCTCCGGCGAAACCCGGGTGCTGTCGATCGCGATCTACAATCACGTTGAAGCCATGGAATACACGGCGGCGCACTGGCTTGCGGGTGGTATGGTGCTGTTCGCCTTTCTGGTGCTGCTGGGACTGTATCTGCTGGGGAACAAATTCAGGGTGGCGCGATGAGCGGAATTTATGCTCATTTTGTGTTGCGGCATTCCGGGTTTGAGCTGGATGCCGGATTCGACGCGCCGGCGCGGGGGGTGACCGCCTTGTTCGGGCCGTCCGGTTCCGGAAAGACGACGGTTCTGCGCTGTCTCGCCGGACTTGAACGGGCATCCGGCCAACTGCAGGTGAACGGGGAGATCTGGCAGTCCGATGCTGTCTTTGTGCCGCCGCACCGGCGGGCCGTGGGTTATGTATTTCAGGAAGCCAGCCTGTTTCCACATTTGTCCGTGCGCGAGAATTTGTTGTATGGCTACCGGCGAATTCCGGCGGCCGAGCGCCGGGTTCAGCTCGATCAGGTCGTCGAGTGGCTGGGGCTAGTGGCATTGATCGAACGGCGCGATCCGAATTCGCTTTCCGGCGGTGAACGACAGCGCGTGGCCATCGCCCGTGCTTTGCTGACCAGTCCGCGCCTGCTGCTGATGGACGAGCCACTGTCTGCACTGGATGGGCCGAGCAAACAGGAAATCCTGGCCTATCTCGAAACGCTGCACTGTGAACTCGATATTCCCGTGGTTTATGTGACGCATGCGATGGAAGAAGTGACCCGGCTGGCGGATCATCTGGTCTATCTGCAACAGGGGCGGGTGAAGGTAGCCGGCGCGCTGCTGCCGATGTTGTCACAACCCGATTCGCCGCTGGCCAAATTTGAAGAGGCGGCGGTTGTGATTGAAGTGAGCGTGGGGGCGCTCGACGAACCGTATCAGCTGGCCCGGCTGGACTTTTCCGGGGGGGCATTATGGGTCACGGCGGCTGACCTCACAGTGGGCCGTCAACTGCGCGCCCGCGTTCAGGCGCGCGATGTGAGCATTACCCTGCAGCCTCCGCAGGCTTCCAGTATCAACAACATTTTGCCCGCGACCATCGTCGCGCTGGCCGAGGCGGGTTCGGCCCGGATGAATGTGCAACTTCTGACGGGTGCCAATGTCATGCTCTTGGCACGCATTACCCGACGTTCCTGCGATACGTTGGGGCTGATGCCCGGTATGGCGGTTTACGCCCAGATCAAGACGGTGGCGCTGGCGGTTTAGCGCCCGGTTTGAAACAAGGATAAATATGAGCAAGGCATTCACGCGCGAAAACGATGGCGATGATGACGATGATTTTGAAGGCGCCCCCAAACTACCGGAGGGCCTGAAAAATTATCTGACGCCGGGCGGTTTTCGTCAGTTGCAGGAAGAATACAAACATCTTTGGGATGTAGAACGGCCGGCGCTGGTGCAAACAGTTTCCTGGGCGGCTTCGAATGGCGACCGTTCCGAAAATGGCGATTATATTTACGGCAAGAAGCGCTTGCGGGAAATCGACCGGCGCCTGCGTTTCCTGGCCAAGCGGCTGGAAAACGCGCAAGTCGTCGACCCCGAGCAGCGCGGTGAATGCGAACAGGTATTTTTTGGCGCGACGGTGACCGTGCTGCATGGCGATGGCCAGTCACGGACGTACAGCATCGTCGGCATTGATGAAGCCAATGTCACGCGGGGACATATCAGCTGGGTCTCCCCGCTGGCGCGTGCGCTGCTCAAGGCGCGCGAAGGCGACGTGCTGAATCTGGCACTTCCGGGCGGCAGGGAAGAAATCGAAGTGCTTGAGGTGCGATATCTTGCACTGGAGTTTGTTGAGGATGACGCGTGCGGCCGCTGACCTTTGACAATCGCTGGATCGGCGTATTGCCGGGTGACAAGTCGGGGGCGGTGCATTCCCGCCATACACACGGGGTTTGTTGGGCAGCGGTGACGCCGACGCCGGTGACACGGCCGCGTTTGCTGGCTTGGTCTCCCGAGGCCGCGGCCTTGCTGGATCTCGATGCAAACGATGTGCAGTCGGAAGCTTTTCGCGAAGCATTTTCCGGCAACGCCCTGTTGCCTGGGATGGCCCCTTATGCCACACGTTATGGTGGTCATCAGTTTGGCCAGTGGGCAGGGCAGCTGGGAGACGGCCGGGCAATCTCACTGGGCGAGGCGATCAATCCGCAGGGTAAACGCTGGGAATTGCAGCTTAAAGGCGCCGGACAGACTGCGTATTCGCGGCGTGCCGATGGCCGCGCCGTGTTGCGTTCATCGATCCGCGAATTTCTGTGCAGCGAAGCCATGTTTCACCTTGGCATTCCGACGACTCGCGCCTTGAGTCTTATTGCCACGAGTGACGTCGTCCGGCGCGATATGTTGTACGACGGGAATCCGCGCAACGAACCCGGGGCCATTGTTTGTCGCATGTCGCCCTCGTTTACACGATTCGGTCATTTTCAGATTCATGCGGCCCAAGGCGAGTTGGATGTTCTGCGGCAGTTGGTGGATTTCACCATTGCGCGGGACTTTTCTCATCTCGCGGGGGCGCCGGCCGAAAAATTCGACGCATGGTTCGCCGAAGTTTGCATGCGAACGGCGCGGTTGATGACGGAATGGATGCGCGTAGGTTTTGTGCACGGCGTGATGAATACCGACAACATGTCGATACTCGGATTGACCATCGATTACGGCCCCTATGGCTGGCTCGAAAATTTTGATCCGGGCTGGACGCCCAATACCACGGATGCGGAAACCCACCGTTACTGTTTTGGCAACCAGATCGTTGTTGCGCGCTGGAATCTCGAACGTCTTGCAGAAGCTCTGCATCCCATCGCGCCGGCTCCCGGTATTCTGGATGCCGGATTGGCGGCTTTCGATGCCGAGTCCGCGGGCACGATGCAATCCATGCTGGCGGGTAAATTCGGATGGTCTTGCTGGCAGGGTGAGGAAGATGCGGTGCTGGTGGGTGAGATCTTTGAGCTGATGCAGCGTAGCGAACTCGATATGACGGAATTCTTTCGCGGGTTGGCGACGGTAGATCTGATGGCCCCCGAGGTCGAAATCCTGCGCGCCAGTGCTTACGACCCCGCGTTGTTTGAGAATCATCGGGAAGGTCTGTCGGTATGGCTGCATCGCTATGCGCTGCGCACGCGTCGGGAACAAACCAATGACAGCGACCGGCGCGCCCGGATGAACCGCCTCAACCCTCGTTTTGTGTTGCGTAACTATCTCGCACAACAGGCGATTGACGCCGCCGAACAGGGTGATCTCGAGCTCCTGCATCGATTGCTCGACGCCGCCCGACATCCTTACGATGACAGGCATCCGCCTGGATTGTTGGCAAACCGCCCGGATTGGGCGCGCAACAAACCCGGCGCGTCGATGCTGTCATGCAGCTCCTGAGCTGTTTGCCCGTGATTAGTTGCGCTCGAGGATCGCGGCGAAAAAACCGTCGGTGTTGTGCGTGACCGGTGAAAGTTGCAGGTAATTTCCAGTTTGCAGGGAAATTTTTTGTTGTTGCAAAACATCGTCCGCGGGTACCAGCACAAACTCGGGATGTGCCGCGAGAAACGCTTCGACGATGTGCTGGTTTTCCTCCTGCAACAGGCTGCAAGTTGCATACACCAGGCGTCCGCCTTTTTTCAGCAGGCGTGCGGCCGACGCCAGAATTGCCGACTGTTTTTGCGTGAGCTCCTCAATGCTGCCGGGAGACTGACGGAATTTCAGATCCGGATTGCGGCGCAGCGTACCCAGCCCGCTGCAGGGCGCATCAACCAACACGCGGTCGATCTTGCCGGCCAGCCGCTTAACCTTCAAATCATTTTCGTGCGCGATCAACATCGGCTGGATGTTGCTCGCACCGGAGCGCTTCAGTCGCGGCTTCAGATTGGCGAGGCGTTTTTCCGAAACATCCAGCGCATAAAGACGTCCCTGCGAATTCATCAGTGCCGCGAGCAGCAATGTTTTTCCGCCGGCACCGGCGCAAAAATCCACCACCATGTCGTTGCGTTTCGGCGCCAGTAACAATCCCAGCAGCTGGCTGCCTTCATCCTGAACTTCAACTTTACCTTCGGTAAAGAGCGGATCCTTGTTCAGCGGAATTTTGTCCTTGAGTCGAATACCGAGCGGTGAATACGGTGTTGGCGTGGCATCGATCTGCTGGGACTGGAGCTGCGCCAGCACTTCATCGCGTTTAGCCAGCAGTGTGTTGACGCGCAGATCCAGCGGTGCGGCATTTTGCAATGCCTGACCGAGGGCGAGAATATCTGCCTCGGAATGGCTTGCGCGTAATTTCTCAATCAGCCACTCCGGAAATTCTGCTTGTATCGCCAGTGACAGCGCGGAAATTTTCAGGCCCTTCACACTGCCCAGCCACGCCTTCTCGTCATGCTTCAAAACGGGTTCGATTTCGCGCAGGTTATAACCGCCGAAGCGGAACAGGTGCGCGAGCGCCATGCGGCGCGCGGTGGGTTGTCCCTCGTTCAGGGCGCAGGCGTGTTCCAGCAGCAGACGGTGACGCAGCACGCCGAAAACGGTTTCAGCGACCAGCGCGCGTTCCTTCGAACCAATCCGGTTGTCCTGAAAAAAGTAGCGCAGCGTGGTGTCTGCGGGGTGTGCCAGCGGCAGAATGGCACGCAGGGCCTGGATGACAAGATCCAGCCGGTATTCGGTGATTAGCATTTTGTGTTCAATTTTTGAGAGGCGCGCAGTTTAACAAACCGCAGCGCCTTGCGTGCAGGCAGGCGGTGAAGTTTCCGGAGGCAGCGTGTCGGGTGATTTTTGTGGTGGAGCAAATTCCGCGTTTTCTTCCGAGACCCGTATTTCGGAAATGCGCATTTCACCCTGCACCTTGCCGGCGCGGTCGAGCTGCTGCAGCTTGATCGGCAGCAAACGATATTCGAGCGCCAGCCAGACGATGAGGCCTTCCTCGCCGGGCTGATGGAGTTTTCGCAGCGGCAGCGCCCGCAATTTTCCCAGCGGTGTGTCGATGGTTTCTTCCGCGCCGATCTCCAGTTCGTAGTGCTCCAGTTTTTTGCCGTTGCTGATCTCGACCGGCGCGATTTCGCGCCCCGCCAGCGTGAGCTGCGAAAGTTGATAAAGAAAGCTGAGGAAATCCTGCGCGTTATCAGGCAACGCCGCTTTGCCGCCGTGCGAAAAATGAATGGAGTGTCCGGCGAAATCAAATTCGGCGCTGACATCCTGTGTGCCGCTCGCCTGTTTGCGGGCTTCGCTGAAACGTTGCGGGTGCAATCCCAGTGTGTCGGCTTTTCCCTGGCTGGATTGCGTCATCAGAAACGTTTTGAAAATACTGGCCAGCCCGGTGGTCTGCGTTTCCGAGCTCAGCACATATTCCCCATTTTCGATTTCCAGACGATGCACCGTTTCACCCAGCTTCAATCCGCCTGCGCCCTGATATACCGCAAATGTCAGCTTGGCCTGGCGAGGCAGAGGAATGCGCGGTTGTGGCGGCGCTTCAGTAAGCGATTCTTCCGCGGGCGGTTCGTCGATCTGCGGCTCTTCTTCTGCCGCTGGCATGAGGGGTTCCGTCACGTTTTCTTGCGGTAATGTTTGAACAGGTGCGGGTGTGACAGGCTTTGGGGGGGCTGGTTTCTTTGCCGGTTTTGGCGCGGGGACAATCTTCGGGAGCGGTTCGAGTTTTGCCATCAGCGGCGGCAAGGGCGTTTCTGCAGGCTTGAGATGCACCAGAGGTACAAACATCACCAGCCCGTGCAGCAGAAGGGAAAGCCCGATAGCGAACGCCGCCCGGGCCGCGGGCGATTGAGGCAGGGACATGAGCTTTAGCGCATTTCCAGTGAGCTCAATACCTGGGTCATGGTGCTGCCATCGGCTTCGGTAATCACCATTTTGCAGGGCAGGGAACGCAATTCGCTGGCCAGCCAGATTTCGTTGTGCCGCTCGCCGGGTTTGGCCTGGTCATCGAGATAGCGCGTATGGAAAGTGCCGGCAGGCGTTTCCAGCACCGGGCCGGATGTGATGGCGTAATGATAATCACTGACTTTCGTGCCGTCGGTTAGCGGAAAATTTGCGGTGCGAGCCCCTGCGGCTAAAAACAGGAACTGGTACATCGCACTCAGACGGTCCTGCGTGCCCTCGCGCAGGGGCAATTGCTTGCGTTGTCCCTGATGGGTGAGGGTCAGCGTGTTGTGCGACCAGTCGAATTCGGCATCGCTGTTTTTATTGCTGTCGAGATCGCGGCGATGGCTGGTTTTTGCAGGGCGCAAACCTTGCCCGGTGATGTTGCCCGTGCTGGTCACCACGACCTTTTCCGGCTTGAACAGCGCGAGGATACCAATCGGAGCTGTGACACTGTGCAGTGTGTAGTGATCGCCCTCGCGGGTAAACGTTTCTTCCATGGTGCCGATCTTGATGCCGCTTTTGTGGACATCGTAAACGGCGTGGATGTAGGCGGGCGGTGCCGCAAAAACCCGCGACGCGGCCAGCCACAGCAAGACTGCCAGCAAACTCGAAAATACTTTCATTGAATTACTCCAGGCCGGGAGAAATCAGTGCGTGCCCGGCTTGTTTATCACGCCGGAATATGACGTGTTCATCCGGGCCCAGTTCAATCTGGGCATGGCACAGCCACTGCAATGCCTGAGGATAGACGCGATGTTCCTGTTGCAGAACGCGCGCTGCAAGCGATTGTTCCGTATCGTTTTTCATTACGGAAACGGCGGCCTGGATGATGATTGGGCCGTGGTCCAGCGCGGGTGTAACAAAATGTACGGTACACCCGTGAATGCATACACCATCCTGCAATGCGCGGGCATGGGTGTGCAGACCGGGATATGCGGGCAGCAGCGACGGGTGGATATTGATCAGACGACCACGGTAATGATTGACGAAATCCTCCGTGAGGATGCGCATGAATCCGGCCAGCACAACGAAGTCCGGCTGGAATTCGTCGATTACTTGGGCCAGCGCCGCATCGAACCCGGCGCGATCCGGGTGGTCATGATGCGAGACCACGGCCGTCGGAATGCCTCGCGCTTCGGCATACGCCAGACCGCCGGCATTGGCCCGGTTGCTGATCACCGCCGCGATCCGGCAGGGCAGTTGCGCCTCCACCAGTGCCTGCATGTTGGAGCCGCGCCCGGAAATCAGAATGACGATTTTTTTCACGGCAGCTTAGCGCACCTGGGTTTGGTGTTCTTCGCCCTGCCGGGTGCGAATGACACCGATGCGGAAGACCTGTTCTCCGGCCTCCTGCAAATGCGCCATCGCTGCGTCAGCATCGCCGGCGGCGACAATGACTACCATGCCGATGCCGCAGTTGAAAGTGCGATACATTTCCTGCGGCTCGACGTTGCCGCCTTCTTGCAGCCAGCGGAACAGCTTTGGCATGGACCAGGCTGTGCTGTCGATGTCGGCGACCACGTTTGCGGGCAGCACGCGTGGAACGTTTTCCGTGATGCCGCCGCCGGTAATGTGCGCCATGCCTTTGACGGTCAGTTTTTCCATCAGCGACAGCATTGGCTTCACGTACAGTCGGGTTGGCGCCATGATGCAATCGGCCAGCGTGCGCTCGCCATCGAAGCGTGCGTTCAGATCCGGCTGGCTGCGCTCGATGATTTTGCGCACCAGCGAGTAGCCGTTTGAGTGCGCGCCGTTGGAGGCCAGACCCAGTACCACGTCGCCCGGCGCAATGTGTTCGCCGGTAATGATTTTGGATTTTTCCACCACGCCGACGGCAAAGCCGGCGAGATCATATTCACCCACCGGATACATCCCGGGCATTTCGGCCGTCTCGCCGCCGATCAGCGCGCAACCGGATTGTTCGCAGCCGGAAGCGATGCCTTTCACCACTTCGGTCGCCGCCGCCACGTCGAGTTTTCCGCAGGCGAAGTAATCGAGGAAGAACAGCGGCTCGGCGCCCTGCACCAGAATGTCGTTGACGCTCATGCCGACCAGATCGATGCCGACGGTGTCGTGACGGTTCAGTTCGAAAGCCAGCTTGAGTTTTGTACCCACGCCATCGGTGCCGGAAACCAGCACCGGCTCCCGGTATTTTTTAGAGATTTCCACCAGGCCGCCGAATCCGCCGATACCGGACAGGACTTCCGGCCGCATGGTGCGCCTGGCGTAGGGTTTGATGTTTTCGACCAGCTGATCACCGGCATCGATATCGACACCGGCATCGCGATAGGAAAGTGAAGATGGCGTGCTCAAGTTGAGTTCTCGCTTTCAAAAAGGTAGAGTTCAGGCGTTTTTCGCCGCGAATTTTACCCGAAATGACTTTTTCCCGCTTTGCCGCCGCACAATGGTTGTTGGTACTGGTGCTCTTCGTCGCCGCACTCTATGCGTTGGGCCCAATCCTTGCCCCGTTTCTGGTGGCCGCCATTCTGGCTTACGTTTGTGCGCCGCTGGTGGAGCGCCTGTGCCGCTGGAGATGGCCGCGTACGCTTGCTGTGCTCTCCGTGATGGCGGGTATGGTTTTGCTGGTCGTCGTATTCCTGTTGATCTTGCTGCCGTTACTGGAGCGCGAATTCAGCCTATTGCTGGTGCGTATGCCGGACTGGCTGGAAACCGCAAAGCTCCGTCTGCTGCCATGGTGGCAGCAACAGTTCGGTACCGAATTGCAGTGGGATGCCGTCGCCCTGAAACAGATGGCGCAATCGCATTGGCAAAGTGCCGATGGCTCAGCTACACAAGTGTTGTCCTGGCTTGGCGCCCGGGGTGCGGCGCTGGCCACGCTGCTCACCAATGCCTTGCTGATCCCGCTGGCCATGTTTTATTTGCTGCGAGATTGGAATCAACTGCTTGTGCGTATAGATGCACTGGTGCCACGCCATTGGCATGCCCGGATCACCCAAATTGCCGTGGAGATCGACGATATTCTGGCCGAATTTCTGCGCGGGCAACTGTCGGTCATGTTGCTCATGAGTATGTTTTACGCGGTCGCGCTGTGGCTGGCCGGACTGGAGTTTGCCCTGCCGATTGGTTTACTGGCCGGACTGCTGGTTTTTATCCCGTATCTGGGCATGCTGCTGGGCGTGTTGCTGGCGACGCTGGCAGCCGCGATGCAATTCGGAACCCTGAGCGGGATGCTGGTAATCTGGGGTATTTTTGCGGTCGGCCAGTTGCTCGAAGGTATGCTGATTACCCCCTGGCTCGTCGGTGACCGCATTGGCTTGCATCCGCTCGCCGTGATTTTTGCGCTCATGGCGTTCGCACAGTTATTCGGATTTGTCGGATTGCTGCTGGCTTTGCCGATGGCCGCCATTGTGCTGGTGGGTCTGCGTCATTTGCGTGATGCCTATCTGGCGAGCGATCTGTACGGAAAATCATGAGTCAGCTTTTACTCGATATCGCCCCCGAACATTCGCCGACGCTGGACAATTTTGTTACCGGGCGCAATGCGGAGTTATTGCGGCTGTTGCAGGACATGACGACGGGCGGAGAACTGCATAACGTGCATTTGTGGGGCGAGACGGGGAGCGGCAAAACCCACTTGCTGCGTGCCTGTGTGCGTGCTTTTGCCGAACGCGGCTACACGGCTGTGTATGCCGCTGCCGAAGTGCCCGAAACGTCTACCGACGTGGTCGCGATCGACGATGTCGAACGTCTGGATGAGGCCGCCCAAATCCGCATGTTCGATTTGTTCAACCGCATGCGCGAAGCGCAGGGCATCATGTTGGTGGCGGGAAGTGCGGCACCGTTGCATCTCGCCTTGCGCGATGATCTGCGCTCGCGCCTTGGCTGGGGACTTATCTACCAGCTGCATGCGCTGAATGATGACGAGAAATGTGCGGCTTTGCGCGAACAGGCGCGTCAGCGTGGATTTACGCTGCCGGAAGAGGTCGTGCGCTATCTGCTGACGCACGTTCGTCGTGATCTGCCGGGACTGGTGACGATTCTCGACGCGCTGGACGAACACTCGTTGCGCTTGCAACGCCAGCCCTCAATTCCCATGCTGAAAGAAATTTTGCAAGATTTGCACAGGAGTCTTTGAAGTGAAACTAACCCTGTTTGATCTCGACAACACCCTGCTGAACGGAGATAGCGATTTTGAGTGGTCGCAATTTTTAATCCGCATTGGCGTGCTTGATCGCGAGTTGTTTGAAGTTAAAAATCTTCAGTTCTACGAACAGTACAAGGCGGGGACATTGGATATCGGCGAATTTCTGGATTTCCAGCTCAAGCCCTTGTCGCGGCATTCCCGCAAGACGCTGGATGCCTGGCATGCGCAATTCATGCACGAAAGTGTTTTGCCCATGATTACGCAAAAATCGCGCGAAATTGTGAATGAACATCTCGCGGGGGGCGACGTCTGCGTCATCATCACTGCCACAAACAGTTTTGTCACTGCGCCGATTGCGCGCGAATTCGGTATCGATCATCTGATTGCCACCGAGCCGGAGCATTGTGCCGGTGAATTTACCGGGCGCGTCAGCGGCGTGCCTTCGTTTCGCGAGGGAAAAATTACCCGGTTGATGCAATGGTTGGCCACACAAAACCGCTCGTTGCAATCATTTTCCCGGAGCACGTTTTACAGTGATTCGTTGAACGATTTGCCCTTGTTGCAGCAGGTCTCACATCCAGTGGCGACCAACCCTGATGCAACGCTGCGCGCACACGCCGAGCAGCAGGGCTGGCCGATCCTGCAACTGCATTAATGTTCGGGTTGGCACTTTACGGTACCGCGCACTGCCACTTGTGCGAAGCCGCAGAAAGCGTGTTGCGAGCGACCGGTGTGGTGGCGGAGAAAATTGACATCATGGAAACGCCCGCGTTGCTGGCGCGTTATGGCGAGCGAATCCCGGTTTTGCGTCGTCGCGATACCCAGGCTGAATTATCATGGCCGTTCGACGCGTCGGCGGTGCGGCTATTTTGCGCTGAAGCCTAGCGGACCAGACCGATTTCCACCTGCCGGCGCGTTTGATTTCCGGCCAACAATTCCAGAAGATACAAGGCGAAATCCATTGCCGTACCCGGTCCGCGCGAGGTGAGCAGAAATCCATCCTGCACGATCGCACCGTCCTGAACGAACACCTTCGGAAATTCCTTGAGGCTGCCGGGATAGCAGGTGGCGCGTTTCTCATCGAGCAAGCCGGCCGCTGCCAGCACCGAAGGTGCGGCGCAAATTGCCGCGACCCATTTGCCGGCCTGCGCCATTTGCTGCACCAGTGCGATGACGCGCGCATCGTTGCGCAGATGGGTCGTGCCCGGCATTCCGCCCGGCAGAATGACCATGTCGTAGTCGTGTGCGAGTGCGGCATCGAGTGTGCCGTCGGGCAGAATCTGAGTGCCGCGGCTGCCGCGCAAAGGAGCATCGGAAAGACCGGCGAGGGTGACTTCGATACCGCCGCGTCTCAGAATGTTGACGAGCGTGACGGATTCCAGCTCTTCGCTACCTTCGGCGAAAATGACAAGTACGCGGCTCATTGTTCTGCGCCCAGTTGATAGGCCTGTAGCAGTGCTTGTTGCAGTTGCGGATGCTGCGCCAGATCATCAATGCCCATCTCGCGTGAGGCAATGGTCTGCAGGGATGCCAGGCAGTGTTCGCGTTTGTGCGCGTGCGCATAAGCCTCGAAATCAAATCTGTCCGCGTCGTGGAAATGAACCGCGAGTCCACGCGGATTTTCAAACACGACAGGATCGACTTCCATGACCTCAAATAAATAGGAATAGGTGTCGATGCCATGTGTTTCCGCCAGCCACTGATGCAGGGCATCCGGATCAAGGCGACGATCGATCATCCAGTCCAGATCCAGCGTGGCAATGAGACTGTATTCCTCTCCCTTGAATGAAAACTCGGAACGGACGTCGATGGCGTTCGTGGGTTGTGCTGCGCCGGGGGAGGTAGTCATGACAGCTTTAGTCGCGAAAATTCTGGTACTGCAACGGAAAATCGGTGATGGATTTTTTGACGAAGGCGATAGCGGCCTGCAGGTCGTCGCGGTTCTTGCCGGTGACACGCACGGTGTCACCCTGGATGCTGGCCTGCACCTTCATCTTGCTTTCTTTGAGCAGCTTGACGATCTTTTTGGCAAGCTCGGTTTCCACGCCCACTTTCACGGTGCAGCTGCGTTTCACCTTGTTGCCGCTGATTTTTTCGGTCTTGTCGCTAATGTCTAGGCTGCGGATATCCACGCTGCGCTTGGCCAGCTTGCCGTTCAGAACGTCCTGCACCTGGTCGAGCTGGAAGTCGTTATCGGCGAACACCGTCAGCACCAACTCAGCCTGTTCGACCCGCGCATCGCTGCCCTTGAAATCGAAGCGCGTGCCAACTTCCTTATTGGTCTGTTCGACCGCATTTTTGACTTCAGTTTTTTCTACTTCGGAAACGATGTCGAAGGATGGCATGGTTCTCTCCTGAGCTTGAGTGTTTTGACGTTACTTGCAAAAGCGTTACGAGCAATCCGAGTGCAAGAAGCCGCACAGAGAGCACGCGGCGCTGCACTCGGATTGCGCAGTAGCTTATGCTAATTGAAGTGACAGATGTAGTGATAAGCGTCGCCCGTGACTTCGATGTCGAAGCTGGAATTGCCCGGTACCGAGAAAGATTCTCCGGCATGACACGATTTCCAGTCCTCACCCTTCAGCTTGTAGCGGCACGCGCCGGCCACGGTTTGCATGACCTCCGGGGCGCCGGTGTTGAAGGTCAAAGTGGACGGCAGAATGACGCCGACGGATTTTTTGCTGCCATCGGGATACTGCACGGTGTGCGAGATGCACTTGCCGTCGAAATACACGTTGGCTTTGGTTTGTACGCTGACGTTGTCGATCTTGTCGGTCATGACGATTTCCTTACTTGCGATTTTTGAGATTGGCGGCGATGCGCATACGCAGCGCGTTCAGTTTGATGAAACCGCCGGCATCTTTCTGGTCATACGCGCCTTGGTCGTCTTCAAAAGTGGCGATGCTCGAATCGAACAGCGAATCGGTCTTGGAGTCGCGACCGACCACAATCACGTTGCCCTTGTACAGTTTGACGCGCACCCAGCCGTTGACGGTCTGCTGCGTGTGGTCGATCAGTTTCTGCAATGCGATACGCTCAGGTGCCCACCAATAGCCGTTATAGATCATGCTGGCGTAGCGCGGCATCAGGTCATCCTTCAGGTGGGCGACTTCGCGATCCAGCGTGATGGATTCGATTGCGCGGTGCGCCTTGAGCAAAATTGTGCCGCCCGGGGTTTCGTAGCAGCCGCGCGACTTCATGCCGACATAACGGTTTTCGACAAGGTCGAGACGGCCGATGCCGTGCTTGCCGCCGAGGATATTGAGGTGGGTCAGCACGTCAGCCGCTGACATCCGATTGCCGTTCAGCGCGACGGCATCACCGTGCTCGAATTCAATGTCGAGATATTCTGCCGCATCCGGTGCCTTCTCAGGCGACACGGTCCAGCGCCACATGCTTTCCTCGGCTTCGGCAGCGGGGTCTTCCAGGTGACGTCCTTCATAGCTGATGTGCAGCAGGTTGGCATCCATGGAGTAGGGCGAGCCGCCTTGCTTATGCTTCATGTCCACCGGAATGCCGTGTTTTTCGGCGTAGGCCATCAGCTTCTCGCGCGAGAGCAAATCCCATTCGCGCCACGGTGCGATGATTTTGATGTTTGGATTCAGCGCATACGCACCCAGTTCGAAACGCACCTGATCGTTGCCCTTGCCGGTTGCGCCGTGGGCGATCGCTTCGGCGCCGGTCGCTTGGGCGATTTCAACCAGCCGTTTGGCGATCAACGGGCGGGCGATGGAAGTGCCCAGCAGGTACTCGCCTTCATAGATTGTGTTGGCGCGGAACATCGGAAACACATAGTCGCGCACAAACTCCTCGCGCACATCCTCGATGAAAATCTGCTCCGCCGGGATGCCAAACTGCAGCGCCTTCTGGCGTGCGGGTTCCAGTTCTTCGCCCTGTCCCAGATCGGCGGTGTAGGTCACCACTTCGCATTGATATGTGTCTTGCAGCCACTTCAGGATGACTGAGGTGTCGAGTCCGCCGGAGTAGGCGAGGACGGCTTTTTTGATGTCGCTCATGATGAATACCTGTTGATAATTAAATTGATTTTTTGATACGAATCTTGTTGTTGATTAAGCCGATGTGAATTTGCCGCGACGCTTCGTCCCCGAAGTCGTCAAGCACGTGTTTTATGCCACTTTGCCCAGCAACAGATACTCCATCAGCGCTTTCTGCACATGCAAACGATTTTCAGCTTCGTCCCAGACCACGCTTTGCGGGCCGTCGATGACTTCGGCGCTGACTTCCTCGCCGCGATGCGCGGGCAGACAATGCATGAACACGGCATCCGGTGCGGCAACGCGCATCATGTCGCCATCCACCTGCCAGTCGGCGAAGTCTTTCATGCGTTCCTCGTTTTCGGCTTCCCAGCCCATTGAGGTCCAGACATCGGTGGTGACGAGGTCGGCGCCGCGCGCGGCTTCCATCGGATCGCCAAATGACTCGTAATGATCCGTGCCATAAAGCCCGGCGCGTTCCGGCTCAACCTCATAACCCGGCGGGGTTGAAACGTGCACATTGAAATCCAGAATTTCCGCCGCCTGCAGCCAGGTATTGCACATATTGTTCGAGTCGCCTATCCAGGCCACGGTTTTGCCGCGGATGCTGCCGCGATGTTCGATGTAGGTATAGATATCGGCCAGAATCTGGCACGGATGATATTCATTGGTCAGGCCGTTGATGACGGGCACGCGCGAGTTGCGCGCGAAGCGTTCGATGATGTCCTGCTCGAAGGTGCGGATCATCACGATATCGCTCATACGCGAGATCACTTTGCCGGCGTCTTCCACCGGTTCGCCGCGACCGAGTTGTGAGTCGCGAGTGTTCAGGTAGATGGCCGAGCCGCCGAGTTGATGCATCCCGGCTTCAAAGGACAGACGCGTACGGGTGCTGGCCTTTTCGAAAATCATCACCAGCGTGCGGTCCTGCAGCGGCCAATACTGCTGATAGGATTTGAAACGCTCCTTGATGATGCGCGTCCGCTCGAACAGATACTCAAATTCGTCGCGGGTGAAATCCTTGAACTGCAAAAAATGTTTTATGGGCGTACTCATGATGTATTGCCATCAGGATTGCAGAAAAGTTTCGATCAGCGGGCTCAGCGTGTCGATCAGATGCCGGGCCTCATCTTCGGACAGAACGAGTGGCGGCAGCAGGCGGACCACGCTGTCGGCAGTGACGTTGATCAGCAGCCCGTTTTCCAGCGCTGCTGTTACCAGCGCGCCACAGGGTTTATCCAGCTCGATGCCGATCATCAGTCCTTGGCCGCGAATTTGTTTGACGCCGGCCAGTTTGCCCAGTCGCCGCGTGAATCCTTCACGAATGAAATTGCCCAAAGCCTCGGCATGCGCCAGCAACCCGTTTTGCTCCAGCAAATTCAGGGTCGTCAAGCCGGCAGTGCAGGCCAGCGGATTGCCGCCAAAGGTGGAGCCGTGATTGCCCGGTTTGAACGTGCCCGCAGCCTTGCCCGCAGTCAGGCAGGCGCCAATGGGCACGCCCGAACCCAGGCCTTTGGCCAGCGTCATTACATCGGGCAGAATGCCGCTGTGTTGGTGGGCGAACCATTTGCCGGTGCGGCCGATACCGCTCTGAACTTCATCCAGCATCAACAGCCAGCCCTGCTGGTCGCAAATCCGGCGCAGGCCTTGCAAGTAGGACGGCTCTGGCGTGCGAATGCCACCTTCCCCCTGAATCGGTTCGACCAGAATGGCCACAATGCTCGGGTTGTGTGCGGCGGCCTGTTCAACGGCGGCGAGGTCATCATAAGGAACGCGTACAAATCCTTTGACCAGCGGCTCAAAGCCTGCCTGCACCTTGCGGTTGCCGGTGGCGGAAAGCGTCGCCAGTGTGCGGCCGTGAAAGGATTTTTCCATCACGATGATGTTGGGAGTTTCGATGCCTTTGCCGTGGCCGTACATGCGGGCCAGTTTGATCGCGGCCTCGTTGGCCTCGCACCCGGAATTGCTGAAGAAAACTTCCTGCATGCCGGATAGTGCACAGAGTTTGTCGGCTAGCCATTCCTGCTCGCGCACCTGGTACACATTGGAGCAGTGAATAAGCTTGCCGATCTGGGTTTGCAGGGCGGCCGTGAATTGCGGATGCGCGTGCCCCAGCGTATTGACCGCGATGCCGGATAAGGCATCGAGATAACGTTTGCCGGCTGTATCCCAAAGCCAGGCGCCTTCGCCCCGCTCGAACGCGACAGGCAGGCGAGCATACGTGTTCATTACATGCGACATTACGGAATCCCCAAATTGAAGACGGCGGACACGCCGCCGTCGAGTCATTGATTTCAGGCTGCATTATCCCGCTAAACGCGGCCTGAAAGCAAACAAGCCGACATTTCTGTCGGCTTGTTTGACGAAGCGGAAGCCGCCGGCAGATGCTTAGGCCATTGCCTTGATCGCTGCGGACAGACGGCTCTTGTGGCGCGCGGCCTTGTTCTTGTGCACGATCTTCTTGTCGGCGATGCTATCCACCACGCTGACGGAAGATTGATATACGGCTTGTGCGGCGGCCTTGTCACCAGCCTGGACTGCCTTGATCACTTTTTTGATCGCAGTGCGGAATTCGGAACGCAGACTGCTGTTGTGAGCATTCTGTTTAACTGCCTGACGGGCACGCTTGCGAGCTTGTGCGCTATTTGCCATGTACAACTCCTAAATTGATATCGGCTTTACGAGAGGCGCGCATTCTAGTGACACATCCGGTTTTTTGCAAATTCTTTTTTCGGGCACAGTCAGTTAGCCCATTTTCGGCACACCGGCACACGGGTGATATGATGCGCGCCATTCACCGATAAACACTATGAATCTGCTCAAAGCTCTCGCCACCATCAGCAGCCTGACGCTGGTTTCGCGCATTCTGGCCTTCATCCGCGATGTGCTGATCGCCCGGATTTTCGGCGCGGGCGCCGCCACCGACGCTTTTTTCGTCGCCTTCAAACTGCCCAACCTGCTGCGCCGGCTATTTGCCGAAGGCGCGTTTTCCCAGGCTTTTGTGCCGATTTTCGGTGAATACAAAAACCGCCGTGGCCCTGATGAAACCAAATTGCTGGTCGATCATGTTGCAACCCTGCTGGCCCTGATCCTGTTCGTCGTCACCCTGATCGGCATCATTGCGGCGCCGGTGCTCGTCTTCATCAGCGCCCCGGGATTCGTCAAGGATGCGGAGAAATTCGATCTCACCGTCCAGCTGTTGCGTATTACGTCGCCCTATATATTCTTTATTTCCCTGGTCGCCGTCGCCGCCGCCATCCTGAATACCTACAACAAATACTGGGTTCCGGCCTTCGCCCCGATTCTGCTCAATCTTTGTTTTATCGGCGGCGCGCTCTGGTTTGCCCCGTATTTCGATCCGCCCATACTCGTGCTGGCCTGGGCCGTTTTCGTGGCCGGTATTGTGCAACTTCTTTTTCAGCTGCCTTTCCTGAAAAAGATCGGCATGCTGCCCCGCTTCCGTTTCAACCTCAAGGACGAGGGCATGTGGCGCGTTGTCCGTCAAATGGGCCCGGCGGCGTTTGGCGTATCCATCGCCCAGATCAGCCTAATCCTCAACACCATCTTCGCTTCATTTCTCGTGGCGGGCAGCGTTTCCTGGCTGTATTACGCCGACCGGCTGATGGAGTTTCCGACCGGCATGCTGGGCGTCGCACTCGGCACCATTCTGCTGCCATCACTTTCCAAACTGCATGCCAACAATAACACCGCCGAATATTCCAGATTGCTGGATTGGGGGCTGCGCCTGACCTTTTTGCTGGCACTCCCGGCAGCACTGGCGCTCGGCATGATTGCCGTGCCCCTGCTGGCGACTTTTTTCCAGCATGGCCAATTTACCGTGCATGACGTGCTGATGTCGCGCAATGCGCTGGTCGGCTACAGCGTTGGCCTGATCGGCCTGATCCTTGTCAAAATCCTCGCGCCGGGTTTTTACGCCAAACAGGATATTCGCACCCCCGTGAAAATCGGCATTGCCACACTGATTGCCACACAGCTGATGAACCTTGCCTTCATCGGCTGGATCCAGCATGCCGGACTGGCGCTTTCCATCGGACTCGGCGCCTGTTTCAACTCCGCGATACTGTTTTACTTCCTGCGCAAGCGCGGCATCTACCAGCCCGAGGCCGGCTGGCCCAAGTTTGCATTAAAACTCGCGCTCGCGTTACTGGCGCTGGGGCTTGCACTCTGGTTGGGCATGGGTACGGAACAGCACTGGCTGGAAAGCCACGGCTGGGCGCGCATCGCGCATCTGAGCGGGCTGGTTGCCGGTGGCGCAACCGCGTATTTCGCAGCGCTCTTTCTGCTCGGTTTTCGCTTGCGGGATTTTCACAAACGCGAGGCGGAGTAGGCGGGGTGATGGCGGGGCGCTTATTGCGCAACCCCTGCGACACAATTACCCAAGATTCGGGACACCTTAAGTTAAACGGCTTTCTCCATAACTGCTCAGATTAGACTTGCCCACCAACGCCTTTGAACTTCTCAACGAAAGCAGCGATTTTCTGGAACACGCTTTGCTTTTTGGTTAGGTATTGCGGATTTAACGGGCTCATCTTTGGAAGAACAGCATTCAGCTCCGTGCCACTATCACTGGCAAATTCCCGCTTCAGAGACGTGGCGATATAACGCTTGGCCGCTTCCACATTCAGGTTCTCGGCGCTGATCAGCGCTTGGGCCTCACGCTGCTGTTCCGCTTGGGCAAAGGTGAAGAAGGCATCAATCACAGTGGCTTTATCGCCAAGCTGGTCCAGGTCGGTCTGATTGATGAAATCCACCAGCAGGCTCTCCTTGGCGCGGTTCCCCAGGCTGGCACGAATCACGCGACGCACTTCATCGACCAGTTCTGCTTTGCTCCTGGTTTTTTTGTTGTGCTCAAAAATCAGCTCAAGAATGTAATCCAGGTTGATTTCTTGAGACTTCAGCAGATCCACCTCAAAGACCACGTCATCCCAGTCGATAGTTGACTTATTCTTCTCGTCGGAGTTTTTCTCCCGCCGCAGCCAGTCGCGTATATCGTTATAAGTCGAGCGGTAATCCTGAATTTTACGTTCCGCAGGAATCTTGATCGATTGCAGCGCGCTCAAGTCCGCATCGCTCAAGTAATGCTTAGCCTTGAACGCCTCAACCACTACCGGGTCGCTCATGTCCATGCTTTGCAACGCCTTCAGGCTGGCAAACTCATCGTAGTTTTGCAGTACGTTCTCAACGCGCAAATACTCGCCAAACAGCTTGGCAAATGCCTTTTTGTCGGATTCTTTTTCAATGGCTGCGGGATCGGGGAAGCGCGCTTCCAGCTCCTGTACCACCTCTACAAAGCCACGCCGCGCCTCACCGGTGATCACATCGGTGAAGCCACCCATGTATTCCTTGTAGCTCTTTTCCAGCACCACGTTCTTGGTGTTTTTGTCACCGAACAGGGTAATGGCGTCGATAGTCGCCTGCTCCAGATCGCGGAAGGAGACGATGTTGCCAAAGGTCTTGGTGGCATCGTAAATGCGGTTGGTACGCGAAAACGCTTGCATCAAGCCGTGGTAGCGCAGGTTCTTATCCACAAACAAAGTGTTCAACGTGGGAGCATCGAAGCCGGTGAGGAACATGCCCACCACAATCAACAGGTCGATCTCCTGGGCCTTTACCTGCTTGGCCAGATCGCGGTAATAGTTCTGGAAGCCATCGCTATCCACACTGAAATTAGTCTTGAATAGCGCGTTGTAGTCTGCGATGGCCGCGCTTAAAAACTCCTTGGCGCTGCTGTTCATGGCCGACACATTAAAGCCCTCGTCCTGAATGTCGCCCACCGCATCCTGCTCCTCGTTGGCGGCAAACGAGAAGATGGTGGCCACCCGCAACGGCTTGTCGCTGCCTTTCTGCAACTCCCGGAACGACTCGTAATACAGCTTGGCAGCATCTACGCTGCTGACAGCGAACATGGCGTTGAAGCCTTTATTGCCCGCTTGCAGGCGGTGGGTTTTTTGTCGGAAGTTATTCAAAATGTACTGCGAAATTTCCCGAATACGGTCGGGGTGCAACAAGGCTTGTTTGTTTTCCGCCGCGGTGAGCTTTTTCTCATCCCGCTCGGTTTCAATGGCTTTGAACTGCGGGTGCACATCGTTGTAGTCCACCTTGAACTTCAACACCTTTTCATCACGAATCGCATCGGTGATGACATACGAATGCAACTCGCGGCCAAATACACTGGCGGTGGTTTCGGCGCCCAGCGCGTTTTCCGGGAAGATCGGCGTGCCGGTAAAACCAAACTGATAGAACTTTTTGAACTTTTTCTTCAGGTTTTTCTGTGCTTCACCGAATTGACTGCGGTGACATTCATCAAAAATAAACACCACCTGCTTGCCGTAGATCGGTAAATCATTTTCACTTTTCATCAGGTTGTTCAGCTTCTGGATGGTGGTGACGATGATCTTGTTGTCGTCTTTATCCAGGTTGCGCTTAAGCCCGGCAGTGCTGTCCGAGCCATTCACGCTATCCGGCGAAAAGCGCTGGTACTCCTTCATGGTCTGGTAATCCAGATCCTTGCGGTCCACCACAAAAAACACCTTGTCGATGAAATCGAGCTCGGTCGCCAAGCGCGCCGCTTTGAAACTGGTCAGGGTTTTACCTGAACCAGTGGTGTGCCAGATAAAACCGCCGCTTTCCGCGTTGCTCCAGCGCTTTGCCTGCCATGCGCTTTTGATTTTCCACAAGATGCGCTCGGTGGCGGCGATCTGGTAAGGGCGCATCACCAGCAAAGTGTCGCTCACATCAAACACCGAATAATGCAGCAGCACATTGAGCAAGGTATTTTTCTGGAAGAAGGTAGCGGTGAAGTCTTTCAGGTCTTTGATTAGGCTGTTATCCGCCTTCGCCCAATTCATGGTGAAGTCAAAACTATTCTTGTTGCGCTGTGTGGTGTTGGCGAAATAACGGCAATCCGTACCGTTGGAAATCACGAACAACTGCAAATACTTGAACAACGAATGCTCGCTGTTAAAACTCTCTTTGCTATAACGATGCACCTGATTAAAGGCTTCCCGAATCGCCACGCCGCGCTTCTTCAGCTCCACCTGCACCAATGGCAGACCGTTGATCAGTATCGTGACGTCGTAGCGGTTGGCGTGGCTGCCGGTCTGCACAAACTGCTTGATCACCTGCACCTTGTTGCGGGCGACGCTCTTCTTATCCAGAAGGTAAATGTTCTGGATACGCCCATCGTCAAAGACAAAATCATGAATGTAATCGTCGTGAATCTTCCGGGTCTTCTCGACGATGCCATCGCTGGGCTTGTCCAGGTATGTTTCGACAAAACGCAGCCACTCACCATCGGAAAATTGCGTGTTATTCAGCGCCTGCAACGCTACGCGCACATTCGTCAACAGCTTCTCGGGCGTATTTAAATCGGGCAGATATTCATAGCCCTGATTCTGCAAATCCTGAATGAATTCCCGCTCCAAATCGTATTCGCTTTGGTAGCTTTCGCTGACTTTCCATTCCTGGGTGTATTTATCCAGAACGATAAAGTTGTTCGATTCGGCGATGGTCTTGTAGTCAGTCATCTTTTCTACCCTTGGCCGGTGGCAATAAGTGGTTGGCATTTTGCCTGCTGACCACTTTCTTGCCGGTCTCTGCCTCCAGTTTTAGCCTCGCTTGCTTGGCAACACCGCCGCCGCGCTTGGCCACATCTTCATGCTCATCCATCGACTGCGGATTGACGACTTCCGAAATCTCCTTGGTGGATAACTCAGCCAGCATATTGATGACCAGCTCTTTATTGCTCATGTTGTCGCGCAGGTTTTCTTTTTTCAGCCCTTTGTACTGCTTGTATTCCCGAGCGGATTTACCGGCCCAGGTCTTGTAAATCACATCGGTTAAAAAAGCGAATTCCGCCCCTTCCTGCAAACCATGCTTTTTCCACTCGTCGGTCAGCTCTTTGCGGATCTCGATGCTCTTGAGCCGCTGGTTGATCCAGTTGTCTGTGTACCCCAGGCGCTTGTAGTCAAGCATGGCTTGCTCGATGCTGAGTTCAGGGTCTTGCAGCTGGTCCAGGCGCTGACTGCCTACTTCGGCCAGCCAGAGCTTGAAAGGTTCGGCTCGCTTGCTGGGGATGGACTGGATGAGCCGCAGGATTTGCTCGGTGTCGGCCACATCGGTCAGGTATTTTTTGCCGTCGGCGGCGGTCAATTTCAGTTGACTACAGTTTGTAGCCAACTGACTGCCTTCGTTTTTCAGGCGAACTTTGAGCACGCTCCAGTACTTGCGCGCCCGCGTGTAGTCGGGCTGATCGGTCAGCACTGCCACAACGTCGACCACCGAAAACCACCATTTCTCAGCTTCCGCATCCCACTCGTTGCGAATCAGCTGCGACTCAAACAGTTTGACTTTGCTGTCCTTATCGCTCATGCCATCACCTCTTGCGGTTTGGGAAAGGTCAGCAGCAAATCGCGGTAGTGCTCGTATTGCTTCTGGCGCAGTTCGATTTCGCGGGGCAAGCCTTCGGTGAGGGAGTTCGTCAGCGCATCGAATTTATCGAGGATGGCGACGATGCGGGCTTGTTCAGCGAGGGATTTAACTGGATCGTTTGCGAACGGAATAGGTACTTGCAAATTTTTAACAATCTGCGCATTTATGTTTGTTTGCGACCCAGTTCCTAGCGACTTGATGTATTCGTACTGACTCGTCAAGAAATGAAATACATAACTATAGTCAGCAACTTTTTCATCAAGGTTTATGTTGGCACAAGCTTGATTTGTGGTCATTGGAATCTTATTGATTCCGATTTTTCCAACAGTTGCACCATACATCGCGACGATTACGCAGTTTGCTGGTATCCATTTCGCACTGGAATTTTTTACACCAGCTTCAGTAATTTTTATTTCGGTGTCCCATATATCGCGGAAATCTACTTCCTGGGTTCTCAACCATGGAATATCGCCATCGTAATACTCCGACACACTAGTCGAAGGTGTTCCGCCAGACGAAATCTTTTGGGAGATTTCGTCCAATGTCTTCCACTCCACCACCCCATCTTCAAAACTAAACAACTGGTCACGGTAGTGCTTGTATTGTTTTTTGCGGGTGGTCAGCTCGGCAGTCAGCTCGGCAGTCAGCTCGGTGAAGGCGTCCAGTATGCGGGCGATTTCGGCTTGGATTTCAAGCGATTTTTTGGGGTTGTCTGGGCAGGGGATGGGGACTTGCAACTCTTTCAAGTTGCCTGCGTTCAAAGCGGGGATTCCGTCATACGTGCAAAGAGACTGAATTTCGGGCTGCATTTCAAGCAGCAAGTGATAAAGGTATCTCGTGCTAACTAGCTGAACGTTTTTGATCGTGACGGAATAATTCAGATTACCTCGAAAATATTTGCCGGGCTGCCAAGTCACTGAACCAACCCCCGCACCACGTGACGTTATCCCAATTGGGTCGTTATCAGTGTTCCAGTCATCGATAAATCCAAGCGGATCACGCCCACTATTAATTACGGGATATTCGCCAGGGTTGGCCGAAATCATTTGCTTGTTTACTGACTGGCCCGTTTTGATCGAGGTAACTTCGCCCAGAGGTTTCCACTCCACACTCGTCCCATCCAGCAGCTTGTTCAAAAAGTCCACGCCGCTCATGCCTCTTGCTCCTCGCCTTCAATCTCGGCCACGATGGCGTCGATGTCTTTGCGCAGCTGGTCGATCTTGGCGACGGTGGTTTTGAGCTGGGCGTTGAGCTGGGCAATGTCCACCACTTCGCGGGTGTCTTTGGCCTCCACGTAGCTGCTGACGGACAGGTTGTAGTCGTTGGCGGCAATCTCGGCATGGCTGACCGAGCGGGCGAAGTGGTCCACGTTGGCCTTGTTGTCGAACACGGCCATGATTTGGTCGATGTGTTCATCCAGCAGCGTGTTGTTGTTGGTTTCTTTTTTGAACAGGGCGCTGGCATCGATGAACTGGGTGGTGGTGTCGGCCTTGTGTTTGGACAGCACCAGAATGGTCACGGCAATGGTGGTGCCGAAGAACAGGTTGGGCGCCAGCGAGATGACGGTTTCCACATGGTTGCTGTCCACCAGGTATTGGCGGATTTTTTGCTCCGCACCGCCCCGGTAAAAGATGCCCGGAAAGCAAACAATTGCAGCGCGGCCCTTGCTGGAGAGGTAGCTGAGCGCGTGCAGCACAAAGGCAAAGTCGGCCTTGCTCTTGGGGGCCAGCACGCCAGCAGGGGCAAAGCGGTCGTCGTTGATGAGGGTGGGGTCGTCGCTGCCGATCCACTTCACCGAATACGGCGGGTTGGAGACGATGGCGTCAAACGGTTTGTCGTCACCAAAGTGCGGGTCAATCAGCGTGTCGCCCAGCTGGATGTTGAATTTGTCGTAGTTGACGTTGTGCAAGAACATGTTCATGCGCGCCAAGTTGTACGTGGTGTGGTTCAGCTCTTGCCCCCAAAAACCGTCTTGAATCAAATGCTGGTCAAAGTGTTTTTTGGCTTGCAGCAGCAGAGAGCCGGAGCCGCAGGCGGGGTCGTAAATCTTGTTGACGCTGGTTTGTTTGTGCATGGCCAGCTGGGCGATCAGCTTGGACACATGCTGGGGCGTGAAGAACTCACCGCCCGATTTGCCCGCGTTGGCGGCGTAGTTGGAAATCAGGAATTCGTAGGCGTCGCCAAACAGGTCGATTTGGTTGGTTTCGAAATCGCTGCCGCCAAAGTCGCCAAAATCCAGCTCGGCCACGCCTTTGAGCACGGCGGCCAAGCGGGTGTTTTTGTCTTTGACGGTGTTGCCCAAGCGGTTGCTGGTGGTGTCAAAGTCGGCAAACAGACCTTTGATGTCTTTTTCGGACGGATAACCATTGGCTGAGCTTTCAATGGCGGCAAAGATAGCGGCTAAATCGGTGTTTAAGCTTTCGTTGGTGTTGGCACTGGCAACCACTTTGGCAAACAGCTGACTGGGATAAATGAAATAGCCCTTGGTCTTGATGGCATCGTCTTTGATGTCTGCGGTGATCACGCTATCCGCCAGCTCTGCGTAGTGGATGCTGTCGTCACCCGCTTCGATGTAGCTGGCAAAGTTTTCGCTAATGAAGCGGTAGAACAAGGTGCCCAGCACGTACTGCTTGAAGTCCCAACCGTCCACGGCGCCCCGCACATCGTTAGCGATCTGCCAGATTTGGCGCTGCAGTGCGGCGCGTTGTTGGGTGCTGGTCATTCTGTCATTCCTATTTTGATGTGTTATTACAAACGAGAGCCGCTTTAAATTTTTTGAACACTATACCTTGGAAGGAAGTCATTGTCCGTACCGGCTTGATGCCTAAGCCGGGCTCGAATTAGGCCCGTTTTGCAATTGTGCAAGGTGTCGGATGCAACCTGGCCGGCGCTGAACTATTACAATTGGTCATCCAATGGGGGTTGATACCGGCTGAGCGGATATTTTTGGATAATTTTATTAAAATCAGTGTGATATTGTGTTTCTTGAGGTGGGATGAGAAGGGCTTCTGGCGGAAGCGGTGAGATTCGAACTCACGGAGGGGTATAAGCCCTCGGCGGTTTTCAAGACCGCTGCCTTCAACCACTCGGCCACGCTTCCATAAGAGGGTGCTGCATTTTGCCACGACGGCGGTTTTAGTTCCGACGTCACATTGGCTGGTGCCAATATGAGTCTTCACTGCCACTGCCGCTGCGCGTGGTGGTCAAGACCGCTGCCTTCAACCACTCGGCCACGCTTCCATAAGAGGGTGCTGCATTTTGCCACGACGGCGGTTTTAGTTCCGACGTCACATTGGCTGGTGCCAATATGAGTCTTCACTGCCACTGCCGCTGCGCGTGGTGGTCAAGACCGCTGCCTTCAACCACTCGGCCACGCTTCCATTTTTTGGAGGCGCGCATTTTGACTGAAGCGGGGCGGGGTGTCCAGCTAGGCGCGTACGCAGTCGGCCCAGTTGTTGGGGGTTTCGTACAGCCGGACGCGTTCCAGTCGCAGGTTGTTGCCGTAGGTGTCGCGATAAGCGCTGTCGAGCAGTTTGAAGGCAGTTTGCGCGAGGTGCTCGGCGGTGGGGACGACGTCAAGGATGACGGTTTTGTGGCCCGGCAGGCTGTTGAGGAAGTCGCAAACGGTGTGGTCGCCGCGATAAACAAGGAAGGCGTGATCCCAGGCGTCGACGACGGTGATCTGCGCGATACGTTTGACGTCGGTGAAGTCCATGACCATGCCTTGTTCGGATTGGCCTTCGGTGGTGATGATGTCGCCGGAAAGGGTGATTTCGATGGCGTAGCGGTGGCCGTGCAGGTGTTTGCACTGGCTGTTGTGGTTGGGGATGCGGTGTCCGGCATCAAATTCCAGGCGGCGGGTGACGAGCATGTTGGTCGGCTTCAATAAAGTGGCGCGGATTATACCTTGGGGGAAGATTCGGCTTCGAACAGGATGGCGGCGATGACTCTGCGGTCATCGGCGACGAGGATGTTGTAGGTACGGCAGGCGGCTTTGGTGTCCATGAATTCCACGGCGATGCCGGCGTTGGTGAGCGCGCGGTAGAGACGGGGATGAGCAAAGCGTTGCCGGGCGCCGGTGCCGAGCAATACCAGTTCGGGCTGGAGCCGGATGAAGTATTCAAAACTCGCTTCGCTCAGGGAGTCGAATTCGGCGACGGACCAGTCGGTATGCACGTCACCGGCCTGAACGACCACGCTGTGGTCATAGCGCTGGTAGTTGACCATGACGTGATCATCACCGTGACCGGTGAAAATCTTGATGTTGCCGAGGCGGCTGAGTTGCAGTTTCAAGGGGTGCTCCGTTCCGCGATACATTTGCCGCAGGCGGGGGTGCGCGGTTAGAATCGCGCCCCTGCGGCATTTTCGTGACAGGGCCGGATTCTATCACCGGCGATGCCTGTTTCGAGCCGAATCCTGTTAGGTGTGAATTGTGAAACCGATCCTGAAATCGACCAAGCTGGCAAACGTGTGCTACGACATTCGCGGCCCGGTGATGGAGCGCGCCAAGCAAATGGAGGAAGAAGGCCAGCGCATTATCAAACTGAACATCGGTAATCTCGCGCCGTTCGGCTTTGAGGCGCCGGAAGAGATTCAGCAGGATGTGATCCTCAATTTGCCGAATTCGTCCGGCTATTCCGATTCCAAGGGCATGTTTGCGGCGCGCAAGGCGATCATGCATTACTGCCAGTCGAAGAAGATCAAGGGCGTTGTGCTGGATGATATTTACATCGGCAATGGCGCTTCCGAGCTGATCGTGATGGCGATGCAGGGCTTGCTGAATCCCGGCGATGAAGTGCTGGTGCCGGCACCGGATTATCCGCTGTGGACGGCGGCGGTGACGCTGGCCGGCGGTACGCCGCGACACTATGTTTGCGATGAGGCGAACGAGTGGATGCCCAACCTGGCCGACATGCGCAGCAAGATTACGCCGAACACCCGCGCCATCGTGGTGATCAATCCGAATAATCCCACCGGCGCGCTGTATTCGGACGAGATGCTCAAAGACATCATCCAGATTGCGCGCGAAAATCATCTGGCCATTTTTGCCGACGAGATTTACGACAAGATGGTGTACGACGAGGCCAAACACACGTCGATTGCCGCGCTAGCCGACGATGTGCTGTTTGTGACGCTCAACGGCTTGTCTAAAAATTATCGCGCCTGCGGTTATCGTGCGGGCTGGATGGTGCTTTCCGGCGAGAAGAAACATGCGCACGATTACATCGCGGGGCTGACGATTCTTGCGTCGATGCGCCTGTGTTCCAACGTGCCTGGACAATTCGCGATCCAGACGGCGCTGGGCGGTTATCAGAGCATTGACGATCTGGTGGCGCCGGGCGGCCGTTTGCGCAAGCAGCGCGATTTGGCTTACAAACTGATTAACGCCATTCCGGGCGTGAGCTGCGTCAAGCCCAAGGCGGGACTGTATCTGTTTCCGAAATTCGATCCGGAAATCTATCCCATCGAGAATGATCAGCAATTCATCCTGGAACTGCTGGAAGAAGAGAAGGTGCTGGTGGTGCAGGGCAGCGGATTCAACTGGACGCGTCCGGATCACATTCGCATTGTGTTCCTGCCGATCGAGGATGATCTCACCGAGGCGATGGGACGCATTGCGCGCTTCCTGGAAAATTACCGCAAGCGCCACGGGACCAACAAAAAAATGAAAAAAGAGAGTCAAGCATGAAAGCAATCAATGTAGGTCTGTTAGGTATCGGCACTGTCGGTGGCGGCACGTTTACCGTTTTGCAGCGCAACGCCGAGGAAATTACCCGCCGGGCCGGTCGGCCGATCCGTATCACCGTGGTGGCGGATAAAAATTTAGAACTCGCGAAAAAAATCACCGCGGGCTCCTGCCGTGTGACCGACGATGCTTTCTCGGTGGTGACTGATCCCGAAGTCGATATTGTCATCGAGCTGATCGGCGGCTACGGCGTGGCGAAAGAGCTGGTCATGCAGGCGATTGCGAATGGCAAGCACGTCGTCACGGCGAACAAGGCGCTGCTCGCCACGCACGGCAATGAAATTTTCAAAGCGGCGCAGGACAGGGGCGTGATGGTGGCGTTCGAGGCGGCCGTGGCCGGCGGCATTCCGATCATCAAGGCACTGCGTGAAGGGCTTACCGCGAACCGCATTGAATGGATTGCCGGCATCATCAACGGCACGACCAACTTCATCCTGTCCGAAATGCGCGACAAGGGACTGAGCTTCGACACGGTATTGAAAGAAGCGCAGCGTCTGGGTTACGCCGAAGCCGATCCGACCTTCGACATCGAGGGCGTGGATGCCGCGCACAAGATCACCATTCTCGCGTCGCTGGCTTTTGGTATTCCAATGCAGTTCGACAAGGCCTATATCGAGGGGATCTCTAAACTGGATGCGGCCGACATCAAATACGCCGAACAACTCGGCTATCGCATCAAGCTGCTGGGTATCACCAAGCGCACGCCGGAAGGTGTCGAGCTGCGCGTGCATCCCACGTTGATTCCGACCAAGCGTCTGATCGCCAATGTTGAAGGCGCAATGAATGCCGTGCTGGTCGAGGGCGATGCCGTCGGTGCCACGCTGTATTACGGCAAGGGCGCGGGCGCCGAGCCGACCGCGAGCGCAGTCATCGCCGATCTGGTGGATGTGACGCGCATGCACACAGCCGATCCGCAAAATCGTGTGCCTCATCTCGCGTTCCAACCCAACCAAATCGCCGACCTCAAAGTACTGCCGATGGATGAGGTGCAGACCAGCTACTACCTGCGTTTGCGCGTGCAGGACAAACCGGGCGTGCTGGCCGATATCACCCGCATACTCGCCGACGAAGACATCTCTATCGATGCCGTGATTCAAAAGGAGCCCGGCGAAGGCGAGACCCAGACCGACCTCATTTTGCTGACGCATCAAACCCGCGAGAAGCGCATCAACGCGGCGATTGCGAAGATCGAGGCACTGGGCGTGGTGGCGGGCAAAGTCACCAAGCTGCGTTTGGAAGCGCTGGGCAAATAAGTCATGAAATACATTTCTACCCGCGGTAATTCTCCCGCCAAGACGTTTACCGAAATTCTGCTGGGCGGCCTGGCGCCTGATGGCGGTTTGTATTTGCCGGAGGAATATCCGCAGGTAACGCGCGCCGAGCTGGATGCCTGGCGCAAACTGTCGTATGCCGATTTGGCGTTCGCGGTGCTGTCGAAATTTGCGACGGATATTCCGGCGGAGGATTTGCGCGCGATTGTCCGCAAAACCTATACCGCCGACGTCTATGGCAATGGCCGCGCCGATTCCGATTTCTCGCAGATCACGCCGCTGCGTACGCTCGCGCCCAACCTGCATATTCTCGAGCTTTCCAACGGTCCGACGCTGGCGTTCAAGGATATGGCGATGCAGTTGCTGGGCAACTTGTTTGAGTACGCGCTGGCGAAGCAGCATGCTGAGCTGAATATTCTCGGGGCGACTTCTGGCGATACCGGTTCCGCCGCCGAATACGCGATGCGCGGCAAGCGCGGTATTCGCGTGTTCATGCTGTCGCCGGAAGGCAAGATGTCCGGCTTCCAGCGCGCGCAGATGTATTCGCTGCAGGACCCGAATATTTTTAATATCGCCATTCACGGCTTCTTCGATGACGCGCAGGATATGGTGAAGGCCGTTTCCAACGACCACGCGTTCAAGGCGCAGTACAAGATTGGCACGGTGAACTCGATCAACTGGGCGCGCGTGTCGGCGCAGGTGGTGTACTACTTCAAGGGTTACTTCGCTGCGACGCAATCCAATGACGAGAAGGTGGCGTTCTCGGTGCCTTCCGGCAATTTCGGCAACATTTGCGCTGGCCATATCGCGCGCATGATGGGGCTGCCGATCGGCCAGCTCATTCTGGCGACCAACGAAAACGATGTGCTGGACGAGTTTTTCCGGACGGGCGTTTATCGTCCGCGCGGCACGGCGCATACCTATGAAACCAGCAGCCCGTCGATGGATATTTCCAAGGCCAGCAACTTCGAGCGTTTCGTGTTTGATCTCGTCGGGCGTGATGGTGCGAAGGTGCGCGAATTCTGGGCCAATGTTGACCGCGCTTCCGGTAATGCCGATGTTGCCGCCTTCGACATCAAGGACACGCCTTATTGGGACAGTTTGCCGAAATTCGATCTTGCTTCCGGCAAGAGCGCGCATCTGGATCGCCTCAAGACTATTCGCGAGGTTTGGGAAGAATATGGCGTGATGGTTGATACACACACCGCCGACGGTATCAAGGTGGGATTGGAGCAGCGCCGCCCCAGCCTGCCGCTGATTTGTCTCGAAACCGCGTTGCCGGCAAAGTTTGCCGAAACCATACGGGAAGCCCTGGGCTGCGAGCCGGAGCGTCCGGTCGGTCTGGCCGGGATCGAGTCTTTGCCGCAGCGCGTGGAAGTGATGGCGCCGGATGTGGAGAAACTCAAGGCTTACATCTCAGCCAATGTAGGTGATCAGTAAAGAAGTCCGGGCGGCAGCATGAATAATCTCATTCTGCTCGTCCTGTGTTTTATTGCCGGCATGTTGCTGCGCCGTTTCCGGCGCATGCCGGACAACGCTCCCGCAACGCTCAACAGCTTCATCATTCACGTCTCGCTGCCGGCGCTGACGCTGCTCTACATTCACGAGTTGCAAATTTCCGGCGATGTGTTGCTGACGGCGCTGATGGCCTGGCTGGTGTTTGGGCTGTCCGCAGGGTTTTTCTGGCTGGTTGGACGCCGCCTGCAATTGTCCCGCGCAAGCACAGGTGCGCTCATGCTGACCGGCGGTTTGGGAAATACCTCGTTTTTCGGTTTGCCCATGGTCGAGGCTTATTACGGCGCATCTGGTCTGACGACCGCCATCATTGCCGATCAGCTGGGTTCCTTTTTTGCGCTGTCGGTGCTGGGGATTACCGTCGCCGGGATTTATTCTTCAGGGCGGCCCAGCGCGCGTGAAATCGTGCTGCGTATCGTGCGCTTCCCGCCGTTCATTTCGCTGCTGGTGGCTTTGCTGCTGATCCCCGTCGAGTACGCCGACTGGTTCTCCATGTTGCTGAAACGTCTGGGCGATACCCTGGCGCCGCTGGCCTTGCTGTCGGTCGGCATGCAATTGCGGCTCGGACACCTCGCGGAACATGGTCGCAATCTTGCGCTGGGATTGGGTTTCAAGCTGCTGCTCGCGCCGCTGCTGATCTATCTGTTGTATGTTCAACTGCTCGGTGCGCAAGGGCAGGCGATTCAGGTGACGCTGTTCGAGGCGGCGATGCCGCCCATGATTACGGCGGCGATTGTCGCGAGTGAACATGATCTCGATCCTCCGCTCGCGAATTTGATGGTAGCAGTGGGGCTCTTGTTGTCATTCATTACCCTGAGCGGGTGGTGGTATCTGTGGAGGGGAATATGAGTATCTGGAACGAACGCTTTGCCGGCGAGGAATATCTTTTTGGCACCGAACCCAATACGTTTTTGCGCAGCCAGCAGGCTTTGCTCAAACCGGGGATGAGCTGCCTTGCAGTGGCTGATGGCGAGGGACGCAATGGTGTCTGGCTGGCCGAACAGGGGCTGGACGTGCTGTCGGTTGATTCCTCACCCATTGGGCTGGAGAAGGCCCGCAGGCTCGCGCAGCAGCGCGGCGTGATGCTGCAGATCGAACAGGCCGATCTGGCCGGCTGGACGTGGGGCGAGGCGCGCTTCGATGTGGTCGTCGCAATTTTTATCCAGTTCGCGCCGCCGGGCATGCGCGAAACCCTTTTCACGCAGATTAAAGCCTGTCTCAAACCCGGTGGATTGCTGCTGCTGCAGGGTTACACGCCGCGCCAGTTGGAATACAAGACCGGCGGCCCGTCACAGATTGAAAATCTTTATACCGAGCCGATGCTGTGCGCGGCTTTTGCGGATATGGAGATTGTGCAACTGCACGAACATGACGAGGTGATCCGTGAGGGTGCCGGCCATAGCGGCATGTCTGCGCTGATCGATCTGGTCGCGCGCAAGCGCTAGGCGTTTCGGCGCGCCCAGGCCACGATACCGCCGGTATCCATTGCGCCGGCTTGACGCGCAACTTCGCGGCCGCCCTTGAATAGGGCGAGTGTCGGAATGCTGCGTATGTTGAATTGCGCGGCGAGCTGCTGGGCTTCTTCCGTGTTGAGTTTGACAAGACGTATCTGCGGTTCGAGTTGGGCGGCAGCCTGACTAAATGCCGGGGCCATCATGCGGCACGGTCCGCACCAGGGGGCCCAAAAATCCACCAGCACTGGGATGTCGCTGTTGCCGATATGGCGCATGAAGTTTGCCGCACTCAGTTCCAGCGGGTGTGACGTAAACAGCGCTTGTTTGCATTTGCCGCAAACAGGTTGGGCGTTCAGACGTTCGGCGGGAACGCGGTTCACCGCGTCACAGTGCGGGCAGACGATGTGCAGTGAGTCGCTCATGATGCTTTCCTCAACAGTGGATCATGTTCTGCGAAGTGGGGGCATCGCCGGGAAATTCAATTCCCCGCCAGCGTTTTGACCGGACTGGGATGGGTAATGCGGTGGATAACCACATCGCCGTCATTAAACAGCCAGAGCGATCCGGGTGTCATGCCGATCCAGTTTTCATTATCGGTCAGCGGCAGCGTTGCGATGACGGCGACGCGGTCATTCGGCGTGGTGACCGAGCTAAAATCCACGCTGACATCTTCGTCCTTTAAATGGGCCACATTAAAGGGGGCGCGGCGCACGATGTAGCTAAGCTCGGTTGAACAATGGGCGAACAGGCAGCGGCCGTTGGAAAGCAGAAAATTGAAAATGCCCATGGCCGAAACGGGCAGGATCAATTCGTGCAGGGCATCTAGCAAGACATCCTGCACCGGGGGCTGGTTGCCAAAACGCTGGCGCAGGCTTTGCAGTAGCCAGCAGAAAATCCGTTCACTGTCAGTATTTCCGACGGGCACGAAGCTGCCGTCCAGTTCCGGCTGGAATTGCGGTAGATTGCCGTTGTGTGCCCAGACCCAGTATTGCCCCCAGAGCTCGCGCTGGAAGGGGTGGGTGTTTTCCAGCGTGACCGTACCCTGGGTTGCCTTGCGAATATGGGCGATGACATTCAGCGAGCGAATCGGGTAACTCCGCACCAGTTCCGCGACGGGTGATTGGGCGGAAGGCTTGGGGTCGAGAAACAGGCGCACGCCCTTGCCTTCAAAGAAGGCGATGCCCCAGCCATCGGCGTGGACATCGGTTGCACCGCCGCGTTTCTGGAAACCCGTAAAGGAAAAGCAGATGTCCGTGGGGACGTTGCAGTTCATGCCGAGTAGTTGACACATAACTCAGTCCTCGAACCTCATCGACAGGTCAATGGCCTGGATGTCTTTGGTGAGCCCGCCGATAGAAATGCGATCCACGCCGGTTTCGGCGATGCCGCGTACGGTTTCCAGCGTGATGCCACCGGAGGCTTCCAGCTCGGCACGCCCCGCCGTGAGTGTGACCGCTTCGCGCATTTGTGCGGTGCTGAAATTGTCCAGCAGGATGAGCGTGGCACCGGCTTCCAGCGCTGTGCGAAGTTCATCCAGACTTTCGACTTCAATCTGGATCGTAACGCCGGGCGGTGCAATACGGAAGGCTTGTGCCAGCACGTCGGCGATCCCGCCGGCCGCGGCGATGTGATTTTCCTTGATGAGAATGCCGTCGAACAGACCGGTGCGCTGATTGTGCCCGCCCCCGATGCGAACCGCATATTTTTGTGCGAACCGCAGTCCGGGCAGGGTCTTGCGGGTATCCATGATTTTCGCGCGGGTACCGCCAACGGCATCGACATAACGTCGGGTCAGCGTGGTGGTCGCGGAGAGGGTTTGCAGAAAATTTAGGGCCGGCCGCTCGGCGCTGAGCATGGCGCGGGCGTTGCCGTGAATCTCGCACAGGCGCTGGCCGGCAACGATGCGGTCGCCTTCCTGTGAAAACCAGTTGATTCGGGCATCGGGGTCAATCGCACGGAAACAGGCGTCGAACCATGGTGTGCCGCATAACACGGCGTCCTCGCGCGTGATGACGGTCGCGTGCGCCGTACCGGCTTCCGGGATCAGTTGCGCGGTGAGATCTCCCGCGCCGATATCTTCCTTGAGTGCGGCACGGATATTTTCCCGGATATGTGAATTCAGTTTTGAGTCGGACATGGTGCATTCCCGTGTTAACGCGCGCAGTATAGTGGATGAGGGCGCGGGGTTGAAATTTTGCCGTGACGCCCCATTTGTGTGTCATTCGAATTGACCCAAGGAGTGCGTTGCCATGCGTTTCGATAAATTCACCACCAAGCTTCAACAAGCGTTGTCCGATGCCCAGAGTCTGGCCGTGGGCGGCGATAGCCAGTTCATTGAGCCGCAGCATTTGCTGCTGGCGTTGCTTAACGATGCCGACAGTGGCGCCGGTTCGCTGCTGGCCCGTGCCGGCGGAAACGTCAACGCGCTTAAGACCGCGCTGACCGATGCCGTCTCGCGTTTGCCCAAAGTGGAAGGCCATAGCGGCGAAGTTCAGGTCGGGCGTGACCTTACCAACCTGCTCAACCTCACCGACAAAGAGGCGCAGAAGCGCGGTGACCAATTCATCGCCTCGGAGATGTTCTTGTTGGCGCTTACCAACGACAAGGGTGAGGCCGGCCGTCTGCTGAAGACGCATGGCGTATCGCGTGCGCCGTTGGAAACCGCCATCGCTGCGGTACGTGGTGGCGAGTCGGTGGGTTCGCAAGAGGCCGAAGGTCAGCGTGAGTCACTGAAGAAATACTGTGTCGATCTGACCGAACGAGCCCGTCAAGGCAAACTCGATCCCGTCATCGGTCGTGATGACGAGATCCGCCGCGCCATCCAGGTTTTGCAACGTCGCACCAAGAACAACCCCGTCCTCATCGGAGAGCCCGGCGTGGGTAAGACCGCCATCGTCGAAGGCTTGGCCCAACGCATCATCAATGGCGAAGTGCCCGACTCACTCAAAGGCAAAAAAGTATTGAGTCTGGACATGGCCGCCCTCGTGGCGGGGGCAAAGTATCGCGGCGAGTTCGAAGAGCGTCTGAAAGCCGTGCTGAAAGAATTGGCACAAGACGAAGGCAACAACATCGTGTTCATCGACGAGCTGCACACCATGGTTGGTGCCGGCAAGGCTGATGGTGCGATGGATGCGGGCAATATGCTGAAACCGGCTTTGGCGCGCGGCGAGCTGCACTGCGTGGGTGCGACCACGCTGGACGAATATCGCAAATACATCGAGAAAGATGCCGCGCTGGAACGTCGTTTCCAGAAAGTGCTGGTGGACGAGCCGAGCGTGGAGTCCACCATCGCCATCCTGCGTGGTTTGAAAGAGAAATACGAAGTGCACCATGGTGTCGAGATCACCGACCCGGCCATCGTCGCGGCGGCCGAGCTTTCGCATCGCTACATCACCGACCGCTTCCTGCCCGATAAAGCCATCGACCTTATCGACGAGGCCGCATCGCGCATGAAGATGGAGATCGACTCTAAACCTGAGGTGATGGATAAACTCGAACGTCGTCTCATCCAATTGAAGATCGAGCGCGAAGCGGTGAAGAAAGAGAAGGACGAAGCTTCCAAGAAACGTTTCGCCTTGATCGAGGTCGAGATCAAAAAACTCGAACGCGAATACGCCGACCTGGACGAGATATGGAAGTCGGAAAAGGGCGCGGCACAGGATTCGGCCACCTCGAAAGAAGAGATCGATCATGTGCGTGCCGAAATCGTGCGTCTGCAACGCGAAGGCAAGCTGGAAAAAGTGGCCGAGCTGCAATACGGCAAGCTGCCGCAACTGGAAGCCAAGCTGAAAGCAGCCGCGCAACGCGAAGCCGAAGGTGCGGGGCAGAAGAACAAGCTGCTGCGCACCCAGGTTGGTGCGGAAGAGATCGCCGAAGTGGTGAGCCGCGCCACCGGCATCCCGGTGAGCAAGATGATGACCGGCGAGCGCGACAAGCTGCTCAAGATGGAAGAGAAGCTGCACGAGCGTGTGGTGGGTCAGGACGAGGCCGTGCGCCTCGTGTCCGACGCCATCCGCCGTTCGCGTTCCGGTCTGTCGGACCCGAACCGTCCCTACGGCTCCTTCCTGTTCCTCGGCCCCACCGGCGTGGGCAAGACCGAGCTGTGCAAGGCGTTGGCCGGCTTCATGTTTGATTCCGAGGACCACCTCATCCGCATCGACATGAGCGAGTACATGGAGAAACATTCTGTCGCACGTTTGATCGGCGCACCTCCCGGCTATGTCGGCTATGAAGAAGGCGGCGGTTTGACCGAAGCGGTGCGCCGCAAACCGTACAGCGTCATCCTGCTGGACGAAGTGGAGAAGGCGCACCCCGATGTGTTCAACGTGTTGCTGCAAGCGTTGGATGATGGTCGTATGACCGACGGTCAAGGCCGCACCGTGGACTTCAAGAACACCGTCATCGTGATGACCTCCAACTTGGGTTCGCAGATGATCCAGCAGATGCAAGGTGACGATTACCAAGTCATCAAGTTGGCTGTGATGGGCGAGGTGAAGAGTTACTTCCGTCCCGAGTTCATCAACCGTATCGACGAGGTCGTGGTGTTCCACGCGCTGGACGAGAAGAACATCAAGAGCATCGCGCGCATCCAGTTGCAGTATCTGGAGAAACGCCTTGCAGCGATGGAGATGAAGCTGGACGTGAGCGAAGCCGCACTTGCAGAGATCGCCAACGCAGGCTTCGATCCGGTGTATGGTGCACGTCCGCTGAAGCGTGCGATACAGGCGCAGTTGGAGAATCCGCTGGCGAAGGCGATTTTGGAAGGGCGTTTTGCTGCCAAGGATACAATCAGGGTGGATTGCGTCGCCGGCGTGATGCGTTTCGAAAAATAGACTGCAAACAACGAGCCCGGTACTGCCGGGTTTGTTGTTTGGATAGACTCCAAATTAACTGAACAACGAGGCGCTGTAAATGAAGATTCTTTTCCCTCCTCAGGGTAACAAACCTGGCCTGTTCCAGAAGGTGATTGTTATGGTGGTGGCCGTGCTGTTTGCCGCCCTGATACTGACGTTCTCGGCGGTGTTTTTTATGGTGGCGCTGATCGTCGGGGCAATGGTCTGGGGCTGGCTATGGTGGAAGACACGTGCATTGCGCAAGCAGATGCAAGCCTTTTCCGCGCAGACCCTGAACAGGGAAAGCGAAGTCTTTCGCGGTGAAGTTTATTCCGGTGAGGTGATCGAGGGCGAGGCGATTCGCGTTGACGAATCCGGTTCCGGTACGAATCGAAACCGTTAAACCGTTCAGAATCCCAGGCCGCGTGCGCCTTGATAAAACGCGAAGCTGGCCAGCCAGGCAAATCCCAGCGACCAGAGTAGTGTCAAGGCCGTGTAACGGGCGTCGCGGCCTTCGCTACGCAGGGTGGCGATGGTCGATAAACAGGGTGTGTAGATCAGTGTAAATAGCATGAAGCTGTAGGCTTGCACCCAATCCAGCTGCTGCGCGAGCGCATTGCCGAGCATGTCGCCCGACAAGCCATAAATCACCGCCAGGGACCCGATAACAATTTCCTTGGCGACAAAGCCGAAAATCAGCGCAATGGTGAGCTGTTCGTTGATGCCGATCGGCGCGAAAATCGGATGAAGAAAACTGCCAATTAGCCCGGCCAGTGTGTCGGCACTCCCCGGGGCGGCCGACGAAGGAAGATGGGTCAGCAACCAGACCAGCACCACGCCGGCGATGATGAACTGGGTGGCGCGCGAGAGAAAATGCCGGACTTCCAGCCAGCCGCGCAGCAGCATCTGGCGCACGGTGGGAAAACGGTAGGGCGGCAATTCCAGCACAAACGGTTCCTGGCTGCGGAATTTGTTTTTGAAGATGAGCGCGGTCAGCAGCGCGGCGGCGAAACTGAACAGATAAAGGCTGAATAAAACCAGCGGTGCCATTTTCGGGCTGAACAGTGCGGCCGTGATGAAAACAAACACTTGCAGGCGCGCAGAACATAGCGAGAACGGAATAACCAGCATGGTCAGCAACCGCTGCGCGCGCGATCGCATAACGCGGGTCCCCATCAGCGCCGGCACATTGCAGCCGAAGCCCATCAGCATCATCACAAAACCACGGCCATCCAGCCCGAGGCGGGCCATCAGGGCATCCATGAGAAAGGCCGCGCGGGACAGATAACCGCTGTCTTCGACGATCGCCATGAACAGGAAAAACAGGATGATGATGGGAACGAAAGCCGCGACCGTGGCGACGCCGTTGTAGATGCCATCGAGCAGTAATCCGGACAGCCAGGCCGGCCACCCGCTGACGGCGGGATTGAGTAGCGTGGTGCGCAGCCACTCCAGCACATCCGCGGTCGCCACTTGCAGGGGTTGTCCGAGCAGGAATACGCCCTGGAACAGCAAATACATGATGCCGAAGAAGATGGGCAGGCCGAGCCAGGGGTGCAGCATCACACGGTCCAGTTTGTCGCTGAGATTTTCCGGGAGTTGCGCCGGTACCTGCACGGCGTGACGCATGATGCGTGCCATTTCAGCTTCGATTTGCTCGTCCTGCTCGAGCTGGCTGCGCAGCTGTTCGGCCATGCCCGGCGTGGGGTAGCGCAATGCCTTGGCAATCGCATGCAGGGCTTCCGGATAGCCGGTGCCGTATTTTCCGCTAAGCTGGAAAATGGGCATATCAAGGAGCTCGGTCATGCGTTTGCTGTCGATAGTGATGCCGTATTTCTTGGCCTCGTCCGCCATGTTGAGCAGGACAACGATGTTCATGTTGAGCTGCTTCAGTTGCAGCAACAGACTCATCTGGCGTTCGATCTGGGTGGCGTTGATGACAACCAGCGCCAGATCGGGAATGTTTTCATGCAGGAAATGGCGGACAACCTGTTCATCTTCGGAAAAACCATGGAGGTCGTAAATGCCTGGCAGATCGATAATTTCGACCAGGTCGCTGCCGAGCGGAATTTTGCCCGAGAGCAGTTCGACGGTAATGCCGGGCCAGTTGCCGACCCGCGCGGCCCCCCCGGTCATGCGGTTGAAGAGGGTGGATTTGCCCGTGTTGGGCATGCCGAGCAATGCAATGCGCTTCATACCCGGCACACCGTGATTTTGGTGGCCTCGTTGCGGCGAAGCAGGATGTCCGTCGTGCCGATTCTGACCTGCAGCGGGCCCGAAAATGCGGCCGAACGTATGAGTTCGATGTGTTTGCCGCTGCGGAATCCCAAAGCCAGCAGCCGCTGGTGCAGCGCTTCTTCGGCATGGATAGACACGATGGTCGCGATATCGCCGGGATTCAGGGAGTTTAGGGTGGTGGCCGACATGGTGGCGCATTATTCCATACCGCAAGCGCTCCTGTCGCGTAAGCCGGAAGGAATAAGGTAGAATGCGGCCTCGTTTTTTCGGATGGTCAAAATGATCAAGGGTAGTCTGGTCGCAATCGTTACTCCCATGCACGAGGATGGCAGCCTCGATCTGCCCGCGTTTCGCGCGCTGATTGATTTTCACGTGGCCGAGGGGACGGACGCGATTGTTGTGGTGGGGACCACCGGCGAATCGCCCACGGTGGATGTCGAGGAGCATGAGCTGCTGATCGTCGAGGCGGTAAAACACGCGGACGGTCGTCTTCCGGTGATTGCCGGAACCGGCGCAAATTCGACTCGCGAAGCCATCGAGCTGGCAACCTTCGCCAAGCAGGCGGGCGCACAGGCTTCGCTGAGTGTGGTGCCGTATTACAACAAGCCGACGCAGGAAGGCATGTATCTGCACTTCCGCGCGATTGCCGAGGCGGTCGATATGCCGCACATTCTTTACAATGTGCCGGGCCGCACCGTCGCCGACATGAGCAACGATACCGCGCTGCGCCTGGCGGAGATCACTAATATTGTGGGCATCAAGGATGCGACGGGTAATATTGAGCGTGGCAGTGATTTGTTGCGCCGTGCGCCGAAGGATTTCGCGATTTACAGCGGCGACGATGCCAGCACGCTGGCGCTGATGCTGCTCGGCGGACATGGCACGATTTCGGTGACGGCGAACGTCGCTCCGGGGCTTATGCATGAAATGTGCCGCGCGGCTTTTGCGGGTGATGTGGCGACGGCACGCGAGATTAATTTCCGCCTGCTGGGTTTGCATCGCACCCTGTTTGTGGAAGCGAATCCCATTCCGGTGAAGTGGGCGGTTTCCCGCCTCGGAAAAATGAAAAACCATTTACGTTTGCCATTGACGCCGCTTTCACCCGGCGCGCAGCCTGCGGTTGAAGCTGCCATGCGCCAGGCGGGTATTCTGAATTAACGACTCGGTCGGACCGGAGATAACTTATGAAGTTTTTGCGTATCGGATTGTTCAGTGTGCTGTTTGTCTCGCTTGCGGGCTGCGGTGCCATGGGGTTGGGAAACAAGCGGATTGACTATCGTGCCGGCGCTGTCCAAGCTCCGTCGCTGGAGCTGCCGCCCGACTTGGATATGCCCGCCGCCGACGATCGTTACAGGGTGCCGGGCAGCGAGAATGAATCCGTCGCCACGTATTCCGGTTATCAGGGAACAACGGGTGCCGGGCCTGCCGCTCAGCCAGTGTCGAAAGTACTGCCGCAATCCGCCACAGTTCGTCTGATGCAGGAAGGAACTCAGCGCTGGCTGGTGGTTGATCAGACACCGGATGCTGTTTGGAGCCTTGTCAGGTTGTTCCTCCAGGAAAATGGACTCAGCATCAAGAGCGAAGATCCCGCTGCAGGTGTGATCGAAACGGACTGGGCGGAGAACCGCGCCGCAATTCCGCAGGATGCAGTGCGCAATGTCATCGGCAAGGTATTCGACGGGCTGTATTCTTCAGGGCAGCGTGACCAGTATCGCGTGCGTCTGGCGCGGACGGCGGATGGCTCGCAAACCGAAATTCACCTGACACATCGCGGTATGGAAGAGGTGATGGATGCCGATGGCAATACGTCCAAATGGCAACCCCGTGCGGCTGATCCGGAGCTCGAAGCGGTGATGCTGCAAAAACTGATGGTGCGTTTGGGTGGCAGTGAATCACAGGCTGTTCATTCCAGTGTGGCCGGGGAGTCTGCGGTTTCCGCACAAGGAGATGGCAAGGCGAGCCTGCAGGAAATTTTTGATGGTAGCCAGATTCTGCTGATTAACGATGCCTTCGATCGCAGTTGGCGTCGTGTCGGGTTGGCGATCGAGCGTGCAGGCTTGGCGGTGGAAGACCGCGACCGCGCGCGCGGCATTTATTTTCTGAAGACCGTACCCGTCGAGCAGGGGTGGTTGGATAGCCTGAAGTTTTGGGAAGATGCGCCGGCATCGGATCGTCATTATCGCGTTAACGTGAAAGATGGCGGTGCCGTGTGCGAAGTATCTGTGACAGATCAGGATGGCATCAAGGACGACACCGCGAAGCAGATGATCGAAGCTGTTTATAAGCATATCGGCGACTAAACACTGCCTATGAAATTTGCTTCACTCGGCAGCGGCAGCGAGGGAAATGCGCTGCTGGTGTCGGCCGGCGGGACCCGCGTGCTGATGGACTGCGGTTTCGGGTTAAACGAGACGCTCTCGCGTCTGGCTCGTTTGGGGGTTGAACCCTCCGATCTCTCGGGCATTCTGGTGACGCATGAACATGGCGACCATGCCCGTGGTGTTGTCCGACTGGCGCGCAAGTTTGGTCTCACGGTGTGGTTGACACATGGCACTTGGCGCAATCTTCAGGAGAGTGGAATACGGGTGCAGGAGATCAGTCCGCACGATGTTTTCGCTATTGGCGATCTCGAAGTCATCCCCTATCCCGTCCCTCACGATGCCGCAGAGCCGGTTCAGTTTGTGTTTGGTGATGGTCAGCATCGGCTGGGCGTGTTGACCGACGCGGGCTGCGCCACGCCGCATATCGAAAGCACTTTGGATGGCTGTGACGCGCTCGTACTGGAATGCAATCACGACCGGGAAATGTTGCAAAATGGCCACTATCCGGCTAGCCTTAAACAACGTGTTGGCGGTCGTCTGGGACATCTTAGCAACGAGCAGGCCGCGGGTATTCTGGCGCGGCTGGAGACTGGACGTTTGCAGCATTTGTTGGCGGCGCATTTGAGCGCACAAAATAACCAGCCGTCGCTGGCGGTTAATGCGTTGAGTGCTGTAATGGGATGTGCGCCGGACTGGATTGGTGTGGCGACGCAAGCCGGCGGATTCGATTGGCGCGAAATTAGTTGAATGTCAGGACAACGACAAAAGAAAAAAGGCCGACTTGCGTCGGCCTTTTTATTTGCTACAGCTTAACCTTACTTGGTTTCGGCAGCAGGTGCAGCAGCAGCGTCAGCAGCAGGTGCAGCAGCTTCAGTTGCGGAAGCAGCAGGTGCAGCAGCTTCAGTTGCAACAGGAGCAGCAGGAGCTTCAGCAGCAGGAGCAGCTTCTTCCTTGGCGCCACAAGCAGTCAGAGCCAGAGCCAGCAGGGCAGCGATCAGAGCAGAGTGTTTCATCGTTTATTTCCTCGGGAGTATCAAATTAATCAAAAATTAAATTCCGCCTTCCAAGCAGAAGACTTCTGTCAGGAAAGCGCGCGCATTGTAGCAACTCTTTACAGGAAATCTAGGGGGCGGACAATAATTTTTTTCAATTTATGTTTATTGTTTTTATTTCAAAACAAATATTTGGGTTAGCCCAGATAACCATTCAGATAGTTTTCATATAACCATTTGCGTAAGGTCTGGGTATGTATACCGGCAGCGGGCAGTCGACGCGTGTCGGCCAGCTCACGTAGCTGCTCGTAGTCGGTTTTCGGCGGTTCAAATGATTCGCCGTTGAGATAAACCCTGCCGGCGTGGCAGAGCATCAGGCTTTTGAGTGCAAGCGTGATGCCTTGCTTCCTGATCTGTTGGGTGAATTGGGCTGAAGTCAGCGGAAGCTCCGGTGTGTCGAAGTAGATGTGGGGCTTGGGTTCGCTGAGGTAACAGCCCAGAAAATTGGCGATATCTTCCCGATCCCAGCGGATTTGCGCGATGGCCCCCGCAACCTGCCTCAGCATGGCGGTGCCGATTTCCGAGGGGTGGGTTTGTAGTTTGAGGTCAGGGTCGGCATAGGTGCCACTGATTTCGATGCGATCCTGCAAATACACCAGAAACTGTTCGGCCAGCTCCTGGTAAGCGGGTGTGCGGAAACCGATGGAGTAGGTCATGCAGTCGTCTTCTGCGATCCCGTTGTGGGCGCAGTGCGGAGGCAGGTAAAGCATGTCACCCGGTGCCAGCACCCATTCCTGTTCCACCTGGAAATTCCTGAGGATACGCAAGGGCGCGCCCTCGATCAGCGAATGGTCGGACTGGGTGGAAATTTGCCAGCGACGGTGTCCGTGGCCCTGCAGCAGAAAAACATCATAGGCGTCGAAATGCGGTCCCACGCCGCCGCCTTTGGGTGCATAGCTGACCATCAGGTCATCCAGCCGGGCATGCGGGATAAAGCTGAAATGCCCGAGCAAATCGGCGGCTTCCGGCAGGAAATGATTGACGCCCTGCACCAGCACGCTCCATTTTCGGTTGCCGAAATGTCCGAAATCTTCGGGCTCGAACGGCGAATATTGCAAGCCGAACTTGCCCCGACTTTGCGTGACGATGCGTGCCTGCACATCCTCGGCACAGGCCAGATGGACAAGCTCCGTAGGATCGAGCAGCCCGCGAAAATCGGGAAAGGCCTGGCGAATCAGCAAGGGTTTTTTTTGCCAGTAATCGCGGAGGAATTCTGCGGCCGTCAAGCCACCAAGCATGGAAAGTGGTGTTTTCATGGTCGGATTATATGTCCGCTCCCGTGAGACGGGGGCATGGAATTTTTCATAAGATGAGACCAAAAGCGCTAGAATGCGCGGCGTTGCTGCGGTCGTATTTTCCGGCCGGTGCCGATTCTTACATTTGACTCAAGGAGCAAAAATGAACATTGCCAAGGATTGTGTGGTTTCGCTGCGTTATGAACTGTTTGATGCGGCGGGAGAGTTGCTCGAAAAAGTGGACGAGCCGGTCAGTTATCTGCACGGTGGTTACGACGGTATTTTCCCGCTGGTGGAAGAAGCGCTGCACGGCAAGCCGGTCGGTGAACGCTGCATTGTTACCATGCAGCCGGATGATGCTTTCGGCGAATATGATCACGCGCTGGTAGAAACCGAACTGCGCAGCAGCTTTCCGAAGGATGTGGAAGTCGGCATGCAATTCGAAGGCGGCCCGGAAGGCCAGGACGATGAGGACTTCATTCTCTATACCGTTGTTGAGGTGACAGACGATGAGGTTACGGTGGATGGCAATCATCCGCTGGCTGGCAAGGCGTTGACCTTTGATTGCACGATTACCGGTGTTCGTCCGGCCTCTGCCGAAGAGCTGGCGCACGGCCATGTTCACGACGAACACGGCCATCATCACTAAATCCGGCGGTTTTATTTTCCCAGCCGGGTAGCCAGCCAGCCGGCAACCTCTGTTGCTCCGGCGGGCTGGATGTCGCGCCGCGTGCGTCCCAAAAGGTCTGCAAGCGCCGCGGACAAATCTCCATGATTTAACACCTCGCGCGAAATTTCGCGGCCGTTGCCGTGCGCCTGTAGCCATGCGGTCAACGCGGCGGATTCCGGCCAGTCGGCCCGGCCGACGTAAAGTACTGGCACACCGCCGGCCGTGGCTTCGACAAAACTGCCGTAGCCCGGTTTGGTCAGCAAGACATCGCAGCTGGCGAGCAGGTCGCTGAAGCCGAGCGCGGCGGATTCCAGTGGAATCGCATCCGGATGCTGGACTTGCCAGCTTTCCTGTACCAGCCAGCGCACGCCTTCAATGCGCGGCCATTGCTCTATGGGCAGTCGGCTCGCAATGCCGCCCAGACTTACCAGCACGAGAACTTCACCGCCCGACAGTCCGAGCGCACGGTTTAGTTCATCGCGCCGGTTTTTGCCCACGGCTGCGATGGGGGCGACCGCAAGCACATTGCCCAGGTTGTCCATCGTCATACCAGGTGTTGCACGGAAAAAAACTTCGGCTGCGGCATAGCCTTCCCGCATGGCATCGCTGACAGCATCCTCGCCGCAGTAGTGGCGGTAAATATCAAACCAGTTCAGCGAGCACATCGCCGCGTTGGGAAGGCCGGCACGCTGCGCACCCGCAAGGGGCAAATAACCCACATTGGAGAGCACAAAATCTGCGTGCAGATTTTTCAGCAGTCTGGCTTCGGCCGCGACGCGATCCGCCCAATTGCGGTGGAAATCCCGATAAGCAGCCCGGCTTTCCGAAGCCAGGACATCAATGGCGGAAGACATGAGCATGCCGATGTCCCCTTCACTCTGCAGATGTTCGAACGGCGCGTTAATTCTGGATCGCAGGTGTGCGAGCGGCACGGTGGAGCGCAACGTGATGCGAAGATCCGGCCGCAGGGTATGCAAGTGGTTCAGCACGGGTGCGGTCTGCGCAACATGGCCGAAGCCGTGACCGGAAATGGAAACAACGAGATGGGGCGCGCTCACAGGATTTTTTTGAGCTGATACAGTTTTTCGAGTGCAGCTTTCGGACTGAGATCGTCGGGTTGCAGATCGCGCATGGCGGTCAGCACCGGATGTTCTTCCGGTTCCGGCTGTTCCGGCAGGGAGGCAAAGAGATCGCCCTGCGGGTTTTGCGCGGCGCTTTGTTGCTCAAGACGCGCGAGTTGCTTTTTAGCATTGCGGATGACGCTGTTCGGCACGCCGGCAAGTGCGGCGACCTGTAGCCCATAACTTTGGCTGGCCGCACCTTCGTTTACGGCATGCAGGAAGACAATGCTGTGCTGGTGTTCGATCGCGGCGAGGTGCACGTTGGCAAGCTGCGTAAATTCTTCGGCTAGTCGCGTGAGTTCAAAATAGTGTGTGGCAAACAGGGTATAGCTGCGGTTGATTTCCAGCAGGTGACGCGCGATGGCGTAGGCCAGTGCCAAGCCGTCGAAGGTGCTGGTGCCGCGTCCGATCTCGTCCACCAGCACCAGACTTTTGTCGGTGGCGTTGTGCAGAATGTTGGCAGCTTCGGTCATCTCGACCATGAAGGTGGAGCGTCCGCTGGCGAGATCGTCCGATGCGCCGATGCGGGTGAAGATCTGGTCGATCTCGCCCAGCATCGCTTCCTGCGCGGGGACGAAACAGCCGACATGCGCGAGTAGCGCGAGGATGGCAACTTGCCGCATATACGTGGATTTGCCGCCCATGTTGGGGCCGGTGATGAGCAGCATGCGTCGTGCATCGTGCAGCGTGGCATCGTTGGCCGTGAACTGTTCCACTTGGGCTTCCACCACCGGATGACGGCCTTGCTTGATGACGAGTTGCGCGTCGTCGCTGAACTGCGGCGCGCTGAAATTGAGTGTGGTCGCGCGTTCGGCGAAGGTGGTGAGCACGTCCAATTCCGCGATGGCGGCGGAGATGCGTTGCAGTTGCGGAATATGTGGTGCAAGCGCATCCAGTAATTGTTCGTAGAGAAATTTCTCGCGTGCCAGTGCGCGGTCATTGGCGGAGAGCGCCTTGTCCTCGAAGGCTTTCAGTTCCGGCGTGATGTAGCGCTCCACGTTTTTCAGTGTCTGCCGGCGGCGGTAGTCGTCCGGCACCTTGTCCGCGTTGGCAGCGCTGACCTCGATGTAAAAGCCATGAACGCGGTTGTATTCGACTTTTAGTTTGTCGATGCCGCTGCGTTCCCGCTCGCGCGCTTCAAGTTGCAGCAGGAAATCGCCGCAGTTGTTCTGGATGTTTCTTAATTCATCCAGCTCCGCATCGTAGCCGTCGGCAATGACGCCACCTTCTCTGAGAATAGAGGCGGGTTCTGCTTTAAGTGTCTGCTCCAGAAGCGCCGGCAGCGTGGTATCTGATCTTAATTCCGTGCCGAGCGATTGGATGCGGGAGGTGTTTACGCCGGACAACAAGGTGTGCAGTTGCGGCAGTTGTTTCAGCGTGTCGCGCAGGCCGGACAAGTCCCGCGGTCTTGCGCTGCGCAGGGCGATGCGCGCGGTAATGCGTTCCACATCCACGCAGGATTTAAGATGCTCATGCACTGCGTCGGAGAGGGAATGCAATGCTTCCACCGCATCGAGGCGGGCACGCAATGTGTCGCGTTTGCGCAGCGGGTGGTGCAGCCAATGGGCAAGCAGACGGCTGCCCATGTTGGTGGCGCAGGTGTCGAGCAGCGAACGCAGTGTGGGTGCGGGTTCGCCGCGCAGTGTCTGGGTGATTTCCAGATTGCGTCGCGTCGCGGCATCCATGCGCACGAATTCGTCGGCGTGATAAATCTGCAGTGCGCGGATATGGGCGATACCTTGTCCCTGCGTGAGTTTTGCGTAACCGAGCAGGGCGCCGGCGGCCGCGAGGCCAGGATCAAATTCTTCGCAGCCGAATCCCGCGAGATCGCGCGTGCCGAACTGCTGGCAAAGCGCGCGGTGCGCGGCATCGCGATCAAAATGCCAGTCCGGCAGGGATTTGTAAGCCGCGTGTCGGAATTGCGGTGCTGCTATCCCCTCGGCATGCAGAATTTCAGAAGGTTGCAGGCGTTCCAGCTCTGCAGTGAGTTGCGGGGTGTCCACTTCGGCGAGCATGAACTGGCCCGAAGCAAGATTCAGCCAGGCGAGGCCAGTTCGTTTGCCCTGCTGATGCAGGGCTAGCAGCAGGTTGTCGCGCTTTTCATCGAGCAGCGCGGCATCGGTCAGCGTGCCGGGCGTGATGATACGCACGACTTTGCGTTCAACCGGCCCCTTGCTTGTCGCCGGATCGCCGATTTGTTCGCAGATGGCCACCGATTCCCCGAGGCGAATCAGGCGTGCGAGGTATTGCTCGACCGCGTGATACGGCACACCGGCCATTTTGATGGGCTGGCCGTTGGAACTACCGCGCTGGGTGAGCGTGATGTCGAGCAGTTTTGCGACGCGCACGGCGTCATCAAAAAACAGTTCGTAGAAATCCCCCATGCGGTAGAACAACAGCATGTCCGCATGTTGTGCCTTGAGCGCCAGATACTGGCGCATCATCGGCGTGTGTTTTTCCGTGGTAGCTTCGCTCACGTCCAAAGCTATTTTTTCAGGGGGTCGGTCAGATGTGGTGCAATGCTCTTCAGCAGGAGTGCATGGATGTCCGGATTGCCGGCGCAGATGTGACCACTCTTGAGCTGGTTGGAATTTCCCGCGAGGTCGCTGACGATGCCGCCTGCCTCGGTGATTAGCAGGCAGCCTGCCGCAATGTCCCAAGGTTTCAATCCGGTTTCGAAGAAGCCGTCGTAGCGTCCGGCGGCGGTCCATGCCAGATCCAGTGATGCCGCGCCTGGACGGCGCATCCCGGCGGTTTTTTGCATCAGATCCTGGAAGATGGCCATATAGGCATCCATGTGTTCAAAGCGTGTGTAAGGGAAACCGGTCCCGATCAGGCTGTCGGTCAGCTCCCTGCGCTTGCTAACGCGCATGCGTTTGTCGTTAAGAAATGCACCCCGCCCGCGGGTGGCGGTGAACAGGTCGTTCTTGGTGGGGTCGTATACCACGGCCTGCGTCAGTACGCCGTTTTGCTGCAAAGCGATCGAGACGGCGTACTGCGGAATGCCGTGTAAAAAATTGGTGGTGCCGTCGAGCGGATCGATAATCCAGACGAATTCCGAGTCGCCTTGGGCGCCGCTCTCTTCTGCTAGAATCGCGTGCCCTGGATAAGCCTCGAGCAGGGTTTCGATGATGATGCGCTCTGCGGCCCGGTCAACTTCGCTGACGAAATCCGCGTGGGATTTTTTGGTGATGGTGAGGTGATCGATGTTGTCCGAGGCGCGGTGAATCAGGTTGCCGGCGCGACGGGCGGCTTTCACCGCGATGTTGAGCATGGGGTGCATAAAATTTTGACCTTGTGTTAATGAGCGAAGAAACGGCTCGCATTTTAGTTGGAATCGCGTTTTGAATAAACCTGAACCTTTGAATAATATCCGCGTTGTCCTAAGTCATACCACTCATCCGGGCAATATCGGCGCGGCCGCGCGGGCGATGAAGACTATGGGGCTGCGGCACCTGTATCTTGTTAATCCCAGGCATTTCCCCGATTCCCAGGCGACCGCGATGGCGGCGGGTGCGGATGACATTCTTGCAAATGCCGTGGTTTGCAGCTCGGTCGACGAGGCTTTGCGCGATGCGGCGCTGACGGTGGGGATGACCGCCCGCTTGCGCGATATTTCCATTGAAGTGGTTCAGCCGCGCGCGGCGGCGCCTGAAATTCTGCAGTATGCCGCGACACAGCCGGTGGCGCTGCTGTTTGGCACTGAGATGTCCGGGCTGACCAATGAGGAGGTGGCCAAGGCGCAGATCCTCGTGAATATTCCGGCAAATCCCGAATACACCTCCCTGAATCTGGCCGCGGCTGTCCAGCTGATGGCCTATGAATTGCGGGTCGGGGTCATCGATTTTTCACCCGCTCAGGTTTCACAGATGCTGGCGCCGCAGGCGCAGATCGAGGGGTATTTCCGGCATTTGGAACAGACCCTGCAGGAAATCGGTTTTTTTACCTCGCAAAAACCCGCGCGATTGATGCAACGTCTACGGCGGTTGTATGCGCGGACCCGGCTTGAAGAGGATGAGGTCAATATTCTGCGCGGCATTTTGAGTGTAACAACCGAGTACAATGCGCGCCTCAGAAAGCGCTATCAGGAAGAGCATCCAGATGTTTGAAAATATCCGGGAAGACATTGCGGGCGTCTTTGATCGTGACCCTGCCGCACGCACGACCTTCGAGGTGTTGACCTGCTATCCGGGACTGCATGCGCGCATGGCGCACCGTTTGTCGCATCGACTCTGGCATGCCAACTTCAAGTGGCTGGCCCGTTTTGTGTCGCATCTGGCACGTGGCTTGACCGGCATCGAAATTCATCCCGGTGCAACTATCGGCCGGCGTTTCTTTATTGATCACGGCATGGGTGTGGTGATCGGGGAGACGGCGGAAATCGGGGATGATGTGACGCTGTACCACGGCGTGACGCTGGGCGGAACTTCTTGGAAAGAGGGTAAACGTCACCCTACGCTGGGCGATGGGGTGGTGGTCGGAGCTGGGGCCAAGATTTTGGGGCCCATTCATGTGGGAAGCGGCGCCAAGGTCGGCTCAAATGCGGTTGTCGTCAAAGATGTTCCTCCCGGTGCGACGGCTGCCGGGATTCCGGCGCGTATTCTCGATGAAGAGCGCAAGTCGGCCGGTTTCAATCCTTACGGTATTGGCGGTGACCAGAATGACCCGGTCTCCAAGGCATTGCATGGATTGATTGGTCATAGCGTTACGGTCGACCAACGTATCGAGTTCATTCTGCAGCAGCTGGAAAAGATGGGTGTTCCGGTCGAGGAGGAGCGTGCCACGGCCGACAAATTTGACCCGAATCACCTGAACAATATAGTTGATTAAAAAACTCGGCTATTCTACAATTCGTCCACAGCGAATGATCTTGGCAAGACGCGAGATTGTTGGATCCGGGTTCAATACAACAGGAGGCGTTACATGCGATTGACCACCAAGGGGCGTTTTGCAGTGGCAGCAATGGTTGATCTGGCGATGCGGGGAAACCGTGGGCCGGTGACGCTGGCCGCGATCAGCGAGCGCCAGAATATATCCCTGTCCTATCTTGAGCAGCTTTTTGGCAAGCTGCGTCGCAACAATATTGTGGAAAGCGTGCGCGGGCCGGGTGGTGGCTATTATTTGGCCAGACAGGCTAACAAGATCAATATTGCTGAAATCATTCAGGCCGTAGATGAACCCATGGATGCGACGAATTGCGCGGGACGTGGCGACTGTTTCAGCGGGCAGCCCTGTGTGACCCATGACCTGTGGATGGGGCTCAACGAGAAGATTTTTGATTATCTGGAATCCGTGAATTTGCAGCAGCTCGTGGATGGCTACAACAAACGCAACAATGGCGCCACCCCCGTGATACTGGAAAAAGTTTCCAGGGTGTCACATTCCGCATAAAGGACGAAAACGTGAAGTTGCCGATTTATATGGACTATTCCGCGACCACGCCGGTTGATCCGCGCGTTGCGGAAAAAATGATTCCCTATCTGACCGAAAGATTTGGCAATCCGGCCAGCCGTTCCCACGCGTTTGGCTGGGAGGCGGACGAGGCGGTTGAGCAGGCGCGTACGGAAGTGGCTGCGCTGGTGAATTGCGACCCGAAGGAGATTGTCTGGACCTCGGGAGCGACCGAATCGAACAATCTGGCGATCAAGGGCGCGGCCCAGTTTTACCAGGGTAAGGGCAAGCACATCGTTACCATGCGTATCGAACACAAGGCGGTGCTGGATACGGCCCGCGAGTTGGAGCGCGTGGGTTTTTCCGCCACGTATCTGGATCCGGAGCCCAGCGGTTTGCTGGATTTGGAGAAATTCAAGGCAGCTTTGCAGCCCGATACAGTGCTGGTTTCGATCATGCTGGTAAATAACGAAATCGGCGTCATTCAGGATATTGAGGCCATTGGCGAGATTTGCCGCGAGCGCGGTATTTTGTTCCATGTTGATGCGGCGCAGGCAACCGGAAAAGTCGGGATTGATCTGCAAAAACTCAAGGTGGATCTGATGTCTTTTTCCGCCCACAAGACTTACGGGCCGAAAGGGGTCGGTGCCTTGTATGTCCGACGCAAGCCGCGCGTCAGGCTGGAAGCGCAAATGCACGGCGGCGGGCATGAGCGCGGTATGCGTTCGGGCACGCTGGCGACCCACCAGATCGTGGGTATGGGTGAAGCGTTTCGCATTGCCCGGGAAGAAATGGCAACCGAAAATGCGCGCATTCGGATGTTGCGCGACCGATTGCTTGCTGGATTGCAGCGCATGGAAGAGGTGTATATCAACGGGGATATGACTCATCGCATTCCGCACAACTTGAATTTGAGTTTCAATTTTGTCGAAGGCGAGTCGCTGATTATGGCGATTAAGGATGTTGCGGTATCGAGCGGCTCAGCCTGTACCTCGGCGAGTTTGGAACCCTCCTACGTGTTACGGGCGCTGGGGCGCAGCGATGAGTTGGCGCACAGCTCCATCCGTTTTAGTATTGGCCGTTTCACGACGGTGGAAGAGGTTGATTACGTGATCGAGTTGCTGCACAACAAGATCGGAAGGTTGCGCGAGTTGTCGCCGCTGTGGGAGATGTATCAGGATGGCGTCGATTTGAATACGGTGCAGTGGGCGGCACACTAGAATTTGTGCCTCACACGGTTTCTCTGGCGTTGAATCTGGCAATCAAAGGAGCAAAAGATGGCTTACAGTGAGAAAGTTCTGGATCACTACGAAAATCCGCGAAATGTGGGTTCTTTCAACAAGGACGAGTCAGGTCTGGGAACCGGCATGGTCGGTGCGCCGGCATGTGGCGACGTAATGAAGCTGCAGATCAAGGTGGGCAAGGATGGGGTGATTGAAGACGCCAAATTCAAGACCTACGGCTGCGGTTCTGCCATTGCCTCCAGTTCGCTGGTCACCGAGTGGGTGAAAGGCAAAACGCTGGATCAGGCGCTGACGATCAAGAATACCCAAATTGCCGAAGAGCTGGCTTTGCCGCCGGTCAAAATTCACTGCTCGATTTTGGCCGAGGATGCCATCAAAGCGGCCGTGGCGGATTACAAAGCCAAGCAGGGCGGCGATCTAGAAACGCCTGCCTGCAAGGGTAGTATTTAGGCGGGAGGCAACATGACAATTACTCTGACTGAAAAAGCTGCCAAGCACGTTCTGAATTTCATCGCTAAACGCGGTAAGGGCGTGGGGTTGCGCATCGGGGTTCGCACCAGCGGTTGTTCCGGCATGGCGTACAAGCTGGAATTCGTCGACGCATTGGGCGGGGACGATCTCGAATTCGACAGCAATGGCGTCAAAGTGCTGGTCGATCCGCAAAGCCTGCCTTACATCGACGGTATGGAACTGGATTTCGTGCGGGAAGGATTGAACGAGGGGTTCAAGTTTAATAATCCGAACGTCAAAAACCAGTGCGGTTGCGGGGAAAGCTTTCAGGTTTGATGCGCTTCACCGATACCGATCTCCAGAAAGATTATTTTCGGCTGTTTGATCTACCCGCAGTTTTCGCGCTTGATCTTCCCCGGCTGGAGCAGGCTTATCGCACCCTGCAATCGCAGGTGCATCCCGACACCGTTGCGCATCTTTCCGGCGTTGAGCAGCGTCTGGCCATGCAATACTCCACCCTCGTTAATGAGGCTTATCAAACACTGCGCAATCCTTTGCGCCGCGGGCGTTACCTGTTGAGTTTGCGCGGTGTGGATACGCAGGAAGAAACCAATACCGCCATGCCGTTGGATTTTCTGATGACGCAAATGAACTGGCGCGAGGAAATTGCCGCTGCCCGGGCTTCCGCCAGTGCGGATGCACTGGATGCGATTGAACAACGCTGTCGCGAGGAGACCCGCGTACTGGAAAATCAGCTTGAAATCGCACTGGATAAAACGGCGGATAATTTGTTGGCGGCCGGGCTGGTGCGTAAATTGCGGTTCATGGAAAAGCTGGTGGAAGAGATCCATGCTGCCTATGATGCAATCGATATTTGAAAATGCGCTGCCCGCATTCTATTCGGCAGGCGTAGTTATCGCTGCCGATAGTAGCGGTTGATCGCGATCAGGAAGAGATATGGCTTTACTGCAAATTTCCGAACCCGGCATGAGTACGGCTCCGCACCAGCACCGTCTGGCGGTGGGGATTGACCTGGGGACGACCAACTCGCTTGTGGCTACGGTGCGCAATGGCATCAGCGTGGCACTTAACGATCAGGACGGGCGGGGGATGCTGCCATCTGTCGTGTGTTATACGGCTGATGGTTCGGTGTCGGTCGGCGAGGCTGCCCAACACGCGCAGAGTGCGGATCCGATTAACACCATTGTTTCGGTCAAACGTTTTATGGGGCGCGGCCTCCGGGATATTGGCGACATCAGCCGTTTGCCTTACCGCTTCGTGGACGAAGGTGGCATGGTTCAGCTGCGCACCCGGGCCGGGGTGAAAAGTCCGGTTGAGGTTTCGGCGGAAATCCTGCGGGTATTGCGTCACCGTGCCGAGGCCGCGCTGGGCGGAGAGCTTGTCGGTGCGGTCATTACGGTGCCCGCCTATTTCGACGATGCCCAAAGGCAGGCGACCAAGGATGCCGCCAGACTGGCGGGCATCAATGTGCTACGTTTGCTGAACGAGCCGACGGCCGCGGCAATTGCCTACGGGCTCGATAATGCCGCCGAGGGGCTGTATGCCGTCTACGATCTTGGCGGCGGAACATTTGATATTTCCCTGCTGCGCCTGTCGCGGGGTGTATTCGAGGTGCTCGCGGCAAACGGTGATTCGGCACTGGGCGGGGACGATTTCGACCAGCGTGTTTATTGCTGGCTGCTGGAAAAGAACAATCTATCCGCGCTCCCCCCTCGGGATACCCGTTTGCTGCTTAGCCAAGCGCGCGTCGCCAAAGAGCAATTGACGGAGCACGATGAAGCGCGGATTACCGCCGTCCTGTCCGGCGGTGAAATTATCGACAATGTGCTGACACGCCGGGAATTCCAGGACCTGACACAGAATCTGGTGCAGCGCACCTTGCAGCCGATGCGTCGGGCTTTGCGTGATGCGGGTTTGGATAAAGCCGACATCAAAGGTGTGGTCATGGTCGGCGGCGCGACCCGCATGCCGCATATACAGCAGGCCGTCGGCGCGTTTTTCGGCCAGACGCCGCTGAATAATCTGGATCCGGACAAGGTGGTCGCGCTCGGTGCGGCAATCCAGGCCAATGTGCTGGCGGGCAATCGCGGTGCGGATGAATGGTTGTTGCTGGATGTGCTGCCGTTGTCGCTTGGGCTCGAAACTATGGGCGGACTCACCGAGAAGATTATTCCGCGCAACACCACGATTCCAACGGCGCGTGCACAGGAATTTACGACATTTCGCGACGGGCAGACGGCCATGTCGGTGCATGTGGTACAGGGTGAACGCGAGCTGGTGGAAGATTGCCGTTCCCTCGCGAAATTTGAATTGCGCGGCATTCCCCCGATGGTCGCCGGCGCGGCGCGGATCCGCGTGACTTTTCAGGTGGATGCCGATGGGTTGCTTAGCGTTGCAGCGCGGGAAATGAGCAGCGGGGTTGAACAAAGTATTGTGGTTAAGCCGTCGTACGGACTGTTGGACGAGGAAATTACCCGCATGTTGCAGGACTCCGCGCAGCATGCCCAGGATGACATGCGGGCACGCGCCCTGCGCGAACAACAGACCGAGGCGGCGCAACTGCTTGAGGCTGTGGAGCAAGCCTTGGCGCAGGATGCTGCCTTGCTGCGTGAAGAAGAGGCCGGGACGATCCGGCAGGGTATGGCCAATCTGCGGGAGGTGATGACGCAGCATGAACCGGTAGCCATTCGTCGTGCGCTGGAAACGTTAAACCGCGCAACAACGGAATTTGCGCAGCGCCGTATGGATCAAAGCGTGCAGCATGCTTTGGCCGGTCACAAAATTTCCGAACTGGAGGAATAATGCCGCAAATTATTGTCCTACCGCATGAAGAATTATGTCCGGAGGGAGCGCTGTTTCAGGCCGAGCCGGGAACGTCGATTTGCGATGCGCTGCTGGCTCACGATATCGAAATCGAGCATGCCTGCGAAAAATCCTGTGCCTGCACAACGTGTCATGTGGTCATTCGTCAGGGCTTCAGCAGTTTGGTGTCAGCCGAGGAAATCGAGGAGGATATGCTCGACAAGGCCTGGGGACTGGAGCCTACTTCCCGTTTGTCCTGTCAGGCCAAAGTTGCGGAGCAGAATCTGGTTGTCGAGATTCCCAAGTACACCATCAACATGGTCAAGGAGTGAGTCGATGAAATGGGTCGATGTCGGTGAGATTGCGATTGAGCTGAGCGAGCGCCATCCGGCGGTGGATCCCACGAGCGTGCGCTTTGTCGATTTGCACAATTGGGTGATTGCGCTGCCCGGTTTTGATGACGATCATGCCCGCGGCGGGGAGCGTGTGCTGGAAGCGATTCAGGCCGCGTGGATTGAGGAGGTCGAATAGTGGCAACATTTTCGAGCCGCCTAGCCTATCTGGCAGGTGCTTTTTTCGCTGTCGGTCTTATGGCGTTTGGCCTGTATCTGCAATACGTGGAGCATCAGGATCCATGCCCGCTGTGCATGGTGCAGCGGGTGATCTTTATCGGCATCTTGATTGTTTTCGCGCTGGCGGCAGTTCAGCATCCGCATCGGCTGGGCCAGCATATTTATGCGCTGCTGATTTCGGCGCTTTCGCTGTTTGGCGTAGCCGTCGCCGCACGGCACATCTGGATACAGAATTTGCCCAAGGACCAGGTGCCTGCATGCGGACCAGGGCTGGATTACATGCTGGAAACCATGCCGATGTCTTCCGTGCTGAAAGAGCTGATGCACGGCTCGGGCGAATGCGCGGAGAAGGGCTGGACATTCCTGACACTGGGCATACCGGAATGGTCCTTGTTCTGCTATTTGGCTTTGGGCAGCTGGGCCATCCTGATCGCGGTAAAGAAATTTCCCCGTTAAGCCCGGGTTGACAACAGAACGATTGTTCTCCAAAATTCGCGAACGTTCGTTCTTGGGGATGTCCCATGGCTGATTTCAGTAGCAAAGATTCCGAATACCTTTCGCGCTTGCAGGATTACTACGCCGAGTGGAAGAGCATTCCTTCCTATGCCGCCTTGTGCGAAGTTTTCGGCATTGCGTCGAAATCCTGGGTGAAGGCCATCCTTAATCGTTTGGCCGAAGCGGGTTTTTTGGAACGCACGCCTGATGGTGTCTGGATCCCGGCACCGCCTTTTTTTGCGCGCCCATTGGCGGAGTCCGCTGTACAGGCCGGGATGCCGGTCGCGGTGAGCGCCACGCAGGGCGAGCATTTTGTGATTGACGAGATGCTGATTGAAACTCCTTCGCGCAGCGTGTTAATTCCCGTTAAGGGTGATTCCATGATTGAGGCGGGGATTCATGACGGGGATGTGGCGGTTGTGGAAAAGCGCCTGACCGCCAATCTTGGCGATATCGTGGTGGCCATCGTCGACGATGCCTTTACCCTGAAAACTCTGGATAAGGAAGCCGGTAAATTTGTTCTGCGGCCCGCGAATGCCGCTTACCCGGTTATTCGTCCGGAAGCCTCGCTGGAAATTTTCGGGGTGTTGGTCGGGCTGATTCGCAAGTACCGTTAAAAAAGCCGCCCTTGGGCGGCTTTTTGGGTCTGAGCTGAACCGGCTTAACCAAATCGCCCTGTGATGTAGTCTTCCGTTTCCTTTTTGCTCGGATTAGTGAAGATTGTGCTGGTATCGCTGAACTCCACCAGATCGCCCAGATACATGTAAGCCGTGTAATCGGAAACGCGCGCAGCCTGTTGCATGTTGTGTGTCACGATGGCGATCGTGAAATCCACTTTCAGTTCGTCGATCAGTTTTTCAATGTGCGCCGTGGAGATTGGATCCAGCGCCGAGGTTGGCTCGTCCAGCAGTAGAACTTCCGGTTTGACCGCGATAGCGCGGGCGATGCACAGGCGCTGCTGTTGTCCGCCCGACAGGCCGGTGCCGCTTTGCTTCAGCTTGTCCTTGACCTCGCCCCACAAAGCAGCTTTCTTCAGGGCCCACTCGACGCGCTCGTCCATTTCGCTGCCGCTGAGACTTTCATAGAGCTTCACGCCGAACGCGATGTTGTCGTAAATCGACATTGGGAACGGAGTCGGTTTCTGGAAAACCATGCCCACCTTGGCACGCAAACGGTTTAGATCCTGCTTCGGGTCAAGAATGTTGTCGCCATCCAGAATGATTTGCCCGGTAGCCTTTTGTTGCGGATAAAGCTGGTACATGCGGTTGAAGGTCCGCAGCAATGTTGATTTTCCGCAACCGGACGGGCCGATGAAAGCGGTAACCATCTTTTCGGCGATTTCCATGTTGATGTCTTTCAACGCAAGGAAATTGCCGTAGTAAAAATTCAGGTTCCGAACAGTGACCTTGGGATTGACGATGTTCATGGTTGAGTTCATTTGCATGCCTTGAGGTTAGTGATTGGAGGCGCTCTGACGGAACAGAATGCGCGCCAGAATGTTCAGCGTCAGTACGCTGAAGGTAATCAGCAAGGCGCCGGCCCAGGCCAGGCGCTGCCAGTCTTCGTAAGGACTCATCGCAAACTGGAAGATAACGACCGGCAGGTTGGCCATCGGATTTTCCATATCTGCATTCCAGAATTGATTGTTCAGCGCGGTGAAAAGCAGGGGCGCGGTTTCGCCGCTGATGCGGGCAATAGCCAGCATTACACCGGTGATGATCCCGGCACGGGCAGCGCGCAGGGTCACGAAATTAACGGTTTTCCACTGCGGTGCACCCAATGCCGCAGCCGCTTCACGCAGCGTATTCGGAATCAGGCGCAGCATGTTTTCAGTAGTCCGGATCACGATGGGAATGACGATGATTGCCAATGCCAATGCACCAGCCCAGCCGGAAAAGTGGCGAATGTGCACCACATAAACTTCATACACAAACAGACCAATGACGATCGACGGTGCCGAGAGCAGGATATCGTTAATGAAGCGGGTAATCGGTGCCAGCCAGCCGCGCTGGCCGAATTCCGCCAGATAAGTGCCGGCCAGAATGCCGATAGGCGTTCCGATCAGCGTGCCGACAATCGTCATCATCAGCGTGCCGACGATGGCATTTAACAAGCCACCATCACTGCCGGGTGGTGGCGTCATCTGGGTGAATACGGTCGAGGTGAGGGCGGGGAGTCCGTGATTCAGCAGCGTGAACAGAATCCAGCCCAGCCAGAACAGGCCAAAGGCCATGGCCAGTACCGATACGATAAGACCGAGTCGGTTGGTAATGCGGCGGCGTGTGTAAATATCGATCATCTTGATTCCTCAGGAAGCCTTGCCTTCTTGCTTACTCAACTGGTACAGCATGTAACGGGCGATGGAAAGTACAACGAATGTGATGAAGAAGAGGATCAGGCCCAATTCAATCAGTGATGCGGTGTAAAGCTCGCCGTCCGCTTCAGTAAATTCATTTGCCAGTGCCGACGCGATACTGTTGCCCGGTTCCAGCAGGGACATGCTGAGTTTGTGCGCGTTACCGATCACGAAGGTGACCGCCATGGTTTCACCCAGCGCGCGGCCGAGGCCGAGCATGATCCCGCCAACCACCCCGATTCTGGTGTACGGAAGCACCACCTTGGTGACCACTTCCCAAGTGGTTGCACCCACGCCGTAGGCCGACTCCTTAAGCATGGCAGGAACGACTTCAAACACATCGCGCATGACGGAAGCGATGAAGGGAATAACCATAATGGCCAGAATAATGCCGGCGGTCAGTATGCTGATGCCCATTGGCGGTCCGGAGAAAAATGCACCGATCATGGGGATTGTGCCGAGGTGATCGTTAATCCACGGTTCAATGTGTTCGGCAAAGAGCGGGGCAAATACGAACAGACCCCACATGCCGTAAATAATGCTTGGAATGCCGGCCAGCAGTTCAATCGCGATGCCCAGCGGGCGGCGCAAGGCTTGCGGGGAAAGCTCGGTCAGGAATATGGCAATTCCGAAGCTGACAGGAATGGCGATCAACAGCGCAATGCCGGAAGTGACCAGCGTGCCAACGATAGGCACCAGCGCACCGAAATTCTCGGTGACGGGGTTCCAGCTGTCGTTGATCAGAAAATTGAATCCGAAGGCTTGGATGGCCGGCATGCTGCCAATGACCAGCGAGCCAATGATGGCTGCAAGCAGGACAAGGACGCCGAAGGCGGACGCGCGGGTCATTCCTCGAAACAGCATGTCCAGCCAGACTTGGCGTTTTAGGCGAGCTTCTTGTAGAAATCCGGACATAATTATTCGCTCAATCTTTTAATGGGTGGCGGGAGCCATGAGCTCCCGCCGGAAATTCGCAGGTGCACCTGCTGGCGCACCTGTGTTTTACAGCCTTACTTCCAGAGTGCGTGGCCCTTGCTGTCCTTGACCTGATCCTTCCAGGATTTACGGATCATGGCAGTGACATTTTCAGGCAGCGGCACGTAGTCAAGATCGGAAGCCATCTTGTCACCGTTTGCATAAGCCCAGTCGAAGAACTTCAGCACTTCTTTGCCGGATTCTGCCTTATCCTGAGTTTTGTAAACCAGGATGAAGGTGGCGCCAACGATAGGCCAGCTATCCTTGCCAGGCTGGTTAACCAGAACTTCGGCAAAGCCTTCTTCAGCTTTCCACTTTGCGCTGGCAGCCGCTGCCTTGAAGCTGATGTCGCTAGGCGAAGTGAAATTGCCATCACGATTCTTCAACTGGGCGTAGGACATCTTGTTCTGCAGTGCGTAAGCGTATTCAACGTAGCCGATCGCGCCCTTCATGTTCTTGACGTTGGCGGCAACACCTTCGTTGCCCTTGCCACCGGTTCCCACGGGCCATTGCACGGCCTTGTTGGCACCTACATTGCGACGCCACTCTGTACTGACTTCAGCGAGGTAAGTTGTGAAGATATGGGTTGTACCTGAACCGTCAGCACGGTGCACCACGGTGATGGTTTGGTTTGGCAGATTCACGCCCTTGTTGTCAGCAGCAATCTTCGGGTCATTCCACTGGGTGATTTTGCCCAGGAAGATGTCAGCCAGCGTTTCGCTGGTCAGTTTCAGCTGGCCGGCGGCAACGCCTTCCAGATTCAGGACAGGCACAACGCCACCAACCACGGTCGGGAACTGTGTCAGGCCAGCCATGCCCAGTTCATTGGCATTCAAAGGGGCATCAGTTGCGCCGAAATCTACAGTTTTGGCTTTGATCTGCTTGATGCCGCCGCCAGAACCGATAGATTGGTAGTTCATGCCCACGCCTGTTTGGGCTTTGTAGGCTTCAGCCCACTTGGCGTATACGGGGTAGGGGAAAGTCGCACCGGCGCCAGTGATGTCGGTAGCGTGGCTGGCGGCAGTGAAGGCCATTGCGGATGCCGCGGCAATACCCACGACGATTTGCTTGAGTTTGATATTCATTCTGTCTCCATTAAGTTGGATATGCTGAAGTTTGGCAATGCCAAATGAACCAAAGGTGCCGTTAAGCAAATGCATAGTAGTTTTCTTATATGACACTATTATGACATTTTCAGGAAATGTTTAGCATATCGGCTATTCAGGCGCGACATGGGCAGCAGAATGAGCAAATCTGCCGTATTGAACTCCGGATCCCAGGCGGGTTCGCCGCAAATATAAGCGCCCAGGCGCAGATACCCTTTAAGCAGCGGAGGAATCGGGGCATCCAGATGCTGGTTTAGGGCGTGCGTGGGCAACGGGCAGCGTGGGAAAACACTGTATTCAATGGGGGCGGCGTAAATCCGGTGAAGCTTGCGATACAGGCTGGCGGCAACATGCCCACCGTCTGCCATGCTAACGCTGGCACAGCCAATCAGATATTCGTATCCGCCTTGCACCATGTACTGCGCAATTCCACTCCAAAGATGGGTGATAGTTGCGCCATCCCGAAAATCCTGATGGACACAGGAACGACCCAATTCAACCATGCGATCGCTCAGGTGCAGTAATCGGGTCATGTCGAATTCTGTCTGGGAATAGTAGCCACCTATCTCCTGGGCGCGCTGCGGGGGCAGAATCCGGTAGGTGCCAACCACCCGATTTTCCTGGCTTTCGCGCACCAGCAGATGATCGCAGTAGCGATCAAATATATCCCGGTCCAGCCCCTCGCTGGCGCTGGGCAGGCGAGCACCCATTTCTTCGGCGAAAACCTTGAAACGCAAGCGTTGCGCTTCCTGAATTTCAGCAGCATCGTGCGCAATGGTTGTCGTAAGCCTGCGTTCGTGTGCGAGGGCTATCTGGGAATTGAGTTCAAGCATTTCTACTCCTTTTCAGTGGACGGTCTCGTCAACTTAAGGGAGGCGTGTTGCGGCGGGATGACGCGAGTATGAATGGAATATGAAATTTCAGTCGCGCTGGGGCTGTGCGGCCGGGTCCAGTAAAAGCCCGTATGTCGTATTGGCAGATTCGGGCACATGCTTGCGAGCAGGCGACGGGGAGGCGCGCTCTACCGCCGGTAGAGGAATCTGCAGTTGGGCCGCAATCGCCTCGCGGGCAGAATGGGCCAGAGACTTACGGTCGGAATAATTACTTGAATTGAAAGCGATAAACGCAACGAGGGCGGTTTGTTTTCGGCTGCACAATATGGCCCAGAGGGACGCAAGCAGTGTCGTTTCTCCGGTAAAGGGTACGGTGATACTGGGTTGAAAGTTTCGATCGAAGTAGCGCAATCCGATCGGATGGACACGAACCCCGGCATCAATAGCCGGCTGTAGCATCGCCGCGTGGAAGGGGGCGACATGGCTGCCGTCCGTAGTGGTTCCCTCCGGAAACAGACCGATCGTCGCACCCTGCTTCAGCGCTTGCACCAGTTTTGAGTTGGTGTTCGCAGTTTCGCGCCGTTGTGTGCGTTCGATAAAATGCGTGCCGGTTTTGCGGCATAACCAGCCGATCACCGGCCAGTCACGAACTTCGGCCTTGGCGACAAACTGGGTCGGATGTATCGCGTTAATGACAAAAATGTCCAACCAGGAAACATGATTTGAAACCAGCAGACAACCAGAGCCCGGTTGAATCTCCGGGGTACTCTCGACTATCAGCTCGATCTCGATAATTTCAAGCAGCTGCCGGCTCCAGTTTGTAAGCATGTTGCGTTGAATCGCCGGTTCGACGATTGGGTAGATCACTGCCTGCAGTGCACCAAAAGTCAGGTGAATAATGACGCGGCTCGCCTTGAATAGGGCGAACGTTCGAGCTGGTAGCGTTACGTGTGTGTTATTCATGAGCGTTATTCATGCCGTCCATTTGTTCCAGTGTCAGGCGGCAAATTTCCCGCTCTTCATCTGCTGGCACAATCAGGACCGGGATGGAATTCGCTGCGCTGATTAACGTCAGATGTCGCTGGTTGGCGTTGTCATCCAATTTGATCCCCAAAAGTGCCAGCGGGTCGCAAATTGCCGCACGTATGTCGGGGGCGTGTTCGCCAATACCCCCAGTAAATACGAGTGCATCGATGCCGCCGGCTATTGCGGCATAAGACCCGATGGTGGCGACGACATGCCGCACAAAATAGCGGACTGCAAATTGGGCGGATGAAGTTTCGCTATTGAGCAATTCGGACATTTCGGCGCTGACGCCACCAGAGAGAGCCAACAGTCCCATGTGGTAATAAACCATCTCCGAGAGGGAGTTGATGTCGAAGCGCTTTGCAAGCTCCAGCATGATGCCAGGGTCCAAATCGCCACTGCGCGTCCCCATCGGTATGCCGCCTGCCGGTGTGTAGCCCATCGTGGTTTCAACGGATTTGAGCTGATCCAGTAGGCACAAACTAGCGCCGCTGCCCAAGTGGGCGATGACGACTTTACCCAAGGCAGTAGCGCCGATGAGTTCCGGCAATTTGCGGCTGACATGAGCGTAATTGATGCCATGGAAACCAAAACGGCGATAGCCTAAGGCAGCGGGTATAGGCAGGCGCCAGGCGATTTCCGGTAATGTGGCATGGAATGCGGTGTCGAAACAAGCAAACTGGGGCACCCCAAAATTTTCCGCGCCCAAGGCGATGCCCAGGAGATTGGCAGGCAGATGCAAAGGAGCCAGATGCGTCAGCGCTTTGAGCCGGCTGATCTCGGTATCGTCCAGATGCCGTGCAGTCGCACTTACCTCTCCGCCATGAACAACGCGGTGGCCGATAGCTTTTGGGCGTTCATTCCCCAGATCGGCGAGCAGTTTCTCGAAGGCCTCAGCATGGTTGCTCCGAGGTGAATTCCCGATATGTTCGTAGCGGAAATTCTGCCGACTGCCATCGTCCCTAAACAGGCTGGCTTTAAGGCTGGATGAGCCACAATTGATAGTGAGTATAGTTTTCAATGCGGCCAAGTCCAGTGATCTACTTCGGGCAGGTCCACTCCGTGTTCGTAGGCGTAATTGCGGCAATCAATCTGCATATTCAGCATTTTTTCCTTCACGTGCGCGCCCGCTACATGTAAGGCCGGAATGCGGTCGATTACATCAATAACCAAACTGAACCGGTCAATCTGATTCTGGATGGCCAGTTCCAGCGGCGTGTTGATACTGCCTTTTTCCTTGTAGCCGCGAACGTGGAAATTTTTGTGGTTGGCGCGCCGGTAAGCCAGCCGGTGAATCAGCCAGGGATAGCCGTGAAAGTTGAACATCACCGGTTTGTCCAGTGTGAACATGCTGTCGAAATCACGGTCGGTCATGCCGTGCGGATGTTCGCCGGCCGGCGTGAGTTTGTAAAGATCCACAACGTTGATGAAGCGTATTTTTAATTCTGGGAAATTCTCCCGCAGCAGCACAACGGCGGCCAATGCTTCTTTGGTCGGAATGTCACCCGCACTGGCCATGACGATATCCGGTTCGTCGCCCTGATCGTTGCTGGCCCAGTCCCAGATGCCAATTCCCTTGGCGCAATGCTTGGCGGCCGCTTCTTTGTCCAGATACTGGAGATGCTTCTGCTTGTCGCAGACGATGACATTGATGCGGTTGGTGCTGCGCAGGCAGTGGTCGGCGATGGCCAGCAGGCAATTTACATCCGGAGGCAGGTATATCCGGGTGACTTCGGGGCTCTTGTTAACGACCACATCCAGAAACCCCGGATCCTGATGGGTGAAACCATTGTGATCCTGGCGCCAAACGGTGGAAGTGATCAGCAGGTTCAACGATGACACCGGTGCCCGCCAGTCCACAGCCTTAGCCATGGCTAGCCATTTGGCATGCTGGTTGAACATCGAGTCGATCACATGCACGAACGCTTCGTAAGTGGAGAAAAATCCGTGGCGGCCGGTGAGTAGATAACCTTCCAACCAGCCTTCCAGCGTGTGCTCCGAAAGCATTTCCATAACCCGACCATCACGGGAAAGCTCGCTGCCGCCGGCATCTTCGGGCAGGATTTCAGCCATCCAGGTTTTTTGACTGACGGCGTACACGTCATCCAATTTGTTCGAGGTGTTTTCATCCGGGCCGAATACGCGGAAAGTTTGCAGATTGTCACGCATGATGTCGCGCAGGAGTTTTCCCAGCGGACGGGTGTTTTCCGCGACCAGCGTTCCGGGTTTACCGCACTCGATCGCGTAATTTCGCCAGTCCGGCATATGCAGGGCTTTGCGCAGCAGGCCACCATTGGCATGCGGGTTGGCGCTCATGCGTCGGTTACCTTTGGGTGCGAGTGCCTTCAACTCCTGGCGCAGAGTCCCGTTTGCGTCAAACAGTTCTTCCGGGCGATAACTTTTTAACCAGTTTTCTACCTGCGCGAAATGCACTGGATTGCCCAAGTCGCCGATGGGGACCTGGTGCGCGCGCCAGAATCCCTCGACTTTTTTGCCGTCCACTTCTTTGGGGCCGGTCCAGCCCTTGGGAGAGCGCAGGATAATCATGGGCCAAAGCGGCCGGAATGCCGTGTTGCTTTCGCGGGCCTGTTGTTGAATCTGGCGGATATCCAGAACGCATTTTTCAAGCACTTCGGCCATCTTCGCATGCATGGTTAGCGGGTCGTTACCCTCGACGAAATGGGGTGTCCAGCCATAACCCTTGAACAGATTTTCGAGCTCTTCGTGGCTGATACGCGACAGAATGGTTGGGTTATTGATCTTGTAGCCGTTGAGATGCAGGATAGGCAGCACGGCGCCATCGCGCACGGGGTTAAGGAATTTGTTGGAATGCCATGACGTCGCCAGCGGTGCGGTTTCTGATTCGCCATCGCCCACCATGACAGTAACGATCAAATCCGGATTGTCGTAGGCGGCCCCAAAGGCATGCGAGACTGAATACCCGAGTTCGCCCCCTTCGTGAATCGAGCCCGGTGTTTCCGGGGTGCAGTGGCTGCCAATCCCTCCAGGAAAGGAGAAGTCCTTGAAGAACTGGCGCATGCCGTGTTCGTCTTCGGATTTGTTGGGATAAATTTCGCTATACGTGCCTTCGAGATAAACCGGACCCAGAACACCAGGAGCGCCATGTCCAGGACCAGCCAGAAAAATGGCATTCAGGTCGTATTTGTTGATCAGGCGGTTCATGTGAATGTAGGCGAATGCCAAGCCCGGACTCGCTCCCCAGTGTCCAAGCAGGCGCTGCTTGAGATGTTCCGGTTTTAATGGCTCTTTCAGCAGTGGGTTGTCACGCAGGTAGATCATGCCCGCAGCCAGAAAATTGGCGGCGCGCCAGTATGCATCTATCTGATCCAGCTCGTTGGCAGGTAGCTGAGATACGGAGATTGGCTTGTTCATTTGCGCACTTTCAATAAATTGTGGGGGGTAAATCAAGACTCAACGGGAGTGTCCGGTGCGTTTTTTTGTATCAGATGATTCAAATCTAACCGTTGATGATGAATGCAATGTGACAGCAGTCTCGCAGGATTCATCGTCCTGTCACACAGTCGGCATAAGTTAATGACTTTCCCTGTGGTCATCTGCTAAAGGAATGGAAATGTCAGATATTGCCGAACGAGCCTTGCATACACGTACCGCGCGTTCTGTGGAAGCGCTGCAGCGTTCTTTCATCGACAACTTATACTACGTGGTGGGAAAGCCCATCGAAGAATCTTCCACCACGGATCAATATCTGGCCTTGGCGCATACCATCCGCGACCGATTGCTTGCCCGGCTGATGACTTCAAATCAACAATACCGGCGTGCCGGCAATCGCACGGTGGCCTATCTTTCCGCGGAATTTCTGCTGGGTCCGCAGCTGGGTAACAATATTTTCAATCTGGATCTTTGGGAAAACACTTGGGCCAATACGCAACAGGCGTTGGACAATCTCGGCCTGAGTCTGGATGCTATTCTGGAAGCCGAACCCGAGCCGGGTTTGGGTAATGGGGGACTGGGTCGCTTGGCCGCTTGTTATCTCGATTCGATGGCGACATTAGGCGTCTCCTCCATCGGTTACGGCATTCGCTATGAATACGGTATTTTTGATCAGCAGATTCAGGACGGCTGGCAGGTTGAAGTGGCTGACAATTGGCTCAGAAACGGCAATCCTTGGGAATTCCAGAATCGCTCAAGAAGTTATCCCGTAGGATTTGGCGGACATACACAGACTTATATAAAGGACGGGCGGGAACACAAGCAGTGGATACCAAGCAACACGATTATCGGTGTGGCTTATGACACACCAATTTTGGGATACGGCGGACAGCATGCCAATTTGCTGCGACTGTGGAAATCGGAACCCAGCAACACCTTCGATTTTCAGGCGTTTAACCACGGTGATTACTACGGCGCGGTCGACGAACTGGTCGCCGCCGAGAATATCAGCAAGGTGCTGTATCCAAACGATGAGCCTGAAGATGGCAAGCGCCTGCGCCTCAAGCAGCAATATTTCTTTGTCAGTTGCTCACTGCAGGACATGTTGCGCATGGTGGTCGAGGAAGGTGGAGTTGTACACAACTTTGCCTCGCGTTTCGTGGCGCAGCTCAATGACACCCATCCTGCCATCGGCATTCCGGAATTGATGCGCTTGCTGGTGGATGCGCATTCACTAAATTGGGATGAGGCATGGGAAATCACGCGACATACTTTTGCCTATACCAATCACACCTTACTGCCGGAGGCACTGGAAACATGGTCATTGCCACTGTTCCGCGAGCTGTTACCACGGCACATGGAAATTATTTTTGAGATCAATGCGAGGTTTCTGGATGAGGTGCGTACGGAAGTGATCGATGATGTCGCTAAAATCTCCAGGGTGTCGATCATTGAAGAGAGCGGTAGCAAGCGCGTGCGCATGGCAAATCTGGCATGCGTGGGCAGTTTTGCGATCAATGGCGTTGCGCGTATGCACAGCGAATTGTTGAAATGCACGGTGTTGCGCGACTTTAATGATCTGTGGCCGGAAAAGTTCAGCAACAAGACCAACGGGGTGACGCCGCGACGCTTTATGGCGATGTCCAACCGGCCGCTCGGAATGTTGCTTGACGAAACGATCAGTGAAGGCTGGCTGCTGAATCCCGATAAACTCAAGGCGCTGGAGCAATTCGCCGATGACTCGGCGTTTCAGGATAAATGGGCAGCGGCCAAGCGCGCGTCCAAGGTCAGATTTTCCGGCTATTTGCAGGAAACGCTCGGAATTGCGGTTGATCCTGACAGTCTGTTTGACGTTCAGGCCAAGCGGATCCATGAGTACAAGCGACAGCATCTCAATCTGCTGCACGTTATTTCGATGTATTTGCGCATCAAGCATGATCCTCATTTCGACGGTCCGCCGCGAACTTTCATTTTTAGCGGAAAAGCTGCACCGGCCTATCGAATGGCCAAGCTGATCATCAAGCTGATCAATGCTGTTGCTGATGTCGTCAATCACGATCCGCATACCCGCGATAGATTGAAAGTTGTTTTTGTACCCAACATGAGCGTCAAGCTGGGCCAACGCCTTTATCCCGCCGCCGATCTTTCCGAGCAGATTTCAACTGCGGGTATGGAAGCTTCCGGAACCGGGAATATGAAATTTTCGATGAACGGTGCGTTGACTATAGGCACACTTGACGGCGCCAATGTTGAAATTCGGGATGCCGTGGGCGGGGATAATTTCTTCCTCTTTGGGCGCACGGTGGAGGAGGTGCTTGCACTCAAGGCTCAGGGATACCGCAGTCGTGATTTCATCGACGCCCAACCGTTGTTGCACGAATCGCTTCAGCTGGTCGCTTCGGGTTTCTTCTCGCACTGGAATGCGGAGTTTTTCTGGTCTTTCCTCGATAATCTCTGGAACGCGGATCCCTATCTCGTATGCGCAGATTTTGGCGATTATCTGAACTGCCACGAAAATGTCGGCGTGGAATACAAGAATTCTACGGCATGGTGCCGAAAATCCATCTTGAACGTCTCCCGCATTGGATATTTTTCTTCAGACCGTTCGGTGCGCGAATACTGTACAGATATCTGGCAAGTGCCGGTGTAGGGCGGCCGCCAAAAAAACAGGCACCGGAGGGTGCCTGAAAGAGGGTGATCACGAAGAAGTGATGGTGCTAGTGTAAGGATGCATTGTTACAGTACTGTGGCTGTCGGATAACGAATCAGTAATAAGCCTGCGCCAGCCGCTTGGCTATCTTCGTTTCATCCCACTCGCGGGCATGCGCTTTTGCCTCGTCTGACAGCTTACGTTGCAAATCGGGGTCGCTGAACAGGCGAATCAGGGCGCGGGAAAAATCCAGAGGGTCATCCAGTGGTGTAATGGCGCCTCGCTCGGCTTCCAAAATGTCGGTGGTGCCCATGCTGGACAGTGCAATGACGGGCAAACCCATCGCCATCGCCTCGAGAAGTACCAACCCTTGTGTTTCGGTGCGCGAAGCAAAAACAAAAGCATTAGCCGCCGCATAGCAATGGGGCAGTTCATGGGTGCGATCCAGATAGCCCAGAAATTTGACGTTTTCACCCAGATTGTGTTTTTCGACATCCCGTTGCAAATGAGTTCGGGCCGGTCCTTCGCCTGTGACGAGGAGAAGGATGTCCGGAATATGTTTCCGGGCATGGGCGAGGCTCTCAATCAGAAAGCCGATATTTTTTTCATGGGCGACGCGACCCACGAACAGAGCGATTGGACGTTCCGGATGAATGCCGTATTCCTCGCGAAATCTTTCCCCGTGACCGCTATTGAATTGAGACAGGGGAATGCCTGTGGGCAAAATTTCCAGTTGCCGGCTAACGCCGTATTCAGACAGACGCCGGTGAATTGCCCGCGATGGCACGATAATTTTGTCCATTTGATTGCACTGTTTTTGCGAAATTCTGCGGGCCAGCAGCTTTAGCCAGCTTGCAGGCAGAAACGGCAGGTAATGCTGAAAGTATTCTTCGAACAGGGTGTGATAGGTTGATACCAGTGGTAGGCCAACTTTTTTGGCCACTTTGACGGCAGCATAGTGCGCCAGGAAAGGGGTCTGCACATGAATCAGGTCGGCATGGCGCGCTTCCCGCTCAATAGCCGCCAGTAATGGTTTCCAGCGCATGATCCGATCTTCCGGATCCCGGGGTACGGGCCTGCCGGGAACGCGAACAATCCAGTCTTCATCCGCTGTTTTCGGGCCGTAATCCGGCGCAATCAGCCGGACTTCAATACCTTCGGCCAGCAAGGTGCGCCGATAGGTGCTGATGGCACTTGAAACGCCATTGATCCTTGGGAAATAAACATCCGAAACCATCAGGACGCGCATGCCGCCTCCCCGATTTTTGGCGCGTTGCCGGTGGGCATGGATTTTCCCCATTCGATGAGCTCCAGTTCTCCGCTCATGTGCTCGACAATGGCGGTGCAGCTGTCGACCCAGTCTCCGCAATTGACATAGAGCAGGTTGTCGATTTCCCGGATGACGGCCCAGTGAATATGGCCGCAGACGACGCCGTCCAGACCACGGTCACGGGCGGCATGAATGACGGAACGTTCAAAATCAAAGATAAATTGCAGGGCCGATTTTATTTTTCGTTTGGCGTAACCGGCCAGGGACCAATAGCCCGGTCGCCGGAAAAAACGCCGCCACCAAGACATAACCGAATTGATTCTAACCAGAAGGTCGTAACCAATATCGCCCAGAACGGCAACCCAGCGATGATGCCGGGTGACCTGATCAAACTCATCGCCGTGAATCAACAAAAGGCGTTTTCCGTCTGCAGTAGTGTGGACATACTCATGCACCAGCTGGATGTCGCCGAAGGTGGTGCCGTTGTAATCGCGCAGGGCCTCATCGTGATTTCCCGGAATGAACACGACTTTTTCGCCATGGCGGGCGCGGCGCAGGATTTTTTGGATGACCGTGTTTTGCGACGGGCTCCATTGAATGCTGCGGCTCATGCTCCAGAAGTCGATGATGTCGCCAATCAAAAAGAGATTTTCCGATTCGTATTCGCGCAGAAAGCCCAGCAATCGTTCCGCCTGACAGGCGCGCGTACCAAGATGAATGTCGGAAAGAAAAATAGAGCGAACGCTTCGACTGCTGCCGGTCTCTGCTGTGGTGGCGTTATTCATGCGGCCCCCCTTGTTTGCGCACTGCTCGCGAGGGTAAAAAAAAGGGCACCCTGCAGGGTGCCCAAGAGAGGAGGTTGCTTTCGGGAAGCCCTGCCATGCTAATAATTCCTTGTTTCATAAATTTTTCAGTCATGCGACGTTACTGTGAAATTTTTCTGGCGTTCAGTTCTTGTTCGATCTCGTCCACGCTGATATGTCTGGCATTGCGGCCTTCAACAAGATAAATGATGTATTCGCCGATGTTTTGGGCGTGGTCTCCCATGCGCTCGACAGATTTGGCAACAAATAATATTTCTATGGCTGCCGAAATCGTGCGCGGGTCTTCCATCATGAGCGCGACCAGGTAACGCAAAATAGCCCGGAATTCCATGTCAATCTGGACGTCAGTGCGCAGCACATGCGTTATCTGGGAAATATCAATTCGCGCGAAAGCATCAAGGGAACGTTCCAGCATTTCCAGCGCCAATCGCGCGGCATGGCGAATTTCCGTGTAGCGGGCGGGATGAAAATTTTCCCGTTGCGCCATTTGGCGCGCCATTCGGGCGATATTTTTGGCTTCATCGCCGATGCGTTCCAGATCCTTGATCGTTTTGATGATGGTCATGACCATGCGCAAGTCGTTGGCGGTAGGCTGCCGCCGCGCAATCAGCTCAACACATTTTTCATCGATCTCGACTTCCATGCCGTTCACGCGATGATCATCTGCGATGATTTTTTCTATCAGCGAAATATCCTGGGTCATCAATGCTTCCATACAGCGCTGAATCTGGTTTGCAACCAACGATCCCATTAGCATGACATTCCTGCGCATCGCTTCCAGTTCGTTGTCATACTGCGTGAGGGTATGTTTGTTGTGCGCCATGATTAATCGTCCGGATTTATTTATGGATACTTGGGGATGCTACGCAGCTTGCGTGACGAATTTATGACAGTCACCGAAAGCGTCAACTTGCTTAACTTGCGATCGCGGTGGTCTGTGTTTTGGTTTCCGGTATTGGAACGGAATGTGCCAGTTTGAGCAGGATGGATTCGAGCTGAATGTTGATGTTTTCCCAGCTCAGATGTTCGACCGATGTCCGGGCATTTCTCCGCATGCGTTGAAGCCGGTATTCGTCGGATAGTATGCCTTGGGCCAATGCAAGGAAGGCATGCTCATCATTGAACGGTGCGAGTAATCCGTTGATCTCGTGTTTTATATGTTCTCTTGCGGCAGCATAGTCGTAGGCGAGCGTCAGCAGGCCGCTCGCCATCGCTTCGATGGTGACGTTGCCGTAGGTTTCGGTCGTGCTCGGGTACAGGAAAAGGTCGGCAGAAGCATAATGCCGCGCAAGATCTTCACCGCTGCGCATGCCCGCAAAAATGATATGCGGAAATCTTTGTTGCAAGGCTGCGCGCGCCGGGCCGTCTCCGACCATGACAAGCTTGCTGTCCGGTCTGAGGTGATGAATTTTTTCAAAGGCCTCGACGACCAGCGACAGATTTTTTTCTGCGGCAAGGCGGCTGACCAGTATGGCGACAGGTGTGCCATTCATCGCACCCCATTGACGGCGCAGTTCGGTACATCGCTTGTCCGGATGAAAGCGTGCGGCATCGATACCGCGGGAAATCACATGAACATTCTTATACCCGGATTGGCTCAGAGTTTTTTGTAACGAAACGGTAGGCACCAGCGTGCATTGAGTGCGGTTGTGAAACCGCCGCAGGTAGGATTCGATCGGCTTGTTGAGCCATCCCACGCCGTAATGCTGGCTGTAATTGTGAAAATTGGTATGGAAATCGCTGCAAACCGGGATGCCGAGCACTTGCGCGGCGGAACATGCAGACCATCCCAACGGGCCTTCGGTTGCAATATGGACAACATCCGGTCGTTTGTCCCGCCACAACCGAAGCAGTTTTTCTTTTGCAGGCAAACCGAATTTGAGTTCCGGATAGCCAGGAATTGGAAGGCTAGCCATCAGTGTTTCAGAATAGTGGGCGAAAATTTTCGCTTTATCCTGCCTGCCTTGCGCGGGTCGAACTACGTGGATATCGTGCTGGCGTTCGAGAAGTCCATCAATCATTCTGCCCAGCGTTATCGCAACGCCATTGATTTCCGGCGGATAAGTTTCCGTGACCAGCGCGATTCTGAGCTGCCGTGGTTGAATTTTTTCGACCTCATTCATGTCCCTTATGATGCGTACGACAGATGAAGAATTGATGACAATTTTGCTATGAACAGGTGAGGCGCGCGCGCCAAAGACGGAAATATTGCCGTAGTAATTGAACTTTATAGTGGCAAGCCAAAAGTACATCACGTTTGGACATGCCTTTATCAAGCTTTCACATTGAAGAAATTCTTCTTCCCAGATTGCAGCAGCTGCGTGCCGATGCGCTTGAGCTCGAGCGTGAGTTTGCGCCATTGATCAAATCTGTCGACCATGCGCATCGGGCCAGCGCGCGCAATCTATTGCATTATCTTGCGCTCAGGCAAAGCGATCTGCGGGATTTGCAAAATAATCTAGCGCAACTCGGATTAAGCCGGCTGGGTCGTGCCGAGGCGCACACACTGAGCAGTATCGATGCGGTTATCAATGCGCTTAGGGCATTGGCGGATCTGCCGCGGCTGCCGCCCCACGAAAACGAGATTGACTTCAATTCCGGTGCCAAGCGGCTGGCGGATCACGCTATGGCTTTGTTCGGATCCAGTCCAGATCGTCATGCTGGCCGGATTATGGTCACCATGCCGTCGGAAGCCGCGCACGATCCGAGCTTGGTGCGGACGCTTTTGCTGGCCGGCATGAATGTGATGCGGATCAATTGCGCGCACGACGGTCCGGATGAGTGGATTGCCATGATTCGTCACCTGCGCGAGGCTGAGAAGTCGGTAGGACGGCATTGTCGGGTTTATGCCGATCTGGCTGGGCCGAAGCTCCGCACGGGAGAAATTCGGGCCAGCGGGCGATTAGTCGAATTCAAGGTCAAACGTGATATTTGGGGGCATACGGTCGAGCCGGCAAGAATATTGTTGACGGCGAGCGCCAATTTCGAGCCGCTGCCGACTACTGTGGACGCGATTTTGCAGTTGGATACCGATCTGCTCAAAAAAATTCAGGCGGGGGATGTGCTTGAAGTCGATGATGCGCGCGGCTCTATCCGCCGCCTGACATTGAGTGAGCAAATCGGCGATGGCTGGCTGGGCGAGTGTCTCCGGCACGCATATATCGCAGATGGTGCGGGATGCCGTTTATACCGTGAAACCGAGCGGATGGCTGAAGGGAAAGTAGGGCCTTTGCCGGAAGTTTCGCAGCCCATTCTGCTTAATGTGGATGATCTGCTCTGCCTAACTAGGAGTGCCGAGCCCGGAATGCCCGCGACTTATGACAGTTACGGTAAGCTGCTCCACCCGGCCAGTATCCCGTGCACGCTGTCCGCGGTGTTCGAAACCGCGAAGGCGGGAGAGCCGGTCTGGTTTGATGACGGCAAAATTGGCGGTGAAATCTACAGTAATGATGGCGACATCATAACCATAAAAATTACGCATGCCGCGCCTCAAGGCAGTAAGTTGCGTCCGGAAAAAGGCATTAATCTGCCGTTGACCGAATTCGATGTGCCGGCGCTTTCGGTTGCGGACCTGGAAAACCTGCAGTTGCTTGCCCCGCTGATCGATATAGTGGGTCTTTCATTCGTGCGATCCTCTGCCGATGTGGCCGAATTGCATCGGCATTTGCACGAGATGGGGGTGTCGAATCTGGGGACGATATTGAAAATCGAGACGCGTCAGGCCTTTGAAAATCTCCCGATGATTCTGCTTGAAAGTTTACGCCATGCCCCCGTGGGTATCATGGTGGCGCGGGGTGATCTGGCTGTGGAAGTGGGTTTTGAGCGTTTGGCCGAAGTGCAGGAAGAAATTCTCTGGCTGTGCGAAGCTGCGCATGTTCCCGTGGTTTGGGCGACTCAGGTGCTGGACAACATGGCACGGCGCGGATTGCCGTCACGGGCCGAAGTGTCAGATGCCGCCCATGCCGTGCGCGCCGAATGCGTGATGCTCAACAAGGGGCCGTACATTGTTGAAACCGTAACATTTCTCAGCGGTATTTTGTCCCGCATGAGCGGCCATCAGGCCAAGCAGCGGCCCATGATGCGTCCCTTGTCGGTATCCCGCTTGCGCCAGTAACTGATTGGTTTTTCTCAGGCCAGCAGTACCAGTAACCAGACAGTGACCACATTAAGCAGGCTCACCAGTACGGCTGCGCTGCCAATGTCTTTGGCACGCTTGGCCAGCCGGTGGCTGTCCAGTGAGATGCGATCCACGGTTGCCTCGATGGCGGAATTGATTAACTCCACGATCAGTACGATGAGCACGCTGGAGATCATCAGCGCCTTGCCAATCAGGCTGGCCGGCAGCCAAAGCGCCAGCGGGATGAGCAGCGCGGCCAGCATAGCTTCCTGGCGAAAAGCGTCTTCATGTTTGTAGGCGGCCCGGAATCCGGCCAGAGAATAACCGAGCGCATTCCACAAGCGCCGCAGCCCGGTCTTGCCTTTATATGGACTTTCCAAGGGAGACTCCCGAATTAACGAGCTCGCATTGTAGGCGGAACTATATGACGGCAATGTTGCAGATATAGATCCTCAGCAGCTTCGCTGCGAACAGTCGCTGCGCTGTAACAAATTCTTCACACAATTCCATTATCATCGAAATATGGAAAATAAAATGATCGTCAAAGCGCTCGCTGCGCTCGCCCAAGCGTCGAGGTTGGAAATTTTTCGTCTTTTGGTGGTTGCCGGGCCAAGCGGGATGACGCCGGGGAGGTTAACCGAGTTGCTGGGTGTGCCGGCCAACACACTTTCATTTCACCTCAAAGAGTTGATCAATGCGGATCTGGTGAACGTGGAAAGGCAAGGTCGCCATCTTGTTTATCGTGCCCAGTACGATCGCATGAATCAGCTTGTATCTTATTTAACTGAAAACTGTTGCGCGGGGCAGTCTTGTGAACTGACATCGGACCGTGTGTGCCAATTAACCAACTGACGAGGAAGAATCGTGAGCGACATCGAACCCATCAATGTGCTTTTTTTATGTACCCATAACTCCGCCCGGAGCATTTTGTCAGAAGCGCTGCTGAATGACTTGGGCAAGGGACGCTTCAGGGGATATTCGGCCGGCAGCAGTCCGCGCGAGAATCAGACGCCCAATCCACTCGCAATCAGGGCACTTGAAAGCGCCGGAATTTCTACTGCGGATCTGAGCAGCAAAAGCTGGGATGTATTCTCGGGTGAGGGGGCGCCGGAAATGGATTTGATTATCACGGTATGCGACAACGCGGCGGGCGAAGTTTGCCCGGTTTGGGTCGGACATCCGGCAACGGCGCATTGGGGTTATCCCGATCCGTCCGATACCCGGGGCGATGACGCGCAAAGGTTGGAGGCATTTAAAAAGACCATGATGCAAATTCGCCGGCGCGTGGAGCTGCTGATAAGTCTTCCCGAGGAAAAATTGCGGCGCAGTGCGCTGGAGGCAAGTGCCCGTCATTTGGCCGTGGTCGACAGGGTTGAAAAGTGAGCGCCCAGTGCGAAGTCGCCGCCAAGAAAATCGGCAAAGCAGATATGAGTTTGTTTGAGCGGTATTTGACGCTCTGGGTATTGCTATGCATTCTCGCCGGCATTCTGCTGGGGCAATTTCTGCCTGAAGTTTTTCAGGCGGTCGGCCGCATGGAACTTGCTCGGGTCAATCTTCCGGTCGGACTGCTGATCTGGGTGATGATTATTCCGATGCTGCTCAAGGTGGACTTCGGTGCGCTGGGGGAGGTCAGGAAGCACGCAAAAGGTATCGGCGTGACCCTGTTTGTGAATTGGCTCGTCAAGCCTTTCTCGATGGCGTTTCTGGGATGGCTGTTCATTCGCCACTTGTTCGCGCCGCTGCTGCCGGCTGATCAGTTGGACAGCTACATTGCCGGACTGATTTTACTGGCAGCGGCACCTTGTACCGCGATGGTTTTTGTTTGGAGCCGACTCACTAATGGTGATCCTTTGTTTACCCTGTCGCAGGTGGCTTTGAACGACACGATTATGGTGTTCGCATTCGCCCCGATTGTCGGGTTGCTGTTGGGTGTTGCCTCGATTGCGGTGCCATGGGATACCTTGCTGACATCGGTCGTGCTTTACATTGTGATTCCGGTGGTCATTGCGCAGTGGTGGAGAAAAGCGCTGTTGGCAAAAGGCCAAGATACATTTGACGCGGCCATGGAAAGGATCGGTCCTTGGTCAATCTCGGCATTGCTGGCAACCCTCGTCTTGTTATTTGCCTTTCAGGGCGAGGCGATTCTCGGGCAGCCGTTGGTGATTGCATTGCTTGCGGTGCCTATTCTCATCCAAGTGTTCTTTAACTCGGCACTTGCCTATGGGCTTAATCGCGCCGTGGGCGAAAAGCATAATGTGGCGTGTCCCTCCGCCCTGATTGGCGCATCCAACTTTTTTGAGCTTGCCGTTGCCGCGGCCATCAGTTTGTTCGGGTTCAACTCGGGAGCGGCTTTGGCAACCGTGGTCGGTGTCCTCATTGAGGTGCCGGTGATGCTGCTGGTGGTCAAAGTGGTGAATTCGACCAAGGGCTGGTACGAGGCTGCTTGAGCGACCGCTGCCGGCGGGCAGTCGGTCGGTTGTCGTTGACCGCGGACGCCGGGCTCGGATACCATCGCGCAGGTTTAACCCTGCCGGAATTTCCCCTGTGTCCCTGATTCGCCGAATATTTTTCCTGTTGTTGCTTTTCTGCTTGACGCCCTTGGGGCTGGCGGAGGAGCAGCTTGCGTTGAGCGAACCCATCCTTGGTGCGGCGCCCGCAAACTCGTTGCCAACGGCCCGTAACGTCAGGATCCAGCTGCTCTCCGGCAGTGATTCCGAGATGGCGGACTTGTGGGTGCGCATCCGCGGCGGGTTTGCGATGCGTGAACTGGATAGCGCGCTGATTCGAAAGCATGAGCAGTGGTATGCGAGCCGTCCCGATTATGTCGCCCGCATGACCGAACGCGCCGGGCGCTATCTGTACTTTATTCTTGGCGAAGTTGAACGTCGGGGCATGCCCAGCGAAATCGCGCTATTGCCGATGATCGAAAGCGCGTTTAATCCGGGCGCTTATTCGGTGAGCCGCGCCTCGGGCATCTGGCAGTTCATTCCCTCGACGGGCAAAAATTTCGGGATGGCGCAGAACTGGTGGTATGACGGTCGCCGCGATGTCATCAGTGCCACCAATGGCGCGCTCGATTATCTGCAAAAATTGCATGGCATGTTCGGTGACTGGGAATTGGCGCTGGCGGCTTACAACTGCGGGGAAGGTGCTGTACAGCGCGCTCAGGCGCGCAACCGGGCGCGCGGACTGCCGACGAATTACGCCAGTCTGAAACTGCCCGATGAAACCCGCAACTATGTCCCCAAATTGCTGGCAGTCAAAAATATCGTGGCAACGCCAGCGGCCTACGGTCTGGTTTTGCAGCCTATTAGGAACGAGCCTTATTTCACCGCGGTTGCCACCGCAAAGCATATTGATGTGAAGCTGGCCGCGCAGCTGGCTGATTTGCCGCTCGATGAATTCATGGCGCTGAATCCCGCGCATAACCGCCCGGTCATTCTCCAGGAAAACAGTGACCTGATTTTGCTTCCGATAGAGAAAGTGGAGGCTTTTCGTGCCAATCTGGAAGCTTATGACAAGCCGTTGGTGAGCTGGCAGGCTTATCAGCCTCAAAAAGGCGAGAGGCTGGACCGACTGGCGCCGCGCTTCGGGCTTTCGGTTGAAAGGCTCAAGGAAATTAACGGACTCTCCGGTCGCAGTCGCCTGAGTTCCGGCCAGACTTTACTTGTGCCTATCAACGGCGAGCTGGCCGAGAACGAATTTGAGTCGTTTAACATGCACCTGCATCCGGTGAATGCCGAACGGGAGCGTTCCGTTCAACATGTCGTGCGCCGGGGGGAAACGCTGGGCAGCATTGCGCGGCGCTATGGAATTTCGATAGCCTCGCTTAAGCGTATGAACGGCAATAGCACCCGCATTCGTGTCGGGCAGACGTTGAAATTCAGGACGGCCGCAGCAAAAAAAACCCGGAAGTCGCGTTCGGCAAGCGCAAGCAAGCGCGGCAAGCGCACCTGATTTTCCCGGAAACTGCCCAAACAAAATGGCGCCTCGGCGCCATTTTGTTTTTGCTGGCTGACTAGCGCGCGACTTAGCGTACAACCTCTTTGAGTTGTTCGAGAATCGCGGGATTTTCAAGTGTTGAAACGTCCTGGGTAATCTCCTCGCCTTTGGCGATTGCGCGCAACAGGCGCCGCATGATCTTCCCGGAGCGGGTCTTGGGCAGGTTCTCCCCGAAGCGGATTTCATCCGGTTTGGCGATCGGGCCAATCTCCTTGCCCACCCAGTTGCGCAAATCCTCCACCAGTTTCTTGGCGGCTTCCGCGTTGTCGGGGCGTGTTCCTTTGAGTACCACGAAAGCAATGACGGATTCACCCTTGATGTCGTGCGGTTTGCCGACCACGGCTGCCTCGGCAACCAAGGGGTTGGCGACCAGTGCGGATTCGATCTCCATGGTGCCGAGACGGTGGCCTGAAACATTCAGCACATCGTCAATACGGCCCATGATCCAGAAATAGCCGTCCTCGTCGCGGTGTGCGGAGTCACCGGCCAGGTAGGCTCCCTTCATTTCTTCTGGGAAGTAGCTTTTTATGTAACGTTCCGGATCACCCCAGATGGTGCGGATTTGCGAGGGGAAGGGGCGTTTGATGACCAAAAAACCGCCATGCTGATCGTGGACTTCATCGCCGGCCTCATTGACGATGGTGGCCTGTATTCCGGGCAGTGGCAGTGTGCAGGTGCCGGGCTTGACCGGCATTGCGCCGGGCAACGGTGCAATCATGTGCGAGCCGGTTTCGGTCTGCCACCAAGTGTCCACGATCGGGCAGCGCGATTGGCCGACCACCGTGTAATACCACATCCAGGCCTCCGGATTGATCGGTTCGCCCACGGTGCCGAGCAGGCGCAGGCTGGACAGGTCATATTGTTTGGGCAAATCTCCGCCCAGTTTGATCAGAGAGCGGATCGCAGTCGGCGCAGTGTAGAACGTTGTGACTTTGTGGTCCTGGATCATTTTCCAAAAACGTCCGGCATCGGGATAAGTCGGGACGCCCTCGAAAATAACCTGGGTGGCTCCCATGGCCAGCGGGCCGTAAGCAACATAGCTGTGCCCGGTGATCCAGCCCACGTCGGCCGTGCACCAGAAAATGTCGGAATCCTTATAATCGAATACCCAGCGCATCGAGAGCATGGCGCCGAGCAGATAACCGCCGGAGGAATGTTGCACGCCCTTGGGTTTGCCGGTTGAGCCGGAGGTGTAAAGAATGAACAGCGGATGTTCTGCGCTGACCCATTCCGGTTCGCAATGCGACGATTGCGCGTTGAACAGGTCGTGCCACCAGATGTCGATGTCCTCGTTCCATACTACGTCGGCGCCGGTGCGGCGATAAACGATCACGCTGTGTACCGCATCGCAACCGCCCAGGCCGAGAGCCTCGTCCACTGCCGGTTTGAGCGGCATGGCCCGGCCGCCACGGAACTGCCCGTCGGAAGTGATGACGGCGACGGCTTGGGCATCGGTGATGCGCTCGTGCAGGCTCTTGGAAGAGAATCCGCCAAACACGACGGAATGAATCGCGCCGATGCGGGCGCAGGCCTGCATGGCAACGACAGCTTCGATGCTCATCGGCATGTAAATGATGACGCGGTCGCCTTTTTTGATTCCGCGCGATTTGAGGCCGTTGGCAAAATGACTGACGCGGCCGTGCAGTTCGCGATAAGTGACATGCGTTACCTTCCCGTCATCGGCTTCAAAGATAATGGCAGTTTTGTTCGGCTGGGTCTCAAGGTGACGATCCAGGCAGTTGTACGAAACGTTCAGCTCGCCATCGGAAAACCACTGGTAGAACGGTGCTTTGCTTTCGTCGAGCACCTGGCTGAACGGTTTGTGCCACAGAATGTTTTCCCGGGCGTGTGCGGCCCAGTAGCCCGGATAGTCCTGCAACGAAGCGTCGACCATGGCGCGGTAGGCGGCCATGCCTGAAACATTGGCCTGCGCGACGAATTCGTCCGATGGGTTGAATACGCGGGTTTCGTGCAGCACGGACTGAATGTTGGACATGTGGGCTCCTGAGCGTTTTTTTATGAAGGTGAATACTGCGTTTTTTCGCAAGCCTGAAATGTAGTTTTTTTGCGTAGTTGCGTCAATCTTGGCAGCGTCGAAATTCAGTTATGCAAATTTTGAGACAGGGCTGTTTTACGGTATCATCGCGGCCCATGACAAAGTACATATTTATTACCGGCGGCGTTGTATCTTCTCTCGGGAAAGGTATCGCCGCCGCTTCACTTGCGGCGATTCTGGAGTCACGCGGGCTCAAGGTCACCATGCTCAAGCTGGATCCCTATATCAACGTGGATCCGGGCACGATGAGCCCTTTTCAGCACGGCGAGGTTTTTGTCACCGAGGACGGTGCCGAAACCGATCTGGATCTGGGGCATTACGAGCGTTTCATCAGCGCCAAGATGCGTAAGGCCAATAATTTCACCACTGGCCAGATTTATGACAGCGTGATCCGCAAGGAGCGTCGCGGGGAATATCTGGGTAAAACCGTGCAGGTGATTCCGCATATCACCAATGAGATTCAGGCTTTTGTCGAACGGGGTGCGGCGGCATCGCACGACGGGCAGGCCGACGTTGCCATCGTCGAAATCGGCGGCACCGTGGGTGACATCGAGTCATTGCCGTTCCTTGAGGCGGCACGTCAGATGGGGCTGCGCCTGGCGCGTAATCAGGTGGCGTATGTTCATCTCACGCTGGTGCCATACATTGCCACAGCGGGCGAATTGAAAACCAAGCCGACCCAGCACAGCGTGCAGAAATTGCGCGAGATTGGTATTCAGCCCAATGCGCTGTTATGCCGTGCCGACCGGCCTATTCCGGATGACGAGCGCAGTAAAATTTCCCTGTTCGCGAATATTCGCGAAGAGGGCGTCATTTCGATGTGGGACGTGGACAGTATCTACAAAGTGCCACAAATGTTGCACGAGCAGGGGTTGGATAATCTGGTCTGCGAGGCACTGGCGCTGGACCCGCCCGCCGCCGATCTTTCGGTTTGGCAGAACCTGATCACGGCACAGAACAATCCGCAGCATGAAATCACCATCGGCATGGTGGGAAAATATGTCGACCTGACCGAATCGTACAAGTCGTTGATCGAAGCCTTGCGTCATGCCGGCATTCACACTTCGACGCGGGTTAACATCGAGTATCTGGATTCCGAGGTGATTGAAACCGGGGGCACGGCGTCTCTGGTGGCATTGGACGCGATTCTGGTGCCCGGCGGCTTTGGCAAGCGCGGCACCGAAGGCAAAATTGCCGCAATCCGTTACGCCCGCGAACACAAGATACCTTATCTTGGAATTTGCCTTGGCATGCAGCTGGCGGTGATCGAATATGCCCGCCATGTTGCCGGCATGTCGGATGCCAACAGCACCGAGTTCAATCTGGAAACCGAGCATCCCGTGGTGGCGCTGATTACCGAATGGCTGGATCGCGATGGCAAGGTCGCCAAGCGCAGTGCCGATTCCGATCTGGGCGGCACGATGCGTCTGGGCTCGCAACGCTGCCCGATCAAGCCCGGAACGCTGGCACAGCGGATTTATGGTGATGATGTGAACGAACGCCATCGTCACCGTTATGAAGTCAACAATCATTACGTTCCGGCGCTGGAGCGTGCCGGGCTGGTGATCGCGGCGCGCACGCCTTCCGAGGATTTGCCCGAGATCATGGAGTTGCCGCAGAGCGAACACCCGTGGTTCGTTGGCGTTCAGTTTCACCCCGAATTCACCTCCACGCCACGGGGCGGTCATCCCCTGTTCCGGGCTTATGTCGAAGCGGCCATTGCCCGCAAGGAAAATCAATGAAACTGTGCGATTTTGAAGTGCAGCCCCGACACGGTGGCGCGCAGCGCTCGGTGCGGGAGGGGCTTGCCCGACATCTTACTGAGGACGTTAGATTATGAAGCTGTGTGGATTTGAAGTCGGCCTCGAGCGGCCGCTGTTCCTGATTGCCGGCCCGTGCGTGATTGAGTCGGAACAAATGGCGCTCGACACGGCCGGACAGCTGAAAGAAATCTGCAATACGCTGAACTTAAACTTCATCTATAAGTCTTCATACGACAAGGCGAACCGCAGTTCGGGGAAATCCTTCCGCGGTTTTGGTCTGGAGGCTGGTCTGAAGATTCTGGAAAAGGTAAAAGCCCAGATTGGCGTACCGGTGCTGACCGATGTGCATGGCGAAGACGAGATCGCCGACGTGGCCGCAGTGGTGGACGTGCTGCAAACGCCGGCATTTCTGTGCAGGCAGACGGATTTCATCCATGCCGTGGCGAGTGCGGGCAAGCCGGTCAATATCAAAAAGGGTCAGTTTCTGTCGCCATGGGACATGCAGAATGTGGTGGAAAAGGCGCGTGATGCCAGCGGGATGGATAACATCATGGTGTGCGAGCGTGGCGCGTCTTTTGGCTACAACAATCTGGTTTCCGATATGCGTTCGCTCGCGGTGATGCGCAACACGGCGTGTCCGGTCGTGTTTGATGCGACCCATTCGGTACAGTTGCCGGGCGGGCAGGGAACGGCCTCCGGCGGGCAGCGCGAATTTGTGCCGGTGCTGGCGCGTGCGGCGGTTGCAGCCGGGATTTCCGGGATTTTCATGGAGACACATCCAAATCCGTCCAAGGCGCTGTCGGATGGGCCGAACGCCTTTCCACTCGGTCGGTTGAAGGATTTGCTGCACACCCTGCAGGTGCTGGATGCGACTGTCAAGCAGCAAGGGTTGATTGAAGAAAAAGTTGATTTGAAAAACATTTAAGAATGTAAAAGGAAAGAGTTAAAAATGAGTGCAATTGTTGATGTAATCGCCCGTGAAATCTTGGATTCCCGCGGCAACCCAACGGTAGAGGCGGATGTCCTGCTCGAATCCGGTGTGATGGGGCGCGCGGCTGTACCTTCCGGCGCCTCCACCGGCGCGAAGGAGGCGATAGAACTGCGCGATGGCGATAAGCAGCGCTATATGGGCAAGGGCGTGCTGAAGGCCGTGGAATATGTGAATACCGAAATTGCGGAAGCCATCATTGGCCTGGATGCTGCCGAGCAGGCGTTTATCGACCAAACTATGATCGAACTGGACGGCACGGAGAACAAATCCCGTCTGGGTGCCAATGCAATTCTGGCGGTCTCCATGGCTGTGGCACGTGCCGCCGCAGAGGACAGCGGCTTGCCGTTGTATCGTTATTTCGGGGGCTCCGCACGCATGGAAATGCCGGTGCCGATGATGAATATCATCAACGGTGGTGCACACGCCACCGGGGGGGCTGACATTCAGGAATTCATGATTGTGCCGGTGGGCGCAAGCAGTTTCCGTGAGGCCTTACGCTGCGGTGCCGAAGTGTTCCATACATTGAAAAAGGTGTTGCACGATCGCGGCCTCACAACGACGGTGGGTGACGAGGGCGGTTTTGCGCCGGCGCTGGGTTCGAACGAGGGCGCGCTGAAGGTGATCGTCGAAGCTATCGAGGCGGCCGGTTATGTGCCGGGTGCGGATGTGGCTATCGGTATCGACGCGGCCGCTTCGGAGTTTTACAAGGACGGAATGTATCACCTGAAGGCGGATGGTTTGACGCTGACCTCGACGCAAATCATTGACCTGTACGCGTCCTGGGTAGACAAGTACCCGATCATCACGCTGGAAGACGGCATGAGCGAACATGACTGGGAAGGCTGGAAAGCGCTGACCCAGCGTCTGGGCAAGCAGATCCAGCTGGTCGGTGATGACGTCTTTGTGACCAACACCAAAATTCTGCGCGAGGGCATCAAGCAGGGTGTGGCCAATTCCATTCTGATCAAGGTTAACCAGATCGGCACGCTGACCGAAACTTTTGCGGCCATTGAGATGGCCAAGCGCGCGGGTTATACAGCGGTGATTTCGCACCGTTCCGGCGAAACCGAAGATTCGACCATTGCCGATCTGGCGGTGGCGACCAACGCCCTGCAGATCAAGACCGGTTCGTTATCGCGTTCCGATCGTATGGCGAAATACAATCAGCTGTTGCGCATCGAGGAAGATCTCGGCGATACCGCATCCTATCCGGGGCGTGACGCCTATTACCAGCTTGGCTGATGCGTGCCGTTACACTGATACTGGCTGCCATTCTGCTGTTGTTGCAGTATCCCCTCTGGTTGGGGAAAGGCAGCTGGTTGAAAGTGTGGGATCTAAATAGACAAGTTGAGCAGCAACAACAAGTGAATCAGGTGTCAGCTGCGCGCAACGCGCTGCTGGACGCGGAAATCAGGGATCTGAAGCAGGGTACGGAAGCGGTTGAAGAGCGAGCTCGCAGCGAGCTGGGCATGATCAAACGCAATGAGACTTTTTTTCAGTTCACCGAAAATCAAGCTGCAGCGCCTGCCGTAGCGGCACCGCAGTCCGAATCAAAACATTAGCGGGAATGACCTTATCCTGCGGTCCGTTCGGCGGACTGCACGGTGTTGGCGACCAGCATGGTGATGGTCATAGGACCGACGCCACCCGGTACTGGCGTGATCCAGCCAGCCACATCCTTTGCCGAATCGAAGTCCACGTCACCGCACAATTTGCCGTCCGGCAGGCGGTTGATGCCCACGTCGATTACTGCGGCTCCCGGTTTGATCATGTCACCGGTGATCATCTTGGGGCGACCGGTGGCCACCACCAAAATGTCAGCATCGCGTGTGTGTTTGGCCAAATCTACGGTCTTTGAGGTGCAGATGGTGACGGTGGCATTGTGCTGTAACAGCAACAGTGCCATGGGTTTGCCCACGATGTTGCTGCGCCCGACCACCACGGCATGTTTGCCTTCGATGGAAACACCGCTCTTTTGCAATAGCACCAGCGAACCGTAGGGCGTACAGGGCGCGAAGCGCATGTTGCCGGTAGCCAGTGCACCGACATTGACCGGATGAAACCCGTCAACATCCTTTTCCGGATTAATGGCGTTCAGTATCTTGTCACTGTTGATGTGCTTCGGTACCGGCAGCTGTACCAGAATGCCGTGGATTTTGGGGTCGGCATTCAGGTCGGCGATTTTTTCCAGCAGGGCGGCTTCCGGCGTGTCTGCGGGCAAGGCAATGTGTTCCGAATGCAAACCCAATTCCGCGCAGGCCCGAACCTTGTTGGCGACATAAACCCGGGAAGCCGGATCTTCACCAACGATGATGACGGCCAGTCCCGGCGTGATACCTTTGGCCTTGAGGGCGTCCGCGCGGATTTTCCATTCCGCGCGTACTTCCTGTGCGATTGCCTTGCCGTCGATGATGCGTGCGGTCATGCGCTGTCCTCCCGAATCAGAATTCCGGCTTGACGGCGGCATTCTGGTAATTGGCAACGCCTTCCATAATTTCCTTGCGCGCGCTGTCGATGTCTTCCCAACCGCCGATCTTTACCCACTTGTTGGGCTCGAGGTCCTTGTAGTGTGCGAAAAAGTGTTCGATCTGTTTCAGCACGATGTCGGGCAGTTCCGTATAGGACTTCAGGCCGCGGTACAGGGTGGAAAGTTTGTCCACCGGGACCGCCAGCACTTTGGCATCCAAACCGGACTCATCTTCCATTTTCAAAACGGCGAGCGGGCGGCAGCGCACGACGACGCCGGTTTGCAGCGGAATGGGTGTAATCACCAGTACATCCACCGGATCACCATCGTCTGACAGCGTATGCGGAATGTAACCGTAGTTGCAGGGGTAATGCATGGCGGTATTCATGAATCGATCCACAAAAATCGCGCCGGAGTCCTTGTCGACCTCGTACTTGATCGGTTCCCCGTGCATGGGAATTTCGACAATTACGTTGAAATCATCAGGAAGATTGTTGCCGGAAGGAACCTTGTTCAAGCTCATGATAGTCGCCTTTGCGTTGGAAATTTGGAGGTCGGCATTCTAACACTGCACGGCAGCTTGCCCAAGTTGCCGTGCAGTGTTGTGAGTCCGTGTTAAAGCAGAGGGATGATCATCAGCGCCACGATGTTGATGATCTTGATCAGCGGGTTCACCGCCGGTCCGGCGGTGTCCTTGTAGGGGTCGCCAACAGTGTCTCCGGTGACTGCCGCCTTGTGTGCCTCGGAGCCTTTGCCGCCGAAGTGACCTTCCTCGATATATTTCTTGGCGTTGTCCCATGCGCCGCCGCCTGTCGTCATCGAGATAGCGACGAAAATGCCGGTGATGATGGTGCCCACGAGGACGCCGCCCAGCGCTTTGGGGCCGAGCGTGAGCCCAACCACAATGGGCACCGCAACGGGCAGCAGCGACGGAATAATCATCTCGCGAATGGCGGACTTGGTCAGAATGTCGACGCAGGTGCCGTATTCGGGTTTTCCGGAGCCATCCATGATGCCCTTGATTTCGCGGAACTGGCGCCGCACTTCGATCACGACACTGCCGGCGGCGCGGCCCACAGCTTCCATGCCCATGGCGCCGAACAGATAGGGCACCATGCCGCCGATGAAGAGACCGATGATGACGGTATGGTCGGACAGGTCGAACAGGGTCGCTGTACCGAGATGCGATTCCAGCGCATGGGTGTAGTCGGCAAACAATACCAGTGCGGCAAGGCCGGCAGAACCGATGGCATAGCCTTTGGTGACAGCCTTGGTGGTATTACCGACGGCATCCAGCGGATCGGTGATATTGCGGATTTCCTCGGGAAGGCCGGCCATTTCTGCGATGCCGCCTGCATTGTCGGTAATCGGACCATAAGCGTCGAGGGCGACGATGATGCCGGTCATCGACAGCATCGAGGTTGCGGCGATGGCGATCCCATAGAGCCCGGCCATTTCATAGGCGACATAAATACTGGCGCAAACCGCGAGTACCGGTGCTGCTGTCGCCTTCATCGATACGCCGAGGCCGGCGATGATGTTGGTGCCGTGGCCCGTTGTGGAGGCCTGCGCGATATGCTGTACAGGGCTGTATTCGGTGGCGGTGTAATACTCCGTAATCACGACCATCGCGGCGGTGAGCACCAGTCCGACGACGGCTGCGCCGTACAAGGCTGCGACGCTGTAGGTGCCGTTGTCGGCCATTAGCCAGCTTGTGATCGGATAAAACGCCACGAGTGCAAGTGCACCGGACACGGCTAGGCCGCGGTAAAGCGCGTTCATGATTTTTCCGCCTTCGCGCGCCTTGACGAAATACGTGCCGACGATGGACGCGATGATCGAGAATCCGCCGAGTGCCAGCGGATAAATAACTGCGTTACTGCCGGCGTTGGCCAGCACCAATCCGCCCAGCAGCATCGTCGCGATGATGGTGACGGCATAGGTTTCAAACAGGTCGGCGGCCATGCCGGCGCAATCGCCGACGTTGTCTCCGACGTTGTCGGCGATCACGGCCGGATTGCGCGGATCGTCTTCCGGAATACCTGCTTCCACTTTGCCCACGAGATCAGCGCCGACGTCCGCACCCTTGGTGAAGATGCCGCCGCCCAGACGGGCGAATATGGAAATCAGCGAACCGCCGAATCCCAGTCCAATCAATGGCTCGATGATTTCTGCGGCGGACGCGCCGGGAGCTGCTGTTGCAGCGAGGTAGGCGTAATAGCCAGACACACCAAGCAGGCCGAGCCCGACTACCAGCATCCCGGTGATTGCGCCACCCTTGAAGGCTACATTCAGCGCGGCATTCAAGCCGTTATGCGCGGCCTGTGCAGTGCGCACATTGGCACGCACCGAAACGTTCATGCCGATGTAACCGGCTGCACCGGAAAGCAGGGCGCCGATCAGAAAACCGATTGCGGTCTTGACTGAAAGCAGCGCGGCAATGAGTCCGAAAAGCACCAGACCCACCAGCGCAATCGTGCGGTACTGTCGGTTCAGGTAAGCCGTCGCACCTTCCTGCACAGCGCTGGCGATGCGTCGCATGGCATCGTTTCCGGCATCCAGCGCAAGAATCCAGCGGATGGACAAGGCACCGTAGATGATGGCGATACCGGAACAAACCAGGGCAAAAATCAATCCGTCTGACATGATGTTCTCCTCTTCTTAAAACAGTGAAGCCGACACTGGGGTCGGCTTCCGGGTCACACTTTGAAAGCGGGCAACTTCTTGGCGACCGCCACGTTTTTCAGCTGCACGAATTGCGGCAGCCCGTTTTTGTAGGGCGGGTAATCCTCACCTTTGATCAGCGGTGCCAAATACGTGCGGCACTTTTCGGTGATGCCGAAACCGTCACGGGTGATGAAGCTACGCGGCATGAATTTTTCGACGTTGGCCACTTTGGCAAGCGGGGCGACGCCGATCTTCCAGCGATAGGGTTTATCCGCGGTACGGACAACTGCCGGCATGACCGCATTCTCGCCTTTCAGTGCCAGTTCGACGGCCGCTTGTCCCAGTGCATAAGCCTGCTCGACATCGGTTTTTGAGGCGATGTGGCGGGCGGCACGTTGCAGGTAGTCAGCGACGGCCCAGTGATATTTGTAGCCCAGCGCATCCTTGACCATGTTGGCAATGACTGGTGCCGCGCCACCCAGTTGTGCGTGCCCGAAGGCATCGCGCGCACCCTGATCCGACAGGAATTTTCCGTCCTCGCCTTTCACGCCCTCGGAAACAACCACCGAGCAATAGCCGTGTTTCTTCACCATGGCATCCACCTTGGCGAGAAATTTCTTCTGGTTGAACGGGATTTCCGGGAAGAGGATGACGATGGGCAGATCGCAATCCTCATCGGAAGCTAGTCCGCCCGCAGCGGCGATCCAGCCGGCGTGGCGCCCCATTACTTCCAGCACGAAGACTTTGGTCGAGGTTTTGGACATGGAATCCACATCGAAGCTGGCTTCGCGCGTGGAGACGGCGACGTATTTGGCGACCGAGCCGAAACCCGGACAGCAGTCGGTGATGGGCAGATCGTTGTCCACAGTTTTGGGAACATGGATCGCCTGTACCGGGTAGCCCATTTTTTCCGATAACTGGGAAATTTTGTAGCAGGTGTCGGCTGAGTCTCCGCCACCGTTGTAGAAGAAATAACCAATGTTGTGCGCCTTGAATACTTCAATCAGGCGTTCGTACTCGGCGCGGTTTTCTTCCAGCCCCTTGAGTTTGTAGCGGCATGAACCGAAAGCACCCGCCGGGGTGTGGCGCAACGCCGCGATGGATTTGGCGGAATCCTTCGACGTATCGATAAGGTCCTCGGTCAGCGCGCCGATGATGCCGTTGCGTCCTGCATAGACTTTGCCGATCTTGTCCTTGTGTTTGCGCGCGGTCTCAATAACGCCGCAAGCCGATGCGTTGATGACTGCGGTGACGCCGCCGGACTGCGCATAAAACGCATTTTTCTTTGCCATTTGAATCTCCGTTTATTTGAATGCGAATAAATTTATACAGGGCTCATCTTACGCCTTTTGGGGTTGGCTAACTTGGTGTCAGAGTGCCTCAACACCGGCTTGCGCGATCTGCCCATCCTGAAACGAGCGGACGCCGCTGATGCCCAGACCGCCAATGACGATCCCCTCGCGCACCAGCGGCACCCCGCCTTCTGCCGGGATTACGCCGGGCAGGGCGAGGTGAATCAGGCGCCCGCTCAATACGGCATCTTCCGACGCCTTGGTCGGACGCTGAAAAGCAACGGCCGCGTGGGCTTTGGTAATGGCTGTTTCGACCGTGCCGAACTGGGTGTCGTGGCTGCGCTGCAAATACAGCAGGTGGCCGCCGTCATCGACGATTGCGACGGTGACTTTCCAATCGTTGCGTCCGGCTTCGGCTTCGGCCGCAGCCGCAACGCGTCGGGCGTCGGCCAGTGTCAAAAGCGGTTTACGGGTCATGATTTAGTCCGTGCCCAGCGCGGCGAAAATCTGCTCGCGTATGGCATCCACACTCCCCACGCCGGGAATGCGGATGCATTGCGGCGCATGCGGCGCGCCGGACGCCTGCCAGTCGTTGTAAAACACAACCAGCGGCTTGGTTTGTTCGTGATAGATGTTCAGGCGTTTGACCACGGTTTCTTCCACATCATCCGGGCGCTGAATCAGATCTTCACCGGTCAGGTCGTCCTTGCCGGCAACCTTGGGCGGATTGAATACGATGTGGTAAGTCCGGCCCGAGGCGGGATGTACACGGCGGCCGCTCATGCGCTGGATGATTTCCCGGTCATCCACATCAATCTCCACGATGAAGTCGATATGGATGCCGGCATCCTTCATCGCTTGTGCTTGCGGGATCGTGCGCGGGAATCCGTCGAGCAGGAATCCGTTGGCGCAATCGTCGGCGGTGATGCGTTCTTTGACCAGATTGATGATGATTTCATCGGAAACAAGCCGGCCTTCATCCATGACTTGTTTCGCCGCGAGGCCGAGGGGTGAGCCGTCGCGAATGGCCGCGCGCAGCATGTCGCCGGTGGAAATCTGCGGGATGTTGAATTTATCCTTGATGTAGCCGGCTTGTGTGCCTTTGCCTGCGCCGGGGGCGCCGAGCAGAATCAGTTTCATGCAATGTTTCCTCTGTTGATTTTTTGTTCGAATAATCGCTGTGCGGTGAGCAAATCTTCTGCGGTATCGACGCCGGCGGGCGGCGCCTCTTTCGCGATGAAGACACCGATCTTGTAGCCGTGATACAGGGCCCGCAATTGCTCAAGCGCCTCAAAATGCTCGATCGGTGCCAGTGTCATATTTTCGTAAGCGCGCAAAAATGCGACGCGATAGGCGTAAATGCCGATATGACGCATTACGGGCAAATCTGCCGGAAGCGTTTGGTTGCCGGCGAAGGCGTCGCGCGGATAGGGGATGGGCGCGCGGCTGAAGTACAGTGCATTGCTGTCCTTGTCGAGCACGACTTTGACGATGTTTGGGTTGCGGAAATCCGCCTCTGTGTGAATGGCATGACAGGCCGTGGCAATCGCACATTCCGGGTGGCGTTCCAGATGTTCGGCCACGGCGCGTACCAGCGCCGGTGGCATGAGCGGCTCATCGCCCTGAACGTTTACCACGATGGTGTCGTCCGGCCAGTTATGCTGCGCGACGACTTCAGCGATCCGGTCTGTGCCGCTGGCGTGTGTCTCCCGGGTGAGGCAAGCTTTGAAGCCGTGTTCATGGACCACGTTGGCAATCGCGTGATGATCGGTGGCGATCCAGATTTGCTGTGCGCCGCTCTGAGCCGCCTGTTCCGCGACCCGAATTACCATGGGCTTTCCGGCAATCGGCAACAGTGGCTTTCCGGGGAGTCGGCTGGACGCGTGGCGTGCCGGAATGACGACGTGAAACACGGACATCAGAGGGCTTCTATTTCGTCGCTTGTCAGTTTTCGGGCTTCGTCGGCGAGCATCACGGGGATGTCGTCCTCAATCCTGAAGGCAAGACGGTCTGCTTTGCAGACCAATTCTTTTTCCGCTTTGCGGTAAAGCAGCGGTGATTTGCACAGGGGGCAAACCAGAAGGTCGAGTAATTTAGCGTCCATGGGGCGAGATCTTTCGCATGAGGTCATCAATCAGGGCCGGGTCAACCTGGGCATCTACACGTAGCACCCAATAACGTTCATCGGCAAACGCGTCGCATTTTACCGCATCTTTTTCGGTCAGGAGCAGTGCGTCGCATTCCGCAAAACTCAGATCTTCCGCGCGGAAGGGGTGATGGTCCGGAAAGGGGTGCGTGATGCATGTGATTCCGAGTGCGGCCAGATGGTCAAAGAATCGTTGCGGGTGGCCGATGCCGGCGATGGCATGGCATTTCAGGGCGCTGAAATTTTCCGCCTTTCGAATCTGTTCCGGATTGCGCAGATTCTGAAAAACACTGCCGTTCAGCGTCATGGTGTACTCACGGGCGGAAGCTTTTCCGCCGTTGCAGACGAGGGCACTTACGGAATTCAGGCGCGACAGTGGTTCGCGCAGCGGGCCGGCGGGGAGCATCCAGCCATTGCCGAAGCGGCGGGTTCCATCCACGACGGCAATCTCGAAGTCGCGCGCCAGCCGATAGTGTTGCAGGCCGTCGTCGCAAACGATGACATCGCATTCGGGATGAGCTGCCAGTGCGGCCTGTGCTGCGGCCGCGCGGTGCTTGCCGATCCAGACGGGACACAAATTGCGTTGCGCCATCAGCCGGGGCTCGTCGCCGACTTCCATTGCGCTGTCGAGGGAATCAACCGCGCGAGGGGTGAGCGCACTCCCCGCGTGCCCACGGCTCACGATCAGCGGATGCCGGCCCCGTTCGATCAATTGCCGTGCAAGGGCAAGGGTTAGCGGTGTTTTTCCGGTGCCGCCGACGGTGATGTTGCCCACCACAATCACTGGTACGCCGATATGGGTTTGTTGCAGCATTCCGCAGCGGTAGGCGCTGCGCCGGAAGAAAACGAGGGCGCGAAATGCCAGGCTGAGAGGATAGAGCAGAAGATGCAGCGGGCTGCGGCGATACCAATACTGCTCGATTGAAGCCATTCGTCTAGTCGGGCGAGTTCTGGGTGGTGAAGGTGATACGGCCAAACCCGGCAAGACGGGCCGCTTCCATAATGTTAATGACTGCCTGGTGTGGCGTTTTCGCATCCGCGTTGATTACGATGGTCGGATCCGTTTGTTCGCCGGCAGCCTGTTTGAGGGAGGTGGCGAGCGCATCGACCCCACTGAAGTTGAGACTGCGAGTGTCAATGGCGTAATGTTCAGCCGCATCTACCGAGATGTTGATCGGTTTGGCAACAGGCGCGGTATTTTCGCCTCCGGCCTGAGGCAGATTGATTTGCAGTTCGGAAAGTTTGGCGTAGCTGGTGGTGACCATCAGAAAAATCAGGATCACCAGCAGGACGTCGATCATCGGGATCAGATTGATTTCCGGTTCCTCACGAGTCCGCCCGCGCTGGAAATTCATCATTTCACCCGAGTGCCGTGCACAATTTCGACCAGTTTGATGGCTTGCTGCTCCATTTCTATGGTCAGACTGTCTACTTGGGCGCGGAAGTGGCGATAGGCAATCATGCTGGGGATCGCGACGATCAGGCCAAACGCCGTGTTGTAGAGCGCGACGGAAATGCCGTGAGCAAGAATAGCCGGGCTGTTGCCCGCGGTCGTCTGCGCGCCGAAGATTTCGATCATGCCGACGACCGTGCCAAACAAGCCGAGCAGCGGGCTGATGGCGGCGATCGTGCCCAGCGTGGTCAGAAAGCGTTCGAGTTCATGGGTCGTGGCGCGTCCGGCTTCCTCGATGGACTCCTTCATGACTTCGGGTGGGCTTTTGATGTTGCGCAGCCCCGCCGCGAAAATTCTCCCCAGCGGGGATTCTGCAGACCATTGCACCAGTTTGGTTTCGCTCAGCCCATGTTGGGTCATGTCCTGCACAATCTGGTCGAGCAGCCCGGGCGGGGCGATGCGACGGGTGCGCAACATGATAGCGCGTTCCATAATAAGACCGGTCGCAATGACCGAGGCGATAATCAGAAACCAGATAGGCCAGCCGGCCGCTTCCACGATTGCAAACACGCGGTACTCCCCTGTTATGCTTAAATGTGCAGGGCGCAACTGTAACGTTTCATTCCCAGTTGGGCAATATTTCTGAGGAATTGCTTTAGCTCTAGCGGGCTAAATGCACAATCAGAAAGAGTATTTCCGTTTCGCCCACAAAACCTGTGGATAACTTTGTGGACGGATTTGCTGAAGGGCGGTTTAATCGCCCGAGGAATAAAGGTTTTTGTTACGTTGCCTATTTTTTAAACTCATTAATTATCTATTAAAAACAATTGCTTGCGATAAGTTGCTGTTTTTTTTCAAGGTGATGCTGCCACAATTCCCGTGCTTATTGGGATTGTGGGTTATTCGGGAATGTCAAGATGTCGGACGAGGTTTTTTTTACTGTACGTAACCGGATTTTGTCGGTCAGCGAACTCGTTATTTCAATCAAGCGCTTAGTCGAGTCTGAGATTCCGCTGGTGTGGATTCAGGGTGAAGTCAGTAATCTGGTCAAGGCGACTTCCGGGCATTGGTATTTTTCGCTCAAAGACGCTTCTGCTCAAATGCGTTGTGTCATGTTCCGCCAGCATAACCAGCGTATTTCCGGGGGGGTGAGTAACGGGCAGGCCGTCGAGTTGCTGGGAACCGTGACGCTATATGAGGCGCGCGGGGATGTGCAGTTCAATGTGGCGCAGCTGCGGCCGGCCGGTGCGGGCGATTTGTTTGAACGTTTTACGCGGCTCAAGCAACAGCTTGAAGGTGAAGGCCTGTTTGACGCCGCGCGCAAGCGAGCGTTACCGGTGTATCCGGAATGCATCGGTATTGTGACTTCGCCACAGGCGGCGGCTTTGCGCGACGTGCTGACCACTTTGCGCCAGCGTTGGCCCGGCGTGTCGGCCATACTTTATCCCGCGGCCGTTCAGGGAGCGGGGAGTGCTGTCCAGTTGGCCAAGGCGATCGAGCTGGCCAACCGTCGTGCCGATTGTGAGGTGCTGATTTTGTGCCGGGGCGGCGGCAGTCTCGAGGACTTGTGGTCTTTTAACGAGGAGGTGCTGGCCCGGGCGATCGCTGCAAGCGAAATTCCGGTGGTGAGTGGCGTGGGGCACGAAGCGGACTTCACAATTGCCGATTTTGTGGCGGATGAGCGTGCGGCCACACCGACGGCGGCCGCCCAGCGCGTTGTGCCGGATCGTCGCGAATTGCTGCATCGTGTTGCGGGGCTGGGCCGGCGCCTGCGGCAGTTGCAGCAAAATTATTTTGCGCAGCGCCTGCAGACACTGGATTTTTTTGATCGTCGCCTGCTCCATCCCAGTGCTTTGCTTAATCGCGAAGCCGAACGCTTGCAACATTCGCGGCAGCGGCTCGCGCGCGGTCTGGTTCATGTGCAGCGGCAACAGGATTGGCGCTGGCAATTGCTCAAGCAGCGTTTCGGGGCCGGTTGCCGGCAACTCGAACAGATGGAATCGGCTCATGCGCGTTGGGGGCAGCGGCTGGTTGAGGCGATGGAGAGTGTGCAGAGCCGTTATTTTCTGCCACTCGAATCGGCAGCGCAGCGTCTGGATTTGCTCGATCCGCGCCGTGTCTTGGCGCGCGGTTACAGTCTGGTTCGTGATGCAGACGGTCATGTCGTTGTCGATGCAGCGACCGTGAGGCACGGCGACCGTATGGCTATTACGCTGTCGCGCGGGCAGCTCGAAGTGATCGTTGGCCAGGTACAAGTCGCCTCATCCGAAACGTCTCCGCCGCCGGATTGACAGCCGTTGCGGTATCATCCGACCCTCCAATTTACTTAGCCATTTTTTCAGATGTCCGTCACGCCCTATCTTGATTTGCCGCCTTTGTTGAGTGCCGCCGGGCTTGTTCGCTTGCCGGGTTCCAAGAGTATTTCCAACCGCATTCTGTTGCTCTCGGCCCTCGCCGAAGGTACGACGGAAATTCGCGATGTGTTGCTCTCGGATGATACTGAACGCATGTTTGATGCGCTCCGTATTCTGGGACTGAAGGTAGAGCAGCCGGAATCGCGTACCTTCCGTGTTGCCGGTTGCGGTGGTGACCTTCCTGTGCGGCAGGCGGAACTGTTCCTCGGTAACGCGGGAACGGCTTTCCGTCCCCTGACGGCAGCGCTGGCGCTGGCCGGCGGGGATTACCGTTTGACGGGGGTGGCGCGCATGCATGAACGGCCCATTGGAGATCTTGTTGATGCGCTGCGTATTTTGGGTGCGAACGTCAAGTATCTTGGCAACGAAGGATTCCCGCCGCTGCAAATTGCCATGCCGACACCGACCGCTGCTGGCCGAGTCAATGTCAGGGGGGATGTTTCCAGTCAATTCCTCACGGCATTACTGATGGCGGCCCCCTTGCTGAATCGCGATGTGGCGATTGAAGTGACGGGCGAGTTGATTTCCAAGCCTTATATTGAAATTACGCTGGCGATGATGGCGCGCTTTGGTGTTCAGGTGCGGCGTGAGGGCTGGCGCAGCTTTCATATTTCTGCCGGCAGCCGTTATGTGTCGCCCGGAACGATTTATGTCGAGGGGGATGCTTCGTCTGCGTCCTATTTTCTGGCGGCGGGGGCCATCGGCGGGGGGGCGGTACGGATTGAAGGCGTCGGCAGCGACAGCATTCAGGGCGATATTCGTTTTGCCGAAGCACTGGAAAAAATGGGGGCACGGATAGTGCGCGGTCCCAACTGGATGGAGGCTGCCGCACCCGCAAGCGGGAAGTTGCAGGCAATCGATCTGGATTGCAACCATATTCCGGACGCGGCCATGACACTGGCGGTTGCCGCGCTGTTTGCGGAAGGCACAACGGTGCTGCGCAATATCGCCAGCTGGCGCGTCAAGGAGACCGACCGGATTGCGGCCATGGCAACCGAGCTGCGCAAGGTCGGTGCCGGGGTGGAGGAGGGCGCGGATTTTATTCGGGTTACGCCGCCGGAGCAGATCCGTCACGCCGCCATCGATACTTATGATGATCACCGCATGGCTATGTGTTTTTCGCTCGCGGCATTTGGCGCCGGGGGCCTGCGAATCAACGAGCCCGATTGTGTGGCCAAAACCTTCCCGGAATATTTCGAACGTTTCCGCGAGATTACCCATGCGGTGCCTGTGATTGCCATTGATGGTCCCTCCGCATCCGGTAAAGGCACGGTGGCGCAAAAGGTGGCCGGGACGCTGGGATTTCATTTCCTCGATAGCGGGGCTTTGTACCGTTTGCTCGGTCTTGCCGCGCAGCAGCGCAATATCCCGCTGGACGCGGAAGCGGATTTGGCCGAATTGGCGCGCCAGCTCGACATTCGCTTTGAGGGTGAAGCGATATGGCTGGACGCGGTGTGTGTTGGTGACGAGTTGCGCAGTGAGGTGGCGGGTGCAGCTGCCTCGGCCGTTGCAGCCCTGCCGCAGGTGCGCGCGGCGCTAATGGATCGGCAGCGTGCATTTCGGCGGGCGCCGGGGCTGGTGGCGGATGGTCGCGACATGGCTTCTGTGGTCTTTCCGGATGCGGCCACCAAGATTTTTCTGACGGCCTCGGCGGAGGCTCGCGCGGAGCGCCGCTACAAGCAGTTGAAGGGAAAGGGAATGAGTGCTAATATCGCCGCCCTTTTGCAGGATATACAGGCGCGCGACGAGCGGGATACCCGCCGTAGCACGGCCCCCCTGCAGCAGGCCCCGGATGCCAGTCTGCTGGATACGACAAACGTGTCGATCGATCAGGCTGTCCAGTTTGTGCTGGATCGCTACCGTTTGCAGTAAGTCAGGCCCCGTCGGGTTCTCCGCCCACGGGTTTATTAACTCACCCCCGTTTTGCGGGATGCACTGAAAGAAAATCGAAAATGACCGCTGTTGCCGAAATGGAAAGTTTTGCCGCCCTGTTTGAAGAAAGCCTGACCCGCAAGGAAATGCGCGCGGGCGAACTGATCACCGCACAGGTTGTGCGCGTGGATCACAACATGGTGGTTGTAAATGCCGGATTGAAGTCCGAGAGCCTGATCCCGGTCGAGGAGTTCCTCGACGACAAGGGTGCGCTGGAAGTGAATGTGGGCGACTTTGTGACCGTCGCCATTGAATCGCTGGAAAACGGCTATGGCGAGACAAAGTTGTCGCGCGAAAAAGCCAAACGCCTGGCTGCATGGCACGATTTGGAAGCTGCCATGGAAGAGGGCAAGATCGTTGAGGGCTTTGTCAGTGGCAAGGTTAAGGGTGGTCTGACCGCGATGGTCAACGGCATCCGCGCATTCCTGCCGGGTTCGCTGGTGGATATTCGTCCGGTCAAGGATACGACACCGTACGAAAACAAGACGATGGAGCTGAAGGTTATCAAGCTCGATCGCAAGCGCAACAACGTGGTGGTTTCCCGTCGTGCCGTTCTGGAAGAGACGATGGGTGCCGACCGTGAAGCCATACTCGAAAACCTCAAAGAAGGTGCTGTGGTCAAGGGCGTGGTCAAGAACATCACCGATTACGGCGCCTTTGTGGATCTGGGTGGTATTGATGGTTTGCTGCACATTACCGACCTGGCTTGGCGCCGCGTCAAACATCCGTCCGAAGTGCTGGCGGTGGGTGATGAAGTTGAAGCCAAGGTGCTCAAGTTTGATCAGGAAAAGAACCGCGTTTCACTGGGCATCAAACAAATGGGCGAAGATCCTTGGGATGGTCTCGCTCGCCGTTACCCGCAGAGCACCCGTTTGTTCGGCAAGGTAACCAATCTGACCGACTACGGCGCGTTTGTTGAAATCGAACAGGGCATTGAGGGTCTGGTTCACGTGTCTGAAATGGACTGGACCAACAAGAACGTTCACCCGTCCAAGGTTGTTAGCTTGGGCGACGAGGTTGAAGTGATGATTCTGGAGATCGACGAGCAGCGTCGCCGGATTTCCCTGGGTATGAAGCAGTGTATGGCTAACCCATGGGACGATTTTGCCAGCAACCACAAAAAGGGTGACAAGGTACGAGGCGCGATCAAGTCGATCACTGATTTCGGCGTATTCATTGGCCTCGACGGCGGTATTGATGGCTTGGTTCACCTGTCTGACCTGTCCTGGAATCAGCCGGGCGAGGAGATGGTGCGCAACTACAAGAAGGGTGACGAAATCGAGGCGCTGGTGTTGGCTATTGATGTTGAGCGTGAGCGTATTTCTCTGGGCATCAAACAGATGGAAGGCGATCCGTTTGGCGGTTTTGTCTCCGGCCATGAGAAGGGCGCTGTAGTTACCGGTACCGTCAAGTCGTTGGATGCCAAGGGTGCCGTGATCGCACTGGATGGTGATGCGGAAGGTTATCTCAAGGCTTCGGAAGTTTCTGCCGAGCGTGTTGAGGACATTCGCAATCATCTGAAGGAGGGCGACAGCGTGACTGCGTTGATCGTAAATGTGGATCGCAAAAACCGCGGCATCAACCTGTCGATCAAGGCGCTGGCACGGGCTGAAGAGTCGGCTGCAATGCAGAAGTTCTCGGCTGAAAGCACCGGCAATGCAGGTACGACCAATCTGGGCGCATTGCTGAAAGCCAAGATGAACAGCGGCAAAACTGACGCCTAATCGAGGGGGGTACGATGACACGTTCCGACCTGATTGCGCGTCTGGCGGAGCTGCATCCGCAGCTGCTCACCAAGGATGCCGAGCTGTCAGTCAAGGTGATTCTGGATACGCTTTCCGCGACACTGGCTCGTGGCGAGCGCGTTGAGATTCGCGGCTTTGGCAGTTTTGCCCTGAACTATCGTCCACCTCGTCAGGGGCGTAACCCCAAGACGGGTGAAAAGGTCAAGGTTCCGGCCAAATACGTCCCTCACTTTAAGGCGGGCAAGGAATTGCGCGAACGGGTTAGTCTGGAAGAGAATTCCTGATTCCCCGGGACTTCGGAATGGCGGCATATCGTAAGGTATCGCCGCCATTTTTTTATCTTTCGTGCTATCGTCATGTCCACTGCTTCGGAATAAAACAGGATGCGTTATTTCAACTGGGTGCTGCGTGCGCTGCTCTTCATTTTATTGCTAGGTTTTGCGCTGAAAAATGATCAGCCGGCGACCTTGCGTTACTTCTTTGGCTACGAATGGACATCCTCCCTCGTCGTTGTCGTGCTGATTTTCTTTGCTATCGGTGCGCTTCTGGGGGTGATGGCTATGTTGCCAAACGTGTTGCAACAGCGGCGTGAAATTGCGCGACTGAAACGCGATTTGCATCTGGCCAATGTCGCGGGATCCGCGCCGGGCGCAAAAGAAAAAGTGAACGACGGGGCGGCAGATGGAATTTGAACCTTGGATGCTGCTTATTTTTCCCCTGTTTTTCGGGATGGGCTGGCTGGCCGCGCGCATCGATATCAAAGATCTGTTGTCGGAGAGTCACGCCCTGCCGCAATCCTATTTCAAGGGGTTGAACTTTTTACTGAACGAGCAGCAGGACAAGGCCATCGAAGCATTCATCGAGGTGGTGAAGGTTGATCCGCAAACCGTTGAATTGCACTTTGCCCTTGGTAGCCTGTTTCGCCGCCGCGGCGAAGTGGATCGCGCACTGCGCATGCACCACAATTTGGTTGACCGTGCCGATCTCGACAACGCGCGGCGCCAGCAGGCCGTCTTTGAACTGGCGCAGGATTATCTCAAGGCGGGTATTTTGGACCGTGCCGAATCCTTGTTCCGCGAGTTGCAGAAGTCGGCGTATGCAAAGCCATCGCTGGAGTTTTTGCTGGAGCTGTTCCAGAAGGAGCGCGACTGGCTTAAAGCCATCGATGCCGCGCGGCAGTTGGCGGCAGTTTCCGGTGAGTCGTACGCCAAACTGATTGCCCTGTTTTATTGTGAGCTGGCACAGGAAGCTTTGACAGGCGGCGATCAGGACGCTACGCGTGAATACCTCAAGCAGGCGCTGGCAACGTGCCCGGATTGTGTTCGAGCCAGCATCATGCTGGGCGACTTGACGCTTTCCGGTGGCGACAGAGAGGGCGCGATTGCGTGCTGGAAGTCGATAGAAACTCAGGATGCACGTTATTTGCCACTGGTGACAGAGCGTCTGCTGCAAGCTTTTGTCGACGTTGGGCGTGAGCCAGAAGGCATTGCGCTGTTGCGCGGTTATCTGGATAAATACCACTCCGTAGACATGATGAATGTCCTGTTTGCGGCAGTGTCGCGCAGCGAAGGCGCGGCTGCTGCCTATCAACTGGTGCGAGGTGCTCTGCAGAAAAATCCCTCCTTGATCGGGCTCGACAAGTTGCTGGAAGCTCGGTTGCTGGAAGTCCCCGAGGATCGTCGCGCCGATGTGGAAATGGTGCGTAATCTGTTGCAGCAGCGCACGCGCAATCTGGCGATGTACCATTGCAGCCGGTGCGGATTCAAGGCTCGCCAGTTCTACTGGCATTGCCCAGCTTGTCAGTCGTGGGACAGTTACTTGCCCAGACGTACGGAAGAAACGGAAATGCAATCATGAACGATCCCCAAATCATTGTCGCGCTAGACTATCCGGATGCGGCTTCCGCGCTCGCGCTGGCCGGGCGCCTGTCTCCCGATGCCTGCCGTCTAAAGGTGGGCAAGGAATTGTTTACTGCTGCCGGGCCGGCGCTGATCGAGCAATTGATGCATCGCGATTTTGAGGTTTTCCTTGATCTGAAATTTCACGACATTCCCAACACCACCGCGCAAGCCTGCAAGGTCGCAGCTAATATGGGCGTGTGGATGGTGAATGTGCACGCATTCGGCGGACGAAAGATGATGGAAGCCGCACGCGAAGCTTTGGCGCATGTCAGTCGGCGTCCCCGACTGATTGCTGTGACCGTGCTGACCAGCATGGGGCCGGCAGATCTGGCCGGTATTGGCATACGCGAGACGCCGGCTGAAATGGTGTTGCGTCTCGCCGCACTGGCGCAGGAAAGCGGATTGGACGGCGTGGTGTGTTCCGCGCAGGAAGCCGGAGTGTTGCGGCAGCAGTGCGGTCCGGATTTTTGTCTGGTGACGCCGGGAATTCGGCCGGCAACTGCGGCAGCCGATGATCAGGCCCGTATCATGACGCCGCGCGCCGCCCTGGAGGCAGGGTCCAGTTATCTGGTGATCGGGCGTCCTATCACGCAGGCTGCCGATCCCTTGCGCGCGCTGCAGGATATCAATCTTGAATTGGGAGTTGCACGATGACATCGCTGCCGGATTTTTCCCGCGCCCGTGTTCTAGTCGTTGGCGATGTCATGCTGGATCGTTACTGGTTCGGTGATGTGGAGCGTATTTCGCCGGAAGCGCCGGTGCCTGTCCTCAAGGTCTCGAGAACCGAGGAGCGTCCGGGCGGTGCTGCGAACGTGGCACGCAACATCGCGGCACTGGGTGCCCAGGCGACCTTGTTGTCTGTCGTCGGCGACGATGAGGCCGGTCGTTGTTTGGGAAACTTGCTCGACAGTCAGCCCGGTGTGAACGCTTTGCTGCATTGCGATCCGCAGATCGCGACCACGGTGAAACTACGGGCCGTTGCCCGCCAGCAGCAACTGTTGCGCATCGATTTTGAAACGGCACCCGGGCATGAAGTATTGCAGGCCAAGCTGGCGGATTTTCGTGCACGTTTGCCGGAGGCCGATGTTGTCTTGCTGTCCGATTACGGCAAGGGTGGGCTGACACATATTTCCGAAATGATTCGACTGGCACGCAGCGCGGGCAAGCCGGTGCTGGTCGATCCGAAAGGTGACGATTACGCGCGTTATCGGGGAGCGACTTTGCTGACGCCCAATCGCAGCGAATTCCGTCAGGTCGCCGGCGGCTGGCAGGATGAAGCCTCGTTAACCGCCAAGGCGCAGGCCCTGCGTGAAAGTCTGGGATTGGAAGCCTTGCTGGTGACGCGCAGTGAGGATGGAATGACGCTGTTCAGAGCGGCGGGCGTGTCGCACGAGCCGGCGCAGGCCCGAGAGGTTTTTGATGTCAGCGGCGCGGGCGATACCGTGATTGCGACACTCGCGGTGATGCTGGCGAGTGGTGCGGCGATGGATGCCGCCGTACGGTTGGCTAATCGTGCTGGGGGAATTGTAGTCGGCAAACTGGGGACCGCCGTGGTTACTCGCGGGGAACTGGAGGGAGAATGAGTATGTATTACATCGTAACCGGCGCGGCCGGCTTTATCGGCGCCAATCTCGTCAAGGCGCTCAACGAACGCGGCGAGACCAACATCATCGCGGTGGATAATCTTGCACGCGCCGACAAATTCCGCAATCTGGTGGATTGCGAGATTGCCGATTACATTGCCAAGCAGGATTTCCTACAAAAACTGCAGAGCGGTTTCTTTGATGGCTTGGTTGCCGGGGTGCTACACCAGGGGGCGTGTTCGGACACCATGGAAAGCGATGGCCGCTACATGATGGACAATAACTATCAGTATTCGCTCGAACTGCTGAATTATTGCCAGGATGAGGAGATTCCGTTTTTGTATGCCTCATCCGCGTCGGTGTATGGCAGCGGTCCGGTGTTCAGCGAGCAGCGTGAGCATGAATCGCCACTGAATGTATATGCCTATTCAAAATTCCTGTTCGACCAGATTGTGCGCCGGCGCTGGGAAAGGCGCACCGGGCAGATCGTCGGTCTGCGCTATTTCAATGTGTACGGTCCGCGCGAGCAACACAAGGGCCGGATGGCTTCGGTCGCATTCCATTTTTTCAACCAGTATCGCGCCGAGGGCCGGGTCAGATTGTTTGAAGGTTGCGACGGCTATGGCAATGGCGGACAACTCCGCGATTTTGTGTCGATCGAGGATGTGGTCAGGGTCAACATGCATTTCCTGGATCACCCCGATCAATCCGGCATTTTCAATCTCGGTACCGGCCAGGCGCAAAGTTTCAACGATGTTGCCGTGGCCACGGTCAACACGCTGCGCCAATCCGAGGGTAAACCCGCACTGAGTCTGGCCGAGTTGCAGCAGCAGGGGCTGATTGAATACATCCCGTTCCCGGATGCCTTGCGTGGCAAGTATCAAAGCTATACCCAGGCCGACATTGCGCAGCTGAGGGAAATCGGTTATCCCGAGCCCTTCCTGACGGTGGAGCAGGGTGTTGCGCGCTATGTGGCGCATCTGCTCAAGGCGAGTTGAGATGGCTTACCGGTCTTTGGAAGATTTTGTTGGCAATACACCACTGGTGCAGCTCAAGCGGATTCCGGGAAATACGTCCAACGTGATTCTGGCCAAGCTGGAAGGTAATAATCCTGCGGGCTCGGTCAAGGATAGGCCTGCATTGTCGATGATTCGGCGTGCCGAGGCGCGCGGCGATATTCGTCCCGGCGATACGCTGATTGAGGCGACCAGTGGCAACACAGGCATCGCGTTAGCAATGGCGGCTGCGATTCGCGGCTACAAAATGGTTTTGGTGATGCCCGAAAACCAGACGCTGGAACGCATTCAGACCATGCGTGCCTATGGCGCCGAACTGGTGCTGACAGCGAAGGAGGGCAGTATGGAGCTGGCGCGCGATACGGCGGAGCGTTTGTGTGCCGAAGGTCGTGGCAGCATCCTCGACCAGTTTTCCAATCCGGATAATCCGCTGGCACACTACGAAGGAACCGCGCGGGAAATCTGGCGTGACACGCAGGGAAAAATGACACACTTCGTCAGCAGCATGGGCACGACTGGCACCATCATGGGCTGTTCGCGCTATTTCAAGGAACAGGATCCCGCCGTGCAGATTATCGGCGTGCAGCCGCAGGAGGGGGCGCAGATTCCCGGTATTCGTAAATGGCCGGAAGCCTATCTGCCCGCAATTTACGATGGCCGGAATATCGACCGGCTTGAATATGTCGGGCAGACCGAGGCGGAAGAAATGACCCGGCGGCTGGCGCGCGAGGAGGGAATTTTTTGCGGGATTTCATCCGGTGGTGCGATGGAGATTGCGCTGCGTATCTCCTCCCAAGTTGAAAATGCAGTCATCGTCAGTATCGTTTGCGACCGCGGCGACCGTTATCTTTCCACCGGCGTGTTTCCTGCCTGAGCAATTTTCTGGCGTGATACCGAAGGATTCTGTGCGAGATAGCGCTGAACGCCGGCGATGATGGCGTCCGCGAGTTTGAGTTGGTAATCCTCGTCGTTGAGTCGACGTTCTTCTTCCGGATTGCTAATGAACGCGGTTTCCACAAGAATCGAGGGAATGTCCGGCGCTTTTAGCACAGCAAATCCGGCCTGCTCGACTTCGCCGCGATGGAGATCATTGATATCTCCCAATTCATTGAGCACCAGCTTGGCAAGCTTCATGCTGTCATTGATCGTGGCTGTTTGCGATAAATCGAGCAGGGTGCGCGCGAGATATGGGTCTTTTACCGCGATGTTGACGCCGCCGATCAGATCGGCTTCGTTTTCTTTCTTTGCCAGCCAGCGTGCGGCCGTGCTGGTTGCCCCGTGTTCCGATAAAGCAAAGACCGATGAACCGCGGGCATTGGGTTTGATGAACGCGTCTGCATGAATGGAAACAAACAAATCCGCTTTCAGTTTTCTGGCTTTGACCACACGCTGACCGAGCGGAATGAAATAATCGCCGTCCCGGATAAGAACGCCACGCAGTGCGGGAATGTCGTCCATTCGCTGTTTGATTTTACGGGCGACCGCGAGCGTGACATTTTTTTCGCGTGAGCCCTTGCGGCCGATTGCGCCTGGATCTTCCCCGCCATGACCGGCATCGATAGCGACAATCAGCGTGCGGGCACGCAGTTCAGGTGTCGTAGCCGTTGGTACAGATTCGCCTGCGGCCGGTGTTTTTGTGGTGGGACTAGAGGTTTCTGCGGCGGCGTGCTCCCGGTCTGTTGGACTTTCGGCTTGCACCGGATGCGGTTTTTCCAGCAGAGCCATAAGCGGATCCGCTGTCTGTGTAGGAAAAACATCCAGAACCAGACGGTGCTTGTAATCGCCAACCGGGCGCAATTCGAAGAGTTGCGGTTGTACTGCCTGCTTGAGATCCAGTACCAGCCTAACGATGCCCGGTTTAAACCGTCCCACCCGTATGCTGCTGATATAAGGATCATCGGTGGCGACCAGTGTCGCTATGTTATTTAGCGTTTCATCGATGTCCACATTTTCCAGATCAATCACCAGGCGTTCCGGGTTCTTGATCGAGAACATGTGATGGGAAATGGGTTTCGCTGATTCCAGCGTGAGGCGCGTGTAGTCCTGTGCCGGCCACAGGCGGACGGAACGGAGACGTTCATCCGCTGCGGCACCTGCCGTCCAGAGAAGTGCAAACAGTGTGAATAGCGTCAGAACTGCTTTAGACATTGGTCGCCTGTTTCCGTGTTGGATTGGAGTGTTGCACTTCGTCCTGTTCCACCGATGGCCAGATGAATATTGATGTCCGCCGCCGGCAGTAATCCGGCCGCTTTTTCCGGCCACTCGATCAACAAAACACGGGCGCCGTCGAATTCGTCACGGAACCCGGCAGACTCCCATTCATCTTCGCCGGTCAGCCGGTACAGATCGAAGTGGCGCAAGTCTAACTCGTCGACCCGATAGGGCTCAAGCAAAGTGTAAGTCGGACTTTTGACTTTGCCCAGATAGCCCAGCGCGGCGAGCAGGCCGCGGACCAGCGTGGTTTTTCCGGCACCGAGATCACCGTAGAGATAGATCACCAGCCCCGGGCGCACGCATCCGGCCAGTCGCGCGCCCAGTGCCAGGGTCGCCGTCTCGTCGGCGAGTTCAAGTTGGATTCGGCTATGATGCGTACTATGCAAATCGGGCATCCTTACGAAACAGATTTCAGCGCGCTGGCCGGACGTATCCGGCAGTGGGCGCAGGAGTTGGGTTTTCAGTCTGTCGGCATCACTGATACCGGCCTGTCCGAAGCTGAACCCCGTTTGCGCGACTGGCTCGCGCGGGGGATGAACGGCGCGATGGATTATATGGCAAATAATGCGGATAAACGCGCGCATCCGGAAGCGCTGGTGCCGGGTGTGCTCCGGGTGATTTCGCTGCGGATGGATTATTTGCCGCCCGGTGTCGCGGATAGTTGGCAAGTGCTGGCGGACGGCGAGCGGGCTTTTGTCTCGCGTTACGCGCTGGGGCGCGATTACCACAAGCTGATGCGCCAACGTTTGGCCGTGTTTGCCGGCAGGATACGCAATGAGATTGCGGATTTCGAGGGGCGTGTTTTTACTGACAGCGCGCCGGTGATGGAAGTCGAGTTGGCGCGCAAGGCGGGTCTGGGTTGGCGCGGCAAGCATACCCTGCTGCTGTCGCGTGAATCCGGCTCCTGGTTTTTTCTGGGTGAGATATTTGTCAATTTGCCGTTGCCTGTCGATCCGCCTGCAGCGGCACATTGTGGTAACTGCACCCGCTGCATTGAAATCTGCCCAACGCAAGCCATCGTGGCGCCTTACCGGCTGGATGCACGGCGCTGCATTTCCTATTTGACGATTGAACTCAAAGGCAGCATTCCGCTGGAACTGCGTTCTTTAATAGGCAACCGGGTTTATGGTTGTGACGATTGCCAGCTGGTATGTCCATGGAACAGCTTTGCACATGCGACAGCGGAAAATGATTTTTATCCGCGTCACGGACTGGATGATGTCACCTTGCTGGAATTGTTCGCTTGGGATGAGGCAACATTCCAAGCGCGAATGGCGGGAAGTGCGATTTACCGTATTGGTTACGAACAATGGCAGCGCAATCTGGCGGTGGCACTGGGCAATGCGCCCAAGCGTGGTGAGATCATCGCTGCTTTACAGCAGCGACGCGACTCGGCTTCCGCGCTGGTAAGCGAGCATGTGGACTGGGCGCTAAGCCGGCAACTCAATAAATAAACCGGCCGTGTAACGCTTCGAGATTGAGTTCGTGCAGGATGGCTTCCGCGCGTTCGCGGGCATTTTTTCGCGGGGTGTTTTGACGCCGAGCGATGATGAGCTCGTTCTTCATCGAATGTTCCCAACCCACCAGCTCTGTTACGGTGACACTGTAACCATGCGATTCCAGCAGCAGGCAGCGCAGAGTGTTGGTGATCAGGCTGCCAAATTCGCGGGTATGAATGGGATGTCGCCAGAGCTCGGAGAGCGGAGTCAGTCCGAAGGACTGGTTCTTGTTGCGGTTCAGCGCGGCGGCAACTTCCGCCTGACAGCAGGGAACGAGGACGACAAACGGGGCCTCTTTCTGCAGGGCGAAGCGGATGGCGTCATCTGTCGCCGTGTTGCAGGCGTGCAGCGCAGTGACGATGTCGATTCGTGTCGCCAGCTCCGGGGTATTCCCGGCTTGATCGGCGGCGATATCGAGGAATGTCATGCGTTGAAAATTGAGTGCGCGCGCAAGCTCACGAGTTTTGTCGACCAGCTCACCGCGTGTTTCGATACCATAAATGTAGCCACTATCGCGGGATTTGAAAAACAGGTCGTACAGAATGAAACCAAGATAGGATTTTCCTGCGCCATGATCTACCAGCACGGGCTCGCGCCCATCGGCCGCGATTTCTGTCAGCAATGGTTCGATGAAGTGATACAGGTGATAGACCTGCTTGAGTTTTCGGCGACTGTCCTGGTTCAACTTGCCATCGCGCGTGAGGATGTGCAGCGCCTTTAGCAGCTCAATGGATTGGCCGGGGCGGATGATATCCGGCAATGCCGACACTGCTTTCATTGATGCTCATCCTCGTGTGTATCCTGCCAAATCTCGTGTGCATCCAGCTGCAGGCGATAGTGCGCTTCATTGGCATCAAGCCGGGCGAGTCGTTCGGCGAGTTGTGCATCCATGGCCAGACGACCGGCATTCAGTGTGTCGGTCAGGCCAAGCTCGCCAAGCTGGTAGGCCTTGCGTGAAAGCGCCGCATTCTGAACGGCTATCTGGGCAGCCTCTCTGGCTTGTGACCAGCGCTGAAAACTGCTGTTGGCTCGTAGCCAGGCGGACTCGATGTCGCTCTCCAAGCGGCGTTGTACGAACGCGGCGCGTTCATGCGCCGCCTCGGCTTGGTGGGTGGCAGCTATCGCTGTCGCGCCCCGCTGGCCGAATGAAAACGGAAGGCTCACGTACACGCCGGTCACCTTTTCATTCCCCCCCATTTCGTTTGCGTGGCGGATACCCAGCGTGGGGTCGGCCAGACGGTCGGCCCGACTACGACTGGCAATCAATGCCTGCGTACGGGCCTGTTCCTGTGCCATCTCCAGTTCATGATTGTCTGCGAGAATTCGTTGTCGCCATTCTGTAGCGGAGCCGACGACGACTTTTGGGGTGGCGGTTTCCGGTAGGGATTGTGTATCGATTTGCGGGAAGTTTGCCTTGAATGTACCTACAATCAATTGTTCATTAAGTTGCTGCTGCGTAAGCAGCATTGCCGCTTGCGCGGCGACGGCTTCGGCCTGATGGAGTTCCATTTTGGGGGCATCGCCGGCGCGATAGCGTTTTTCGACGATGTCGCGTTGCTGTTGCAAAATTTGATATTGCTGAGCCCAAATCTCGCTTTGCGCATGAGCACGCAGCAGATCAAACCAGAGTTGCAAAAGATTTCGGCTTGCTTCATGCCGGGCATCGTCCATCCCCGCACGCGCTGCCGCAACGCTGGCGACACCGATATCACGGTCGATCCCCATTTTATGGGGCAGGCGGAACGGGCGTTCCAGCGAGACATCCCATTCTTTCAGTTGCTGTCCGGTGGCGGAGATTCGCCGCTGTGCGCTGCCGGCGCGCAGGTTGAATTCGTGGCTGCCGCTGTCACGAATTTCCTGATTGGCCAATTCGACATTCAAATTACTGGCAGCTTCGAGTACGCGCAGATTGTGTGCAAGGGCCTGTTCAACCTGGTGCGGCGGCGGGAGACCAGACATTTCGTCAGCACTGGCACTTTGGAGCAGAAACAATAAACCAAGCGGGAGTAAACGTTTCATCATTCCAGCCTCCCGAATTCCAGTACAGGCGTGATCCAGTAGGCAACTTCGCGATTGTGCTCTTCTTCCCTGAGGTGACTGATCAACGCATGGGCATCTTCCAGATTCATTACGCAGAGAAATTTTCTGCGATGAGAGCGACCGCGAACTTGCTCCAGCACCGTGGGCAGATGCTCTTTCTGGCTGGCGCCTTCGGTTTCGGTCAGTGTGAAGCCGCGTACCCATTCCGGGTGTTCCAGCAGGTGATCCACAATGCGCTCTTCGAGCGATTTGTGACATACGAGCGTAAGGCAGCAATTCATGTCTTTCATGATTTTGTCTTCAGGTTTTCAATGCCGAAGCGGCGATAGAGAATGGGCAGCATGATCAGGGTTAGTGCCGTAGAGCTGATAAGCCCGCCGGTGACCACGATGGCCAGCGGCTTCTGGATTTCAGATCCCGGGCCGGTGGCAAACAACACTGGAAGCAGGCCGAATGCTGTGATGCTCGCAGTCATGAGCACGGGACGCAAGCGGCGTTTTGCACCTTCGAATACAACTTGTGTCATGGGCAAGCCCTGAGCGTGCAACTGATTGAAATAGGACACCATGACGACCCCGTTCAGTACGGCGATTCCAAGCAGGGCGATAAAGCCCACCGACGCGGGGACCGACATGTATTCACCGCTTAGCCAGAGGGCGACGACGCCGCCGATGAGCGCAAAAGGAACATTGGTTAATACCAGTACGGCCTGGCGCACAGAGCCGAATGTGGCAAACAGCAATATGAAAATCATACCCAGTGCAACGGGCACGACAACCGCGAGCCGGGCGGCCGCGCGTTGCTGGTTTTCGAATTGGCCGCCCCATTTCAGGTGGTAGCCCTCCGGCAGCTTGATTTTTGCGGCGACGGCGAGCTTGGCCTCATCGACGAAACCAACCAGGTCACGCCCTCGAACGTTGCTCTGAACAACGACCATGCGCTGACCGTTCTCGCGGTCGACCTTGACCGGCCCATCCATACGTTCGAGGCGCGCCACGGCCGTCAGCGGAATACCTTCGCCGCCCGGCACCGGAAGTGTGAGTGCGGAAAATAGCGCGGGAGATTGCCGGATGTCGGCTTCGCCACGCAGGATGAGTGGCGTGCGCCGACCATTTTCGATCACAGTGCCGAGTTGCTGGCCTTCGATCTGGCTGCGTAGCGCGTTGCCAATATCATCCACGTTGAGCCCGAGTCGTCCGGCTGCCAGACGGTCGATGATGACCCGGTAATATTGCAGGCCACTATTCTTGACGGTGAAGACGTCTTCACTACCCGGGACGTTTTCCAGCACGCCAACCATTTTTTCGGACAATATGTTCAGTTGCGCCATGTCCGTGCCGAAAATCTTGATGGCGATATCGCCTCTGGAACCGGTCAGCATTTCCGAAACGCGCATTGCGATGGGTTGTGTGAAGCTATATTCGATGCCTGGGAATTCGTCCATGACTTTGCGGATTGCATCGATCACGAACTCCTTGTTCTTTTCGCGCCATTCGGTCTGCGGGCGCAGGACCAGAAAGTTGTCGGTTTCGTTCAGTCCCATGGGATCAAGGCCAAGTTCGTCGGCCCCGGCCCGTGAAACCATGCCGCGAACTTCCGGAACATTGGCCAGAATGGCCGCCTGAATGCGCTGGTCCAGGTCGGCCGTTTGGTCTAGGCTGACCGAGGGAAGCTTTGAAACCTGCATGATGATGTCGCCTTCATCCATTTCCGGCATGAAGGTTTTTCCGAGCATGGCGTAGATTCCGGCGGCTACCAGCAACATTAGTACCGCGGCGCGAATAACGCGTCGTTCGTGTTTGAGCGCGCGTTCCAGCAGCGGCATGTAAATATCCATGGCTTTGCGTACCAGCCACGGCTCCTGATGATCCGCATGTTTGAGCAGGAACGAAGCGAGCATCGGTACGACGCTCAGGGAGATGATCAGGGATGCGGCAAGTGCAAATACGATGGTCAATGCAACCGGGGTGAATAGCTTGCCTTCCAGTCCCTGCAGGGTGAGTAACGGCAGAAAAACAATCACGATAATGGCGACGCCGGCGGCAACCGGAGTGATCACTTCCTTGACCGCACGATAGATGACATGCAGGTGCGGAATGTGTTCACGTCGGTTAGCGAGGTGATTGATGATGTTTTCCACCACGACCACGGCCGCATCGACCAGCATGCCGATGGCGATAGCGAGGCCGCCCAGCGACATCAGATTGGCGGACATGTCGAATTGCCGCATGAGGATAAAAGTGCAGAGCACCGCCAGTGGCAGACTGAGCGCAACGACCAGGGCTGCGCGCACATTGCCCAGAAATAAAATCAGCAGCACGATGACTAGGATGATGGCTTCACCCAGCGCTTTGGAAACCGTTCCAACGGCGCGCTCGACCAAGCTGCCGCGATCATAAAATACCTGAGTCGTCACCCCTTTGGGGAGCGTAGGGGCAAGCTCGTCCAGTTTGGCGCGGACGCTGTTAACAACTTGCCGTGCATTCGCGCCCCTTAAGCCGAGTACCAGACCCTCCACGGCTTCACCTTTGCCGTCCTTGGTGACGACGCCATAACGGGTCAGGCTGCCGATACGTACTTGCGCCACATCGCTGACGCGAATCGGGGTGCCTTGCGTACTGCTGACAACCACATTGCGTAAATCCTGCAGATCCCGGAGGCTGCCTTCGGCGCGAACCAGCAAGGTTTCGTCACCTTCGTTGACGCGTCCGGCGCCGTCGTTGCGATTGTTAGCCTGAATTGCTGTTTGAAGTGCAGTAAAGGTCAGGCCATGTGCGGCCAGCGCATTGTGATCCGGTACGACTTCGAAGGTGCGTGCCAGACCGCCCAGGGCGTTGACATCGGCCACGCCAGGCAAGGTGCGCAGGGCCGGGCGTATGGTCCAGTCCAATATGGTGCGCCTCTGTTCCAGCGAAATATCCTTGCCTTCCACCGTGAACATAAACATCTCACCCAGCGGCGTGGTAATGGGTGCGAGGCCGCCTGAGGCATCCGGTGGCAGATCCCGCATGGCGTTATTCAGGCGTTCGGCGACTTGCTGGCGAGCCCAATAAATGTCGGTGCCTTCGTTAAAGTCGATCGTGATGTCGGCGATGGCGTATTTGGAAATCGAACGGAGTATCCGCTGGTTCGGAATGCCCAGCATTTCCAGTTCGATCGGGGCAACGATGCGCGTTTCCACCTCTTCCGGCGTCATGCCGGGCGCCTTCATGATGATTTTGACTTGTGTGGTCGAAACGTCAGGAAATGCGTCAATTGGCAGTTCGCGGAATGCGCCAATCCCGGCACCAATCAGAAGCAGAGTGAGTGCGCCTGCCAGTAGACGCTGGGTTAGCGCGAATTCAACCAGTTTGGAGAACATTTACTCGCCTCCGCCGATGCCCATGGAAATGGACTTTAGCGCCGAGACGCCTTGTACTGCGATTTTCTCGTCTCCCTTCAACGGCCCGTCAATGATGCTGTTTTGAGGGCCCTCGCTCAGAATTTTGACGGTCTGCGCCCGGAAACCGGTCGGTATGCTGATGTAAATCGTGGGTTGACCTGCGATGCGCGCAATGGCTTGGTTGGGTATTTGCCATTGGCGAAGATTACCCGCCGGTATTTTGATAGAGGCTTCGACGAATTGGCCGACATTGAGATTTTCAACACCCTTATCCAGTGTGGCTCGAACTAGTACGCTTTGACTGTTGTTGCTCAGGCTGCGACCCACGGCGGTAACCTTGCCGCTTGCGGCGTAACCCGGAATTTCCAGTGGGTTGCCTACCTTGATGTTGCGGGCCAAGGTTGCCGGAGCCTGTATTTCCAAGCTGAGGGGAGATAATTTGGCGATCTTAAACATCGAGATTGCGGAATCCACCCATTGGCCGGCTTCGGCTGCCTTTTCAATCACTACGCCATCGATAGGCGCGTGAAGGGTGATACTGCTGCTCACCCCGCCCTGTTGCATGATTTTCCTGACTTGACCTTCGGAGATTCCAGTAAGACGTAGAGCTTCGCTGCGCTCCGCCAGCAATGCGCTGGCTTCGCTGGCTCTGGCTTGTGTCTCAATAAGTCTGCTTTCCGAAATGATGCCGTCCTTCCAGAGCGACTCATCCCGAGCTAGCGACCGGCGGGCAGTCTGGTTTTGTGATTTGGCCTGCTGCAACAATTTTTGGGTCTCTGCCATCGTGGCACTCTCAAGGCTGAGTAGCGGTTGCCCCTTGCGAACAGTATCGCCTGTCCCTACCCAGATACGGGTGATCATGGCAGGTGTTTGTGTACTGATAATGTATATCTGGTTGGAGGGGACAGTGACTTTGGCGGGCAGGCCGGCGATGTCGCCATTGCCGGAAACGGGTAGGGGTGCGGTTGCTATGCCAAGATTCTGGCGCTGTTTTTCGTTCATGGAAATGAGGTTGCCCTGCGCCCAAGATGTCGAGGTGCCGAGCGACAATGCCAAGATTAGTGCTGCCGTAGTGGGATAAGTCATAGTTCTTTTCGTATAAGGATTGCGAAGAGTCAACTAAGCCGCTGATGATAAGCGATTCGTGCTTATTTAGTTTTGCTTGAAGTGATGAGAGACATCCCGACGATCGGGGAGTTCCGTGTGGCGGCACAAAGAAAAATCTCAAAAATGATTTGACGGTTTCGTTTTTAAGCTGCTATAGTTCGCCTCCTTCGCTGACGCGGGGTGGAGCAGCTCGGTAGCTCGTCGGGCTCATAACCCGAAGGTCATAGGTTCAAATCCTGTCCCCGCAACCATTCAGCCCGATCTTTAAAAAATATGGAAACAGTCGACGAGTGTAGGTACTTGGTTTTAGGGTAGATTCTGTGCTTTAGGGCATGGGATAGCTTTAAAATAAAAGTAGTACTTACACAAAGTCGAAAAGA
>JAQVVH010000004.1 GCA_028699065.1 Gallionella sp.
CAGTCGCGCCCGTTGAAGTCGGGGTGCGTTTCCGGCGCCGACTTGCCTCGCGCACGGGACTCGGCGTCGCTGTTCAGTCGGGCCTGGAAGGCTTGGGCGGTGTCGAAGATGTCAGCCATGATGGTACCCCGTCAGCCGTTGAAGTTCGTACTGCAACGCCAGCAAGGCCTCGTAGCCGTCGACACACACCGACACGCCGCCGGCTTTCTGCACGCCTTCCATGAACATGACTTGGTGCTTCGACATGCCACGATCGGGTTCGTTCCGGCGGCCGGGTTTTTTACACTCGATACTGACGAACAGCGCGATCTTCTTGCCGACCATCTCGGGCGTGATGGTTACCGGCAGGGCCATCAGGCGGTCGTGGATGCCGTGCACCCCCATGCCGTTCTGCACGACGGCGAAGTGGAAGGCGTCGTGGGCGTCGCACCACTGGCGGACGAGGTCCTTTACGTGCGCTTCAGTTTCCAGCTTTTTCACTTCGACTCCAGTTGTGTGATTCGATTGACAGCGGCAATCAGGCGGCGTCGCAGCCTGGCGTTCTCCCGTAGCAGCGCGTTGATGGCGAGGCGTAGTGACCAGCCTTTGTACTTCTCGGTCATCATGCCCCCTTGAGCGCCAACTTCTCGATTACCGCGGACATCGCCCATGCCAAGAAGCGCGTGTGATGGTGGTATGGAGTCCACCGGAACGCCTGTGTAGTGAATACCCCTGCGTGGTGGCGCATCACCTTCTTGTACCTCTTGTCGAGGTCGCGCACACGGATGTCGTCTCGAATGAATCGCATTATCGCCTCGGTCTGCGCGTCGTGAACTCATCCAGAATTCGGAATGCTTCTTCCGAGCGCGGGTCGATCTGCATGTCCCGCACGTGCCGCATCTCATAGTTGATAGACGCAAGCACGCACGCCTCGCGCAACTCTGACGGCGTGAACCGTGCCGACTCAATGAACTGCCCCAACATATCAACCAGACGGTGATAGTCAGGGTCATTCATGTACTTCTCGCGAGGTGTCTTCACCTTACCCTCCGTATGGCCCTTGGGCCTTATCACACTTCCCCGCCTGGTTCGCGCCGCACTGCTTGCACGACTTGGCGCCGCGCTTTGGTGCCGCCGGCCAGTGTCCTGTCCGATACGCGACTTGTAGCTGCTCGACTTCCGGAAGTAAGACCGCCCAGAGTTCTGGAAGTTCCTTGCGCTTGTACGTCTCGTCGCTGGTGAGACTGTGCCGCAGCCAGACATAACTCGTCTCGACGACTTCGAGTTCGGGGAACTGATGGAACGCCGTCGCCGCGAACAACATGAGCTGGTCGTTGTCGGCCCAGATCTGGCCGTTCTTCCAGTCGAAAATGAAGGCGTGGCTGCCATTGATGATGGCACAGTCGTAGACGGCGCGGCACCAGGCCTGCGGGTCGAAGTAACCACACGGTTTGAATGACTGGTCCAGCGTGACCTTGAGCTGGGTGTACTTGGCGCCGGGCGCGGCGATCACGGCAGCGGCCATGGGTTCGTAGGGCGCAAACTGCGGCGGCAGCGGCTTGCCCTTGGCGATGCGTTGCGTCAGGGCGTCATCAACCAGGTTGCCTGCTATCATCGCAGCGGTCTGGATGAACTCGACGCGGTCGGGGTGGCCCTTCGGCGCGACGTTGGCGTGGTAGAACTGTTTGGGACACTCCATCCATGTTTTTCTGCGGGAGTGGCTCCACGCGATGAAGTCGGCGCTCATGCCATCCACTCCAGCAGCGTCGCGATCGGAACTTCGAACCCCGCGGCGTTCTTGTGGCCACCGCCTCCGAACGCCTTGGCAATTGCCGACACGTCATAGCCACCGTTGCTGCGCAGTGAGCAGTTGGCGACGAGCTTGGTCTGGTTCAGTGTCCAGCACAGGCCGAAGGTGCCTGACTGCACGGCGAGTTCGTGCCCGACATCGGAGGTCAGGTGCGGCGGGCAGTTGGCGGCGAGGCCGTGCGCCATGCAGGTATCAGTAACACGCCACCCGCCGTAGGGCGTCGGAAACCAGATCGTACATTTCCTCGCCGCCCCTTTCACCACAGCCTGCACGTTCTGATCGTGGGCGCGGAGGATGGCGGCGCCTTCCCGGATGAAGGGCGCGGTGATGTGGTCACTGAGGTAGGGGCCATCGAGGTTGTGGTCAAGCTGGAATACCCAGTCGCGCCACTGCTCGAACGACCACGGCGCGTAGCTCCACAGCGCCTTGTTGAACTCCTTGGTGCCGTCGATCTTGAACTGCCAGCGGGCGTAGTCATCGATGTGTTTGACCAGCATCGGGGCTTCGGCGTCGGGGTGGAAGTATTCCCACGCGAGCATGGCGCCGGACTTGTCGTTGTCGAGGGTGATGTGGCACGAGGTCGAGCACCCGCCCCCGAGGTCGAACTCGGTCTCATGTAAATATGTTCGCTCCTGCCCACCGGCCCACATTTCAAATGCCGTCTTGTGGTGGTCCAGCCACACTACCCGCTCGGCGACAGAGAAGAAGTAGTCCATCACTTCGCGAGGGAAGCTGAAGTCGAGAATGAAGACCTCACGGTCTGTAGCGTGAAACTCCTCTGCAGCATCGCCGTACCGCGTGGGGCGGTACTCGGCCTCGCCACCCAGCGCGAGCCAGGCTGCGAAGGCCGCACCGAATCCGTCGGCGCAGTTGTCGTGGTAAATCACTAGCGGTTTGGTCATTTGGATCTCCTATGTGTTCTTCCAGTTACGGCCATTCAGGATTTCCCGAATGCACGATTGAGTCACGCCGAATTCAGACGCAAGCGCCGTCGCCGTGACGACGCGCGGTTGGTATCTCGCTTTGATGTCCTTAACCTGCGCCGAAGTCAGTTTCTTCATACTGCCCATATTGGCGCGACCTTTACGCATCATGTCCGCCACGTTCTCTGCCTGTGTGCCGGGGGTAAGATGCACAGGGTTCACGCACGATGGGTTGTCGCAGGAGTGAAGTAGTTTCATATCTGATGGGCAGGTGCCCCACGTCATCGCATAGGCGGCACGATGTGCGAGTGCCCGTCGATGCGACCGTGAGGTGCGCCCCTTCATCTCGACGCAGCCGTATCCTTTCACGCGCTCCGACCCGGTGAACTCCATACACCCGTTCGGGCGCAGTACCACCTTAGACCAGAAGTTTGCGATCTGGCCTGGCCCGAAGTCATCGGCAGTCAGTTCTTTCGCCTTCATCCCGGTACGCTCACCCAGCTCGCCGCCGTTGCCGCCTGCTTCTCTCCGAGGAACACAGGCATCCGAAAAGTCTGGCCGTGCACAGGGTGGGTTATCCAGAGGGCCTGCTGTGGGGGCTCGAAGCTGAAGTTGTTGGACCACGCGAATTCGTCGTACCCTTTCATCGACCCGTTCACGATGACGCGCCCGTGGTGGATGTAGGAATGGAAGTGACCAAGCAGCATGGTGTCATACTTCTGATCTACCTGCGCGTTGCGGCTTCGCTTCTTGTGGTCCCCCCTGATAATTGGGCCTAGACAACCAATCAGGCCATCTCCCCCTCTGAACTGGTCGCCGTGCGTGAGCAGGTAGGCATGATTGTAGACCTTATAGTAGGCATCCGAGCCGTCGGGAATGTGGAACGTGATGCGCTTGTCGCCGTCGAAGTGCTTGGCCAGGAAGCGGTACAGCAGCCAGTCGAACGACGTGTGGTGGCGGTCCTTGTTCCATATCTTCTTGGTGTCGCGGCCATGATTGCCACTTACACAAGGGCAGAAGACGTGGCCGAACTGATCCGCCATCGCGCTGATGACGCCAACCAGCACGCCGTACAGGTCGAGCACGGCCGGCATCGAGTTGAGTTCGTTCGTAGCGGTGAGTTCGTCGTGGATATTTCCGGAGATACAGTCTCCACCAAGAGGGATCACGATGCCAGGGTAGTCCATCTCAGGGGAGATGATCTTGAGCAGGTGGACGGCTGAACTGACGAGGGTGTCCATGCGCTTGTGGGCGATCTTGACGCTGTACTCGTTGACGTTGTTGATCTGGCTGGCGAACACCGTCTCGCCCCAGTGCAAGTCCGACAGGAACAGCGTCGGCACGCCGGGCGACTTGGCCTTGCCCTGGCCACGCACCAGCCACGCGGGAGGATCGAGATCCTCGACTTGCCGCGCCATGGCCCCGATGACGGCCTTGATCTGCCGTGCCTGGTCGGACTGGCTCTCGTGCGACTTGAGCGAGACCTCCAACCGCTTGACTTTGGCTTTCAGGCCCTGCACGTCCTCGACTTCGAGCTTCGCGCCGTTTGGCGTGATGCCCCGTGCCCGGGCTTCGTCCAGCCGACCCTGCACTGTGGTACGGGGGAGGCCAAGCAGCTTCGCGGCCCCGCTTTGGGTCTTCCCGGCGGCGAACGCGTTCACCGTGGCTTGCAGCAGGGCGTCGCTAATGGTTCCTGATGGCATGGTCGGGCTCCTTATTCGTCTACGTCATCAAAGATGCTGCGCGTACCGTCGGCGTTGCAGAGCATGTTGTGACCGTCAGCTTGCATGGCGTAATACTGGCCACCGGGAAGGGGCTCGGGCTCCACCATCGGAGCCGGCGGCTCCAGCCTGACGAACTTGGCGCCGGAGGTCAGCAACTGATCGACGCCCTTGTAGAGGTAGTCGAGGGTGTAGTTGTTGAAGATTTCGCGCTCGCCGTCGAGCACGGGCAGTGGGGTTTCGGAGACGTGACCGGCGACCGGCGCGGCGGCGTCGCGGCGCAGGTGCCAGATTCCGCCGTCCATCTCCTTCACCCACATGCGTTCGTTCTCGAAGCGGACGCTGTCATTGACGAACAGGTTGCACCGATGCTCGGGGTACTGCGGGAAGGAGTACATGGCTTCCAGCCACTGCTCGGCTTGGTCGATCCAGTAGTTTGGGTTCTGTGCCCTCCTATAGTCGCTGCCCCACCACTGAAGTATCTGGCGGGGGGAGTATGGAGTGCGGGCACTGTGGTCCTCGGGGGCGAACATATTACGCACCACATAATCGAACTCGTCGTCGGCGCAGTTCTCCATCGCGAGCAGCGGGGTGGCGACCTCCTTCGTCGCCCGATCGTGCAGTACGTCTTCGCTCTCAAGCCCGAACGCTTCGGCGACCTGAGCGTACAGAAAATCCGAAAATGAAAAACGCATAAAGCCGTACCGCTGAACGAGGTACTCCGCGACCGCTGACTTACCTGAACCGGCAGCGCCGGCGAGACCGAGAACTAACATGGATTTACCTCCTTTTTGATCATTTGCACTCCGCATACGTCACGCCGATGCCCCCCTCAGCAGAGAGCGGCAGCCCTGTTGCCCATGTAGGGGTGGTGGCAAGAACACTGTTCATGTACTGAAGCGCCACGTCAGCCGCGTTCTCCTCGACGACGCATACGATTTCATCGTGTGTCATCAGGACTACCGGCAGTTCTTTGGCAACCTCAATCATTTGTTCTCCGACAATGATGCGATGCAGGCACTGAATAATATTTTCCGTGGCAAGCGATCCGTAGATTTTGGTACGCGAACGGCCATCCCAATAGGTAGCCGTTCCATCCTCTGACCGCTCAATCCCATGATAGTTCAATTTGAGGTTGTTCGGCATGAGGATATGATCTTTCCCAGTGCGCATGATGCCGTGCGCGCCGAACACCATCTCCCTGCCCTCGATCATAGCAGTGATGACGTCCTCCATCATCTGCCAGCAGCCTTTCTGCCCCGGCGGTAGGCCCACCCCGGTGATCTGCGGGTACCGCTTGCGATACCGATCAACCAGTGCCTTGGTGACGCAGCAGTGGATCAGGCGGTCGTTGAGGTTCAGCCGGCTGGGCATCTCGGCCACGCGCTGCACATGCTTCGGGTTGTTCAGGAACGGGGAAGGGTCGACTTGCAAGGACTCCATGTCCGCTACCGTGAAGATGATCGGCTTGGCACCCAGCGCGCCTTTCAGGAATTCCGTGGCGGCCTTGAACCACCCACTGCCAAAGCCGAACGAAAGAATTCCGACTTTCCCGACGTGGCCAGGAATCTTGTCGGCGGGGTTTTTCTTGCGATCAATGGGCCTGCCATACACTGTGCTTGCATGCTCGCTATACACGTCGCGCCCTTGTGCGAACGCTTCAACCAAGTCATGCTGATTGGCAACCCATGCAAGCAAGCGCGCCTCGCCCTGCGCGCTGTCTGAACACACGATCCGATACCCGTCCGGTGCGTAGATCGACTGTTTGAGCACCGCGAGTTCTGGGCGGTTCGCATTGGCGTTGCTCATATTCTGGAAATTCGTGGCATCTCCGCCCGACCACCTGAATGTATGAGCGCCGCCATAGTTGAGGTACACGCAGAGCGGCCCACGCGAGGCCATGTCGGCGAACCGTTGCGCCCGCGTCTCGACGATCCCTGACCTGATGCTCACCCGAGCTTCGGCGAGCGCGCGGATCACATCATCTGGGTCTTCGAGCATTTCCTGCATCGCTGGATCTGTGCGCGCGAAGGCGAATATCTGCTCGCCCGTTGTGGGTGAGGGCTTCGTCTTCGGCTCGACGCCGATGGAACGCAGGATCGCAGCAAACTTGTCACTGGAGTTGAAGGGCTTCTTGTTGATGCCAAGACCATCGCACGCCTTGCATGGCGACACGCCATTGAACATATCCGGGGCTTGCCCACTGCCCCCGCATACCTTGCACTCGTAGCCCAGTTCAGTGAGCAAGTCACGCTTGCGCTTCTGCTCAGTGGTGACGGCCCCGCGCAGTTGCGCTTCGTTGCCCAGCAGCTTGGGCTCCGTAAACATGCGCACAGTGAGGTCAACCAGTTTCAATTCATCCGCCGGCATCTGTTCCAAGAATATCTGCGCCAGGTCGTAGGTGCGCTCACAGTCGTTGACGCAGTACGCGCCGTACTCCGCGCGTTCTGCGGCGGTAAAGTCCGCAGCGCGCTTATTTTTTGCGAACGTGACGTAGTTCCCTTTGCGGCCGATGCCGTGGCGGATGCACAGTTCTTCGAGTGAGTTCCCGGCTTTCGGGCCGTCGAGGATGCGCGCCATGCTCAGGGTGTCAATGTGCATGGCAGGCCGGATGCCGTGATGGTGTGCGAGAATCAGCCCGTCGAAGTGGCTGTGGTGGCAGATCAGCGCCGTTTCCGACCAATTCACCTCTCGTTGCAAGAAAGTCGCGGCGCGATCTGGCATGATCCAGAATGCTGGGGTGTCGTTAACCTTGACGCCGAGCAGGATCTCTTCGAAGCGCGGGTCGCGGACGTAGGCCTCTGTGGTCATCTTGGAGAGCGAGAATTCCTGGGAGTAAAAAGTTTCCCAGTCGAGAACGAGGGTGTCCATCAGGCGGGTTTCCAGTGAGTAGGCTTGCACTCGACCGAGAACCCGCAGGTCCACCATGTATTGCTGTATGCCGGGCATCCGTTCGGAGAGTGTGGCGTCTTGAGCAGTATCTTCTCGCGCCCCGTTGTCGGGGCTGTTGCGATCGGGAGCCAGCGATCAACCTCCGCGCATGCAATCGCTTTATGAACTCGCCGCACTGTGCCCTCGGGCAGCCCCGTAGCGCGCAGGAACGTCACCACGGATTCATGATCCTCGCTCGCGCCGTCGCCTTCGAGTAGCCCCTTGATCTGCTCGTTGACGAGCCACAGGGGATGGTCGTCGTCCAGCCACCCTTCAAGTTTTGCTGTGGACATATCTAACCCCCCAGCACCAGAACAGTCACAGGCCCGCCGGTGCCGGGGTCGATCTTGCTGGCAATCTCAACGGCGCGCTTCGGTGTCTTTCCGCACAGCATGGCAGCCATGGCGGGTCCGCCGCCGGTGCCGATGGCGTGAAAGTCGCGCTCGATCTTGTTCGCTATCCAGTCGTCCTCGAAGAAGAACAGCCCATCATGGGTCAGCAACAGGGCCTGGAACTCGTCGGGATCCTTGAGTTCGTCGCGGTCGTTGATATCCATGCCGGTCTCGACCCATGCGATGAACTTCGCGCAGTCGACGCTTGACCCGGCGGCACCGACGAGGCCGTTGCAGGTCGTGAATATCTTCTTCGATGGGAACGACGTATCCCCGAAGTTGACCTGCGTGTCGGCAGCCATCTCGCCGTGCTGACGTGAGGCTACGATGGTGGTCATGCCATGCTCGCCCGGTAGAGGTAGTCCCACTTGAACACCCGGCCGACGTGCTCCGACGCCTCCAGACTGATCTTTGGCACCGGGTTCGGGGCCGTTTCGTTGTGGCGTTCAAGCGTAATGTCGAGCATCACTGCCAGTTTATGCAGGTCTTCGTACCGCCATATCTCGGTGCCGAGGTCCGGGCGCAGCGTCAGCCACTGGCTCTTCACGTTCTCCGGGATCGGGTGCCGCACACAGAACTGCGGCCAGAACCGCCCCAGCCCGGCGGAATCGTAGGGGCTCGTGAACACCTCCTTGTTGCGCAGTATCCACTCGTCGAATGGGCGATCTACGCTGTCCCGCTGCGCCTTCGTGTAGGCGTGCTCGTAGCGCCCGTGGTCGAGTCCGAACCTGCGAAGGAACTTATACAGGCTCCACAAACGATCGAGTGGGTTGCGAACGACGCCGAGTTTTTGCCAGCGGTCATACCCCTGCGGTACCCCGTCTGCCTCCATGTGACGGTACACTTGCATTGCTTGGGGATACCGCGCCAGTATCGCGCGGCGCAATGCCCCGCTTCCGGTACGTGGAACGAGGAGGACTACCTTCTCGATTTCGGGGATCAGGATCATAAGTCCGCCGGGTCCAAGTGGACGATCGGGATGCCATGTTTCAGTGCGAACTTGATCTCCTGCTCGACGCCGTAGCTACGGTGCCACTGGTGGAGATGAAGCACGATCAGTTTGTCGGCCTTCTCCAACAGCGCGAAGTCCTGCGTCAGCCAGAACTGGTGGTTGCACCGCAGATCCGCCGGTAGATAGGCGGCGACGGGGTGCGAATGCGCGATCGGGCAGAAGATGTTCTCACCGCGGGCCATCAACTTCGCCGCCGCATGCACGGCCTCGGCGAACCGCTGCTCGCAGTACAGCCGGTCATCGGGGTTGTCGGGGTTGGTGTAGGGAGACGCGAGGTAGGAGTAGCTCATAACCCGTGCCTCGCCAGCCTGGCCGCGATGTCTTCCCGCGTCTCGCCGGCGTCGAACATGTCGACCATAACTTTCCACAGGCTGACATGGATCTCGCGGCGATACTTGGTCTGCAGCGGAACAATACGCGGGATCAGGCGGTCGCGCTCCAGTTCTTCGGCGAGCCGGGGCCAGCAGCGAACGGACTGTCCGATGTGCGGCCACATCTGGTGGAGTTCGCGGAGCATGAAGACCGCCAGTTGCTCGGGGGTATAGCCGAATACCCGCGCCCAGAACGCTGCGACTGCGCTGTCAGGGAGTTGCCCCAGCACGGCGGCGCCCAGAACGTCGGACGCCGTAACCAGACCGCCGCCGGCAACGAAGTACCCCTTGATCGCCTCGCCGGGGGCGCGATCGACGCCGCGCAGGACGGCAGAACTGAGGGGGATCACGGCGCACCCCCGAGGTCCGTCTCGGGCGTGACCATGGCGCTGATCTCGCCGAACAGGTCGACGCCGATACGGCGGGCAAAATCGCGGTCCTGCTTCGACATCGCCTGGAACACGCGACGCGCGCACTCGCTCTTGCCCTGGCTCGGGTAGCGCCCCGCATGGTTGCCGCCCTTGTAGTTGAAGTTGGTCCGACACATGCGCCGCGGCGTGCGGCCGTGGCCACGAGACTTGTACTCCGGCAGGCCGTTGATCAGCATCTGGAGCATGGTCAAGTTGTGCGCCCACTTCGTTTTCAGTTCCAGGCCTTGCATATACAGGGCTTTCGCCCGCTTGAACGCCTTGGGGTCTTGCGGCTTGCGGTCGCCGCTGCTGAGTTGGCGACGGGTGTTACGTGGCACGACTTTGGCGTTCCACTGCTCGATTGATTCGGACATGTTTCCCTCCTGCACTACGCCGCTGCGAGCCCGCGCGGTACCGGGGTGCTACTCAAAACTATTCTGATCTTCTACCCCTTCGACAACGAGTTCGTCGGAAAGTTCCTTGAGGAGCCGATAGAATTCGGGGACGCTCTCGAACGTGTCGGGCAGAACCTCGCGGCCCCCTGGGTCGCCTATCCATACCGCAGCGACGGATACCCGCCTGCCGGCGTTGCCGTGGTAAAAGCTGTCGGGCTCGCTGCGGTCGACTTCTTCCGCCAGCAGGTAAGCTGAGATCATGGTCATTTGGGTTTCCTGTTCCATGAGAATAGCACACTTGCGGCCGTGACTTCGGGCGGCTTCGCGGCGGCTTCGCGGCGCAGTCGGTTGCGCGCCTGGATCAGCGCCAGGCGTTCGCGCTGCTCACGGGGTGGGAATTTGGGGTTCATGCGCCGAACTTCGACGCCAGGCCGTAGTCTTCTGGGTAGCACTTCTCCAGGTCGTTGGCGATGTCGGCCTTGGCCGCGGCGATGTCTTCGATGCGCTCGGGCCGATATTCGTCTTCGGCACTGGCGAAGCACGGGGTATCGATGCGCTCGGGCCGATCGGCATCGAACACCCACGGCTCGGCCTCAGCCTGGTGCCGCGGCGCCGGGTCTTCAGCGGATCCGACTTCATAGATGGTGCCGTGGTGTGTCTTGGCGTAGGGCTTCAGATCCTTGGCGGTCGGCGAGATGGGGCCGGACCACGTGCCGTCGGGGTACTTCACGCCGAAGTGGTTGTGGCTCATGATTTCAGGGCAGCTATCAGCGGGAAGTCGCGCGCCATGACTGCCATGACTTCCTCTTGGTCGATGTGCGGGAATAGGTTTTGCCGTGCCCGGACGAGGCCGTTGTATAGGCGCACAGCGTTCTTTTCGAGGGCTTCAATTGTGCAAGCAAGGCACGGCTTACCCGTCTGCTTGTCCCGGTGGTCAGGGCAGAGATTATTTGCGAGGCTGTTCGTCGTCTTAACCACGAGAACCCGGTTCTCGGCCTCCAGCTCGGCGATGCGTGCCTTCATTGCGGCGTACATGTCGGCCTGGGTGGCGAACTTGCTCATTACGAACTGACTCATGTGAACCTCTTCAGATTGATGCCGCGCGGCATGGGCGCGACAGGGGCGGGGCAGCCGGGCGGCTTGACCTGGGTACGCAGGGCTAGGGCCTCACTGCGCCAGCCAACGGCGAGGGCTACGGCTGCCACGAGGGTGAGCACCAGCACTACGAGAGCGAAGTTGATGAGACGGTCAGCGGTGCGGGGGCTCATAATGTTGACTCAGACACGGGGACTGCAACTAAGTTCCACCCACCGCAGTCGTTCTCTGCGAACCGGAACGATCGCCGATACTTCAGATCGGATAGCGGGCGGTGCTCGGCCAAGCACTCGGCGATGGCCTTGCCGTGACTGATAATGGCGTGATGGTAGGCGAGCATGGTTTTAGCGCGTGCGGGTGACTTTGACCAGGAACGCGATGTCCCCGGCCTTGCTCGCTGAGACGGCGGTGAACAGCGCGGTCTCGAACTGCCACTGCCGAATCATGTCGGGGCGCCTGCTGCGCGGCATGTTGACGCGGCGCTGCATATTGGCGTACCCCGGTAGCGTAGTCTCGACCCATCGGGTCTCGCCCGGCTGGAATGTGGTTAACCATTCGCTAGTGCTGTGGCGTGGCGGCTTCGGCTCACCAGCCTTCAACCGGCGCCGGCGCTCGACCTGATACGCACGCATTTCGTCTTTTGTCATCTCTTCGGCCTCCTTCTTCAGTTGATGGTAACCCGCACGGCGCGGCGTTCGCGCAGCGCAGCAAGGTATGCAACAAGCCAGCGCACGGCATGCCGGCACCGCTGCGTGTTGATCCAGTCGACCTGTCGGAGGACAGCGTCCTCGCGGCAGGCGTTCCGGCGTTCGGGCCAGTGGGTGCGGGTCATGATCATGCCCTCATGAAATACGACACGCCATCGAAGTCGACTTCCGTGTAATCCATCTTCAGCTCACGGCAGGCCTGCTCCCAATCGATGCAGGTGCAGGGCCAGGCGAGATCCTTCGGAATCATGCCGCAGTCTTCAGCCAGTTCCTGCGCGTAGTCTTGGAAGTAGGATTCCCGGATCAGGGTCTCGCCGTGCTCCCAGTCGCCATAGCCTTCACCCTGGTCGGCTAGGGACTTCAGGGTCTTCAACTCTTCGGCCGCGTCCTGCAGGGTATGCGTGTCATTGGCAGCCGCCGCGTCTACCCACTCTTCGAAGGTGTTGGCGGGCTCCTCGCTTTCCGCCTCGTATTCATCCTGCAACTCACTTTCAAGCTCTTCAATCCGGGCTATCACGTCGCGCGAATCGATTACATCGTCGATGTTGCTGGGTGCGTCTCTCATGATGTCAGACTCCAAAGTAAATTGACAAGGCAGCGGCTAGGACCGTGCCGAAAACTACCGCCGCATCCGGATTGATATCCGGCAGGGCGGTCAGGTTGATGCGCCGCGCCGACTTCAGCGCGGTTTGGAACAAGGTGCGGGCGGTCATAGTGGCGCCCTCTTGATGTCGATTTCCCAGATGGCACGCTCCCATCGATCAACGTCCGCGGATAGCTGGGCGATGCTGGAGGGCCGCCGGCCGGTTGACCGGGCTATGGCGAGCTCCAGTTTCGACAGGCGCAGCAGCAGGGTGTAGACGGCGCGCATGGTCTAGCCCTCCAATGAATAGTAGACTTCGCCATCCGTGGCGCGGAATATGTTGCCGCTGCACTGCCCGGCGTGCGCGCGCTCCTCGTATGCGATCCAGTCGTCGGCGGTAGACTCCGGGCCGATATCAGCCTCGCGCATGTCGCCTGCGATCAACTGCATAAATAGGGCGTTCAATTCGACTTCAGTCCAGGCGGCTATCTCTTCATCAGACCAGGCGCCGAAACCGCGGATATGTTCCTTGAATGCCTCGCGCTTGGCGTCGTCGTCCAGCAGCATATTGGCCGGGCTATCGTCGCACGCGGCCGCCCATGTTGCCGGGCCTGCATCGGCGCCAATCTCTGCCACTGACGCGCTGTAATCCATCGGCGCCGCGGTGTTGAAAAAGTGAGTGATGTTGATTTCCATAATCCTGCCCTCCTAATTCAATTCGCGGTGCGGCCGCGCCCGGTTTGAAACTCTGCGAATTCACATACTGCAGCGGGCCTCGTTCCCGCTGGGATATGTGGACTCGATTCAGTACCCGGGCGCCGCGGTCCAGTAGTCCTCCTCTCTCGCCTTGATAATTTTGAATTGCTCGGCGCGATCGCGAAGCCCGGCTTTTATGGTGCTGGCCAGGGCGATGCAAACCGCGGGCGTGTACTTCTTGCCGTGCTGCTTGATCTCGCGGATAAGCGATAGTGTAGTCTGGTTTATGCCGTGGATCTCTTCCCGCGCCTGCTCGATATCGGATTCTGCCAGGGATTTGGCGTTATCCTCGCGCGCCTCTTCAGCTTCGCGCTCGGCATAATGGTCTGCACTTCGCGCGGCCTCGCGGCATGCCCGGTCGTGTTCCTCTTCAGTCGCGCCCTTGGGCACTAGCTCTGCATCGCCGAGATAGTGCACCGTGCCATCCCATCCCGTGCAGAGTGTTGCCGGTATATACAGCGTGCCTCGCGGGCATCGCATGCGGCATACATGGCCGACAATGAGCGCGTCGTAATGGGTATCCGAATACCATCCATTATGGTCGATCATGCGCGGATACAGCTTCCCGACCGGGCCAAGATCATCGCCGTATTGGTCAATCGAATCGGTGAAGACTTCACCCTTCTGGCCGCGTACATTGTTCGGCCGCGGCGCCCCCCATGCGGACGGGTGGAATTGCTTGGTATCCCGCCAGGTTAGCGGCCGGACCCAGCGCGGATTTAGGGCTTCGTCGCGGTATTGTTGCAGGCGCTGTGCTGCTGTTTTCATGATTGCCCTTTCTTATAGGCTTCAAGAATTCGCGCGGCCTCGCGGGCCAGGCGGTCAATTTCCCATTGTGGCAAGGGCGGCCGGTTGTCAGTCATAATGGCCGGGCTTTCGAGTAGCTTCCGGAGCTCGCGGCCCTTGCCAGGGAAGGCGCGCTCTAGGGTTTTGATGCTGGGTAGATTCATTTGGCGCCCCCTTCAGTCAAGGCCGTGAACCAGTCCTGCGGTCGGGTTTCGAAGTCGCGCGCGCCCCATTGGCCAATATGCTTGGACGTGGTGACGCTGTGTCTTTCGGCCGTGCGATAGTTACCGGCCGGGCCGCGGCACGCGACGGGCGTGCTATAGCTGAAGAGGATAGTATTCTCGCCTACCTGCAGCTCTGTGCGGTTCGCACCTAGTGATTTGATTTTCATGATGTATATATCCCGTAGTCAATATCCACGGTCAATTGTGGGTCAAAAGATTTGCCGATGTAGGCGGATCCGGCATTGCTGAAGCAAATAACCTTGACGCGGTACCAGCGGCCGTGCCATTGGATCTGATAGGGCGTAGGGAGGGCGCGACCGTAGCCACTAGCAGTCTGTCCTTTGCGCGGCCGCGCGGTTTCGCGCACGGGAACCGATACTGTGCAATAGCTATCGTATGAGCCATCCGGCCGCCGGCATTTTGTGTTGACATAGGCGAGCATGATTAGCCCCAATTCAATTCTGCTACTTGGTTGATAAGGTCGCGCGCACACTCGCGCGAATTCGTTGCACGGTAGACGCGAGTGACACCCCAGTCGCGGCACCCATAGGCGCCGCCGGTGTAGCTATTGTCGCCGGTTTGCCAGGACCATTCACCTGTGAGAGTGTTGACGCCAATGGTCAAATCAATTCCGGGCTTATCATCCTCATCGGCGATGTAGTCGGGATCCGATTGTGGGACCTGCGCCTTAACGTGTCGCACCAATGCCGCGACGTCCTTGATACTGGGGAGCTTGACCGGCGGCCGGTATTCTTTCACGATCTCACCGTCTACCACCATGGTTACCGGTTCGCCGGCCGCGTGCCCGCCGTCGTCGCGACTAAGCGCGCAGTATTCGCGGTAGGTCGCATGCGCGGCCGCAAGGGCGCCCGGGCCGGCACGATCGAGAACCGTGCCAATGTTACCGACTATCACTTGATAGCTTTTCATGATGCACCCCACTCGGCCGCATTGGCGCACTCGTCGCACTGGTAGCCTCGCATCTTATCGGCATAGGTCAAGCGATCGGGCGCGCCGCAAGTCGGGCATGGCAGATTGCGCGGATTATCGCGCGTTGCGCGCCGCAAGGCGGATCCGGTATTGGCGAATTCGCGCGCATTGTGCGGCGCGCAGTCCTCTTGATAGTATCGACTCATGATTTGCTCCTCGTTGCTGCCAGGCTATAGCGGCGCCGGGCTTGCCGTGGTGCTGATAGTTGTCATGGTAGACGCAGGGCGTAGGGTAGTCAAGGGCTTTACATATCACTTGTTCTGATACTGGCGCCCTTGACTATCAGGCTATCGCCCTATTGTGGACTGCGCTCTGAGCGCGTCGCGCACCACGTGCCAGGCTTTCAGGCCGCCGGAGCGCATTACAGCGACGCGCGTCTCATTGCAGCTGCGGCAAATAGGCTGCAGGCCATCGGGCGCCGGTGCGCACTTGTTGAAGGCTTCCGGCGGTTTCGGGGTATGGCATGCCGTGCAGCGCTTGCCCGATACCATATAGACGCCCATTTTCGCTTCGATACGGGCGCGCTTTCGACCGTCCTTAGTGTAAGCCGCTATCGCATATTCGCGGCGCACGGTCTCACGGGTTAGCGTAACAATCTCACTGGCAGGTCGCGTCAGACACATCGAGCACGCTACGGCGCCGGCGTAAAAGTCTGACGCCGGGCGATCGCGGCCGCAGCATAGGCAATAGGTTGTAGGGTCAATAGGCTTCACGGTATAAAATCCTCGCAGGTAGGTTGAATGATGCCCTTACAGTATAGCGCGCGGCCGCGCATAGTCAAGGTATATCCCGACTTTATTTAGCGCATAGTGCAGTAGTTATGCGCGTAAATACCGCACTATGTGTTTTTATTGCGGCGCCGTGCGAGTGAGGATAAACGCAAGGCATTGATACCGCTAGGCTTTTCGGAGCGCTAATAACATACTACACCGGATAAGGCGCGCTAATGGTCTTTTTTTCTCTCAGTCGGGCGTTTACGCGCTCGAAACCTTAGGCCTAAACTACCTGAGGTTCACGCGTAGCCTATCGAAAAAAGAGGCATTAGTGATACTAGTGATATCTGATACTATATATTTATAAGGTATTGAGTACTCGAAAGCCTTGTAAATCAATGGTTTAGCCGCGGCACGTGCTAGGGTACACTATTAGATTATTTTAATTAGTGGGGTATTTACGCGCATCATTGTTTGACTATCCCGACTATCTTAACGCCCGGCGGCCGCGCCTCATGCTGCAGGGCGCCCGACATCGATGCGCCTGCCTGGCGCAGATCGCCCGGCCGTGAGGCGCCCGACATCGATTCACCTACCTGGCGCAGCTCGCTCACCTGGCGCAGCTCGCTCACCTGCCATGCGCATGCGCCCGTTACGCCAGGCTTTTCTGCCGCCCAGCGGTCGAGCGGCGAGGCGGCCTTGGGGGGCGCGGCTTCGCGGCCGGGCGGTGGTGTTCGGTACCGTGTGTACGACAACGCCAAAATCCAAGTACCCCCAAATAAAACTTGACAAGTCCCCCCTACGGTGCTATGATGTAATTTTAGGAGATAAAAATGCGCTACCAAAACGACCTCACCGGAAAAATTTTCGGGTTCCTGACAGCAGTGTGTCAAGCGCCCCCAACCGCCGGAAACCGAGGCCTAAAGTGGGTATGCAGATGTGAGTGCGGCGGCGAGGCTGTAGTGCGCAACGACCGGCTCGTATCAGGCAAGACGCGCTCCTGCGGGTGCCTGCAGCGGGCGCTGGCGCGATTGCCGCCTGCGGAGCGCACGGCGGTCGGGAAGCTGGGCAAGCAGCTCCAGGCTAAGATCAATGAAGAAAATCCGAGGCTTCGCACGTTCTATGTGCCCAAGGTGGGGGCCGATATGTACCACGCGCTGCCACACGGGACATATCAACGCCTGTTAGACGAGCAGCAGGGAGTGTGCGCAGTATGTCAGCGCACGCCAGAGGTAGCCGGGAAGCTGCACCTCGACCATGATCACGCCACCGAGCAGGTACGCGGTCTGCTATGTAGCGGGTGTAATACTGGGCTCGGCTTGTTCAGGGAAGACCCTGCTGCGCTGCGCCGTGCTGCTGAATATCTGGCCCTTGTGCGAGTGCCACTATTACGCGGGGTAAGGAAATTGACATAGAAGCGAAGGATAAGGCTGTCAATCTCTTAACTGCTTGACAGCGCCGCCGTTCCATGCCATACTATCCTCACGGTCAGCAATTAAGCGGGCCTACTCACAGGAGCTAGAACCCTATGAACACCACAGCCGTAAGTTCCGCACTCGACCGCGCCGCCGCGAAGTCCGCAGCCGCGACAACGTCACTCGAAGCCCAGCAGTACGCCCAGGCAGCGCTCAGTCTGGCGCACGCCCTCGCGACGCTCGAAGGCATCAAGCAGGCCGCGAAGTAGCTATGACAGCGCCATGGGTGGGCGTCAGGCTTCTGGAGTTCGACCGCCCATGGCGCCTGCCCTGGCTGTCCGTTGAACTCGCGGAGCGCGAGATGAAAATTCAGGAGTATGAAGAAGATGCTGTCACCATATTCACCGATTCACTAGAGGAGATGCCAGAATGCAACAAGTCCTGAAAGACGCGCGGTACGAAATCCTAGCGCTTCGCCGCCAGAACGAAGTCCTGTCCGCGCAGATGGGGGTAGTTGAGGTCTTCGCCGCCGCGTTGGGCCTCCGTCGCGAGTCGAGTGGCGCAGCACCTGATGTCGTCCAGCAGATCGACCGGCAGTTGCGCTCCATGGACGAGCGGGGTGAGAAGTGACCCAAGTCCCAACCATCCCCCACATCCAGCAGCGCGGCTACGACAGCATGCTCGCGGCCCGGTCGCTGCGCGGGCCGAACCACCCCGAGGGCTTCGTGTTCAACCCCTACCCGCTCGACACCGTTGAGCGCATCAACTTCAACGTCGGCTGCATCGTCGCCGCGTTCCCGAAACTGCAATGAGCGAACCCGTCGAGCCGACCGACTACGCGGCCGCACCGTCATCCCTGCGCCAAGCCGCGCGGCTGGAGGACGTGCCGGAGATATACCGCAAGAAGCTGGAACGCCTCGCTGTCGAACTGGCCCTGAACATCAACGACGCCGAGGACATATTCGACCAGTACGGCTACGACGCCGACGCCGCGGCTGAACTGGTGGAGAACCCGGCGTTCGTGCTGCTCATGCAGCAGGCGCAGAAAGAAGTCTTTGAAACCGGGCTGTCCTTCCGCACTAAAGCGAAGCTCATGGCAGGCGAGCTGTTGCCATACGCACACGACATCGCCACTGACCCGCTGCAGAGCGCGGCGGTTCGGGCAACCCTGATCCAGTGGGTAACGAAGGTGGCGAACCTGGAACCAAAAGAAGCCAAGGATGACAGCAAGTCTGGCAGCGGGCTGGTTCTCAGTATCACTTTCGCAGGGCAGGCCCCACAACAAGTTGTTGCAATACCGCAGTACCAAACCATTGACCAGGAGGCATCATGACATCAACCGTTACCATCAGCGCCCACTGCGGCGACGCCAAAGAAGTCCATGTAGTCGTCACCGAAGCCGGATCGCTCGTCGAGGAGTTCAACATCGCCAACGGCGAGAAAGCCGAACGCTATGCCTATGACGACCGCGTCATCGCCGTGCGGGAAGTCGTCAAGATCGACCGTCGCGCCAAGGAGATCGAGGACGCCGAGTTCTCGCTGCGGCAGGCCACGCTGCGCTACGAGGACGCCGCCAGTCGCAGGTTCCCGCTGGGCAACGAAGCCCTGCTGAAAGCCGATGTGGTAGCGAAGCACGGCGCGCTGGACGTGCTGACCGCCCCCGCTGTGAATCTGGCGCCGGCATTCGACCCCGCCGCGCACGCGCTGATGTCCGAACCCATCCTGGCCACGCCCAGCGACGCAGGATACGAAACCAAGACCTACGCCGACGGCACCGTTGCGACCGGCATCGGCCCCCTGCCCGATCAGTCGCCTGCCGAACAGGATGCGCTGGAACTGACCGGAACCGGCGCAGGCGAGATGTCACCCGAAGCGAAGACCTTCCTCGATTCGTTGGAGCCTGCGCCGCTCGCCGACATGGCCAACCCCGGCATGAGCGAGCACTGATCATGCCATGGACCCCAAAGCAGTTCCAGCAGCGGCATAACAAGAAACTCTCCCTCCCGCAGGCCAAGGCCGCTGCCGCGCAAGCGACTGCCATGATCAAGGCCGGTGTACCGGAAGGCGAAGCCATCGCGACCGCTAACAAACACGCCAAGGGGTTCGGCGCCATGGTGGGGAGGAAGAAACCATGACAGTCGTCGCCTACGACGGGCACAGCCTCGCGGCCGACAAGCAGTCGGTCTGCGGCGGCAGGTGCTCTACCACGACCAAGATCCGCAGGCTAGCTACCGGCGAGGTAGCAGCGATAACCGGCATGCAGGCGATGGGCGAGATGCTGGTGCAATGGTATGAGGCCGGCGCCGACCCGGCAGCGTGGCCTATACCTGACAACGACGAGAACGACTGCGTCCGCCTGATCGTTGCCGACAAGGACGGATGCAAGTTCTACGAGCATGCGATGCCCATCGCGGTCGAGGATGCGTTCGGCGCGTGGGGGTCAGGCGCGGACTTCGCGGTCATGGCGATGCACCTTGGCAAGTCGGCTCGCGAGGCGGTCGATCTGACGAGCCTGTACGCAGTCGGCTGTGGCAACGGCGTGGATTCCTTCGACCTATGAACGCCCGCGTAATCATCCACCCACGCTGCCTCAACGGCCCGGCCGCCGGCGCCCTGGAAGCTGTACTCCAGGCCAAGGGGTTCCAGCCCGGCGAACTTGCCATCGGCCCGGCCAACACGAAGGGGCACTGCGACCTCGTGCGGCTGATCGACAACGAGAATGGGGTTCTGACGCTGGAGCGGATGGACGGTCACCGGTTCCAGCACCGCGGGCGCAACGTCGAACTTGATCCGACACCGGAGGTCGCATGAACCTGCGTACATGCAACCGTTGCGGATGGGTTCACATGGGCGTAACGCGACAGTTCGCGGAGGACGCCGTTGCCGAGTTCAACACATACTTCGCGGCGCAGGTACTGAGCGTCCGCGAGATGTTCGGCAACAAACCGGCGGGCATCCACGAGTACGAGCGGTGCAACCGCTGTGGCGGCCCCCACACCGACATGCGCGACTTCACGGCGGGCGACTGCCCTGACGGCTGCACGATTGGGCCGATTATTGTGGAACTTCCTGACGCGCCGAAGGTCAACTCATAATGGAGAATCAATCCGGCATCTACGAGATCGTCAATACCGTGAACGGGAAGCGGTATATTGGGTCGGCAGTTGATCTTCGTGCGCGGTGGTGGAAGCACTGCAAGCAGCTCAAGAAGGGGGACCACCACAGCCCCAAACTACAAGCCGCGTGGAACAAGCATGGCCGCGCGGCGTTCAAGTTCCTACCCATACTGACCTGCCAGAAAAGTATGCTCCTGTTCTATGAACAGCAATTGCTCGATAAGGTGAAGCCCGAGTACAACATTGCGCTGAACGCTACTGCTCCTATGTTGGGGCGGAAAGCCTCGGATGAAACTCGTAAGAAAATGTCGGAAGCGCAGAAAGCGCGGGTACGCGATCCGGGGACGGGGGCGAAGATTTCTGCAGCGCTTAAAGGAAATACTAATGCAAAGGGGCGCGTCCCGACAGAGGCACACCGCGCCGCGCTGTCAAAAGCAAACATGGGCAACCCGGGCACGCCAGGCAACAAGAACGGGCTTGGATATCGGCATACACAGGAAGCGAGAGAAGCGATACGCGCAGCAAGTACCGGCCGCGTCATGTCAAAAGAAGTCCGTGCAAAAATAGCGGCTGCCCAGAAGGGCAATACGCACGGCGCAGGGCGTAAATTAACGCAGGAGCATATTGACAAATTAACTGCCGCGCGCCAGCCGTATTACGAGGCGAAGCGAGCACTCCGGCGCAAGAAGGACCAAGCATAATGGATTTGTCAGCAGAGTTCCCGAAGACTGTGTCAGATTATATGATGTCTGATAGCAGGCATCGTTTTATCCTCGGCCCGTTCGGCTCCGGCAAGTCCGTCGGTAGTCAGTGGGAGATCCCGCGCCGCGCGAGCATGCAGCGCCCGTCGACGATAGACGGCAAGCGCAAGACGCGGTTTGCCGTCGTCCGGAACACGATGCCGCAGCTCCGCGACACGACCATGAAGACGTTCTTCGACTGGTTCCCGAACGGCACGCTTGGCAACTACAAGGAAACCGGCAAGACCTACTACATCAAGCAAGGTGACATCGAGTGCGAGGTCATCTTCCGTGCCCTGGACGACGCCGCCGACGTTAAGAACCTGCTGTCGCTCGAACTCACCGGCGCCTACGTGAATGAGTTCCGCGACATCCATCGCGACATCATCGAGGCGCTGGACGGCCGCGTCGGCCGGTACCCGCGGATGAATGAAGGCGGCCCGTCATGGGTGGGCATCTGGGGCGACTCGAACATGCCCGAGGAGCAGACGTACTGGTGGGCCATGGCCGAAGGCATGAAGCCCGACGACATGAAAGTCAAGCAGCCGAACGACTGGGAGTTCTTCGTCCAGCCCGCCGGCGCGATACGGCTGCTCGACGGCACCTACACCGAGAACCCCGCCGCGGAGAACCGCGAGAACCTGCCGCCTGGCTACTACACCAACCTGATCACTGGCAAGACGGATGAATACATCCGCACCTACGTCATGTGCGAGTACGGCCGGTCGAAGGGCGGCAAGCCTGTCCACCCCATGTTCAACCGCGACGTGCACGTGGCGAAGTCAGTCCTGATCCCGAATAAGCAGCTTCTATTACTGATCGGTGCTGACTTCGGGCGTACCCCAGCCATGGTACTGAAACAACAGGACGCATTCGGGCGAGTGCTCACACTTGACAACATATCCACCTTCGGGATGGCCATCGAGACAGCGATAGAGACGAAGCTGCTACCGCTGCTGCGGCAGAAGTACGACGGATTTGACATTGCTGTGACTGGGGATCCGAGTGGCAACGCTGGCGGACAGGCTGAGGAGGCCAGTTGCGCTGACATATTCCGAAGGTATAGACGCAAGGGCATCAGCAAAGTGAAATTAGCATGGAGCAACAGCCCAGTTCACAGACAGGGGGCGACTGACCACTTCCTATCCATGCTTGTGCAGCGGGGGATGCCTGCATACCTCATTGACCCGAACTGCACGGACCTTATACGTGCGCTCGGTGGGGGGTACCAATTCAAGAAGACAAAAGACGGACGGAACTCAGAAGATGTCGATAAAAATGACGATTCACACCTCGGCGAAGCGAACGAATATGCCGATATGTGGTTTCATCGCGGCGAACGGACAAAAGCCGACCTGAAAGAACGCGGTACAACCCCAACTCCACCGAATGTCAATCCATACGCGACGCCGCGTTGAACTTTTATGCACCGTTTAGGTCACAACACGATGGATACTAAGACATGCTCGAAGTGCAAAGAGGCAAAGCCGTTCAGCGAGTTTTATCGCGACGCCCGTGCTGCGGACAGGCATAGAGGGCAGTGCAAAGTATGTAGCAAGGCAGACGCCGCGGAGTGGGCAAGATCGCAGCCCGATAAAGCGAAAGCGTACCATGCTGCATGGAGGGCGGCGAACAAAGCAAAAACACGCGTCGCCTCAGCCGCGTGGCGGAAGCGGAACCCAGAAGCAGTTGCGGCACAGGGGGTAAAATGGCGCGCTGCGGATCCAGAGGGGGTAGCCCGCGCCGTGACGGAGTGGAAGAAGAAAAACCCCGAAAAGAACGCTGCGCATACCGCGCGGTGGAAGCGCGCCCACCCATCGCAGGTCAACGCGAGCAATAATGCCCGGCGGGCGGCAGAGGCAGGAAAAACTCCTGCGTGGGCAAATCAGTTTTTCATCGCTGAAGCGTATGATCTCGCGCAGCGACGCACTAAGGCTACAGGCTTCAAGTGGCACGTCGACCATATTGTCCCGTTGAAATCGAAGCTGGTTTGCGGACTCCACACAGAACACAACCTTCAAGTAATACCGGCGGCGCAGAACTGCAGCAAGAGCAACAGATACTGGCCTGATATGCCATAAAGGAGTTTGCTATGACAGACGCATCTTACGTACCCACCATCGACGCAGCCCAGTTAGATTCATTGGGGAGGCGCCTGAGTAGCACCTTCGAAATGTATGAGTCTGACCGAAGGCCAATCGAAGACCGGTGGATGAAGAACCTGTTCCAGGTCAGGAAGATATACGACCCCGAAGTCGCGAACATGATTCCCGCCGACCGCAGCAAAGCATACCCAGGCATGACAGCTTGGATGGTACGCGGGACGATCGCGCGTCTGATGCAGATGCTGTTCCCACAGACCGAGAAGAACTACGGCGTGCGCCCGTCGCCGCTGCCCGACCTCTCGACCGAGCAGTTACAGCAGGTGCTCGACCGGCTTGTTCAGATGCGGGCGGAAGGCGGCGACCCGTCGCGGGTTGAACTCACCAGCGACGACATCGAGAAGGGCATCCGCGAGTTCGCCAAGGGCAAGGCTGGTGCCATGGAGGTCAAGATCGACGACGACCTTCAGGAGATGGAGTTCATCACACTGGCGCGCAAGGTTGTGCGCTCGGCGACGATATACAACATCGGCATACTCACCGGCCCGTTCCATGAGAAGGTCAAGGCCCGAACATGGCAGCGTGACGTCAACACTGGCGCTTACAAGGCAGTCGAGGTCGACAAGTACAAGCCGCTGTTCGAGTTCCTCCCTGTGTGGAACTACTACCCCGACCTGACCGCGACGGACCTGTACAAGCAGGACGGCGAGTTCGAGCGTCACATTATGACCCGCGCTGAAGTGGAAGGGCTGGCGTCTCGCGTCGATTTCATCGCTGATCGCGTTACCAAGTACCTCGAACGCAACACCAGCGGGAATTACAGAGCGCGCCAATGGGAATCTGTAATGAAGGGCGAGCCCAAGAGCGCGCAGGCGGCGGTGCAGGGCAAGGAGAGTCGCAAATACGAAGTCCTGTCGTACTGGGGGCACGTCACCGGCCGCGAACTGCGCAGCGCCGGCGTGAGTATCCCCGACAGTCATCTCGGCAAGTCGTTCCACGGCAACGTGTGGACAATCGACAACGTCGTGATCAAGGCGAAGCTGGCGCCACTAGGCGACGCCGTCCGACACCACCACATCTTCGTGTTTGAAGACGACGATCTGTCCATCCTCGGTAACGGGCTGTGTGACACCCTGCGAGACTCGCAGATGAGTCTCAACGAGACCGTGCGCGCCGCGCTGGACAACGCCAGCGTCATCGGCCCCATGGTGGAGATCAACACCGACATGCTCACGCCGGGGCAGAACCACTCGATCGGCAAGCATAAGTCATGGATGCGCGAGAGCAACGGCGGGCAGTCCGACGCTATCCCGGCGGTGCGAAACATCAGTATCGACAGTCACCTGAACGAACTACTCCCGCTGGTGCAGTTGTTCCTCAGCTTCGGCGACAAGGAGTCCGGGTTGCCGCCGGCATCGCTCGGCGACACGTCGGGCGGCGGGAGCGAGGCGCTGCGCACCCAGCGCAACGCATCCATGTTCCTCGGCGCCGCCGCGCTGCCGGTTCGCGACACCGTGCGCAACTACGACACGTTCACCATCTCGCTGATCTCGGCGCTGGTGGCATGGAACAAGAAGTACGCGCCGGACGCCAGCCGCGACGGCGACCACAACATCATTGCCCGCGGCTCCACCAGCCTGATCGCGAAGGAAGTGCTGGCGCAGTCGCTCGCCGAGTTCAAGTTGAGCCTGACGCCCGACGAACTGCCGTACATCAAGACGCGGGCGCTGCTGATCGAACGCGCCAAGGCCAACGACATCCCCGTCGACGACCTCATGGAAGACGAGGACAAGGCCGAGCAGACCATCAAGATGAACGCCCAGGCGCAGCAACAGATGCAGCAGGGCCAGATGGACCTCGTCGCCGCGCAGGTCAAGGAGGTACTGACTCAGGCGCTCGCCAACGAAGCCAAGGCGTCGTCGGATCAGGCCGCCGTCGGTACAACCGTACTGCAGACCATCATCGCGGCCATCAACACCGGCAACAAGAACACCGCCGACCAGGCCAAGGTAATGGTCGCGGCACACGCCGCCGACACGGCACGGCAGATAGCAGAGAAACCGGCACCGACAGGAGGCGCGAAATGAGCATCATCAAGGCAGAACAGCACAAGACGGAACTGGACATATTCCTCTGTCGGAACGAAGGTGGGGTCCAGGCCATGAGGTCGTGGCTGTACGCGCGTCGTGACCGCATCAACACCGAATGGATCGGGATGGTAGGTGACGACCTGATCCGCGAACAAGGCGAAGCCCGAGCCGTGGCCAAGATGATCAAACTCATCGATGACGGCCCGGCGATCAAATCAACCCAAGGAGGCAACTGAAATGCCAATCGAAAACACTGATGACGGCTTTGACGCCGCGTTCGCCGAGATCGTAACCACGATGGGGGCGGAACCTGCTGCACCCGCGACCCCACCGGAAACGCCGCCCGCGACCCCGCCTGCTGCGCCTGTCGAAACCCCCGAAGCCAAAGCCGCACGGGAGCAGTTCGAGCAGAGCATCAGCCCCTACACTCCGACTGAGGACGAAGTCAAGGCGCTGGCGCAGTTCAAGATCGACTTCCCCAACGAAGCCCTGGCGGTCGAGGCCCGGCTGAAGTCGGTCGATCGCGACATCAACGCCCGCGTGTATCAGGCCGTGCAGAACTACGCGACCCTCGTGGAAGGCCGCCTGGCCCCCGTCGAGAAGACAGTCACGGCGACGGCGATCGAGGCTCACGTCACTGCACTCCACGCCGCGCACGCCGACTACGACGCCGTGATCACGAAGGTACCCGACTGGATCAAGACGCTGCCTTCCTACGCGCAGGCCGGCGCACAGGCGGTGTATGACCAGGGCTCGACGCAGGACGTGATCGCGCTGGTGAATGACTACAAGAAGGCGAACCCTGTCGCGGCACCCACTGCACCTGCCGCGCCAGCAGCGCCTGCGGCCAAACCGACACCCTCCGGCGCCGACGATCTGACTCCGGTCAGCTCCCGCCGCGTCGCCGTGACGCCGACTGGCACCCCCGATCCTAATGATTTTGACGCCGCGTGGGCCGAGGTGTCTGCTTCCCTGAAGTGAACAACTTGCACAATAATCAAAGATGTGCCAGAATAATTCTATGGGTAGCCATACGTCGACGCACAACCTAACCTGAATTCAAGGGGAACACCATGAGCATGCTGAACCGAATTGCCGTTGCCGCGTCGATCGCTGACTTCGCCGTCAAAAAGTTTTTCTTCGACCTGTTGAAGGTCGATACCGTCGCCGCCACTGGCTCGCTGATCAGCGACGCCGCGGTTCTGAGCAACGGCCGCAACGTCGTTACCGCCGCCAACGGCACGAAGGCGGTCCGCCTGCCGAAGGCCGACCCGGACAGCAAAGTCGAGGTCGTCAATACCTCGGCGACCCAGGCGCTGATCGTGTTCCCTGAACTCGCCGCCGACCAGATCAACGCGATCACCGCCGGCTCGGCACTCACCCTGCCGGGCGGAGCCAGCGCGTCGTTCTATTGCGACACCAACGGCCACTGGTATGCAGCGGTCGCGACAGCCTCCACGGCTGACACCGCCGAACTGGCGTACATCGACATCGCCACCTTGGGGACATTGGCGGCCAGCAAGGCCTGGACTTCTGACGCGAATTTGGACACCGTCATGCCGACCGGTGGCCTGCTGACGGTGCAGTCGGGCGGCGGCATCACTTTGAGTTCCGGAAGCACGGCGACCCTCAGTGGCGCTGTCGTACAGGCCCCTGTCTTCGTCGCTGACGCCACCCCCTACACTGTCCTGGCGGCCAACAGCGGCAAGCTCCACGTCATTCTCGAACAGACGAGCAGCATCACCCTCAACCTCCCGGTTATCGCCGCAGGCCTGAGCTACAAGTTCATCATGGGCGGCGTCGCTACCGAAGCCCAGAACTGGGTCATTGTCGCAACGACTCCGTCATTCTTCAACGGCGGCGTGACGTGGGATGACTCGAACGCCGTAGCCTCGCCGGTCCCTGTTTATGGCAACGGTACGTCGCATCTGACGCTGACCGTCACCACACCTGAAGCCGGCACCGAGATCGAAATTTACAGTAACGGCACCGAATGGTTCGTCCATGGCCCGGTCTTTTCCGCCGCCACGCCGGCCTTCTCGTAAGAACGCACGACAAGATTGACATCGATTCCAAAGGTGAGTCGATACTAGAAACATGAAGAATAACTAACTCACCGAAAGGAAATATCATGACTGTCAGTGTACAAACTTATGGCGATATAAGCCCAAGAACCGCAGCGTATGCGATTGCCCCGCTGCTGAAACGCCACGACGCCGAAATGATTCTGGAGAAGTTCGGCCAAACCTTCCCGCTGCCCACCAAGTCGTCCATCGTCGCCAAGTTCCGCCGGTATGAAGCCCTGCCGCTAGCCACCACGGCCCTCGTTGAAGGCGTGACGCCGTCTGGCACCAAGCCGACCATCACCGACTACACCGCCACCCTGGAAGAGTTCGGCGACTTCATCCCGTACTCCGGCTTCATGCTGGATACCCACGAAGACCCGATCCTCAAGGAGTACGGCTCCCTGTGCGTGCAGCAGGCCGCGGAAACCATTGAGACCCTGCGCTGGAACAAGATCAAGGCCGGCTCGCAGGTCGGCTACGCCAACGGCGGCATCACCACGGTTAACACGGTGATCACCCTGGCCGCGCAGCGCACCGCAACCGCCGCCCTGCTCCGCCAGCGCGCGCACTACCTCAACGAGGTCGTGTCGTCCAGCCCGGACTTCCGCACGGAACCCGTCGAGGCCGGATTCGTTGCCATCCATCACCCCGACGTGACCAACGACATCCGCAACATGCAAGGCTTCATTCCGGCCAAGCAGTACGCGGGTCAGACCAAGCTGTTCCCCGGCGAGGTCGGAGCTGTCGAGGACGTGCGGTACTGCCGTAGCGTGCTCTTCACCCCATATCTGGGTGCCAGCGGCACGTATGGCGGCGCCTCGACCACGATGCGCAACACCGGCGGCTACGCGGACGTGTATCCGGTCATCTACATCTCGAAGGACGCCTACGGCATCGTGCCGCTCAAGGGCTCCAACGCGATGTCGCTGATCGCCCACAACCCGGGCTCGTCCGGCACCAGCGACCCGCTGAACCAGCGCGGCACGCTTGGCTGGAAGGCCGCGCAGACTTCGTTGATTCTTAACGACTTGTGGCTCTACAGGCTTATGTGCGCAGTCACGCTGTAATCAACCCGACGGGGGGCTCCGGCCCCCTGTTCTGAACCAACTTTTAGGAGACTCAAATGACTGCACCTACCAACCTGTCCAATGTCAACTGCGGCCCGGTCCAGCGCACCCAAGGCTCGATCAGCGGCACCTACACCGCCGCGACCGACGTATCCACCACGACCAACGCCTCGATCGCCGCCGGCGTCATGACCCTGACCCTCGGCTTCGTCCCGACGCGGTTCATGATCATGAACGTTACCGACCGAGTCAAGCAGGAGTGGTTCAAGGGGATGAACTCCGGCGACTACCTGGAGACGGCTGCCGATGGTACTGTGACGCTGGAAACCGATGACAAGGTCGTCGTGGCCATCCGCACCGGCGCCGGCGGCTCCGCCAGCCAGTCGGGCGGCTCTGCTGACACTTCAGCCAGTGGTGTCGTGACCGTCACGTTTGACTCCGGTATCGCCACGGACAACGACACTGTTGTTTGGGTCGCCGAAGGCTAAGCCGTGGCCATGAAGTTCCGCATCGAAATTGAAGTCCTCGAAAATGGGTACGAAGTAGAAATCCCGGATATCGAGGCCTACAACAAGGCCGATGCGGCGGCCAAGAAAGACAAGAAGTCGTCCAGTATGGGGTGCTGCTCTCCGTACATGGGCGACTTCATGAAGGCCTACGCGGCCAAGACTGTCGAGGAGGTTCTCGCCTTGGTCAAGCCCGCGTTGAAGAACCTGCCACAGACGACCTTTGACGAGGCGTTCGCGGAAGCCGCGAAAATGAAGTAGCATCTGACTCCACACACCTAATAACAGGAGCTTATCATGACCCAAGCAAACGACGCCTTCGCCACACCCCAGACTGACGAGACCGACGCCCAGCGCCTCGCGCGCCTGCGCGCTCGCGCCGAACTGCAGGCCTCGCAGGAGTTCGACGAGGACGCCGTCTTCGCCAAGCTGCTTGCCGAGGCGCGCGACAAGCGCATGAAGGTGATCTCGGGCGACGAAGTCGTCCTCCCGACCGACACCAGCCAGCTCGCAGCCGACTACGACAGGATCAACATCTTCCGCGGCGGCAACAAGCAAGACCTGAACTACGTCCCGCTGGGCCTCGACGGCCTGGTCATCAAGGTGCCACGCGGCGTCGACGTGATCCTGCCCCACGCCTTCGTGGCTGACTGCCTGGACCTGTGCGTCGAAGACACCACGACCCCCGCATTCGACGCCCGCGGGAACCTCTCTGGCGTCGAGATCCGGCCTGCCCACCGGTTCCCCTACAGCTTCAAGGGTAAGGCCACGCCGGAAGAGTACAGGGCATTCCAGGCACAGCAGAAGGACAAGGCGCAGCGCGAGATCGCTCAGGCGGCGTAAGCTGTCAGGGCTAGGGGAACAGCATGACGCTCGACGACATGCTCACATACACGGCGTCAGAACTGCTTGACGACCGTACCGAGTTGGTCACCGGCGACAACGACGATTTGTGGTCGGATAGTTACCTTGTGCGCCAGTTTAACGAAGCCCAAAAAATCCTCTGCCGCCGTGCATGGGTCATCGTCGAGTACGGCAGCATCCCTGCTGGCAGCATCACGCTTCGCACGGGTGTCTCCGTCTATCCGCTGCATAAGTCAGTGCTCAGGGTGTATGACGGCACACCCACAACCCAAACTGCCCCCCTCGGCCGCACGGAAGACATAAACCTCCGCGACACCAGCGTCGTAACCCCCTACCCTGCCGACGCCTTTAACGCCGTCGAACTGGGTCAGGCCGCGAGCTTGGCCGGTGGGTTGGCGACATTATCCGGCGCCCCGCTCGCCTTTGCATCGGATGCCGCGTCGCGCACGCTGCGCGTGTTCCCGCCCCCGACCTCGACCCAGAACGGGGTAAAGGTTTACATGAAAGTCGCGCGGCTGCCGATCAAGGAACTCAGCCTCGACGACATGGACGCCGAGCCGGAAGTTCCCGCCGAATTCCACCTCCAGATCTGCGAGTACGCCGCAGGCAAGGCCCTGACGCTACCCAACGTGGATGCCGACCAGAAGCCGGAGGGTCGGCGCCTGCTCGCCGCATTCGACCAGGTCGTGAAAGAAGCCAGGCAGGAACGCCAGCGCGCCGAAGCCAGTGCCTACCGCTGGAACTTCAGCAGCACGACCGCGGTACTGCGATAATGACGAAAGCCAACGACCCCTTTGCCGCAGAAAAGGCGTGTTCGAAGTGTGGCACAGTCAAAGCAATGCAACTATTTCCGAAAGCCGCGAACCGCGTAGATGGGCACGCGGCGCAATGTAAGATGTGTGCCGCGGAATGGGCTGCGCAGAACTACATACGCAACACCAAGAAGATTCTGTCGCAGAATCTCGCATGGGCGGAAGCACACCCCGAAGCTCGCCGTAGAATCGGCCGGGAGTGGCGTAAAGACAATCCCGAAGCCGCAAAAGCGTGGGTAGCGGAGAACGTAGAAAAACTTGCAGTGATTCGGGCGAGATGGAACAAAAAACACGCGCATAAGGTGGCAGCCTTCAGTAGTCGCCGTCGAGCCAGCAGGGTGCAGGCAACACCCGCATGGGCGAATCGTGACGCAATTAGCAGGATATATGCGACGGCCGCAGAGATGACTATGCAGACAGGTGTTCAGTATCATGTCGACCATGTAATCCCACTGCGTTCTAAATTAGTATGTGGGCTACACGTCGAAACTAATTTCCAAATCCTTCCTGCGACTGAAAACGCGAAGAAGGGCAATCGGCACTGGCCAGATATGCCGGGGGCGCCACATGAGTGAGTATGCGGCAACAGTCGACGAACGTGAAGGACTCGAAGAATTTAGCTCATTCATGGGGCTCAGAAACAACGTTGACGCGGCTTCAATGGGGCGTGGTGACTTGGTCGATTGTATTAACTGCGACATTTTGGACGACCTCGGCGTCAGCCGCCGCAAAGGCTTCTCCTCCGCTCTGACCACCGCGATCGACCGATCCCTGTGGGCCTCGGGCGATGTCTGCCTCGGCGTCGGCTCGAACAGCCTCAAACTTGTCAACCCTGACTATACAACCAAGACGCTGCTCACCGGACTCACCGCCGAACGGCCCCTCAGCTATACCGCCGTCGGCGACCGCGTGTTCTGGTCGAACGGCGCACAGAAGGGCGTCGTGCAGGATGGCGCGAACCGCTCGTGGGGTATCGACGTGCCCGACCTGGCAGCAGTCACCGCGGGGCCTGGATCGCTGCTACCGGGGCTCTACCAATACGCGGTGACGTATCTTCGCAGCGACGGGCAGGAAAGCGGCGCCAGCCTCGCCGGCACCATCACCCTGACCGCCGCTGGCGGCATCGAACTGACAGCAATAGCCGTATCGACCGACCCTTCCGTGAGTTATAAGGCCATCTACGCCTCTTCAGTCGGCGGTGAGACCCTGTACCAGGCCGGCGTGATCGCCAATGCAGCAACGGCATTCGCTATTCGCGAACCGCGAATGGGCGCGTCGCCACTGCTCACCCAGTTCCTTCAGCCGCCGCCCGCCGGCGAGCACATCGCCTACCAGAATGGCTACATGCTGGTAGCCAACGGGGTGCGGCTCTACCCGAGCGAGCCCTACGCGCCCGAACTGTTCGACTACCGCAAGGCCCTGCCGTTCCTCGGCCGCGTCACCATGGTCGCACCCGTCAAGGGCGGCGTGTGGATCGGGCTCGACAACCAGGTCGGGTGGCTCTCCGGCGACACCCCCGAGGCGTGGGACTTCAAGGTTGTAGCCGACTACGGCGTGATCCCCGGAACGCTCTGGTTCGCAGATGCTGGCGTGATCGGCGACGGGCAGGCTACCGGTGAGATGGTCGCGCTGTTCGCGTCGAAGCGCGGGCTGTGCACCGGGTTCCCCGGCGGCCGGCTCGTGAATTTAACGGAGTCGCGCTTCGCCTACCCTGTGATGGATGTTGGCGCCGGCATCGTGCGGCGCCACCGCGGCACGAATCAATTCCTAGTGACCCTGCAAGGCACTGAGACGGCGGGCAACATTGCAACATGATACAATAGAGCAGTACCCCTCAACACATCTAAAAGGAGCACTACCATGGCGCTACGTTTCTCTTCTGCAATGCAGAATTTCATCGCCGAAAACGGTTCGTGGAAAGACGCCATGGACAACGGCTCGATCGAAATCTACACCGGCACGCAGCCGGCCACCCCTGACCTCGCACCGACCGGAACCCTGCTTGTCACGCTGACCTCCAGCGCTGGCGCCAAGACGAACGAAGTCCGCCCGGTCGGTGTCGTAACCCTGGCCGGTGGAACGACTACCGGCGACGATGTGACTGCCCTCACCATCAAGACTGTCGACGTTCTAGGCGGCACGGTTGCTTGGAACAGTTCGCTGACGCAGACGGCAACCGACTGCGCTCTGGCGATCAACCGCAACCCGAAAAACAAGTGGGTTGTGGCGACATCATCCGGTGCCGTTATCACCCTCACTGGCCTCCCCGGCGTTGGCGCGCTGCTGAACAGCGCTGCTCTTGCCTGCACTGGCGCAGGCAGCATGTCTCCGACTATCACCAGCACCACGTTCGGCTCCAGCACTGGCGGCGGCGTGGTTGGTGTGGACGCCATCAACGGCCTGCGGATCGACTACAACGCCGCGGCTGGTGTCGTGACCAAGGATGTCACGCAGACGTGGTCTGGCACTGCAGTCGGTGCCGGTACTCAGACGGCCGGGTGGTTTCGCTTCAAAGGGGCTGTGGTCGACGCTGGCGCGCTGGATAATGCAACACCGCCTGTGTTTCTGCGTTTTGATGGCGCGATTGCAACCTCTGGGTCGCAGATGAACATGAGTTCGACCTCCATCACCAACGGGGCGCTACAGACGCTTTCTACTTTTTCGTTCACGGTGCCTGCGGCCTAGTAATAGCTAATCTGATTCGGGGTGATATATGGACACGCGAGTGTGCATAGAGTGCGGTATCGTAAAGCCGCTGGATGAGTTTTATCCTCGCCCCGACACGAAGGCTGGGTATCGCCCTGCCTGTAAGCGGTGTTGGAATATTAAGCGGGCCGCAAGTGAAAAGGCGCGTGGGGTATACAAAACACGCCGGGAGTATTATGCCAGGCGGTTTGTAGAGAATAGAGAACGACTTACGGCTTTGGATACTCTATGGAAGAGGGCCAACCGGACGAAAGCCGTTACATACGCGAACAATTGGAGGCTCGCGAATAAAGCAAAAGCTAATGCCATCACCAGTAGTAGGCGAGCCAAAAAGAAGAACGCTACCCCCGCATGGGCGAATAAGTTCTTCATTGAGGAAATTTATGAACTCGCCCGGTTGCGTACTGAGCAGAAGACTGGTGGAGTGAATGATTGGCATGTTGACCACATTGTTCCGTTGAAGAGCGATATAGTATGTGGGCTCCATTGCGAAGCGAATCTCCAAGTAATTCCGGCGAAAATGAACCAGAGTAAAAAGAACTATTGGTGGCCCGACATGCCCGGAGTAGCAAATGGCTGATAACACCCTATGGGCTGATGGCCTAGTTCTCCCGACGCCTACACTGGTGTCGGGAGATAATTGGACCGTTGCGCTTACCGCACCGGCAATTACCACCAGCACAACCACGATCGACGCGATTCTCACTGCGCCGACTGCTACACTCACGTCCAATTTCGGTCTGGAATCAGAACTAAGTGCACCGGCCCCAATCCTTGCATCTAGCTTTGGGGATATGGCGATACTCAGCGCGCCGGCCCCAATCTTGTCATCCGGCTTCGGCCTGGAATCGGAACTCAGCGCGCCGCCCATAACTCTGGCATCGGGGTCAAACGGAGCTACCGGCCTCGCTGCCGCACCGACCCTCATATCGACGTGCGTCGCCAGTTGGCCGATGTTCCTGGATATGCCCATCCCGGTGCCATTGCTTGTAGCGAGCGGAGTCTGCGGTGAGGTTCTCACCTTCGTCAATTCCGCGCCAGTGCCCACCATCGTTCTGGGGGTAACGCAGTGCGACAACGCCATACCGGTGCCAGTCCTAGCGGCTACCGTCCTGTCTGGCACGATCATCACGGTTTCCGCCGCATCGCCTACCCCCATACTCGCTGCTACGCTCAGTAATCCTGCGATCATCACGGCGGCCAACAGCGCAGCCGTGCCGCAGCTCGCTGCTGCGATGGCGGCAGGCAACATCATCACGGCAGCGCTACTGGCCCGCATGCCACGGCTCGCCGCGCAGGGGCTGACCGGTCGCGTCGGCACAGCACTACTCACGGCGGCAACGCCTATCATGGAAGCCGCCGGGTATCCGGCCTACACCATCACGTTCGCCGGCACCGCGCCGCTGCCGCAGATGGGCGCCGCCCTGGGCGCCACCATCGCAGCCGCGTACCGGACATGGTGCCTGAATCTCCGGCGCGGCGCACTCACCGAGTACGACGGATTCGCATTCAACAGCTTCGCCGTGTTCAACGGGGTGGTGTTGGCCGCAGGCCCTGCCGGCGTGTTCTCGCTCGGCACCCAAGGCACCGACGCCGGAACCGCCATCACCGGCCGCGTCAAGACCGGGCAGGACGCCTTCGGCGAATCGGTGCACAAGCGCGTGCCGCGTCTCTACGTGGGGTACGACACCGACGGCGACATGCTGTTCCGCGTCATCACGACGGAAGGCGGGTCGCGTACATACTCGCTCCCCGACAACCATGTTCGTGGTATCCAGCAGCGCCGTGTCCCTATTGGCAAGGGCGTGAAAAGCCGGTACTTCCAGTTCGAACTGGAGAACGTCGCCGGCGCCGACTTCTCCATATCCGACGTCCTCGCGTACCCGACCCGTCTCCGCCGCCGGGTGATATAGTGCCCACCCTCCAGTTCCTGTCCTCAGAGGCCGACGATGCCAAGTGGCTCATCTGGGGCAAGATATTGCATGCCAAGGGTACGCGCGGAAATAAGTTCCCCGATCCGAATGTGCTGGTCAAGATCACCGATCATAGCGTACTCGTGAAGCGGTTCCCGCAGGCGTTCTACTACACCGGTAACGTCGCTGCGCCGTGTCAGTGCCGGCGTTTGGCTATTATCATACAAGCGCCATCTATCCCGACGGCCGTCCTGACCGTCGAGAACAGCGTTACGTCAGCCGTCGATGGAGGCATCATCAATACATACGATGCAGTGGCTCGTGTAGGTGGAGTGGAAGTAGGACGGGTCAGCGGGGCTGCAACGACCCTGTGGGGGAACGCAAGTGACCCTGACGGCGTGGTGGCTGTGCGCACGATGACTAATCGGCCAGGCATGTCAGCAACTGCGCATTCCGGCCCCAAACCGTCGGTGTATGCGCTTCTATCGTCAGAGCCTACATACGCTCGCTTTGGGACGTGGCCAGGCAGTTTTTATTACGACGTGGTCGCGTACAACGATTACTGGACTACACCTTTCGACGCAGCAATAGAAGCGCTACTACTCTCCGTGCAAGATGGCCAGCGCACCTTAATCCTCCTCTCCGACGGCACCCAGCTCGCCAGCATCCCCTACACCGACGATGGTGCGGGGAACAAGACGAACTATCCGCAGATTACAACATGGAGCGGAGACGGCTGGATTCAGTTGTTCAACACGTCGGATAACGGGGCGCACTGGACGGCGGGGGATCGAGTAAATTTTACGGTTCCTACCGATGCTTGTCTTTCCATTAGTTCAGCACCTTCATTGCCAACTGGCGCAGCCACATCACTTCCGACATGGGCCGCAGATTGGGCGGCAGCGCAAGCCGTCGCTACAACTCGCGAACGCGCCAGAGTCAAACTATGCGCTGATAACCTGAAAGCCAACCTCAAGGCCGGCGCGCTGCAAGACCAGATCAAGTCGGTGATGCGATCCAATCACCCAATTTCAGCAAACACCTACCAGAAAGCCTTGATGACAGCAGTGGTCGTTAATGGCAGTTCGGGTTCCGGCGACGACATCACGAATACCAAGACGGTCACACTGAGCTATCAGAGCACAGACGGCGATGGAAACCCAATCACATTACAGGAAGTAGTTACCGGCACGCAGCACGTCGTCACCACCCGCTGCGCGAACAGTTCTGGCGCGCCGAACGCTGTCAGCTATGTCACAACGACCTACACGAACTGGCTACCAACGAGTACGACTGGCGATACCGGCACCGCGCTTGACTACACATATCAACTCGACAACACGCACGGCCTGGCGCAGATGTGGAATGGCGTCGTAGTTACGGGGGCAGCAACTATCGCGGCGACGTTCGACAGTCTAGGGGGTCTTTACTCGCCGCCCTATCCACAGTCGTCTGACAGCCGAACCTACTCGTACCCGCAGCTCTACATTGACTACCGCGCGGCGACTGCTCGCTTGTACAAAGTCGGAAGTTGGAACACGAACTGGCTCGATTCTTGTTTCAAGAACGGAGAAACAATCGATCTGTTCCCCCTCTCAGTGATCCATGATGACCTCGGCGACCTCGGCATGTTCCCGCAGGCGGCGGACATTACGGACACATCGAAGCTGGCGCTGCAAGCCGACATGAAGGCGACGTTCAAGTACGACTATAAGACTGGGGGCTGGACGGGTAGTGGTGCGAACCTGAAGGACACGAACCAGAACGACACGACGATTTCAATCCCATATCAAGCCGGTGCCAACATGGTGTTCCGCTCGCGAACAACCCCATGGGCTGACGTGGCTACAGACTCCCCGCTCACCGACGCTTCATACAAAGGCCAAGCCGCAGCGATCAAGGCGACCCCAGGCGACTATCCGCTCTTCGTCCCGTTACTAACTTCGTGATACAATAGAACAATAGGCCAAAGGAGCCTTCAGGATGACATTCGCCACTGACCAAGCTGCACAAGTCGCTCTCCGAAACGATGTGTTCGCAGAGGCACAGGGGTATCTGGATCAGATGCTGGCGATCACGGACGTCAGCTTCTCCAACAGTTTCAACATCGACTCCATCCTGCCCGACTCGTACAACTACGCATCGGTCCCGCAAGTAGGATTTCGGTTGCAGGGGCCGGGATTCGCCCCCAGCATATCGATAGTTTCAGCCGCACCCCCAACAGCCCCGACCGCCTCGTTCTCCACCATCACGGATGTCGTGGTGCCCGATCTGACCGCAGTGGCCCCGACGCTCGCGTTCCCCACTGTTCCGAGCAACACGCTGCCGACGGCACCCGGCGCGTCGCCGTCGTTCACTTCGCCAGCGATACCGACCGCCCCGCTCATCACCCTTCCGACAGTGCCAACGCTAGCCGCGCTGTCGCTCCCCACAGCGCCGTCGATCGACCTGCCCGTGTTTGCCGCACTGGCGCCGGACGACGATCTAGTGGCCCCCACGACCGAATTCCAGTTCGCCGAGGCCGCCTACGAATCGACCCTGCTGGATCCGCTGAAGGCCATCCTGCTGGACAATCTTGTCAATGGCGGCTACGGTATCGAGACGGCTGACGAGGTCGCGCTGTTCAACCGCGCCCGTGACCGCGAGGTCGAGGCAATGTCGGCACGCATCGCCGACGCTGGCCGCGCCATGGCGGCACGCGGGTTCCCGCTACCGCCCGGCGAACTGAGCGTCCACATCGACCGCGCCTACCAGGAGATGCAGGACAAGGTCTCCGTCGTCTCGCGTGACATCACGCTGGAGCGCAGCAAGTTGTTCGTGGAGAACCGCCAGTTCACCATCCGCGAGGTCAGGGATGTGGAACAAATGCTGCTCAACTTCCACAATGCAGTGCAGGAACGCGCACTGAATGTGGCACGGCTGACCGTGGAGTTTTCTGTCGCCATCTTCAAAGCGTTGGTAGAGCGCTACAACGCACGCTTGGGGGCCTACCGCGTCGAAGCCGAGGTGTTCAACGACCGCATTCGCGCCGAGTTGGCCAAGGCCGAGATATACCGTACGCAGGTTGAGGCGGTGAAGGTCTCGTCAGAACTACAGCGCACTCAGGTCGAGACGTACCTCGCGCAGTTGAGGGGCATCGAGACTTCCGTCAGCGTCTTCCGCGTCCAGATGGACGCTGCCAAGGTGCAGGCCGAGATCGAGCGCATCAGGCTCGAAGCCTACCGCTCACAGGTGGATGCCTACACCGCACAGGTGCAAGCCAAGGTCGCCGAGTTCGGCATGTACCGCTCGCAGATCGAAGGCGAGACCTCCAAGGTGCAGGCATTTGAAGCTCAAGTCCGTGCATTCACCGGTCAGGTCGGAGCCGCAGAGATCAAGTCCAAGATTCAACTCGGTAGACTCCAACAAGAAACCGAGCAGGCGCGCATCCAGTTGCTCACCTACCAAGGGCAACTCGACCAGTACAAGGCCGACGTGGAGCGCCAAGTCGCGTCTGGACAACTTCAGGTTCAATACTACAGCGCGGCGACCGCAGCCGCCAAGATGCTGAACGACGGCGCACTGGGTCAAGCAGGTTTGCAGCAGGAAGTCATCAAGTCGACCACGCAGCAGAACATCCAGATCAGTGAGATGACCATCGCCGACGCCCGCGCGAAGCTGGAAGCCACGGTCGCCGCGCTCAAGTTCAGGACGGAAGGCACGCACTTCGCGAGCCAGCAGTTCTTCGCGGTACTGACTCAACTGATGAGCACGGTCAACACGTTGGCGGTTTCGACAACGACTGCATAAAGGAATGACCATGGCAGATACCTACGGCGCGAAGCCCTACGACTACAAGGACTACTACAAGCCCCTCCGCGGCAGCCAACTGGAGGACACGACGCCAATCGTGGATAAACTCCGGGCGATGTTCTCCGTGTTCGGCGTGGATCAGACGCCGGTGGACTTGAACGACCCGAACGCAGGCATCGGCGAGAAGCTGCGCGGCGGCCTGGGCCTGGCGCCGGCGCTCCAACCGCGTGCCGTGCAGGCCGACGTGCGCAAGTCGGACAACGCCATGGCGAGTCCCGCCATGCCAAACTTCGGTGCAGTTCCGCCCGCGCCCACCCCAGCACAATTCGCGCCTGTCGCCACCGGCGCCTCGCAGTCGCAGGTCCGCGCTTCGGACAACATGATCGCCGCGAACTCCATGCCTGTCGTCGACGGCGCGTGGGCGGCACCGCACGGCGCCTCTCCCGGCATCGGCTCGCAGCTTGAAGCCGGCCCGGCGACGACCGCCGTATCCTCCAGCCGCGACGCGAACGGGAACCTCGTACTCACCAACGCGCCGCCCGGCCCTATCGGCCCCGGCGCAGCGCCGCAGCGAGTGGCCCCCCGGAAGTATCTTGATTTCGGTGGTGCTTACGGTGCGGCGATGAATCAGGCCCGCGCCGCCGGACAGGATAAGGCTGCCCGCGAAACCGCGCTGAAGCTGCCGGAGATATCGAAGCAGGGCGCCGAAGCTACCATCCTGAGCGAGCGCATGAAACTCGCCGCTGCCGAACCTGATCCGGCACGCAAGGCCGCGATACTGGCAGGTCACGTGATGTCGGACCCCAAGCTCCAAGCCCCGCCCAACATGCAGCCGCTGCCCGGCGACAAGGACCAGAGCGGCGTCGTGTTCGATCCCGCGAAGGGCGCGTTCCGGAAGGTGCCAATCACTCAGGCCGCGACGACAGCCAACATCGACGCCGCGTTGGCGGGATCGATGAAGGGCAAGACACGCGCGCAAGTCATCCAGGCGTACAAGGACAAAGGCTACGATGTAAGTGGCGTGAAATAAGACATGGCTGATCCGCTCGACCTGCTGGCCGGAGATGCTGGCCTCGACGTAACACAACCGGTAGCGGGAGCTGACCTCCTCGCTGACCCCAACGCGCCCGGCCCCTTCGCGCGTGGCGTGAAGTCCGGCGTCGCCGGCGTCAAGGGGTCACTCTATGGCATGGGCGCCCTCGCCGCACGCGGCGCCGCGAACGTGCTGCCGGCGGCCGCTGCCCCCGTCGCCACAGGTCTCGAACAGGCGGCACTGGAGAACGTCGCTGCGCAGAACGAGATCGCCTCACAGGGCGCCATGTCGTTCGAGGATGTCGTCGCCGACCCGTCGCGTGCCGGTGAATACTTCAAGTTCCTGCTGGGCAACGCCGTGCCATCGCTCGCTGCCATGGCAACTGGCGGTGGCATCGGTGCCGGCATCGGCGCGCTGGCGGCTCGCGGCAGCGCGGCAGCCCTCACCGCGCGAGCGCTGGGTGCCGTCGCCCCCGCCGTTCGCACCGGCGCCCTCGTTGGCGCCGTCGCCCCTGACTTCGCACTGGAAGCCGGCAGCATCTACCCCGAAGCCCTCAAGACGGGCGTGGAGAACCCCGCCCTGCGCTCCGTCGCCGGCGGCGCAGCAGCCGCAGCACTTGACTTCATCCCCCTGCTGGCGGCCGAGAAGTATCTCAAACCCATCGGTGCCGGCGGCATCGGCGCGCTGGCCAAGGGCGCACTCAAGGGTGCTCCCGTCGGCGCTGCATTGGAAGGCACCCAAGAGGCGCTGCAGTCCGTTGTCGAACGCGGGGCTGCCGGTAACTCGCTGACCGATCCGGCGGCCGTCAGCGACTACATCAACTCATTCGCCGGCGGCGCAGCGCCTGGTGCCATGTTTGGTGCCGGCATCGGTGCCCGCCGTCAATCTGTGGCACCGGCAGCAGTCCCGCCTGTAGCAGAAACTGCTCCAATCGTTCCAGATTCCGGCATGATCGTACCCGATTCGGGAACGCCTGCGCCAGCGAGTATCACTCCCGAAGCCCTGCATGCCGACCTCACAGCGCAGCACGCCGCCGCGACGCAGCAGGTCACGGATCACACTGCCCTGCTCGGAACCCTCCAGCAGGCGCAGGCAGAGGGCGAAGCGAAGATCAAAGCACTGGCAGCCGAGGCCAAGCTGCCGCCCGGTGAGCGCCGTATCAAGAGCGAGATCCTCGCCGAGAAGAAAGACATGGCCGCCCAGGTCAAGGAAGTCAAGGCCAAGATCGAGGAAGTCGGTGGCCAGTTGAACGCCGCGCGCACCACGATTGGCACCCTGACCCCCCAACTCGAAGCCGCGCGGCAGGCGTTGCCGCCCGCGCCCCTACCCGAAGGCACGGTACCCGACCTAGTCCAGCCCGAGATCACCCCCCGCGCCGCGCCGGTGGTATCCGACATCATCGCCGACCCGAACCTGCCGCCGCCAACCCCCGCCGAGCAGACCGACCGCGCCGTGAAGGGTGTCCACGCCCTGTTCCGCGAGCAGGGCATGCCGCTGACCACAACCGAGGAGAGCCTCGCTACGCCGCCGCAGACCCCTCGTGAGGTCGCGCTGGCCAAGGTTGAGCAACGCCAGCCCCGCGAGTCCGTACCGCAGGCCAGCCCTGCCCAGATGCAGGCCATCGAGGCCAACGCCATGTCGGTGATCGAGCCGCTGGCCAAGACGATGGCGGCAACCAAGACGAAGACGCCCGAGGCGCAGGCCAAGGTCGCGGCCAAGCTGGCCAAGGCAATGCGCGGCGTGGTGCAGGAGGCCGCCAAGCAGGGGTCAATCGAAGCCGCGCAGCAGTACGTTACCGACAAGTTACCCAACGCTCTGAAGGGCCACGGCGTAACTGCCGACGCCACCGACATGGCCAAGGCCGTGAACGCCGGCGTCGGGCTGGCGCGGACGCTGTACTCGAAGGGGGCGACTAAGCCAGCTACGGAGGTATCAAAAGAACAACTAGGAGCCGCGTTCGGATACTTTGACCCCAGCACAGGGAATACATATGTGCGCGAGGATTTACCGCCAGCAGTGAAGCGGTTCGTCTCCGCGCACGAGGCGCACCATGCCACGCAAGATCCGGAGTTCATGAAGAAACACCCCGCGCTGGCTGAGATAGCGGCATCGGTGTTCCCTGGATTCAAAGACCCCATTGGGCTGATGGCGACAATGAAGGCGTCGCTGACTCCTGAACGGCTGAAATTCTATTTGGATCGGGTTCGCGGTGAACAGAACTCCCGCGCCGCCCTAACGCAAGACGAGTTCGACGCCCTGCCCGAACCCGCGCAGTTCGCCGCCGTCGACGCCTACAACCGCGTCATGCGCGCCAAGGGTACCGCGCTCCGGCAGCGCATGGCCCAGCTCATCGGTGACCGGCCAGAACTCAAGATCATGACGTTCTCGGCGACGCCCGACAGCCCGATCGGTTCCTACACTCGCACCGGCCCACTGAAGGCTGCCATCTCTATGGCGCTGAACGCCAAGGAAGGCCTGAGCGTCGCCGACCACGAGGGCTACCACTTCGCTGAGGACTGGCTACTCACCCCCGGTGAGCGTCGCGTCGCCGCCAACGCACTGAAGGCCGGCAAGCCGCTCTACACCCAACTGGTCGCCCGGCTCCAGCAGTACGACCGCGAGAACGGCACCAGCCTAACCGACGAAGTCACAGCGATCCCGGCAGAAGCGCGGGCCTACGCCTTCGAGTTCTGGCGGCGTGGCGAGTTCAAGGCTGACGGCGCACTGGCGAAGGCCTGGCAGAAGATCAAGACGTTCTTCGAGAGGATTGTCAACGCCGTCAACGGTTTGGGTTTCCAATCGATCGAGGACGTGTTCGTCGCGCTGGATCGCGGTCAGATGGCGGAGCGGGAGATGGTGGCGGGCGACGGTGGTGCGTTTCAGTCGGTGGCCGGCGGGCAGTCATGGTACCGCTCCGCACTGACCGAAGCCGTCGCCGGCATCCAGAGCCGGCAGGCCACCGCGCAGGGCTGGAAGGATCAGATCAAGGGGCTGATCGCCAACGGCAAGGCGAAGCAGGTCGAACTCGACGCCGTGGGGCTGAACGAGTGGCTGGACCTCCAGCAGGGGAAGGTCACCAAGGATCAGGTGATGGCGTTCCTCGGTGAGAACGGCGTCCAGGTTCGCGAGACAATCCTGGGCAGCGCGATGCCGCAGGCGCGGCAGGACGAGTATCAGCAGCGACTGCGAGACATCGAGGACATGCGCGACCTCGGTGGGCGGATATCTCACGACGAAGCCCGACGGCAGATCGACGCCCTGCAGCAGGAGTTCAAGGTTGGCGAGTATGGCGACCCCTTCGACAGTACCAAGTTCGCCGCCTACCAACTGCCGGGCGGCGAGAACTACCGCGAGTTGCTGCTGACATTGCCGGCGAAACAAGCTACGCAGTTCTTCATCGCGTACAAAGGCGACTCCACCATGGGTACAGGGTTCGCTACTAGGCAGGAGGCCGAAGCGGAACTGGCGGACACCTTCCCCGGCCGCAATGATCTGGAAGTCCGTGAGGGCACGGGGGATCGCAGCACGACGACGCGCACGCCTGAGAACTTCCGCTCCTCCCACTTCGACCAGCCCAACATCCTCGCCCACATCCGCTTCAACGAGCGCACCGGCGCCGAAGGCAAGCGTGTGCTGTTCATCGAGGAGATTCAGAGCGACTGGGCGCAGAAAGGGCGGAAGGAGGGGTTCGCCAGCGCCGCGAAGCCGCTCAAGGATATAACTACAGAAGAACTGCGCGGCATACTGGCATCGCTGCCGCAGCCGACTGCACAAGAACGTGCGGAGAACTACGCTTCCGACTACGAGGCCTCGGCGGACGCTATTTTTGAACTGATCACTGCGAACCGTACTGGCGAACTGGAGGGATATGATCGCATAGATAGGACTTCCATTTTGCGCGATGTTCTGGTTGGCGATCATAACTGGACCGAGCAGGCAGCGAACACTCTTCAGCAGAAACTGGACGGCTACGGCGCCATCCGTGCGGGCACCCCCTCCGCCCCCTTCGTCACCAAAACCGAAGCCTGGACAGCCCTCGCCCTCAAGCGGATGATCCGCTACGCCGCCGAGAACGGCTTCGACTCGATCGCCTGGACAACGGGTGAACAACAGGCGGCGCGGTACGACTTGAGTAAGCAGGTCGACCACGTCGCGCACTACAAAGATGGCAGCGGGCATCTGCGAGTCGCTGTTCAGGGAATGAATGGCGAGGAGGTGTGGAACGCCTACGACCCCACACCGAAAGAACTTGAAGATACACTTGGCAAAGAGATAGCAGGGAAGATCGCGAACGACGAGGGTGCCGACTCAGGTGCGGGGGTCAAGATTCTTCGCGGGCTCGACCTCAAAGTCGGCGGCGAAGGCATGAAGGGCTACTACGACAAGATCGTGGTAGGCGTGGCCAACGACATCCTCAAGAAGCTGGGCGGCGGGAAGGTGGGGGAGGTCACGATCAACCAAGACCACGACGCCAGCCAGAACACCGAGAAGGAGTGGGACGAAGGCGTAGCGCGCTGGCACCTGAAGCGCGGCGGTGAGATTTATGTCGTCGATAAGAACGGCATGGAAACGCGCATCAAGAACGAACTCACCCTGAACGCCGAACTCGATGAGAACGGGGCGCCGCGTGGGTACGTTCTGGGCGACACACAGGGTAGCAGCACCCAACCCGGCTTCACCATCACCCCCCGCCTCGCCGAGAACGCTGCCAACGGCCTGCCGCTGTTCTCCAAGGCTGCCGTCGCCAAGGCCAACCGCATGGCTGCCGGCGAGCTGGAAGCCATGCAGTCCGGCGAGCAGTACGCGCACCTGATCGAGAACGCGAATCTATCCAATGATCTGTTCACGCGGGCCTTCGGCGTCGTCAAGGAAGACATCGTCGGCGGCCTCGGCCGGTGGTGGACGAACACCATGTCCACGCCGAACTACATCAGCGCGGCGTCGGCGGGCTTCAAGAACGTCTATCAGGCATTCAACACGTATAGCCGCTACCGCAAGATACTCGCCGAGCAACTGGTGCGCGAGCGGCTGCCGAGTTGGTATCAGGCGTCCGATGCCGACCGCAAGGCCGCCTTCGATGTCATGCTCAAACGCACCGTCGGCAAGTTCTCAACGAACTCACTGGAACTGGCTGACCTGCTGCGCACCCTGACCCCTCAACAGCGCACGCTGTACGACCAGGCGACGGGAATGATCGCCGGCGTCCTGCAGCGCCAGTTCGAAAGCCAGAAGGTAGAGCGCCAGCGCCAGCTCACCAGCCCCGGTGCCTACGACAAGTGGCTCGCCCACCGGCAGGAACAGATGGCCAGCCTGCTCGACACCGGCTACGTGCCACTGCGCCGCTACGGCGACTACAGCGTGTCGGTGTACATGGAGGCGCCCGACGGCTCGCGCGTGCAGGCCGGGCTGGAATTCTTCGCGTCACCCAGCGCGGCCAAGGCGGCATCCATCGCCTACGCCCGCGAGATCGAACGCTCCGGCGTCGCCCTGAAAGTCGAGATGGGCCGCCGCAGCAAGAACGAACGCGATACCGGCGTGTCGCTGGAACAGTTCCTCGGCACCCTGCGTCGGCAGGGCGTCGATATCTCGCAGGCCGAACGCGAGCGGCTGGTCGTCGCCATGACCAACGCCGACTCGCTGGTGCGCACCCAGATGATGCGCCGCGAAGGCCTGGCCGGGTACTCGACCGACGGCATGCGTGTCCTGCATGAGTTCGGCGTCAACACGACGAGCGAGATCGCCTACGCGCGCTTCGCGCCGGTGCTGGACGCCGCGCTGGACGGCGCCGAGGTCACGGCGGACGTCAACTCGGTGACGAGCGAGCCCGTCATCCAGATCGGTGAGGCATTCGGTCGCCGCGAGGACGGCGTCGAGAACAACCTGTGGAAGCGCGACGGCCCCATGTCCGGTTTCTATAAGGACCGCGCCAACGCCATGGCTGACACCACGCTGTCGCCCGACCGGCAGAGCGAGTGGGCGACCAAGCTGCGCACCGCCGGCGTGATGTACTTCATCGGCGGCTCGATCAGCGGCGCCGCCGTGAACACGCTGTCGATCCCCATGGTACTGGTGCCGCGCCTGTCGCTGCACACCGACTACCTGAACGCCTCAATGACCTCGCTCAAGGCGTGGAAGGACTCGTGGCAGCACTACAACGTCCTGCGCGACATGGACAGGATGAAGAACCCCGACGCCGAGACCGCGGCGAAGCTGGACGCCGCCGGCATTACTAAGGAGATGCGCGCCTCCATCGTCGCCGCCGCCGATCACATCTTCGACACCGAGATCCACCAGATGCTCGGCATCAGCCAGGGCTCGCTGTACTCCAAGAGCCGCAACGTGCAGCGCGCCGCCGAGGCGTGGATGGCACCGTTCCGCGTGGCAGAACAGACCAACCGCTTGGCGTCGTTCATCGCCGCCTACAAGGTCGCCACCACTGGCGACGGTGTGAAGCAGGCCGATGGCACGTTCAAGCGACTCAGCGGGCAGGAACTGTTCCGCTTCGCAGGCGAAATGGTCGACGCTACGCAGAACAACTACAACGCCTGTGTAGACACCGACACAGAGTGTCTGACTGAAAAAGGCTGGCGCCGGTATGATGGGGTCAAAGCAGGCGACACGTTGTATGGAGTAGATCACGAAGGCGGGCTGGTCGAGACTATAGCGCGCCAAGTGAATGTGTTCCCCGGCGCACAACCCATATTGCGGTTCCGAAACGGGCGGAAGTTCGAGATGGTAGTGACGGAGAACCATGACTGCGTAGTTCAAAACTACAACAGCCGCGATAAGAAGTGGCAGAAGGTGCGGAAAGTTCCTGCAGGACATATTAAGCATAGCCACCACATGCTTCGGTCCCCGCTGCATGGGGAACTCGCTCGCGCAGAGACATATAGCGACGCCTTTGTGGAACTTCTAGGGTGGGTAGCGTCTGAAGGGTCATATGGAAAACTGACTACCCCAGGGCAGATTGGCGATGTGAAAATATCACAGAGCCGAAGCCACAATCCGCAATATGTGATAGCGATAGAGTCCCTGTTGCAAGTGTTGGGCATGAAATATCGGAGGTATGACAATCCGCATAAGGAGCACCCGAGCGGGCGCCCGCACGACATGGTCACTTTCACCATACAGGCGCCGGACTCGTGGAGAATACGAGAAGCGCTTCCGGATAAGCGCGTAACCCCTGCGTTCGTGCGGAATCTCACAACCCCGCAGATGGCGTTGTTCTTGGCGTCGTTCACGCAGGGGGATGGGCACATCCCGCTCGTTGCCGGCAGTGGGCCGGTAATTACACAGAAATCACAGGAGACAATTGACGCGTTGCAGATGATGGCCACGCTGGCTGGGGTCACGTCTACGACGCATAAGGCGGCCGGGTTGGATTGGCACACCTTGTATTTGGGGGTAGCATCCAAACGCAGTCATATGCGTGCTATGCAAGTGACCAAGGGGGAAGTCGATACTGTGTGGTGCCCGACTACTGGTTGTGGCACATGGATCGCGCGGCGTAACGGGCGGGTGTTCGTGACTGGGAATTCAAATCGCCCGGGCATCATGAACAACCCGGTCGGTGCCCTGATGTTCCAGTTCAAGTCGTTCCCGCTGTTCATTATCGAAGCCGCGGCGCTGATGTATAAGCAGAGCCCGAAGTCCGCCGTCTACATGCTGCTGGGCCTCGTCGCGATGTCCGGCGTGCAGGGTCTGCCGTTCGCCGAGGAGATACTGAACCTCGTCGACGTCATCTCGCAGCGCCTGTTCGGATCGCCGTTCAACAGTCGCCGCGCCATGCGCAACGCCATCAAGACGGCATCCGACGCCGTTGGCGTCATGGACCTGTCCAACGCCGTCATGCGCGGCATGGTCAATGAGATCACCGGAGTCAACATCGCTACCCGGGTGTCGGGCGGCCTCCTGCCGGGAACGCGCATCGGCGCCGCCGACGCCACCGAAGGCCGTGTGCTGTCCGAGATCGCCGGCGCCCCGTTCTCGATGGTGCAGGACACGATGAGCAACGTCGGCGGGTTCGTCAGCGGCGTCGCCACGGGCGACTGGCAGAAGGCGGCAGACGCCCTGCGCGCCGGCGGCCCGATCGCTGTGCGCAACGCCGTCAAGGGTGCCGAGCAGCTCAGTCAGGGCTACGCCAGCGACTCCAAGGGGCGGAAGGTCGCCGACGTGTCGACGGTGGACGGCCTGCTGCAACTGACGGGGCTGTCGTCCGCCGCCGTGCAGAAGATGAACGACATGCAGAGCATCATCATCCAGACCAAGGCGTTCCACACGCAGGTCAATCAGGACATGCAGAACCGCCTGGTCAAGGCCTACCGCGACGGCGACCAGGAGCGCATCCGCGAGACCCTCGACTTCGCCGCCAAGTGGAACGAGCAGAACCCGGCCATGCCGATCCTGCCCAACCCGTCGGCGCTGCGCCGCCAGATCGCGCTGGCCGGCATGCCGCTGAACCGTCGCGAGCAAGTGATGCTAGGGCGCCGGCTGGGCGGCGCGTTCGCCGATGTGACAGACCAGATGGCGGAATGATACAATAGAATGAAAGGCCTACCATGAGCTGCGACACCACCATTGACTTCTGTGTGCGAACCGGCGCGACGTTCGAGGCGGTGTTTCAGTGTGCCACCGACGAGCTCACGACAGTCGCGATCACGGCCATCACCAAGGCGGCACCGCCAGTCATCACGGCAGCCGCGCATGGCATGCCCGACGCCTGGGAAGCCGCGGTCGTGTCCGCTGGTGGCATGACCCGCATCAACGCCGAGAACTACCCGCCCCGCGGCCGGGACTGGAAGCGCGCCCGCGCGGCATCCATCAACACGGTCGAGCTGTCCGACTGCAACTCGGCAGGGTACTCTGCCTACACCTCGGGCGGGTTTCTGGTGTACAGCACGCCGAAGTCGCTGGCCGGCGCGACGGCGCGAATGGTCATACGCGATGCCCCGATCGACGGCACCGTGCTGGCGACACTGACCAGCAGCCCGGCGGCAGGCCTGACCGTCAACGACTCAGCCAAGACAATCACGGCGGCGCTGGCAACCGCTGCGCTGACGTGGAGCACCGGGTACTACGATCTCGAAGTGACGGACTCGGCAGGCGTCATCACGCAGCCGGCGACCGGCACGATAACCATCACTTAGGAGGGCATCATGGCACTGACCGGATACAAACCCGCGCGAGATAAGCAATGGGCATGATGACAGTTTGGAGAGGTAGCACAGCGAGCCCCACCACCCTCGACGACGCAGTGCTGTACGCCCCCCGCACATCCTCAATCACTCAATCCCGAGGCTCCGGCACGCCTACAATTACCCGAGCTACTGTGGCGACGGTCACGAACAATGACGGCTATCTGGTCACTGCGCTGTCAGGAGAGTTGAGACAGCAGGGGGCGATGCGGATTGCAAGTCGGATATTTGGCACCAGCGAAGATTTAAGCAATGCCACGTATTGGAAAGGTGCTGGCGCGGCGACACTATCAGCCTCTAAAACGGTTACAGCCCCGAATGGCGCGGCTAACGATGCTTGGGCTATAACCGTGACGGGCGGAGCAGCGACTCGCGGATTCGGAAATAACAACAACACAAACTGGGCCGCTGGCGCAATAGCCCAAGCAAGCATCTGGTTGAAAGTTCCATCCGGGACGGTTGCAACCAATTTGTCAGCACAAGGATCAGATGTCGCAGGGAACGCAGCTATAACAATAACTACCACGTGGCAACAATTTTCTGTTGGGGCGCAATCAGTCGGCGGAAAGCTGAAGTGGCCGGTCTTAGTAAACGGTGGAATTACAGACGGCCAAATCATCCATGCGTGGCATCCGATGTGCGTCGACATCACCGGCGAAAGCGACCAGAGCACGATCAGGCCGTATGTCAGCGTAGGCGTTCTCTCAGCCCCTTATCACGGCGCAGGTGTTGATGGCGTCAAGTACTTCAACACTGACATATCCGGCAATCCCATCCCCGCTGCAACGCTTGATGGCAGTGTGGTAGAAGCAGCGGCGACACAGTATCTCGGCGTGACAGGAACCCCAGCTACGCAGACTACAGCAAGCCTTGGAACTGGAACCTACACGCTCTGGTGCGAAGGAACAGGAAGCTGTATCGCCTCTGCTGGAACTGCGACGATCACAGGCGCTGCGGCGGCTTCTGCAGGCGCTCCAGATCAATTCGAGGTCACTGTCGCCGGTACTGTAACGGTTACGGTCACTGGTAGTCTGACCACGTTCAACCTGACCAATACCCCCTATCAGACAAGCTACATCCTGAACGCCGGAGCGGCAGGAACAAGCACGACCCGCAACAAAGATGTCCTCGACGACCAAGTATCCGGCAACCTGACAGCCGCAGCCGGTAGCGTAGCTTTCCAATGGACGCCATCACACGCACCGAGTGGGACTATTGCTCTTGCTGGCAGTTATGTGGATGCGAGCAACTACACCGCACTGCTGCATGACGCCACGAAGTACATATTCCGCAAGCGTATCGCAGGAACGAATTACGACGCTGAACTGACTGCTGCTTTCGTCTCCGGCACAACCTACAGCATCGCTCTGACGTGGGGGGCATCCGGTTCTAACCTCGTTGTAGATGGCGTGCTAGGAACTCCTCACGCGAACACTACCGCTGCTCAACTCGGCACCCGCTGGCAATGGGGTGCTGATGGTAATGGCGGACAGCAGGCAGGGGCGTGCTTCAAGGAGAAGTATCTCTGGGCGCGCGCATTGAGTGATTCCGAAATGCAGGCGATTACTTCGTGAAAGCCTTCACCCCAATCGCGGCAATAGCCGCTGCCCTGCTGCTCAGTGGATGCGCTACTCCGCAGATCCGCATGTCGTCCGTCGAGGGCATTCAATTCGTGGAACACTTGGACGAGCGCGAGAATCCCTGCGGGGCGTATCCCGGCTGTTATCAGATGGTCCGCGGCGCCCATCATGTCTGGTATTCCTCTGTCGCGCCGTACCAGGTTGTCAAGCATGAACGCGACCATGTTCTCGGGATGTGGCACACGCCTTGGGTAAGCAACATGTTCGGGCGTTGGTGCTCAACCGTGACGATCACCGGGACTGCAAAGTACCAAGCAGGGCAGACGATCTGCCACGATGGGGAACAAGAGATCGTTTTTTAGGAGTAATAATAATGTCCGAGCCGAAGAAAAACACAGCGTTCACTTTCGCGATTGGGCTGGGGAGTCGGCTGGCGAGGCCGGCATTCCAAGCTGCGCCGACGCTTGCTGCCGGGGATTTCAAGGTGTCGATCGACGGCGGCGCGTTCACCAACCTCGCAACGCTGCCGACCGTAACGCCAGCAGGCGGGACGCGAGTGCAGATTGCGATGTCTGCCGCCGAAATGAACGGCGACAACATTATGGTGCAGTGCATCGATGCAGCGGGGGGCGAGTGGGATGACGTGATTATCACGTTCGACTTGTCGGTGAGGAATGCTGACGACCTCGCCACTCCAACCAACATCACGGCGGGGGTCATCACGACAGTCACCAACCTGACCAACGCACCCACTGCCGGCGACCTCACGGCCACCATGAAGACCAGCGTGACCACGGCGGCAACGGCAGCAACACCTACGGCTGCGGCAGTGACAGGGGCGGTAGGTAGCGTCACTGGCGCTGTCGGCTCAGTGACAGGGGCGGTAGGTAGCGTCACTGGCGCTGTCGGCTCTGTGACCGCTGGCGTTACCGTGACCACCAACAACGACAAGACCGGCTACGGCCTGTCCTCTGCCGCAGTGCAAGCGATCTGGGACGCGCTGACCTCGGCATTGACCACAGTTGGAAGTATCGGCAAATGGATCGTCGACAAACTGGACATAGCTGTTTCAACGAGGCTGGCGACAGTAGGATATACCGCCCCGCTTGATGCGGCGGGAACTCGCACGGCCGTCGGGCTGGCGACCGCCAACCTGGACACGCAGCTTGGCGACCTCCCCACCAACGCCGAACTGACCACAGCCCTCGGAACCGCTGACGACGCGGTGTTGGCACAGGTGGCGCTGGTGAAGGCCAAGACCGACCTGATACCAGCTTCGTTCCCGACGAACTTCTCCGCGACCGTTATCTCTGCGACGGGTGATGTGTCTGTGGATGTCAACAAGATCAACGGGGTGACTATCATCGGTGACGGCAGCGCAACGCCGTTCAATGTATGAGCCTGACCGGCGGTGGCGTTTGGAAAGCGGGAGTGTGGGCACCGCCTGTGTGGGCAAGGGGCGTATGGTTCGAGTTCGCCGTCAGAAAGGGCATCCTGATTCGCGAAGAGTCGAACACCGTGATGCTGCGGTCCCGGACCGAACGAGTGATGCTGCGATCGTCGTCTGTATAGCCAACAAGGAGAATAAAAATGACACACGGCCAGCGGAAATATGACGGACTCACCCTCGAAGAAAAGGTCGATGAGGCGCTGGCGATACTGGCCACGATCGCCTATGCGTTCCCCGACGGCCCGGAAGCCCACCGCTACGCGCACGAGGCCATGATCAAGGCGTCGGCTGCGCAGGAGCAGTTCTGGAATGAACTGAAACTCGACGTCGCCAAGAAAGGGCTGTGGGGTCTTCTCGTTATTATCGTTGGCCTCGTGTTGGCCGGGGCGGCGACTAAATTGGGCGTGCTGGCGGCGCTCGTCAAATGAACCTGATCGCCGAGTGGAAGCATGTCCTCAAGCACGCATGGAGTTTCCGGCTGATCGTACTATCCGGGCTGCTGGGCGGCGCAGAGGTCGTGCTGCCTATGTTCGTTGACGTGTTCCCGCGCAACGTGTTCGCCCTGCTCTCCATGACCGCTGCGATCGGGGGTGCCGTTGCCCGTGTGATTGATCAGCCGAAGATGGAGCGCCGCAAGTCGCCGCGCCCCTGGCCGGATTACCATCGAGCCGACTATGATTGATCGTCGCCGCGCCGGCGTCGCCGGCCTTGCCGCCAGCGCTACTGTCTTCGTGGCCATCCTCATGCACGAGGGGTACAGCGGCACTGCATACGAGCCTGTCCCCGGCGACGTGCCTACGATCGGGTTCGGCACCACGGCGGGCGTCAAGCCGGGGGATCACATCACGCCGCCACGCGCAGTCGCTCGTGCGCTGACGGATGTGCAGAAGTTCGAGGGCGCGCTCAAGACGTGCATCACGGTTCCGCTGGCGCAAGGAGAGTATGATGCCTTCGTGAGCCTGTCCTATAACATTGGCCCGAGCGCGTTCTGTGGCAGTACACTGGTCAAGAAACTGAACAGCGGTGACTACACCGGCGCGTGTCTGGGGATCTTGGACTGGGATAAGTTCAAGGGCAAGCCGCTCAAAGGCTTGACGGTCCGGCGCCAGGCTGAGTACAAACTGTGCATGGGAGATCCATCATGATCACCGTCCTGCTCGTCGTGCTGGCGGTCTGGGTAGCACAATTCCTGTACGTTATGTGGGAGAATAGGCAATGAACTTCTTACTTGGCCTCTTCACCAAGAACCCCATGGTGATCCTATGGGTCATGCTGGCCGCCTTTATCGCGGGTGGCGTGTCGGGCGGCGGCGCGGCCTGGACGGTGCAGGGGTGGCGGCTGGATGCGGTGCAGGCCAAGTTCGATGGCTTCGTCGCGACGGCCAAGGCCGAAGGCGAAGCCGCGCAGACGCTGAAAGCCGCACAGGAGAAGAAGGACAAACTCAACAAGGAGCAGACTGATGCTGAAACCAAACTTTCTCTCGATACTCTGCGCGCTGACAATAAGCGCCTGCGCAACGAATCCCGTGCCCGTGGCAATTTCGTGCCCAGTACCGCCTCCAATCCCAGCGACATTACTAGAGCCTGTTTCGATCGGCCCCAGCTTGAGTCAGCAATACAACGTTTGGATTCAGGAGTTTCGGGACTCGTTGACAAAGGCAGCGAAGCCGTAGTCAAGTTGAACGCCGCGAAGGTCTGGGCACTGCGCATGTCCGATACCCTCACCCCTCGTAAATAAAGGAGCTCCACCATGTCCATGACCCAATCCACCCAGCCCGTCGGCGCCCAAGTCGGGCCGCTGTTGTTCGCCGAAGCCACGGGGACCATCCCTGCTGGTAGCACGACCACGATCCTCGAAGTCCCGACGCTTGGTCTCAAGAACATCGGCGTCGAAGTTGTCGTCGGCGTGAACAACCTCGACGCCTTCGTCGTGTCGGCGCAGTTCCATCCCGACGGCGAGTTCGTGACCCTCTACAGCGCGATCGATGCGACACCCACCGAGAGCCCGCTGATCATCGCGGCGTCAGGCACCCTGGCGTCCCTGGCCGTGGGCACCGGCTGGTTCCTCATGGACGTTCGTGGCATCTACAAGGTGCGGGTCAGCGCCAGTGGCACGGTCGCGGATACTACGACCGTCACGGCCAGGTGTTCAGGTTCGCGGTAAGTTCACGCGGCGTGAACTTTCAGGAAAAGTGTACAGTTTTCCTGAACGCGGCCTACTAATTTATAACTGGATTGGTAGGCTTTAGTACCCCTGGCCGGCGCTGTAACATCGGGGATGTTACAAACCCTCGTCAGATGTTACGAACTGATGAGGTAATGGAACAAAAGAACCCCGGCGCGGTGGAGGAGGGGGCACCGGCCGGGGGTAGGGCCACACAGGGCTGACTACCCTTTCATTCTACCGCAGATCGGATGCGGGCGAGGGCGATGTCGAAGTAGCCGTGTTCCTCGTCTGAGTCGATCCCCACAAACCCGAAGCCCTCCTTGAGCGCAGCCTTGCCAGTCGAGCCTGAGCCCATGAAGGGGTCGAGGACCGTGCCGCCTGGCGGCGTGACGAGGCGGCAGAGGTAGCGCATGAGTTCGGTCGGCTTCACGGTGGGGTGGTTATTCTTGACCTCGCGGGCCTTGTTGAACGCGCCGCCCTCTGCCGCGACAGTGTTGCCCCGCGCCGCCTCGGCTGCGGCTTGGCATGATCGTGCCAGAATCTTGTTGGGCTCCGCGTCCATCCCCTCGTTCCGATCCTTCTTACTTGTCTTGGCGCAGTAAAAGAACCGCGCGGCGCTGCCCGAACCCGAGTCGTGCGGCGTCCGTGGCCCGCCGAAGTATTCGCTCTTGCCCGTGCCGACGGCGCCGTCGCCATACCCTGTGATCTTGACCTGTGGCAGCGACCCACCTGACCCGTTGCTGTCGGGGAACAGGGCGAGCACCTCGTCGCTGCCGTCGTGGCAGAAATTTGCCGGCCATCTACCCTTGCTGCTGTCGAAGTCGGCGTCGGTACTCGGCTCGCCGAAGGTACTGCCTTGGGTCCGCTGCGCGGTGGCGAGCCCATACTCCGTGCGTTCGCGGCCCTCGACCCTGCACCCGTCAATATTGATCGCCCCCGTGCCATGCTGCTGCACGTTCGCTGCCACCGTACCAATCAGAGGCTTGCGGGCTACGATGACGGGCTCGAAGGCAGGTTTGAGTGCGGTACCCCAGCCTTCCCACTGCTTCGCGGCTTCGGTTGCTGGGGCGGTTAAGTCCGCTGACGTGCCTGCGAATTTACCGAGTGAAGTCGCGTCGTTCTTTGGGGTTTGTTGTGCGGCGCGGGGGTTGATGCCTACCGCCTCCCGCTCCACCCCCGCCGCCTTGTCGATCGCCTTGCTCACATCCAGCGACTTCGGAAACCCGGAGTTGCCAGTGAGAAACACCTTCCCGTTCCGGCGGGCGACGAACGCGCCGGTGCTGACGGTAGGGCAGAAGATCAGGCCAGTGTATTCGATGGGGGTAACAGTTGCCAGAGTGGTTTGATAGCTTGGCCGTGTTCGTACCGCTTGTGGCCTGCGTTCGACGCAAACAGCATCAGGTTCTCCAGCCGGTTGTCCGTCGCGTCGTGGTTGATGTGATGTACACACTCGCTGCGCGACAGCGGTCGCCCCATCTCCATCGCCACAATCAGGCGATGCTCCATGACGTAGCCATCCTTGCGGGCCATGTCCATGAACGCTACAGGACAACGAACGTACTTGATGGACTGGTTCGCGTACTTGCCCTTCCGTTTGAAGTAGGTCAGCCCGCCCTTCCATGCCGGGTTCTTCGGGCCAGCCATCCCCTTGCCGGGGCACTTCTTGCCCCTGCCGTTCGCCGAGTGCAGTTTCAGCCAGTCCTTCGCCTTGCCGCTGCACTTCCTCGAACAGTAGCGCCCCACGTCCTTGCGATAGTGCAGAAAGATCGCCTTGCAAATACGGCACGTACTCCACGCCAGCGCATTCTTCTGCCGCCACGAATGCAAGGATTCCGCTTCGTTCAACAAGGCAACGATGGTTTCGACTGACGATCTGGTCCGTCGTATCTGACTCAATGTGATAGGCGGTATCTTGCTCGACACGATATTCAGACCACCGCTCGGGGTTCTCCCATTGGTAAACGTCGGTTTGAGGATCATACGCCAGAATCTCCTTTGTTCTGGCTACATGGTAGCGTTCCCACCCATCTCTTGTCAACATCTCGGTGTCCTCGCTCAGGCACCCATACACCCACATGATCGTGTCGCGGATCTCCCACCCGGCGTCCTCAATCGCTACCATCAGCCGGTGGAACGTGCGGGTGCCGCCGAACGCCAGAAGGTGAGCGCCTGGCTTGGCAACGCGCAGCGCCTCGACCCAGAACTCCTTGCCCGGCACGCCGTGGTCCCACCCTTTGCTCATGAAGTTCAAGCCGTATGGCGGGTCGGTCACGACGGCGTCGACGCTGTCAGCATCCATGGCACGCATGGCGTCGCGGCAGTCGGCGTTGATCAACAGCGCGGGTCCGGCTTCTTCGATTCTCACACCGCCACCCCACTCATCTCGTCATGCCCGACGTTGATCCGCCAGCACGGCGTCGGCCCGCTGGCGTAGTTCGTGCCGGCACCCAGTGTCCGGTTGACCTTGTTCTCGATCAGCACGCCCATCTGCATCAACTCGGCCTCGGTGTCGGCGAAACTGAAGTGGTTCTTGTCCGTGTAGAACTTGACGCGCTTGCGGCTGATCCACAGCGTCTTGGTTGCCGGCTCGTATCGCTGGCTGATCTCGTGGTAGGGCTTGTCCTGAACGGCTGACATGCCGGCGTTCAGCGCGTTCACCACCAGCCGCTCGCCGACGTGCTCATTGAGGAAGTTCGACAGGATGGCCACCGGGCCGACCATGCTGTCATCCAGCGTGTTACGCATGCGGCGCGTCTCGCCCAGCAGCCACGGACGCAGCCGGTTGGCGTCGAAGTTGATCACACCCGCCGCCCGCGCCAGCTCGCCACCGTACAGCGCCAGCGCCGTGATCTGGGACCAGAAGCGTTCCTTGTCGTTCATCTCGAAGCCGCGCTCGGCCTGCGCGACGACGCCATTCTCCAGGTCCATCAGGCGGTCCCGGATGGCGTCGCGATTCTTGACGAGGTACTGCACATACACCGGTCCGGCGACGCCGTAGTTCTCCTGGATGACTGACGGGATGATCTTGGCGATCTCGGCGAACGCCGGCACCCGGGGGAACTTGAACTCGAACAGCCGCAGGCTCTCGGCTTCCGCGTTCTGGTTCTCCATCTGGAGCTTCGCCTGCAGGGAGTTGTTGGTCGACGTGACGAACAGCGTGACCCACTCGGCGCCCTTGCGCAGCGTGTAGTCCTGCTTCATGCTGCTGCGGTTCTTGCCGGTGGGGATCGAGTAGATGAGGTCGCGCAAGTCCTTGTTGGGGATGGTCGTGGCCTCGTCCATGTAGACGGGAAGGTTATAGTGCGCGCCGAGCCGTTGCATACGCGCGAGTTCGGTATCCTTGCGGCCGACCCATGCGCCCTTGGGTGACCCATAGACGGACGACATGAACTGCGCCATGGTGCTCTTGCCGACGCCCGACTCGCCCAGCGCATTGATGGTACAGCCTTCGCGCCCCGCGAGTTTGAGCAGCGGTGCGGCGAAGGCGAGCAGCAGCATGAAGGCGTGGGGTTCGAAGCCGGGCTCGTCGAACACCTCCGTCACGGTGCGCCACGGCTCCAGCGTGCCCTTCGAGTGAAAGGGCGCCAGGAACTCCGCCATACCGTGACTGAAGCCCGCCTGCACGACTTCGTCAGGGCGGTAGAGGTGGTCGCCCAGCACGAACTCGGTGTCGTCGGACTTCCAGCCCTGGCACTTGAACAGTTGTCGCAGCTTGGTCTCGTTGCGCAGCCGGCGGATGTAGGCGTCTCCGTACATGATGAACTTTCCTTTAATCAACGGCTGGATGTGGTTGTCGATCAGCGCCACCATGAAGTCGGCGGGCTTGGCCACCAGTGATGAGCGCAGCGTGCACTCCTTCCAGCCTTCCTTCGGCAGCCAGTGCCGCCACCGCATCGTCTCGTAACCGAGCTGCTCGTCGTGGGCCAGCTCCACCGGGAAACAATCGTACTCGTAAATCTTGTGGGTGATGCCGTCCTCCTCCACGTAGATGCCGCCGTCCTCGCCGCGCGTGAAGCCGTTGGGCGGCGGCGGCAGGGTGACGGTGGTGACGACTTCGGCGACCTTGACCTGGACGGTAGGCGCCGGCGCACTGACGATGTAGGTGCCTAGCTGCGCGGGTGAGCTGATCTTGCCTTTGAACGGGCAGCCGTCGCAGCCGCCGGGTACGCGACTTTCAAACGTGGTACATAGGGCGGGTCCAAGAGATTGGCCGCGGATCTGAGTAATCTTGCGAGTCGTTTCCTCAGCGGAATATGAGGCATGGCCGTTACTCCATTCGTGGATGAGGGCGTCGCCCTCGGTTGAGTGGCAGAGTAACTGGATGGCTGCATACCAGTGCGGTTCTGATACTCTGCCTTTGGTATCCCTGACCTTGGCGAGCTGGGGGCAGCGGTCGGCTACCTTAATGCCCGAACATGGCGGGAAGTCGTGCTTGATTGCGAAGGCTTGGTTGAGGGCTTCGGTCGGGGCTTCGACGGCGCGGATGCCTTCGGGGGGTTTGATGCCAACGGAATCGAGCGCGTGAACGACTCGTCTTTGGAAAGTTTCGTAAGCGATCGCTTCAGAATCCGCAATAAGTTCAACGGGTCTGGGTGTGCCGGGAGTTTTACGATTATACGTTCCGACAGGCCGCAGTACACGCGCAAGGTCAGCGGTACAGGCAGGGTCTGCGTAGAACTTGTGGTGGGCGGCGAGGCGTTTGAGGGCTTCGGCGGTTTGCTTCCAAGCTTCAGGTTGGATGTCATTTGCCATGCTCCAGTAGATGTGGATGCCACCGCCGCTCGACACCACCATTGGCATCGGCAGGTTAGTGGCGTCGCAGAATGTCATGAGCCCCTCGCACGCGGCTTCCTGCGACGGGAACTTCTTGTCGTTGCCCGGCTCGACATCGAGGTCCATGAAGAAGGACTTGAGGGCGCGGACGTTCTTGTGAGTGCGGACTTGATGCCATGTCGTGCCATCCGGCTTGACGGTATCGACGCTTCGCTCGCGGTAGGCGCCGCAGGCGTGGTAGGCGTGCACGCCGGCGGCGTCATAGGCCAGCACCTGCTGCGCCAACTCCTCGATCGAGTCGCAGACCTGGTTCTTGAACTTGTTGTTGATCAGCCGCGCCGCGACGTACAGGCCCTGGGCGGGGAGGATACGGTGGAGGAAGGCTGTGGTGTCCATCAGTCTATGAACCACTGCTGCGCAATTGCGTTGGCGATGCCAGGATAGGTACGGCTTCGCAGGCTCTCTCTCTCAGCACTCGGCCCCATCAACCAGCACTCCTGTTCCAGTACGGTGCCTTCGGGGTAGTCGATCGGGTAGTGCGTGCGCACAAGTTTCGGCAGCCCTTCGAGATGGAACCCCGTGGCTTTCTTGAACGGGTCGCCGAACCAGTGCGGCTGCACGAACTGGTCCGCGCGCCGGCCGATGAGGGCAGCGGCGTACTTGTGCATGATTGGGTTCTCGATCCCGCGGCGGGGGATGTGCTTCGCGTTCAGGAATAGCTTGAAGAAGTCGGCGCCTTCGCACATGAGTTCCCACCTTGACGGATCGGTGTGCAGCCAGCGGACTCCCGAGTTCGTGAGATATCGGCACGTCGGATGCGCAACCATACCATCCCACGGCTCGCTCAGAACGTCGCGCACATCGCCTTGGTAGTGCGGGCCGGGAACCTCCGTGGGTTCCAAGTCACAACTCATGGCGTCGTGCCCGGCAGCAATCAGCGCGTCACGAACGCGCCCCCACTTCTCGCACGCTACAAGAACCTTCATCCCGCCCCCTTCAGTAACGCCCTCCTACCGAACAGGGGCGGGTTTCAGTCCTTGCAGGCGAGCCGCCATTTTCGTTACGCGCTCGCGCCGTGCTGTCTTGTCCATCGCTTCGAGGGGGAGTAACCCCCGCTCGACCGCGACAATCAGCGCCTGTGTGATGACTTCGGCTTGTCGGGCCAGCAGGCTGTTCGCCCGCGGGGGGCCGACGAAGGCCCACCCGTGGACAGACTGCCGGCTGACGCCGTACATGCTCGCGAGTTCGATCTTGGTCAGACCGGACTCAGCGAGTACGCGGGCGAAGTCCATCACGCCCCCGCGGCGAGGCCGAGCTTGGCGCGGAGCTTCTCAGCCAGGCTGGCACCCGACGCCACGACCTGAGCGGTCGGGGCTTGCTGGATCGGAGCAGCCGGAGCGGCACCGAAGCCAGTAGTGGTGGCCACAGCCGCCGGAGGTGCAGCGGGGGAGGGTGGGGCCGCGGCCGGCGTAGCTTGTGGCGTCGCCGAGGTTACCGGGGCTGTGGCTTGAGGGGGCGGGTAGGCGGCGATCAGCGCCTGACCGGCGGCTGACGTGGCACCCACGGCGTTGATGGTCGCCATGATGTCGGCCGGGATGTGACTGAGGTTCGGCACGATCGACTCGGGGTGTGGGTCGGCGGCCGGCGCCTTCGCAGCTTCCATCTCGGCGCGGGTGCGACGCGAGCGTTTCGGCGGTTCCGCAGGCGCGGGTGTCGCAGCCGGTGCGGCGGCGGTCGTCGGAGGCATGGCAGCGATCAACGCCATGAAGTCGACGCCAGTGAGGGCCTGGTAGGTACGCTGTCCGGCGTGCGTTTCCAGCCCACCGACAGCAGCGACGGCCATCTGAACGTGGGGCTCCAAGCCGGCGAACGGGTCGGTAGCGGAGGGCGCGGCAGGAGCGATGTTGGCGGCAGCGGCTTGTGCAGCTACGGTAGCATTCGCCGCCGCCTGCCCCGCTTGGTAGGCAGGTGCAGTAGTGACGCCGGCACCGAAACCGGTAGCAGGGGCAGTGGCGGATGCCGGCGGGGCCATGTGCGTCGGGGGCGCGACCTCGGGAGCCGGCAAGCCGAGATTCACGGGGGCCGCGAGCGCAGCAGCCGGAGCCAGAGCGCGCGACTGCGCGATGATGAGCTTGACGTCGTCACCGGTCTTGCGCTCGTTAACCTTGATGTACTCGGCCTCGGACAGGAAGCGGTTGAAGCTGAACTGCAGGACGCCGTTGGCCGACTGGTCGAAGGTGATGTTGGTGACCAGTGTCGAGACGCCGTAGCCGCGACCGGACAGCGCCTGGATGTAGGTGCCCCAGTTCTTGAGCGAGCCGGCCTTGATCTGGAGGCCCAGCATCTTGTAGGCCAGATCGTTGGCTGGCACGACGGCGAGCTGCTTCGAGTCGCCGCAGGCGCGAACTGGCTTGCCGGTCAGCTTGCTGATCTTGCTACCCCATGCGTACTGCGGGCAGGTCGCACAGGCGACGGACTGCTTCGCCGCCACGTCGGCGTCCGGCGTGATGCCGTTGCCCGAGCGGCACGACGGCTCGACATTCTCGCCTTCGACGTACTCGCCTTCGAAGAACGTATGCGACAGCGCCGGATTGGCGTCGACGATCACGACTTCGAGGCACATCATCGGGAGGGCCGGCTGGCCGGGCGCCGACGGCGGCACCATCAGGGTCACGGTCTCGTCGCCGTCCTTGATATGGAAGTGGTTCGACTTGATGCTGATGGTCGGGAAGCCACCGGCGCGGACACCACCGGCCGCCGCCGCGTTGGCTGCGGCGATCGATGCGGCGATGTCGGGGGACTGCAAGTGGGCAGGCAGTTGCAGGTTGCTGGGGACGACGGATACGGCTGTGCTCATGGCTAGTTCTCCTGGGTTGAAATTAGGTTGCGATGCTGGCGATCTTGTTGAGGCGAGCCTGCATCGCGTTGATGAAAGTGTTGCCATTACTTATCTTCGCGGTGGTCAGCATGGTGTGGCAGGGCAGGCAGAGGTCACCGACGAACTTTCCCTGGCTGGAGTGATTCTCGCACCCCTTGACTAGGCAGCATTTAGGCGGCGGTGCAGGAGGTGGCGGCATGGGCGGCGTCGGGGGCGTCCATCCAAGTTCAATCAGCGCTGCGCGGGTGAGGTTGTCGCAGCAGTCGATAACTTGGCGCATGAGCTCGGTGCGCTGCGGCAGCCCCGTTACCCCCGGCTCGACAAATGTAACTTGTCGGATAATCTTCCCGCCGGGCACCACGTTCACGTCGTACTCGTAGCCGTGGTTCATATCTCCCACCTCCGCCAGATATGAAAGTGAAAAAGGTTCGGGTGGCGCAGGTTACCCCAATACCTCGGGTACACCAGCGATAGTTCGAACCAGCCAATCTGGAACCCGAGCGAAGTCGCGCCGCGTTGGAAGAGGATGCAGGTCATCACGCGCCTGCCTTTCCGCGACGCCACGCGAGATCCTTGAACGCGACAAACTTGATCCCCGGCGGCTGGTCACCGGCCTCGATCAGTTCCTTCGCTACGGTCTTGTTGACGGCCTTGTTCAGCAGCGCCCACAGCCCCGTCGCTTGGATGTGTCGGAGTATCCGCGTCCAGCCGTCGTCGCTCATGAAGTAGGTTGAATCCTCGTCCTTCGGGGGCAGCGGAGACTCGACCAGGATGCGATGAATCACGGCATCCATGTCCTCGACCGTGACGCTGTCCTTGGTCATGAAGTGGGTGTGGTGCCCTGTCCTGGAACTCGTCCAGTTCTGCGCGCCCATCTTGAGCAGCTCAGCCTTGACGAAGGACTCGCACAACTGCATCTCTTCGACCAGCGGTAGAAGCTCTGCCTTGTGCGCGAGTTGCCGCGCCGTGATCTGTTCGTCCAGTTCGAAACGACGACTCATTACCTCGTCGAGGTTGACTTCTTCACTCATGGTTCCCTCCATCAGGTTGGCGATTGTAGCAGGTATGACTGGCAAGTTCTTAACAAGTTCAATTTATTTCTGCCCAAACTCCACAACACTGATCCCCGCCAGCATCATAGGTCCGAGTCGCTGCTGCACGATGTCCACCGGTGCGACCCAGGCGAACTCGTTCTTGCACATGAGGACGGCGAATGTCTTGGTCTCGGGCTGCGCGAGGGCGGCGTCCTTGGCCTTCTGCGCGGTGTAGAAGCCGCGCTGTCCGGCGGCGTTGGTGGGGGCGTTGCCGAAGGGGTTCATCGCGGATGCGCTTTTTGAGATTGGTAGGGGGTCTCGATCGCACGCTCGACACTCCACCCATTCTTTACCCGACCATAGATGACCTCTTTCGGGAGCCCTAAATCATCTTCCCAATCGCGCAAACTTTTTCGTACTCCGTTATATTCCAAGTAGATAGTGTTCTGTTTGTTTCGGGCCTGTTGCAGGGTGGTAGCCCACCGGCAGTTGGATGGTTTATACCCCCCGTTGACGTTGGGGTGCCTGTCTAGGGACATGCCTTCTGGGCAGACCCCCATGTCCGCTAGAAAGCCCTCGAATTTGTGCCATCGTTTACAGACTGCGATACCCCGCGCTCCGTAGTTGCGGTACTGCTGTGCGTTAGGATTCCTACATCTACTGAGCATCGCTGCCCACACGCGGTAGGTCGCCGTGTTCTTCATTCCATGGGTGGTAGCCGCAAGCGTCGCCCGTGCGGCGGACTCGGTACGGAGACAACCGCATGAACGAGTCTTGCCTATTCGCAAGTGGCTGGCGGAGGTCAATGTAGTCTCCCCGCAATCACACTGGCAGTGGTACATTATGTTTCCCGACGCTGCGCGAGGGGCAGAGGACACTACTTTCAATTTACCGAATCTCTGGCCAATCATAGTAAGCTCTCCCCATTTGCAATCATGTCCAGAAGCAGTCCTTGGTGCGCCTGTCTATCTTGCAGCCGCTTGAACACTTTTCGCTCGACCGCAGATCCGCTCAGATTGATGACACAAGTCGTTCGCTTCTGACCCGATCTTAAAATTCTACCACACGCTTGCTCATAAATGTCGTTACTGTTCACGCCTGTCCACCACACCACCACCGACGCCTGAACCAGCGTGAGACCGTGGCTCATCGTGCCTGGATGCGCGACGATGACCTCCAGATCGGACTTTTCATCCTCGAACTTGAGGAATACTTCGTTGCGCTCCTTGATCGGCGTGTCGCCCGTGATGATGGCCGTGTTCCAGTGCTTGTTCAGCTCGCGCGCAATCATGGCAGTCATGGCGGTGAAGGGTACGAACACGAGGATCTTGCCACCGGCTTCCTCGATCACCTCCATCAGGGTTTCCAGTCGGTTGCCGGTGTCGATTTCGTGCGGCGTGCTGTCGACGTCATAGACGCAGCCGCCGGCGATCTGCAGGGCCTTGCTCAACTTCACGCCCTCATTGACGGCGGTGATGCGGGCGCCCTCGACCTCGGTAACCAGCTCGCGCATGAGTTCTTTCATGTGCTTGGTCTGGTCGGCGGACAACTGAACGTCGCGGGTCTGGTAGATGGTGGGCGGTAGGTCGATACACTCGTCGCGCTTGAACCGGATGGCGGGGCGCATGACTTGGTGAACGATCTTGGTGGCTTCGTCGCGTGGCGTCCAGACGTAGTTCGACTGGTGGTTCATGACCATGGCGCGGAACTGCCCGAAGAACTTCGGCACGGTCGTCGGCGTGATGAGGCGGCACTGGCCGTAGGCGTCCTCCGGGCTGTTCGGCGTCGGCGTACCCGTCATGCCCCACACCCATGGCTTCGGCTTGCCACCGGTGGGGTACAGGAACTCCTCGACGACTTTCCAGCGGCCGGTCTGTTTGTTCCGATATGTCGCCACTTCGTCAATAATGACGATATCGATGTCAGGCCGCTTGGCGAGTTCCTTGGCGATCACGGCGATGCCGTCGTGGTTGATGATATAGAAGTCGGACGGCTGGGCCAGCAGGCGGCGACGCCGCTCGGCGCTGCCGTGCAGGATGGCGAAGCTGCGATGCGTGAAGTGGACGAACAGCGTGTCGCCCCACACCCGTTCGAGGGTGGAGAGCGGTGCGATGATCAGGGCGCGGTGCCCGTAGCCGGCGGCCATGAGGTAGTCGGCAGCCCACGCCGCGGTGAGTGACTTGCCCGTGCCGATGTCGTTCAGGACATAGCCGTGCGGATTCGCTGCCATGAATGCAGCCGTCGCGCGCTGGTGGTTAAACGGCTGCGGGATGGTCATGCGGTCGCGCGGCCAGTCGTAGTAGTGCTCGATCGGGCTCGGCGCGTCGATGCCCAGCAGCGCCAAGCGGATGCCAGTGTCGATGTCGTGTGGCATGCACACGAAGCCCGGCGCGAGCACCTCTGCTGTGGGGATGGTCGACAGCACGCGTGGGTCGCTGGTCTCGATCACCAGCGCGCGTTCGTCGGGGAGGACTGTGACTGTCACCTACCTGACCCCCCGTTCCAGATAGTCCTGACACTCGAAGCAACGTACCTTGCCGAGCGCAAGCCTGGCAGGATGGATAACCTCGCAGCAGTCCACACAGTCGCGCCCGTTGAAGTCGGGGTGCGTTTCCGGCGCCGACTTGCCTCGCGCACGGGACTCGGCGTCGCTGTTCAGTCGGGCCTGGAAGGCTTGGGCGGTGTCGAAGATGTCAGCCATGATGGTAC
>JAQVVH010000005.1 GCA_028699065.1 Gallionella sp.
AGGTGCAGAAAAAAGTGCTTCGTGAACGCGGTGTGACCGCCAGCACCTGGGACCGTCTTCAGAGTCGCAATCAGGGCGACGGCCAAGATACCAAATCAGGGGCAACAAAATGACTGGCATTAAAGAACAAGTGGTGTCGGATTAGCAATGTAGAAATTGGAATAATGCTTCACTTGTGGTCAACCTACTTTAATGGATCCATGCCTAAAGTGTGTAACACAACTCCCCTCGCATGGTGAGCCTGCCTTGGCAGGAGGTGTTCTACCTGTTAAGTTTGCCGGACATCAAGGAGTGCTGTCGGAGAACAGGGTTTTCGGCGAGCATGCCTTTCGCGTCAGTGTGCGATCAAGAGATTGTTGTTCTGACTTCCGTTTCCGCCCCCCGCCGAAGGCTCGGGATGCCGCGTGAAAAAATACTGCATTATGTACGTGAAGGTTATCTTATTACGATCGAGGTTGATTTGGAGCACCTTTGGTTGTCATGATTGCGGGCACCACGGCGGCGGCGCCCATGTCACGGTTGGGGAAATCGACGATTAACTGCATGGCATAGTAAATGAGGAGTATTCATGAAACCAATATCAGAATTACTAAAAAAGTCAAACTCGGCAGTCCATCAAATTAAGCCTTGGGTCACGGTTTTTGAGGCACTTCGTCTGCTTGCTGAGCACGGCGTGGGGGCCTTGATCGTCACGGATAATGGCAAAATTTTGGGTGTCGTGTCTGAGCGGGATTACACCCGCAAAATTGCACTGCAAGGCAGGAATTCCAAGGAGACCACGGTGGCTGACATCATGACCCGCGATGTCATTACGGTTACACCCAACACCAGAACTCGCACCTGCATGATGCTGATGAGCCAGAAAAATATCCGTCACTTGCCTGTGGTGGACGGGTCGAGGCTCTTAGGCATGATTTCAATCAGGGACATCATGAATGACATAATAGCTGATCATGAGCAAACCATTTCGCAACTGACGAATTACATCAGCAGTTAAGGTTCCTTGCTGATGTCGGAGGGAGTTGAATGACTCCCTTGGAGGGGTTGGAAGTGAATCCGGGAGGGTGTCAGCCCCCTGTTCATCAGGGCGCGCTCCCGCTAATAGTGATCCATTTAGAATTCGGTATGGCGAGGTTCACTCTCCATCGAAACATACTCTGCCAACACATCCCCCTGTACAGTGTTGTGACGGCGCATGAGATTGCAGGCATCGTCGGCGTTTCCGGCGAGAACGGCGTCAAGAATTAAGCCGTGGTCACTTTGATTCATTTCTTGTCGACCGGCTCGTCCGAGTTGAAAGCGTCTATAGGGAACCAAAGGCAATACTAGCTTATTCGTCATTTCTATTAATGCGTCGTTATGTGTTCCCAGAATAATAATTCCGTGAAAACGACGACCAAGTCTGAAATATTCGTCCTTATCATGTGCAGCAAGAGATTTTGCCGCAGCTTCATGATTTTCCATTAGCTCATCTTTGTCTGTCTTGGTCATGCGGCGAGTGGCGATCCTTGCACATAGGCCTTCAACCTCCGAAAGAGCTTCGAAGAGTTGAAGCAGTCGACGCACGTCCAATTTTGCGACGGTTGCTCTCTGTCGAGAATTTTTCTCAACCAAGCCTGATTCGATAAGCTGAAGCATCGCTTCGCGAACAGGTGTGCGAGAAACGGCGAAGCGTTCGCTGATTGCGTCTTCATCTATCGGGCTTCCAGGGGGTAACTGACCAGTCAAGATGTCATGTTCAATTGACATCCGAACCGACTCAGAATGGGTTAACTTTGTCTTTTGTTTCATTTCAATTTTCCATTGCTGTTCAATACAATCAACGCTAGGCGAAAAGGCCTCTTGGTTTGAAGTGGACCTCTGACGGATCACTTTCGAAACTTCAAGGAACTGATCTTGTTCTGAATCGACTCAGGCATATGTTTTGCTCCTCCTGATTTGCCATCAGCGACGCATTGAATTGATGGATGCATTAAGCAGCATTTTCATTATATACTTTGTGCAATTTGATTATAATTGAATCGGCATAGGGGGTCCCCCGCAATGGAAGACACCCCTACCACCGGGCATGCGGGTCCGCACCCGGCGGTTCGAAAGTTTGAGGTCATGAGAGTCGGGGCATGCCCATTCGGTCGAAATAAGCGATTGCCAGCACATTGTTGACTAGCAAAGCGCTGTAGCGCCACTATCGACGACTATACACGGCCTCGTCTATATGGACTGCATCAACGTCAAGGTGCGCGAACAACGGTGCAGTCAGGGTCAAAGCCCTGTACCTGGCCATTGGCGTCAACCTGGAGGGCATCAAAGAGGTGCTGAGCCTGTGGATGGCCCAGACCGAAGGTGCCAAGTTCTGGCTGCAGGTGGTGACTGAGTTGAAGAACCGTGGGGTCGCTGACATCTTCATTGCCTGCGTGGATGGCCTCAAAGGCTTTCCTGATGCCATTGAGTCCGTGTTCCCCCAGACAGAAGTGCAACTGTGCATTGTTCACATGGTGCGCCACAGCCTGAACTTCGTGGGCTGGAAGCAGCGCAAGGAAGTCGCGGCCGATTTGCGGCTGGTTTATACGGCGGCGACCGAGGATGAGGCACTGCGCAGGCTCACCGAGTTCGAGGTCAAGTGGGATGCATCCTTTGCGCCGATCGGTCAGTCCTGGCGGCGCAACTGGTCGCGCCTGGCACCGTTCTTTGACTACCCGCCAGACATCCGCAAGGTGATCTACACGACCAATGCCATTGCGAGTCAGTGAACATGAGTCTACGAAAAATCACCAAGACCAGAGGTTCGTTTCCAACGAATGAGGCGGTGTTCAAGCTGTTCTACCTAGCACTGAACAACATCAGTCAGAAGTGGACGATGCCGATTCGGGATTGGAAGACAGCACTGAATCGATTTACCAGATGGATCTGTGGCCTGTGCCCACGTCGACACCGTAAAGGGGCTAATCCGGGCCGCCACCAACTGGTCACGGTAAACCGGAATCGGTGGTCACGATAAACCGGAACGGTTGGTCACGATCGAGCTTTTCGTACCTCACCAGCAGTTTGCGAAACCGGTTGAACCAACTGTGCGCCACTTCAACAACCCAGCGTCGGGCCTTCTTCTCGGGGGTGCGCTTGAGTTTATTGGCTTCTTGCCCTCAAAATGGAATGCTGTCCACCATCAGCATGGAATCGTGTCCGCCATCGCGTGGAATACGCATTGGAGCATGGCCGTCGATTATGTTTTCGTCTATTTTTATTTGGCTTCGGAATTCGTGCTTAGATAGTCGAAATATGTTTATTTTTATATTTAAATCAATGACTTAGATGCATGTTCCGCATTCATTGTCAGGTCTGTGCTTGTTCGCCCGATCGCGCGGACAGGTACAGCAACCTCCCAGTCATGAACTCACAAGAATCAGTTCCGCACTCTCAAAGCCAGAAAACGGAGGATCCTAACAAGCGCTCACACAAAGTTGGGTCTAAGCCAATGCGTGCAGCAAATCCATGGAGCTTGGAGGCGAAGCGAGATGTGGGCCATCGACGGACATGGCTCTTGCGCGCACCACGATACCGCTATTTTTCAGATATGAACTCGTGTGTCTTGCGGCAGTCAGATCGGGCCGGTTGATCAGCGTAAGCACGTCGTCAGGCCAGTCGATGTCGAAACCGACACCCGGGAGATCCACCAGCTGCACTGATGCGCCTATTTTTGCACCTTCATGAAGATGCTTCGAGAGGCTTAAATTGCCATAGCAATAGTTGATCGCCGTTGCAGGCGTGCATATGAGGCAATTAGTTCCTTCCCGATGCCGGTCTGGCGCTAGCGTCAATGCTGGGCGCGTCGCCTTGCGATGGGTTGTGATCAGCTCGGTAATTTCCGCGAAGCTGATCAGTGGCAAGTCACCGTGAATAACCATGACTTCGTGTATGCCTCGCATGGCGAGTACCTTGACTGCGGCTTGGACCACGGCATTTAGCCCTATGGCAAGTAAGCTAGATTCATTCAGACATTCCACTTGATATTGCTGCGCGAGCAATTTCGCGACCGGGTCGTCCGAAACCAATACGACGCCCTGAATCAAAGGATGCGCGCTGAGCACGCTCAAAACGTCCTCCAACATGGCTTGAAACAGGTTGCGCCGCTCCTGCGGCGTCAACAGTCCTGCCAGGCGCTGCTTGGCATTGAAAAAATTCTTCGCTGGTAAGACTACCCACATTTTGATCTCCCAAATAAGCGCCGATCAATGTCCAGCCAGGCCTGCGCAGGATCGATCCGGTCGGGGCGGCTGTGGAGGACTGTCGGGCTTGCACGCACGTCGCTAGCCAGTACGCCAATCGACTCGCAAGAACTGGCATCAGGACATGGCTCATAGTCATCCGCACATCCCAAATGGGATACAGCGCATGACGACTGAAGAAATCGTTTCAAGGGCGGTGCCTACATGAGTTTGTGGTCTTGCCGGGGTGAAAGTTGTCGGGTGAAATCCAGTGTTTCACTCGCCAGCCGATCCTGGTCGGCGTGATTGCGCATCAAGGTATCCGTGACCAACATGGCGCACCCGGTCAGACTGTCCGCAAGATCAGCATCGGCCCTGTCGATCACCATGCCATCTAGCAAGCCGTCATAAAAGGACAATAGTCCGGCGGGGGTGACCGGCAAATTCAGTTCATGCATGATCTTGGCGGCTGGTCCCTTGACTGACTTGCCTCCAATGAATGGCGACACTGCCACCACTGGCACGCGGCGCCGGCTCAGTAAATTGGTGACGCCGGCCAGGCTCAGAATCGGACGTATGCTGAGCAGTGGGTTGGAAGGGCAGATCACAATTGCCGATAGCTCAGGATCGGCAAGCGCGGACAGAAGCGCCGCGCCCGGGCGGGCCGTTTCCAGTCCGGCAAAGCTGACGCCGAGGAGGCGGGGCGCGCATCGCCGACGCACGAAATAGTCCTGAAAGGCCAGTTGTCCTTCGTCGGTCTCGACCAGGGTGCGTACCGGATCATCGGTCATGGGGGCCACTCGATGACGCACCCCCAGTCGGGCGCAGAACTCGGTGGTGATGGCCGACAAAGGAAGAGTTTTTAGGCGCCATGTTCGCTCGACATGGGTTGCCATGTCTTGATCGCCCAGCTGGAACCAGCTCTCGCCACCCAGTCTCTTTAAGGCATCCATGAAGGCCCAGCTTTCGCCGGCCAGCCCCCAGCCTTCTTTCGGATTATTGAGGCCCGCCAGCGTATAGGTAACAGTGTCGATGTCGGGCGAGATATGCAGGCCCAAGTGTTCAAAATCATCGCCGGTATTGACGACGATGATCAATTCTTCCGGCGGCAGGATGGTGGCCAGTCCGTTGGCCAGTCGTGCGCCGCCGACACCACCGGCTAGTGCAAGTATCATGGACGCCTCCCGAGCCGCAGATGTGGAGCGATATTCATCGGAACATGTCCAGTTCCTTGGGCCTCAGCAATTCGGAAGCAGTGCCTTCACGCCGGGCATAGGGAACACCCCGGGCCAGCACGACAGGCCGCCCTTCGCTGGCCTGCCCCATGATGAGCGACGCGGCGGCGGCGAGCTCATCGGCCAGTCCCAGCTCCGTGGTTTGCAGCTCACGCCCAAACAGATCGGGTTCGCCGCGCAGGTTCAGTAAGCCGGGCATGCCACTGACGCCAATTGCAGTGCCCACCGTGCCGTTGCGCCAGGCCCGGCCAAAGCTGTCGATAATCATGACAGCCACATCGACTCCGGTGCGCTCGCGCAATGCATCGCGAATGCGCCGACAGGTTCCATCCGGGTCGAACGGTAGCAGCAGTGCCTGTTCGTCGTCACCCTGGTTGACATTCGACTGGTCGATGCCGGCATTGGCCATCACGTGGCCGAGGCGGTGTGCGACCACCAGCACGCCAGGGCAGGTGCGTACAACCTCCTTCGATTCGCTCAACACCAATTCGACGAGACGCGGGTCTTTCCCAACCTTGGCAGCCAGTTCCAGCGCGCGTGGTGAGGGGGTGACGCCGTTTAACGCAACCTGCCGGCCTTCGGCCTTCGACACGATTTTCTGCGCCAGCACGATCACATCGCCCCGTGCCAGTTCGGCTTGAGATTGCGCCAAACCGTGCATGACGATGTCAACCAAGTTATCTCCCGTTTTGACCAGAGGGATGCCGGCCAGCGCCAGCAACGACAAGGCCGCCGGTTGTGTACCCATCAAATCACCTTGACGTCCGGGATACCCGTGATCCGGATACCGGCACTATGCACCTTGTAGCGCTGGTTCAAAACGATCAGGATGGACGTCATGCCTTCGGCGACAACCGAATTGGCCAGCACGCCGCAATTCCAGCCGCGCAGGCCCGCAGCGTGAACCAGCTTGATGACTTCGTCGCTGGCGGCGGGATCATCACTGCAGACGAGAACATCGCATTCGGTAACATGTGCGAGGTCTTTCAGTTGGTGCGCCGACACGTTCTGGAACGCGGACACCACGCGCACTTCAGCACCCAGCATTTTCTGCATCGCTTCAACCGCGGAGCCATTTTCGGGCAATTGCACGCGGTTGACTTTCGGCGGTACGAGCGGCACGGTGACGTCGACCAGGATCTTGCCCTTCAGGGCTGCCTGTACTTCCGTCAAAGTGGGCTTTTGCGCAGCGAACGGCACCGTTAACACGACAATCTGCGCAGCTGCAGCTGCGTCCGGATTGCTGCCGCCACGCACGCTGTCAATGCCTAGTTCCTTGTTCATTTCCGCGGCAGCATCGACCGCCTTTTCCGGGGAGCGGCTGCCGATAAATACCGGGTAGCCGGCATGCGCCCAACGATATGCCAAGCCTCCGCCTTCCTTGCCGGTGCCGCCAAGAACCCCAATTACAGGGAGATTGTGATTCGTCATGGTTCAGCTTTCTGTTTTTAAATGGAGAGTGTATTGGCGCCGCATATCTCTTGGACGTTTTGGCGGGGTCAGGACCAGCGGCATCAGAGCACCTGCCGCCAGGCCACGTTCATGGGTTTCCGCTGAAACGGATTCGTACAGTGTGTTCCGCTGCTTCGGGATGCGTCCCTCCGAGCGGATCAGTGCTTGCATCGCTGCAGGCGGCATTTCCTGTCCGTGCTGGGTGCCGGCGGCGCGTGAGATGCTTTCATTCATCAGCGTGCCGCCCAGATCATTGACGCCCGCCCGCAGAACGGCACGGACGCCATCAGGGCCCAGTTTGCACCAGGAAGTCTGGATGTTAGTCAATACGGGATGCAGAGCCAAGCGCGCCACCGCATGCATCAGCAAGACTTCCCGGAAGGTGGGGCCGCGCCTAGTGCGACCTTTCAATGCGATGGGTGCCTCCATATGCACGAACGGCAATGGAACGAACTCGGTGAAACCACCGGTTTTCTCTTGCAGCGTGCGGATATGCAGCAGATGTCGTGCCCAGTGGCGAGGCGTGTCGACATGCCCGAACATGATGGTTGCGGTGGTTTTGAGGCCGACACTGTGCGCGGCACCGATTACTTCCAGCCATTCGTCGGTGGTCAGTTTGTCCGAACACAATATGGCGCGTACTTCGTCATCCAGGATTTCTGCTGCAGTGCCGGGGAGGGTGCCGAGACCTTCTGCCTTGAGCATGGCTAGGAAGGTCTTTTCCGGCAGCCCCAGTGACGCCGCGCCATGCGCCACTTCCAGCGGGGAAAAGGCGTGGATGTGCATGCCCGGCACGGCGTCTTTCACGGCACGGCACAGTGAAAGGTAGGTTTCTCCCGTGTAATGCGGATGAATCCCGCCTTGCATGCAGACCTCGGTCGCACCGCGTGCCCACGCTTCATGCGTGCGGCGTACCACTTCTGCGTGATCAAGATCGTAAGGAGCGCCGCGGAGCGCCTCGTCGGTATTACCTTTTGAAAAAGCGCAGAATCCGCATTTATATGCGCAGATATTGGTGTAATTAATGTTGCGGTTGACGATATAGGTCACCGTATCGCCGTTCACATGCTGACGCAACTCATCTGCCGCAGCACAGATGCGCGTCATATCGGCGTCACGGGCGCTGAACAAGGTAACAATTTCGTCCTCGTTCAATCCATGTCCCTCCATGGCGCGCGTGACCAGAGATTCGATGCGGTTATCTGGCGCCAGACTTGTTACCACTGGTGCAGGGATAGGAGTCACTGTACCGGGAGCCCATTCATTTTCGCGGGAAAAGCCCAGCGCATCGCTGAGATGCAGAATATGGGGAACTATGGCGGCATCCTGCCAGCGGGCGTTCTTCAGGACATAGGCTGGATAAACCGGCAGCCGTTTCGTCAGGAACTTGCCGTGTGCCGCAGTGGCTTGGCGCAGTCGCTCCACCTCGGGCCAGGGCGCTTCGGGATTGACATGGTCGGGCGTGACAGGTGAGACGCCACCCCAGTCATTAATGCCAGCCGAAATCAATGCAGGAAAAGCGTCTGCGCTCAGATTGGGCGGCGCCTGGATATTCATCTCCGGCCCAAAAATGATACGGGCGACCGCAATGGTCCATAGCAGATCATCCAGATCGGGTTCACTGCTGCCGGCCATCACCGTGTCTGGCTTGGCCCGGAAATTCTGCACAATGATTTCCTGGATATGGCCATACTGGCTGTGCAGTGCCCGTAGCGCCAGCAGCGAATCAATGCGTTCCTCGCGTGTTTCGCCAATCCCGATCAGTATTCCGCTGGTGAACGGGACAGCCAGCTCGCCAGCCTGCCGGATGGTTTCGAGCCGCACTGCGGGGATCTTGTCTGGCGAACCGTAATGTGCGCCACCCCGTTGGTGCAGTCGATCTGAAAGACTTTCCAGCATCAAGCCCTGGGACACCGACACGCGGCGCAGGGCTGCGATGTCGGAGGCATCCATCACCCCGGCGTTAACATGCGGCAGCAGGCCGGTTTCATGCAATACCAGCTCGCACATTTCAGCCAGATAGGACAGGGTGGTGTCATGCCCCAGTTTGGCGAGTTCGTCGCGCGCTTGCGAAAAGCGCAATTCCGGTTTATCACCCAGCGTGAACAGCGCCTCGGTGCAACCGGCGCGCTGGCCGGCCCTGGCGATGGCCAGTATTTTTTCGGGGCTGAGATAGGCTGATTCGCCACGCCGCGGTGGCTGCGTAAACGTGCAGTAGTGGCATACGTTGCGGCATAAGTGGGTTAGCGGAATAAAAACTTTGGGTGACCAGGTCTGGATCCGGCCATGGCCTCGGTCACGCAATGCCGCTGCTTGTGTCAGCAGGGATCCGGGATCGGCCTTCAGCAAGGCGGCGCGAAACGCATTGTCTGCTTTTTCGTTGACCCCTAAAACAACGTTATTCAAACTGATCACAGCAATGCTCCTTAATGCCGACTACCAACGCGCGCCTGGCAGTACTAAGTGCCAATGCCCTTGGTGATGGCCAAGCGATATTGAAGAATGACGGATGGCCGCTCAGACGAGCACAGTGGTCAAGGTCATCTTCCGTCATATATCCTGGCCGTTTTTTATACAGGCCATCGCGAGTCTGAATGGCCTGAGGCACCGGTTTGAACCTGAAACCGATCTTCTAACGAACAACCCGACCGAGAGACGACACGGGGGCACCCACGCCACCACCAGATCGGAGATTGTCGTCTGCCACGTCTTGCTTACTGGTGCTTTTTGGTCATTTCGTAAGCTTCGTTGAACCACACGCCCGGGGTGTAGGCGCTGATCATCTTGCCGAAATCCCAGTTCAGGGTTTTGTCCGGGACGATGCGGATCACAGCGCGCAGCGGCGTATGAATGGCTTTGAACGCGATCTGACGCTGTTCTTCACCCTTCACTTCGGACCAATATTTGTCTAGGATCGCCCAATGGATTTCGCGCATTACTGCGTCGTCGGTGGAGACTTCGGCATTGCCGATGATCAGAATAGCCTTCTGATGCCGCAGATTGGCGCCGTCATTGTGGATGCAGACCGAAACCTTCGGGTTGTTTTCGAGATCCATCACTTTGTGGCGATGTTTGCGGATGCTGCTTACCCAGACTTCGCCATTGCGCACGACATAGAACATCGGCGTCACGATCGGGAAGCCATTTTTGTTGATGTGCGCCATCTCCAAATAGCAGTTATGGTGGAACAGCTTTTGGAATTCCTCCGGATTCATCGGATAATCCTTGCCGGCGTTGACTGTTTCGAGTTTGACCGGATCAAAATCCGGGGTCGGCTCTTTTGCGACTGTGTTGTCCGTCATTTCAATTCTCCTTTAATTGTAAAATTTCACCACTTTTAAAACAACCGCGTCAATTGGAATTCTTGGCGGTCAACTTATATTAGTGATTGCCTCACTAATTTTCCTGCGCTTTTATTGCTTAGAAAGATCGCGGAAGACCCAGACCTTCAGCAATCATGTTTCGCGCCATCTCGTTGCTAATCGGCCCGATGCGCAGCAAGCGCGCGTCACGCCAGTAGCGCTGCATGTCGGTTTCTGCAGAATAGCCCATGCCCCCCAGGATGGAGATTCCTTGGTCAGCCGCCTGACAGGCATATTCCGAGACAAGGGTCTTGGTCATTGCCGCCTCCATGGCGCAGGGTTTTCCGTTCGACTGCAGCCAGGCGGTGTGATAAAGCATCAGCTCGGACTGCTTTTGCGACATGGCAATGTTAGCGACATAATGCTGCAGCGCCTGAAACTCACCTATAAGTTTGCCAAACGCGCGCCGCGTCGTCATGTGTGCAATTGCATCCTCAAGCACGCCATCGATCATTCCAAGGCACATAGCGGCATTCATAATGCGTTCGCTGTTGAGCGTCTTTGTTGACTCCTTCCACGCCTTCCCGGCCTCACCCAACAGCAGGTTGTCTGGCACGAAGACATTGTCCAGATGGACAGCGCATGAATTGAGCGCCCTCATCCCCAACTTGTCGAGAGGCGTCGTGGTTATACCCTTGCTCGTGCGCGGCACGAAAAAGAGAGACAAACCATCCGAGCGGCGTGTCACATTCTTGTCGCTACGGGCGATCAGCAATAGGTAATCTGCCGTATCAGCGCATGTGCTCCAGGTTTTTTCCCCATTGAGGATCCAGCCGCCATCAACTTTGGTGGCGCTGGTTTTCAGCCCTCCAAGCAGGTCCGTGCCGCCGCCTGGCTCGGTGAAACTCATTGCGGTTTTCAACTGACCAGCCGCCATCTGCGGCAGGAACAGGCGCTTCTGTTCCTCGGTGCCATGAAGGCTGATCGCGCTTGTTCCGGAAAAGGCAGTGATCCCCCAGATCCAGCCAAGACCTGCTGCGTTACGAGCAAATTCCCGCATGAACATGGCCTGCATGACGATGTCCCCACCCATCCCGCCATATTCCTCGGCGACACCTAGACCCTGAAAGCTTTCCGCTGTAAGCTTGTCCCACAGTTCTTGCGGATATTCGTGTTCCCGGCGTTCAAGCACGCGACACCAGTCCTTTGGACATTCCTTGTCAACCCATTTACGGACCGAGTCACGAAACATTGTAGTTTCTTGGTCAAGTTCAAAATCCATTATCACTCCTCATCGGTTATTCTGGTTAGTTGGGCGAATCGAACAAGCGAAGGGGCAGTCAGCAACAAGCAACAGCAATGTCACGCCGACACCCGAGGCCTGAAAATCAAATCGCCACATCTGGTCGCGAAAGCACCATGACGTCGTGGACACCGCGACAGACCGTGACGCCGGATTGATTCACCGCATTGATGTCCAGTTTCACGATGCCACGGCCCGGCTTGGAGACCGGGCGCTTCTCGGTGGCCGTCACCTCCGCATAAATGGTGTCGCCGATCTTCACCGGTTGCTGGAAAGACCAACTCATGTTCAACAGGCCGATGACGGTTCCGTCGAACAAGTTCATCTGGGCCATCAGGCCGATGGCGATCGATAATGTCAGTGGCCCGTGAGCGATGCGTTCCCCGAAAACGGTTGTCTGCGCAAACTTCGCGTCGACGTGAATCGGCGTCCAGTCGCCTATCAGACCAGCAAACGTGGTGATATCTCCCTCGCCCACGGTTCGTCCGCGCGTTCGCAAGGTTTTTCCGATTTCCCACTCATCAAGGTACAAGCCCATTTTTATTCTTCCAATTTTCGGGATATTTATTTAATGCGCGGAGGTCCGGACAGCGGAACCTCCCGTTGATTCTGGTGCGTCGGCCAAAAGAGCCGCCAACCGACTGACCAACTCCGGCTTGTTGATCTTGGTCGCACTCATCGGCCATTCGCTCACAAAGAACACACGCCGTGGCAGCTTAAAACTGGCCAGCTTTCCGACGCAAAAACCGGCTAGCTCTTCCGCGGTCACGTTGGTGTCCGGGCGTAATTCAACAAAGGCAACCGGCACTTCCATGAGCCGCGGATCCGGCATGCCGACAACGGCGCATCCCTTTACAGCCGGATGCATGCCTACCACCGCCTCGATTTCCAGCGCGCCAACATTTTCACCGCCAACCTTCAGAACATCTTTCAGGCGACCGTGAAACATCACCGAGCCATGGGCGTCCAGACTGCCGCGATCTCCAGAATGGAACCAACCCTCACGCAAGGCGCTCGCTGTATTTTCCGGATCCTTGTAATAGCCGCTGAATAGCGTCGGACCGCGCAACAATACTTCGCCAATGGCGCCGGAAGCAACATCAAGGCCATCCTCGTCGATTATTCGCACTTCGACGCCAGGCAGAGGGCTGCCAAGACGATGCAGACGGTCCTCGGGGGCATCGTCAGGGGAATGAGTGCAGGCGGCGCCAACAGTCTCCGTCATGCCAAACGTCCCAATCTGAACGGCGCCGGGCAGACGCTGCGCAAGCAGCTCGGCAATCCACGGGGGTTGCATCGCAAGATTGCTGATCATCAGACGAGTCGCTGAGAAATCATATTGCGAGAAATCCGGGTGCTGCAGAAGATCGGTGATGACCGTCTGGAATAACACATAGGCGATGGTGACGCGTTCGCTCGCCATCATCGCCAGACCCTGCCCGGCCTCGACCCACTGCATCGAGAGAAAGGCCCCGCCAACCGAGGCGATTGCCATTAAAGGCGAAATGCCACCAATGTGAAACATGGGGAGCGGCGCCCAAATCCGGTCTTGGGCGGTCATTCGGTAGCGACCGGCCATGAGGCGCCCCTGGGCAACAACAGCCGCATGGCTCAACAAGCACCCTTTGGGGCGCGCCGTCGTTCCGGAGGAGTAGAGGATGAGCGCTGTCTCCTCGGCCCGTACCGAGCACCAGCGTTTCTCGACCGCGTCACGGGTGATTGATGCCGCCGTCGCCGCCACGGCGCTGCGAAGCACAAACCCGGTCGCCGCCGGCCCGTTGGCAATGACAATATTGCGCAGACGTGAGGCCTGCGCTAGAGACAGACGCTGCGGATCGCGTTCCACTGCCAAGTCTGCAAACGCCTCGCAAAGACGTTCTGTAAAGCGGATATGCTGATCGCTCTCGTTGGTGGTGATGATCGTCACCAGGTCGGCATCGGCCGCCAAGGCCGCGATCTCTTGGCCTCGGTACCGGACATTGATTGGCACCGGAACGGCGCCCGCAAGCATGGCGCCGAACAATGCCTTCATGAACTCCGTACTGTTGGGCAGCAATATTCCGACATGGTCGCCTGACGTTACACCCAAGGCAATCAGATGGCGCGCCCATTGGGTCGCGCCGTCAAGCAGTTGGGCATAGGTTACCCGGTCACCGGGGAGCACAATGGCATCCGCGTTTGGATGTGCCGTGGCAGCCTCGACGATCAAGGCTGCGCAAGTTGCTTCAGGGCGAAAGACGTTCATAGTGCACCCCGCAGAGCGCATCGAGATATCAACTGGATCCACTCCCAAAATGTGCTGTTCTGTGCTGATTTCGACTGTTGGCCATGCATCAATCCAACCCCCTGCTCAATTGGAGTGACAAGACCGCAAGCGTCGACCAATGGAAAATCCATCTTGGCGACAATTTCATTATGTGAAATAAAACATGAATTTATATTCATATGTGCCTCATATTAGATGATGCTTGAGCGCTTTTTCTCTCTCTGGATGCCAGATGCAGTGATTATTTTGAGCATGCACTAACGTATTCGTGGCGTTTTTGTACACTCCATGTCATTGTACTTTATATTTTCTATTTGTAAAAAATATATTTAAGGCATCCACGTGAGTCGCTCTTATGCGCTGCTGGGCGAATTGAATAGGCTTCCTGTGTCTTAAGCTCGGTGGATGTAATGCACAGAATAGGCGATCCAAAGGTTGCGGTAGAGGCGGAGGTTAGGGCTATGGTGATAAGTGGTTGCAGAACTTTCCTCGCGTTTGAACACTTGCCATTTCTTAACTCCTTGTCCAACTTATACCAAGGGTTAAGCACTCCGTTTTGCAGGGGCAACCTCAATTGCCTGGAACGTAAAAAGTGATGTTTCTACCGAAAAACTAGAACCGTTCTCCCCCTGTTGCAGACGTGAACGCTGACTGACTCACCGCCATGACGTGTTCACTCACAACACTTTCTCATAGGTATAGAAGCCACGTCCATTCTTTCGGCCCAGGCGACCCGCAGCAACCATTTCCTTGAGCAACGGAGCCGGACGGTATTTTGAGTCATTGAAACCTATGTAGAAGACCTGCATGACGGCCAGCAAGGTGTCCAGTCCGATAAGGTCCGCTAGTGCCAAGGGACCGATAGGGTGGTTGCACCCCAGCCGCATGCCAGCATCGATATCCTCGGCCGTGGCCAAGCCGTCCTGCAGCACGAAGACGGCCTCATTGATCATGGGCACCAGGATCCGGTTGACCGCAAATCCGGGGCTGTTGCGCACCGTGACCGAAGTCTTCCCGATTTTTTGCGCAAAGGCCTGCGCTCTGGCCAGGGTGTCGCTCGAAGTCTGCAGGCCCCGAATGATTTCCAGCAGGGCCATCAACGGCACCGGATTGAAAAAGTGCATGCCGATGAAGCGTTCGGGGTGCTGGACCACCGCGGCCAGTTGGGTGATCGAGATCGAGGAGGTGTTGGTCGCGATGATGGTTTCCTTTGCCACCATGCCGTCGATCTGCTTCAAGATGAGCAGCTTCAGCTCAAGGTTTTCCGTGGCGGCTTCAATAACCAGATCCACTCCCTTGAGATCCGCGTAATCGGTGGAGCCGCGCACACAAGCCAAGGTCGACGCCTTGTCCACTTCTGACAATTTTCCCTTCTTGACCAATCGTTCCAGGCTGGCCGCCAGCGTCGCGAGGCCGCGTTGTACCGCTTCATCGGAGATGTCAATCATCGTGACATGCAAACCCGCCGCCGCGCAGACCTGGGCAATGCCGTTGCCCATGGTGCCCGCGCCTATCACGCCAATTTTTTGAATAACCATTTTTTTCGCTCCTGTGTATCGGGTTAACGGGTCGTCAAACGCGCTCAAAAATGGCTGCTATGCCTTGACCGCCGCCAATGCACATGGTCACCAGCGCGTAACGGCCCTTGATGCGCTGCAACTCATAGATTGCCTTGGTCGTGATGATGGCGCCGGTAGCACCGACCGGGTGCCCCAAGGAAATACCGGATCCATTCGGATTGACCTTGGCCGGATCGAGCTCCAGAGCGCGTGTGACGGCGCAGGCCTGTGCCGCGAACGCTTCATTCGACTCAATGACGTCCAAGTCATTGACGGTGAGTCCGGCACGCTTGAGCGCCAGGCGGGAAGCGGGTACCGGACCAATTCCCATCAGCGTCGGATCGACTCCGGCATAGGCGTAGGACACCAAACGCGCCAAGGGCGTCAAGGCCATCGACTTCACGGCCTCACCGGTGGCCAGCACAACGGCGGATGCGGCATCGTTCAGACCCGACGAGTTGCCTGGGGTTACCGTGCCACCGGCCTTGAAACCCGGCTTCATCTTTGCCAATTGCTCCAGTGTCACGTCACCGCGAACATGCTCGTCGGTGTCGAACAGCACGACCCCCTTGCGGCTGGCGACTTCCACGGCAACGATCTGCGACCTGAAGCGCCCTTCGGCAATGGCGCGCGCTGCACGTTGCTGGCTTTCCAGGGCCAGCGCGTCCTGCATCTCCCGGGTAATGCCGTCCCGCTCGGCCACATTTTCCGCGGTAACACCCATGTGGATCTTGTCAAACGGGTCGTGCAGGATGCCCAGCATGTAATCTTGGGCCTGGATGTCGCCCATGCGTCCACCCCAGCGCGCGGCCGGCATGATGTAGGGAGCGCGGCTCATGGACTCGGCACCTCCCCCGATGGCGACTTCGGCATCGTCTTGCATCAGCGTATGGGCGGCGGAGATGATGGCCTGCAGACCGGAGCCACACAGGCGGTTCACGTTGTACGCGGGCGTTTCCCGCAGGATGCCGGCCCCGATGGCCGCCACGCGGGAGAGATAGGCATCGCGCGGCTCGGTCGGGATCACGTTGCCCATAACCACATGGCCAACACGCGCGGCCTCGACGCCGCCGCGAGCCAGCGCTTCGCGCACGGCAGTCGTCGCCAACTGTGACAGGGGAACGTCCTTAAGCGAGCCTCCAAAAGTTCCAATGGCGGTGCGGGCAGCGGCGACGATAAAGATTTCAGGGGAGTGCATGGTTCACTTTCTAAATAGATTGATTAAATTGACCACCGCATTGCGCAGCGGTGCTTGTGGTTAACGCGAATTCATGAGGGCACGCCCTGGACTGAACAGCTATAGCCAGCCTCAGCATTGCCAGACGTCCGTGACAAAATTGAATGCTTCGCTCCAACAACTGCTGCGCGGCGTCCTTAGCCGTGGCTGCAACGCCTTGCTGGCTTGCGGATGCATGTCATGCATCGTCATTGGGTTCGTCTTCTGAACAACTCGTTTTGACACCTTAGTGATCTCCTACATATTGCGCCGATACTGCCCACCCACCTCAAACAAGGCGTTGGTGATCTGGCCCAGCGAACACACGCGCACCGCGTCCATCAGCACCTCAAACACATTCTGGTTGTCGATCACCGCCTGTTGCA
>JAQVVH010000002.1:0-293048 GCA_028699065.1 Gallionella sp.
GATCGCGGCAAGGTGCGGTAAATAAAGGGTTTGAAGTGGTGGTAAAAACGGTTAAATCACAACATAAAAAAACCCCGAAAGCCAATGGCCACGGGGTTTTCAGGGGTTTTTCGTGGTGCCCAGGAGAGGACTCATCAAGCCTTTAGTGGTGCCGGTTTCAAAGGTCATGTTGTGATTTTGTTGTGATTAAAAAATTCAAGCTGCGGCTCGCAGCTTGCTCGTCCACTCAATAATTTCTTCTTTGTTGTACATCTTCCGATTCGACATCGGCGGCCTGATAGCCTTCGGGAAGCCGGGAAGGTGCACATATCGCTCATAGACTATCCGATAACTGACGCGCAGGATGTGCGAAATATACTCGGACGCCTCGCGCTGGGTCATCATAGGCTCTTGTTCAAAGTGTGTCATGTGTTCTTTCCTTATAAAAATCTTCCGGAGCGATGCGCTTCCCGCCTAGAGTTGCCGCCGTTCCGAAAGTAATCATGTCAGACATCGCCTGCTTCAACGCTTTCACTTCCTCGATGGATTGCTTGATTCCAGTGCCTGACGCGATGACTAGCCGGCACTCCGCACACAGGATGTCCTCATACGGCTCGCCCGTCACGGCGTCTCTATCGGGAGCAATCAATACCGGCTGAACCAAATCACAACAATCGCAATAAAGTTTCATAGCTCCAATGCTCATTTCACCTCCCCAATAAATATCCGCCAGCAGCGCTTGCAAATGATGTATCCACGCATTGCCGCTGATCCGCAGTGTTCGCACTTCATTGCTTTAGCCATACCCTAGAACGGAATATCGTCGTCAAAGTTGTCAAAGGAACTGCCTTTTGTTGTCGGCTGCGCTGCGTTTTGTTGTCGAGTTTGGCGCTCATCTGCTGGTGCATGAGTCGCGCCCTCCGGCTTTCCACCCAGCATCTTCATTTCATTGACTACGATCTCGGTGGTGTAGCGATCCTGACCTTCCTTGTCCTGCCACTTGCGGGTTTGCAGCTTGCCCTCGACATAAACCAGGCTGCCTTTCTTGAGATACTCCCCGGCGATCTCGGCCAGACGGCGGAAGAAAACCAGGTTGTGCCACTCGGTCTTTTCCTGCTTCTCGCCGTTCTTGTCCTTCCAGTTTTCGCTGGTGGCGATGCTGACGTTCGTCACAGCGTCGCCGTTTGGCATGTAACGGGTTTCCGGGTCTTTGCCCAAGTGACCGATGAGGATTACTTTATTCACAGACATGTTGATTTTCTCCTGTATGTTTTGGTTAAGTTTCCACTGATGCAGTGCCCGCGATACCGCATGATGTTTGCCAGTTGCGCGCGCTGGTGATGGCTGTGCGTAGCCTGTCGTAGCAGGCCGAAGTAGCTGTTGGCCGTCTCAAATAACTCTCTTGGATGGATCTCTTTGGTGCGACGCAGCGCCTCGTTGAATGTCCTGCGGCGAGCAACTCTCCGCCATGGCCGGATGACCTGCCCAACAAAATCCACGCCGCGATCAACTGGCTGCAAGATGGTCTTTTTTGGGTTAACCCATAGGTTAAGATTGGTCGGAAGCCATGCCTCAATATCGGTTCTCGCGGTATTCAGCCGCTGTGGCGATTGGTGCAGCAGCACCATGTCGTCCACGTAGCGGACGTAGTGCTTGCAGTGCAAGTCGTGCTTGATGTGTTGGTCGAGCGCATCCAGCAGCACGTTGGCAAAGAACTGCGACGACAGGTTTCCGATGGGCAGTCCGAGGTGCGCAGGCTGGCCAGTCAGGCGCTTGTGCGCCGGGACTCTGGCCATCATGGCCGGGTCGCCGCGATACTCAAAATCTCCCCTGGGATCGTGGAACAGCACCAGCTCGGCGAGTTGCAACCACCAGCCGCAAACCTTACGGGCCAGAAGCGAATGCACGATGCGCTTATCAATGCTGACGAAGAAGTTGGCAATATCCAGCTTTAGATACCAGGCGGACTTGCTCCAGTTCTCAGTGATGCTGCGCACCTTGGCTTCCAGCCGCTTCGCTCCGTACAGCGTGCCGCGACCGGGGATGCAGGCGCACGAATCCGCAATGAATCCTGCATAGAATCTTGGCGCGATCCGGTTGTAGAGCAGGTGATGCACAATGCGGTCGCGGAATTCGGCAGCCCATACCTCGCGCGGCTTGGGGTGGGTGATGACGAAGCAGATGCTTTTTCCGGGCCGGTACGCTCCGTTGCGCAGCTCATCATCGAGATGGCACAGATTACGCTCCAGACCTGCCTCAAACGCCAGAGCACTGGCGCTGTTGCGCTTGGTGCGGCGGCAGTCAAGATAGGCTTGCACCAGCTCATCGAATGAGAAGTCAGCAGGGTGGCGCACGTATCCATCTGCGGACAGCCCGCGCTCTGAGCTTGTTGTTCTTGTTGTTGTAATTCTGGTTGCCATTGTTGAAATTCTGGTTCCAGGCATAGTCAGAGGCCGAGGCCAAACATCGTGCTATCTACATCGCCGCGCCGAAGGCATGTGCCGATCAGCGAGGTAACTGCGCCAGACCTGTCATGGGCAACTAGCCCTGCGGTTTCTGTAATGCGCATAGCGGTGGCATGGTTAGCCAGCGGCACGACCAGATTGATAATTTGCACAGTCATAGTGGCCTTAACCATTAAGAAACAGGCAATGTTGCTTTGCGCCATCCACCCGCCTGCTTGCCGATCATATTGGTGATCTGAATTGCTTTGGCATACTGGGCAGTCGAAATTGCCCGCTTGTCTCTTGAAAGACGCAGCAGCAATTCGCATACCTGAATGCGCTCCAACAGATCGTCCAAATAAGGCGCCTTATCCAGCGCACAATTGGCGCGGAATATGAGCATCAGAATTTCGAGGCACTCACCGCTGATCTTGTTGCCTATGGAGCTTTTAAAATCCCTCGGCATATTTTTGACCATATCGGTGATGGCATCGAACAAGTCGTAGGCCACCTTATATATCGGCAAAGCGGTATGGATTCCCATGCTGATAAAACCAAATAATTAAATGACTAAATTACTAATCTGCGGACAGCCCGCGCTCTGAGCTTGTAGTTCTTGGTGCTGTAACCCTGGTAGCCATTGAAGAAATACTGGCGCCAGGCAGAGTCAGAGGCCGAGGTATGTTCTTCGCCAGACCAGTACCAGTCATTCTTGAACTGATCCTTGAGGTTGGCGAAGAGCAGGGATTGTTCACGGCGATTCGGCAATGAACCGCCGATACTTTCTGCCCAGGCTTTAGCATCTTTCCAGTTGATGCTTTCGCGCTCTCCGGGTAGCAAAACGATATGGCAATAACCGCCTTCTTTATTGATAAGCATGCCCGCGTATTCTTCACCCGGGTTAAGGGCGATGATCTGAGCGCCCATTTCTATAGAGCGACACGCTGATTTGCGCTCGAATTCGGCAATCATTTCTGCAACCTTGCTGTGTTCGCGTTTGATTTCTTCGAGAGTGATTGTGGTCATTACTGTTCTCCTTTAGATACCTTTGGTTCGAAATTGAGCTTTGTCCGCAGCTCATACCCCATCAGCGGCCAGATTTTTTCGACAGCTTTCTGGCGGGCAATCTTGCGACCGATCTCGGCGTCGAAGTTTTCCGGGCTGGCGCAGGCTGATTCCCCGGTGACGGTGAAGCCATTACGCAGGACAAGGACGCAGAAGGTCAGTAGATCGCATGGCGCGAGTAGTCGCACGCCTTCAACGTACTCTGACTTCACGCGCCCGGTTGCACTTGCCATGCCTCCGTTAATACCGTCTGTAGCAGTGAAATACACCTCACTTACGATGTTCGCCTCAATATCTGCGGGCGTAATGCGCGGTGCTGTCAGCCCTTTGTCTTGGATTTCTTTTTCGATTGCTTGGTCTGTCATGGTTTTCTCCTTTAGTTAAGCTGCTTTTCTTTCTTGACCTGTCATTTCTGCGTACTCTTTCACCAACCCTCTCATGTCATCGCCCGGTGGTGCGCAATACCCAGCCCCCCTAAGATTCATGGCCAAATCTCCGCAGTCCTCACACATGTACCGCGTTGCCTTTGGGACTTCATCGCCGTAAATGCGCTCTTCAATGTCGTTTTCAGGTGGACGCCAGCAGTAATGCTTTAGCACTGTGTCCCCAACTTTTATTGGCGCGTTGCAAGAACAGCACCGCCTTCCGCGCTTTGTGTCCAGACGAGTGAAGTCATTGGGAACGTCGTAATACCAAGAGTAATCACCATAGTCTGCGTCTCTGTCGCAGGTTAGGCTCATGCCGCCTCCTTCATGCGACGGGATTCCTGGAACTTCACGAACTCGCATAGGATCGCCCGGACGTGGTTTATTTCCTTCTGGCCGCCCCATTCCCGGCTACGCATGAATGCGCTGATCTCGTCTTGGTGCGCGATGACCACGTTGGATTGATCGATATGTACAGATTCTTCGATTTTTTTAACAGGTTCCGGCGACGTGTCGATTTCCTGTACATGTTGTGCCTTGGCTTCTGCCTCGGCCTTTGCCTTGGCTTCCGCCTCGATCCGGCTAGTAATGAGCAGGGTGAAGTCATCGAACGGCTTGACGATGATCTGTTGCAAGTCAGGGAAGAGGGCTCCACGCCCGGCGGCATGTTCTTTGCACCAAGCCAGTTTGGCGCGCACGTCTTTGGCGATCTGGTCGGCAGCGAACTTGCCGTCGCGCAATGCGGTATCCAGCTTTTCTTTCGTGCTGGCCAGCGATTTCAGCCCTTTGATGGCAGCGCCGAAGTCGATTCGCGGCATGATCGTCAGCAGTTGAATGCCGCCGACCTCGGATTGAAGGCTGACGATATGGGCGGCATACGCATCGCCTGCTGCTTTTATCAGCTCAAGTTTGCGCGCTTCCTTCTCGCTCTTCACCAGCTTGTCCAGCATCAGGCGCTTGTCGCGCAACTGGGCGCTGATGTGATCTAGGGTGCGCAGCACCTCATCGACGCTGGACATCTGCGCGGTGATGCTTTGCTTGACCGATTCGATGTTGCCCTCGGCTTCCTTGCAGAATTTGACGGTAGCTTCAGCGTCGGCAAAGTCCTGATCGACTATCAGTTCCGTGCGGATATTGGCGATGAATGTGGTAGCCGCTTCCTTGAACTCTGCCAGGTTCGAGGCCGTGACCATGCCGGTCGCCTGGACAAAGACGGAGGGCAGGGCGGCAATGGCTTCTGCCTTGACGATAGGCGTGGCGACTTCCGGGACATAGGCTGCCAGGTCTTGTTCAAACTGCGCCCAGCCAGCGATGATGCGTTCGCGCATGTCTGTATCTGGCACATAGAAGCATTGCACCTTCTCCACCAGTGTTTCTCCGTCCCATTTGGTTGCCATGAACAGGCAGCGCTGTGCGCCGGATACCATGAGCTGATGTTCCATCTGCGCCCGATACTGCTCTGGCAGATCATCGGCATGCTCAATGCCGCGCAGATCGTTGTTCAGCGTCTTGTGTTCAAAGATCACGTCGCCGTCGAAGGTGATGCCGTCAAAGCTGGCGGAATACTTGCCCTCAATGCCTGTTACCGGCGAAAGCTCGTCTTTGATGATTGATTCAGCCAGCGGGCGGGCCAGCGCCTCGAAGCGGTGGCCATCATTGAACCGGCGCTGCGTGGCATCGTCCGCCTCCGGCGCAATGCCGGTGTGCTTTTCAGCCAATAGGGCGGAGCGTGTTTTGTACGGGCTGATGCCGAGCATGGCCGGGGCATCACTGGCATTCAATGCCGTTGCGCGGTGGGCACGCCACTCCGGGCTGCCTTGTACGAGGTTCATGATTTTCATTATTGCTTCTCCCACGATTTGATTTCTTCAATGGCGTCATCGGTCAGGATGCACTTGGCCGAAAGGAAGTCGATCAGCGTCTGCGCCTTGGCCTCGCCTTGCTGGATCAGGGCTTTTTTGCTGAATCGGGTGACTTCTCCGGTGTCGCCATCCAGCACGTCGATGCCATAGCGATTGATAACTTCCTCGCGGTTCATCGTGGGCAGGGCGGGCTTTTCTTCCTTCACTTCGCGCACTACAGCCTCAATGGTTTGGCCTTCGTAGCCTTTGCCTTCCATTTCTTCTGCGGTCGGCGCGGCACCAAGCTCTGGGAAGGCTTTGCGCAGGGCTTGCGCCTCGGCGCACTTTGCGATCTGCCCGTAAGGTCGTTTCGACCACATGGCATTGGGGGCGATGGACTTATCCTTGCCGCCCTTCATGGCGTAGTTTTCTTTCCAGCGCTCGGTCGCGGCGTATTCGGCGATCTGGCCGCTGGGCAGGATTCGCTTGACGATCACCTTGCACCATGTAGGGTAGGTGATCTCAAAACCGCCGATGGTTTCGGTTTTGTCTGGGCCAAACTCAGGCTCAGTCACGCCAGCGCATTCGCCAGTGCGGGACATTTGTGTGCGGTACAGCCCGATGCCAGGCATCACCACGTCGCGCATTGTTTGCAGCTTGCTGTCCCAGATCGGGACGATATGCACCGGCTTTTGCATTGGGTCGAGTCCGGATGCCTGACAGTAGCCCAGCACCATTTTGATGCTGTCAGTCTGCGCGCCCGGATACAGGCTGTTGCGCAGGATGTTGATTAGCTCGTCCTCGGTCATCGCGGAGACGGCGGTATTCTGTGTTTTGGCGGCAAGCGCCGTGGATTTAACTGGTGCGTTCATTTATCACCTCCATTTAACTGCTTGAATTTGTGCCAGCGCCGTTGTTGCGCGAGGCTCCTGATCTCAAAATTTATCCTGCCTTCAATCGCCAACATCGCAGCGCGCGCCATCTGGCGGATTTGCTCGTGCGCTTGATGCGCCTGGTAATCAATTCGTTGCTGACGATTCACTGAATCCCCACTGGCTTAAATCCGCCGGTCAGCAGCGCGTGCTTGCCGGAGGCCATCAGGAACATGGTTTTTGCAATCCACTCCCGGCGTAGGTGCTTGCTGTGCGGGAAGTGGCGCTGTGCTGCGCGTGCGTATTGTTTGATGGTCATGTCATATCCCCAGAAAAATCATGTAGGCCCACAGGCACCCGAAGAACGCGCCGAACAGAATCGCTTTCATGCCCGATCCCGGTTATCCGAGTACCGATCCCGCGCAGCTTCAAGCCGTGCCTCGGTACAATCGCGGCAGCCGCAGCCGTTTTCATGCCGGGGGTCGCGTTCGTATGCGGCCAGCGCATCTACCGCAGACGCGAGAGAATCAATCGCATCGGTCAGCCCGATGCCGTCCAGTTCCGACAGCCGATCCTTGATTGCATCCGCCAGGTCGAGAAGCTGACCTTCATCCGCAGCTTCAATGAAGCTGAGCGCCGTGTTCATGCGGTTTTGGCGCGCTGCCAGTTCGATAATGTTGGCCATTTCCCGCCTCGCAAAATTGATAAATGACTAAATTACTAATCTGCGGACAGCCCGCGCTCTGAGCATGATGTCCTTGCTGCTGCAATACTGGTAGCCATTGAAGAAATACTGGTACCAGGCATAGTCAGAGGCCGAGGCATGTTCTTCATTCGACCAATAAGCATCTTTCTTGAATTGCTCGGGGTGGCGTTTGTAAAGAAGCGCAAGCTCTACACGATCAGGCAAGTCTCCACCAATGGACTTGGCCCATTCCATCTGGGTTTTCCAGTCGGCATCGTCGTTGTCGCCGGGTAATAGGATGATGTGATTGCCGTTACCGTCCGGCCCGATGATTGCGCCGACGTAGATTTCGCCTTCGTTGAGCTCTATGGTCATGTCTGTCTCTCCTGTGTATTAGGGCAGATGCTGTTTTTCTCGCTACCGCGTGGATTCACCTTAGTCATTCCACTTCACTTGAGCCGCGATTCAGGCTGACGCCGCGCCGGTATTGCTCTATCCATTGCGAACTGCTGCTGGCTTGTCGGTGCCGATGTGCTGGCAGGGAGAACGATAGCAAACGCTATCCAATGCGTCAATAGCAAATGCTAATTTTTTTGGAAACAAAAAACCCACCTCGATGGGTGGGCTAGGGCAGGGCAATAAAAAACCCCGCCGGGGCGGGGTTTTATTTGAGCATTCTTAGGCTATGCAGCCAGCTTCTGATGCGCCGATTCCAAAATATCGGCATTTTGGTCAATACACTGATGCAGCTTATTAAGCTCAATGTTGAGTAGATCAAGACGTTTCAATATGTCTTGTTTCAGCTCATCTTGTGATGCTTGTTTGATATTTTCCACTTTAGCCTCCTCTCCCAATAACCCAACCATTAAAAACAAGCCTGAGATTCCAGGTCTTGAATGGCCAAGTCAAAAAGCTCCCTATCATTCGAGATCAATGCAAGTGATACTCGCTCCATCCTAGCTATTTGCTCTTGAGCGTTACACAATAGCCTGACCTCGTCAGTGCCTATTTCAAGCGATTCTAGCCTATCGACAATCTCAGTAAGCATGACTGAAACAATCTTCAGCGACCTGAGCATTTGATGGATGTTTGGATTTGGGATAAGTTCCATCCCATCAAATCCATACAGCCCAGACTGCTGAATTATTTTGCTACTCGCCTTAAAAACCGCTTCCCACGACTTCTGTATTTTCTGGGTTATTGCAACATCCAGAATCAAAGCAACATTGTCAGACACTGCTACAGCCTCCTACATACCATCGGTGCCGCGTGCAAAATACAAAACGCAGCCAATTCTATCCCAGAATTCCCCACACCATTCAACTATCTCACACAGTTGTACACTTTTTACCACAACCCGCCACTACCTCAGATTCGGCCACCTGGCTGATGCGAACTTCCACAGCAGGATCAGGTTCACCAGTGGCACCAGCGTCAGCACGGCCCACCATGGGTTGTAGCCGGCCTTCTTCACGATCTTCCAGGTTGGAATGAACACAAGAGCGATCATGATGATCATAGGGAGAAACTCGAAGATTGTTGGCGATGGTGCGTTCATCGATTATTTCCTTTTGATGTAGGAGTCTCTCAGGCGTCTGTTTGCATCCATGAATTCATCTGGAATTCCAGCACTCTCTTGCATGGAATACTTTTCCATCATTTTCTTTTCGCTATAGCTGCGCCACGCATCCCTGTAATTGATGAGCCCCACCAGAATCGCAGCTAAAACCATTGCAGGCCAAATTGTTGTGCTCATTAACACCCACAAAAGCGCGCTTTTTTCTGTGTTGTAGGGAATGCTCAATACACCTATCAGGGCTCCAATAGATAAATATGCAATAGTAAATATTTGATCAAAGCTCATGTTTGTCAAAAAAGTCTGAGCTGTATCTGCAACTGAATCACGTTACTGCGTCCCATTGCCTTTTGTTTTCTTGAGCAGTTCAACGAGCGAATCGACATCCTTGATCACCTCGTCAATGACGTAGTCCGGTTGATCCTCAAGTAATTTATTCAGGTGTGCCAACCTGGGGTTTATATTTTCTTCGTCAGGTAGATCGAAATATCCATCAGGCAGTCCGGCCCTTCTTTCCATATTTCTGGCGGCTTTCTCTCCAAATGACCTATGACCATTCAATATCTGGGACACATAGGTATGGTCTATTGGTTTGTCCGCATCTTCCTGCGAATAGGATTTAGCGAATGCCGCTGGGCCGCCTGCGCTGCCAACTAGCTTTCTGAGTTTCGCAACCCTCTTTGTATCTGGTTTCATCTTTTGATGGTTAATCAAGAATAGCAAAAAGTAAATTGATGAACGCTATTGACGGGGAAGATAGCGTTTGCTATCGTTTACGCATGAAAATTGCACAATACCTTTCTGAATCTGAAACCGCAGCCAGCTTGGCGCGGAAGCTCGGCATTACTCCGGTTCTGATTAGCCAATGGCGCACCGGATTGCGCCGCGTACCGATAGAGCGCTGCCCGGACATCGAGAAAGCCACCGACGGCCAAGTGACCTGCGAAGAGCTGCGCCCGGACATTGACTGGGCGTATCTGCGCGGCACCGAGAAGAGGGCCGCCTAATGAATCCATCGCGTCTCTTCCTGAGTGGATGCTACCGCACCAGCCAGCGCGCAAGCGTAGTCGGATGGCTGGAATCATTTTTACCGGGGGACGCATGACATCGCTTAGTCGGCCATCGCGGAATGATCCGTTTGGTAAATGCACTGAGGTCATCAAGGCCAGCGTCCCTTTCGAGATCAAAGAGAAATTTGCTCGAATGGCCAACGAACTTGGCCTTACAGAATCAGAAATGTTGCGCGAAATAATCATGGTTCGTGTCTTGGGTGTCGATGCAGTTCGCAGGTTATACGACGAGCGTGTCGCTTTGGTGGCTGGAATTGGGCTGGAATTGGTACAGGGCCGCACCAATGGGGAGCTTTCATGAGCATCAAAATGATGACGCTTGTATGGGATTTCTTCGACCGTGGCGGAAGCGAGAAGCTGGCAATGCTTGCTCTAGCAGACTGGTGCGATGACAAAGGGTTGAATTTGTACCCGTCCATATCGGGTATCGCAAAGAAGATAAACGTCAGTGAGAGCCAGGCGCGCAGGATCGTTCACAAGTTCATCGAAGAGGGATATTTACAAGTCATCGGAAACCATGACGGCGGCGCTCCATCAGCAACTCGCCGGTACAGGATGGTTGCCACAAGATTTGTAGAGACCACTAGCATGGATGCGACCCCTAGCATGGATGCGACCCCTAGCATGGATGCGCACGACCCCTTGCATGGATGCGCGCAACCCCTAGCACCCATGACACCCGAACCACCATTAACCACCAATAAAGCTACTGCCAATAAAACAGCGCGCGTGCTGCCTGACTGGCTACCAGAAAAATCCATTGCTGATTTCAAGGCTCACCGCAAGGCGATGAAGAAGCCGATGACCGAGCGTGCAGAGGCGCTGCTGATTATTGAGCTTGAAAAAATGTATGCGGAAGGACATGACCCTGTTGCTTGCCTGAATACCGCGATTCTCAAGGGTTGGCAGATGCCGTATCCGCCGAAGCCAGAACAGGCTCGGTCTGGAACGCGCGCAGAGCAGATCGCTCGGCATAACGAACAGGTAGCCGCCGAGTTTCTAGGCGGCAGAACAGTAATCGAGGCGGAGGTAGTCAATGCGTGATTCCGAAAAAGCGAAGTTTTTGAAGATGATGCAGGCAACGCTTGCCATTTACGACAAGACCGCGACAACGGAAACGGTCGGGCTGTGGTGGAACCTGCTTGCTGGGTACGAGTTTGCCGATGTCGAGCGCGCATTCGCCCAGTACCTGAAATGTGCAGAGGGCCGTTTTGCTCCAAAACCGGCCAGCATCATTGCGATTATTGATTCGATGCACCCTGATGGGCGACCAGGTGCAGATGAGGCGTGGGCAATGATCCCGATGGACGAATATGCCAGCGCCGTGATGACCCAGGAAATGGCCGAAGCACTGAGTATAGCCAGGCCGCTTCTGGAGTCCGGCGACAAGATCGCCGCACGTATGGCGTTCAAAGAAGCCTACAGCCGCATCGTAGACGCGAACAAGCGCAACGGAATTAGACCGTCATGGTTCCCGTCGCTTGGGCAGGACAAGGAGGGCCGCGATGCCGCTTTGTCTGACGCTGTTCGGCTCGGACGGCTGAGCGCAGACCATGCCATAGGACTACTTCCGCCAGAGAAGATCGCGCCAATGCTGCAATCAGCCGGAAAAGAGAGGCTGGCGCTGGATTACAAGTTGCCGAGTGCGGAAGAGTCAATGGCACGCATCCAGTCGATGAAAGATGCGCTTAAACAAAGGGAGGCGGCATGAGAATCAACCAGGCAGATACCGCGCGAGAGGTATTCCACACAACCGATTTCCAGCCGCAGCAGCAGCGCATTCTGGATTTGATTAACCGCCTCGGGGGAGATTGGACAATCGGCGAGATTGCCGCGAGTACCGGGCTGGACAAGTCGGCCGTATCGGGTCGGCGCAATAGTCTGTTGGCCATCGGCGCAGTCGAACTGGGCCACGAGCGCAAATGCAGCCGGTCTGGAAAGACGTGCCAGACGATCCGGCTTCCAGTTGGGCAAATGGATTTGTTGGCGGCATGAATGAGCTGGCTCTTTTCGCAGGCGCTGGTGGCGGAATACTCGGAGGGCACCTGCTCGGATGGAGAACCGTCTGCGCAGTCGAATGGGAACCATATCCCGCAAGCGTACTGTGTGCCCGACAAAATGACGGCCTTCTCCCGCCTTTCCCGGTTTGGGATGACGTTCGCACCTTTGACGGAAGGCCGTGGCGAGGCATTGTTGACGTCGTATCTGGCGGATTTCCTTGCCAAGACATCAGCGCCGCAGGGGGGGGGCAAAGGAATCGACGGAGAGCGCAGCGGACTATGGCGCGAAATGGCACGAATCATCGGTGAAGTACGACCCCGCTTCGTCTTCGTGGAAAACTCACCGCTCCTTGTGGGAAGAGGTGCTGCCGTGGTCATCGGTGACCTTGCCGCGCTGGGGTATGACGCGCACTGGGCTTGTATTGCAGCATCCGACCTTGGAGCGCCCCATCAGCGCGACAGGTTCTGGCTTGTGGCCGACACCAACAGTTTGCGGGAATCACAACCGCAAGGGCTTGAGCAGAACCAGCGGGGACGGACTTTCGACGGCAGTGAAGATGCGGGCAGCCCCATCCGCCACGGACGGAACGCGCAGCGGACAATCGAGCCGATGGGACGATCCGAACCGGACGCGCAACCTCAACGATCAGATTGCGAAGCTATCAACGAATGCAATTTCTGCGGCTACGAATTCGACATCGATCTGCTTGGGATTCATGGCTGTCCAAACTGCGAAGGCGAAGGTCTATCCGCCCCCTACAGTGAACGACAGCAAGAACTGCACGCTGCCACCGTCGCAGATCAAGCACGACAACATTCCCGGTGCGCTGCTGCGGGACGGGGAAGCGCCGGGTGGCCAACTGAACCCGACGTGGGTCGAGTGGCTAATGGGGTGGCCGCTCGGGTGGACAGACTTAAAGCCATTGGGAATGGACAAGTTCCAAGAGTGGCAGCAACAGCATTCAGGATGCTGACAGCATGAGCAAACGCATCTTCCGCCTCGTCCACGACACTGCCCGCAAGCTGGCCGCTGGGCTGTGCATGAGCGCCCCGGAAGGGTATGTGGTGACGATCAGCGAGCCAACCCGGTCGCTGGATCAGAACGCAAAACTGTGGCCAATGCTGGGTGATGTCAGCCGTCAGGTTAATTGGTACGGGCATTACCTGCAGCCGGAAGAGTGGAAGGATGTTTTCAGCGCATCGCTGCGCAAGCAGAAGGTGGTGCCAGGTCTGGATGGTGGTTTTGTGGTGTGCGGACAGCGCACCAGCCAGATGGGCAAAAAGGAATTCAGTGATCTGGTGGAGTTGATCTACGCCTTTGGCGCGGAGCATGGGGTTATCTGGTCTGAGCATAACCCGGAAAGGCTGGCGGCATGAATACCCGCATCCGGCGCCGCTTCAATCTGCTTTCCCGCCATGGGTGCGCGCCGTGCCGGTATCTGCTTGGGGTGCATTCGCCTGCGGTGATTCATCACCTGGTCGGGCTGGAGTACCGGGCGACCGGGAAGAAGGCGGACGACATGGACACGATTCCGCTCTGCCCGAATCACCACGATGGCGCGCACGGGATTCATCATTTGGGCAAGAAAGCATGGGAAAAACTATACGGGCCGCAGTCAATGTGGCTGGAAAGGGTCAACCGCTGGATCGAAGAGGGGCGTGCTGGGGATGCAAACACCACGTATTGAGGCGGATAACTCCGGGGAACGTGCATTTCACGAGCTGGGGCTGCACGGAGAAGCGGATCAGATTCGGGGAGAACAAGGAGGCGAAGCAGGTCGAGCGGCCTACGTCTTGCGTCTCATGTACCCCGTACCCTTGAACCGCGCTTACCGCAATTATCGCGGGGTGACGGTGTTGTCCCCGGAGGGAAAGGTATGGAAGGCGCTCTCGGCATGGGATGCAAAAGCGGCCGGGGTGAAGCCGCTGAATGGCCCGGTGTGCTGCCGGATGACGCTGCACCCCAAACTGACGAAATCCGGCGAGGCCAGCAAAACACGGATGGACTTGGACGCAATCTTCAAGCTGGCGCTGGATGCGCTGAACGGAATCGCCTGGCAGGACGATAAGCAGATCGTTGAGCTGTCCGCACGAATTGGTGAGCCGGTCATTGATGGTGGTTTGTCTGTGGAGGTGTCTAGTGCTTAAACCCCAAAAACCTTTTCATGCCGCGCTTCCTATTGAGGCGCAGCAGATGTTGCGTCGGGCCTGTCAGGTGCAGAACACGCCAGACGATCCGATGGCAAAGATAAAAGCGATCGATCGGGCGAATTCGAAGATCAGGACGATGTTCCCACGTCTGTTCAAGTGGGATGAAACATGAGGGTGGCGGTCAATGAAGCGGGGTTGCGGATTGGTGAGGATCATCCGAACGCCAAGTTGACCGACCATGAAGTTGAGCTAATCAGATCGCTGCACGAGAGCGGCATGGGTTATCAGGCGATAGCCGACAAGTTCGACATCAACAAGAGCGCGGTTGCCAAGATTTGCAGGTATGAGCGCCGGGCGCAATATGTGGCTGATTACAAAATTGTGCGGGGAGCAGTATGACAAGAGCGGTTCGAAAAGTTATCCACAAGCCAGCGGATCACATTGAGAAAATCCTGCTGTGGATTAGTGAAGGCAAAACGCTGCGCGATTATTGCAGGCAGGAAAATTCCCCGTCATTCCAGTTGGTTTATTTGTGGCTGGATAAAGACCCTGACTTTGCTGGACGCTTCGCGCGCGCACGTGAGATAGGTGCAGATGCTATTGCAGCAGAAGCCCTTGAGATTGCTGACACGCCAATAATCGGCGAGGAAACCGAGGATGACGGAGATAAGCTGAAGGTCAAGCGCGGCGACATGCTGGGACACCGAAAGCTGCAGGTAGAAACCCGGCTCAAGCTGCTGGCAAAGTGGTTCCCGCAAAAGTATGGCGATCATTCCAGCTTGGAGCTAACAGGCGCTGGTGGGGGGCCGGTCCAGTTCAGCGATACGGAACGCGCAGCCAGAATAGCCGCGATACTGGCAGGTGCAAAGAAGCGCGCGAAGGCTGCGAAGTCTCGCAAGGGTGGCAATGGCTCAGGCGACGTTTGATCCAGAGCTGCTGCCTTATCTCACCAAGGAAGAGCTTGCCGAACTGGACTCCCTGCTTGCCAGCGACCCGACACTTTGGCGGCCGCTGCCGGGCCCGCAGTCGGTGGCTTACGAGTCAAGGGCTGACATCATCGGGTATGGCGGCGCCGCAGGTGGCGGTAAAACCGATCTGGCATGTGGCAAGGCACTGACCCGGCATCGCAAGGTGATGATGCTGCGCCGGGTGGGCACTGAGCTGACCAGCATCGTCGATCGGCTGGAAGAGTTACTTGGCAGCCGGGACGGATACAACGGGAAGGACAATATCTGGCGGTTGCCGAAGTTGCAGATCGAGCTGGGCGCTGTGCCGAATTCAGGGGATGAGCGCAAGTTCCAGGGGCGTCCGCACGATTTGCTGGTGTTCGATGAGGCGACAAACTTTCTGGCGCAGCAGGTGCGGTTTTTACTGGGATGGCTGCGCACCACTGTCCCGGGTCAGATTTGTCAGGCGCTGCTGACATTCAACCCGCCGACAAGCGCCGAAGGGCGCTGGGTGATCGAGTTCTTCGCGCCGTGGCTGGATCGGAAGTTTCCAAGCCCGGCCAAGCCAGGCGAGTTGCGCTGGGCGGCCTCTATCCCTGCCGATGCGAAATACCCGAACGGGCGCGATTTGTGGGTGGACGATGGGCGGCCGTTTGTGCTGGAAGATGGTGAGCCCTGCTATGACTACGATCCGAAGAAGTATTCGAAGGACGACATCATTACGCCGCTCTCTCGCACGTTCATTCCATCGCGCATTACTGACAATCCTTATCTATTGGGGACGGGCTATATGGCACAACTACAGGCACTTCCTGAGCCGCTGCGCAGCCAGATGCTGAAGGGCGACTTTTCCGCAGGGATTGAGGATGATCCATGGCAGGTGATTCCAACGGCATGGGTGGAGGCGGCACAGGCGAGGTGGAAGCGGCCGGACAAGCTGGCACCAATGGATTCTCTTGGCGTAGACGTGGCCAGAGGCGGGAAGGACAACACGATTCTTGCCCGGCGCCATGGGTTCTGGTTTGACGAGCCGCTGGTGTATCCGGGCAGCGCCACCCCCGATGGCCCGAAGGTGGCCGGGTTGACGATGGCAGCGATGCGCAACAGCGCGGTGATTCACCTCGATGTCATTGGCGTGGGATCGTCCCCTTATGATTTTCTGCGCGAGGCCAGGCAGCAGGTGGTGGGCGTCAATGTGGCAGAGTCGGCGATTGGTACTGATCGGTCTGGACGCTTGTGCTTCAAGAATCAGCGCAGCGAATTGTGGTGGCGCATGCGCGAGGCGCTTGATCCGGAGAGCAACAATGGAATTGCGTTGCCGCCCGATCCTAGGCTATTGGCTGATTTATGCGCGCCGACATGGAAGCTGTCTGGTGCGACCATCTACGTGGCCAGCCGGGATGAGATTATCGACAAGATAGGGCGCTCGCCAGACTTCGGCAGCGCCTATGTGCTGGCCCTCATGGATACACCGAAGCGCGCGGCCCTCAGCGCCCTGGGCGGAAACAGGCGCGGGGACTACGACCCGTATGCGAAGAGGGATTACGACCCTTATGGCTAGGGTGCCCGTGTTGCTGTGTCACGCGCATAGGCTTGCGCCATGGATCCAATCACCATCAAGCGCTGCACCGTCGATGAGATAGCGTGCGCCCCTAATCTGCCCGATCTGCTGGCGGAGTATGCCGCTGAATCAGCGCTCGACGATCTTGGCTCGGCCAATCCGCAGTTCGAAACCTACCGGATGATGCAAGAAGTAGGCGTTGCCCATGTGCTTGGCGCATTCCAGGGCGAAACGCTTATCGGCTTTCTGGTGCTGCTGGTGTCCGTCGTGCCGCACTTTGGCAGGCCGATAGCCTCGACCGAATCCTATTTTGTGGCTCAGGTGGTGCGCAAGTCTGGCGCCGGACTGAAACTGCTGCACGAGGCCGAGAAGATTGCCAGGGAATCTGGCGCCGTGGGTTTGTTTGTCAGTGCGCCGACGGGCAGCCGTCTGGCGCAGGTATTGCCGGGTGTCGGCTACCGCGAAACCAACCGCCTTTATTACCGGGGAATGCAATGAGCAACCTGATTCCCACTGAGGGGCGAATTCCGGCCATGACTGAAGAGGCCGTCAATATGGTGCGCGAGTTCGAAGCGAAGGCCAGAAAGCTGCAGCAGGTCGATATTCCCACGGATCACGTTATCCATGGCGGCATGTATGCGCGGACTATCCCCATTCCTGCCGGGGTGGTGTTGACCGGGGTATTCATTCAGGTGCCAACCATTCTGGTGCTGGATGGCGATGTCACCGTCAATGCCGGCGATCAACCTGTCCGTCTGACTGGGCGCCGGATACTGGCCGCCAGCGCAAACCGCAGGCAAGTGTTTTTCGCGCATGCCGATTCTATTCTGACCATGCTGTTTGCCACGCAGGCAAAAACCGTCAGCGAGGCCGAGGATGAATTCACCAACGAGGCGCATCTGCTGATGTCAAGACAGCCGGATGCCGTCAATCACGTCACCATCACAGGAGAATAACTATGTCAGGTGCAGCGAGTGCAGCAATGGTGGCCGTCGGCTCGATGGCCGCTGGCGTTGGAACAGCGTCGGCAATCGGATTGGGCTTAGCCGCTGGATCAATGGTTAACCAGTACCAAACTGGAAAGAAACAAACAAACATGCAGCAGATGGCTACCGCAAAAGCAGAGGCGGCCGCAACAAAGACTGCCGCGCAAGCCGATCAGGCCATGAATCGCGCCAACCAGAAGAAGCCTGACACGGCTGCTGCCTTATCTTCCGCGCAGCAGGCGGGCGGCGCAGGTCAGTCCGGAACGCTGCTCACAGGGCCGGCAGGGGTTGACCCGAATTCGCTGGTGCTGGGCAAAAACACTTTGTTGGGCATGTAAATGGAGATCGATCGCACATTGCTCCTGCGCCGCTGGCAGGCGCTCAAATCAGAGCGCTCGTCATGGATCGAGCATTGGCGCGACATCAGCACCTACCTGTTGCCGAGGTCGGGCCGGTTCTTTATTCAGGATAGAAACAAGGGCCAGCGCAAGTACAACAGCATCTATGACAACACGGGAGGGCGGGCGCTGCGCGTATTGGCTGCAGGCATGATGTCAGGCATGACCAGCCCGGCGCGGCCATGGTTCAGGCTGGCAACCTCCGATCCAGACCTGATGAAGTATGCGCCGGTCAAGGTATGGCTGAACGATGTGACGATGCTCATGCACACGATATTTCAGCGCTCCAATACCTATCGTGCGCTGCATTCGATGTATGAGGAGCTTGGCGCTTTTGGAACGTCGGCAAGCATCATCATGCCGGACTATCAAAACGTCATTCACCACTTTCCTCTGACGATAGGCGAATACGCCATTGCCACCAACTGGAAGGGTGAGGTGACGACGCTATACCGCGAATTCCAGAAGTCGGTACATGAGCTGGTCAAGGAATTTGGCTTCGACAAATGCAGTTCTATGGTGCAGTCGATGTACAAAAACGGGAATCTGGACGCTTGGGTGACGGTGGTTCACGCCATTGAGCCGCGCGAGGATCGCGACCCCAGCAAGCGTGACTCCAAGAATATGCCGTGGCGCTCGGTGTATTTTGAGCTTCAGGGCGGGCAGCAGACATTTTTGCGCGAATCTGGATTCCGACGCTTTCCGGCGGTTTGCCCGCGCTGGGCGGTGGCTGGCGGCGACATCTATGGCAACTGCCCGGGGCAGGAAGCGCTTGGCGACATCAAGCAGCTACAGCATGAGCAGCTGCGCAAAGCCCAGGGTATCGACGCCAAAAGCAATCCACCACTGCAAGTTCCCGGAATTCTCAAAGGCAAGGATGTGGATCGTCTGCCGGGCGGGATTACCTATGTGGACGTAACCGGCAATAGCAATACTATTCAGCCGATGTTCGATGGGCGATACCTGGATTTGTCGCATCTGCTTCAGGATATTCAGGACGTGCGCGGACGGGTAAACGGCTCGTTCTACGCCGATCTGTTCTTGATGCTGGCCAACAACACCGACAGCCGCATGACCGCAACCGAGGTGGCTGAGCGCCATGAGGAAAAGCTGCTCATGCTTGGGCCGGTCTTGGAGCGCCTACAGAACGAACTATTGGATCCGCTGGTTGAAATGACATTCGATCAGATCATGGAGGCCGGCATCGTGCCGCCACCACCAAAAGAGCTGCAAGGTCATGACCTCAATGTAGAGCTGGTCAGCATGCTGGCGCAGGCGCAACGCGCCGTTGGCACCAACAGCATCGATCGCTTCGTCGGCAACCTTGGTGCGGTGGCGCAGTTCAAGCCGGAAGTCTTGGACAAGTTTGATTCAGACCAATGGGTGAACATCTATTCCGAATCTCTTGGCTTGGATCCGCAGATCATCGTGCCGGATGAAGAGGTGCAAGCTATTCGCAGTCAGCGCGCAGAGGCGCAGAAAGCCGCACAACAGGCTGCATTGGTGAATCAAGGCGCAGATACCGCACAAAAACTTGCATCCGCCAAGACCGGCGATCAAAGCGTTCTAACAGATGTCACCCGCGCATTCAGCGGGTACACAACATAAAGGAGCATGACCATGGCACTGACCAGCTTGAAGCGTGATGACGATGATGGCGCTTATGAGTTTCACGAAAATGTTTTCGGGTATGGCACCGAGATTTTCTTGGACGGCGAACAGACCGAAAAGATGGGGCTGAAGCGCCTGGCTGCCGGCCAATCAGTAACGATCAAAGCGACGGGCATTGTGACGCGATCCACTGAGCAGATTGAGGCCGACAAGGATAGCGGGGGCAAAGATATTTCCCTGGCCATCCAGCTGACGGCAATTGATGTCAGCCCAACCGGCACGGCGAATGCAGCCCGCGCGGCAGCTGTTCTGTACGGAGATGATGAGGATTAAGACAGGGGTGCCCGTGTCTCGATTGATGCGTCATATCGTTCTGCCATGAGTCGCAAAGCTGACATCTTAGATATTCAGGGACAGGAGCAGCAGCTGGAGGAATCCGAACGCCGCGCAAAACTGTCCGAGAAGCAGGAGATGGACGACTGGAAGTGGCTCATGAGCGACAAGCGGGGGAGGCGAATAGCTTTCAGGCTTATCGATATGGCAGGTGTACACCGCCCATCTATCGATCAGAACACTGCCGCAATGGCCTTCAAGGAGGGCAAACGGTGGTTCGGAACCCTGATCATGGAGAAGCTGGAACGGCACTGCTTTGATCGTTATCTCGACATGCTCAAGGAGAGTAAATAATGGCAGACGAACCGCTGATTGGCGAAGGTTCCCAAGTAGCCTCACAGCAAGCCGCCGGAGATCCGGCTGCCAATGGCCAACCAGCCAGCGGCGAAGGAGAAGGTGGCGAACAACCAGCAGCAGGCGCAGCACCTAACGGGGAACCGGGAGGTGGCACAAATGGTGACGATGACGCGCCGGAAGGTGCGCCAGAAAAGTACGAGTTTACGGCAGGTGAGGGTCTTTCTCTTGATGAGACAGTCATCGGCGCATTCTCAGAAGTCGCCAAGGATTTGAACCTGACGCAAGACGCGGCACAGAAGGTGCTCGACAAGATGGCCCCGGTGATTGCCAGCCGTCAAGCAGAGCAAATTCAAGCTGTTCAGTCAGGCTGGCGCGAAGCGGCAATGAAAGACACGGAATATGGCGGCGAAAAGCTCGGCGAAAACGTGGCCATTGCACAAAAGGCGCTTGATCAATTCGGATCCGAGGAATTCAAGACGCTGCTGAAGGAATCCGGTTTTGGTAATCATCCCGAGGTTATTCGGGCATTTTACCGGGTCGGGAAGGCAACATCCCCTGACGGGATCGTGATGGGCAAAACACCGAACGCCACGAAAAACGCCGGTGATGTTCTTTATGACAAATCTTAAAGTGAGGTAAACAGAAAATGCCAGCTATCCCTATCGTATCCGGGCGTAATACGCTCATCGACGTTGCCAAGTCCTTCGGGCCTGATGGCAAGGTCGCCATCGTCGCTGAACTGCTCAACCAGTCCAACGAAATCATCAGCTACCTGCCTTTCTTCGAGGGCAATCTGGCCACTGGCCACAAGGGCGTTGTACGCGCCGGTCTGCCGACCGTTGCCCTGCGCAGCTTCTACAAGGGCGTCAAGGCCAGCAAGTCCGGCCGCGCGACCATCGAAGATGTGTGCGCAATGGCCGAGGGTCGCAACGAGATCGACAAGGATCTGGCCGACCTGAACGGCAACACGCAGGCGTTCCGTCTGTCCGAGGGACTGGCCTTCGTTGAGGCGATGAACCAGACCTTTGCGCAGCAGCTCATCTACGGCGACACCTCGCAAAACCCTGACGGCGTGCTTGGCCTGACCCCGCGCTACAACTCGCTGGCCGCGCAATCCGGCGCAAACATCATTGATGCCGGTGGTGTTGGCGTGGACAACACCTCTGTCTGGCTGATCGTCGCCTCGGAAAATACCGTGGCAGGCGTCTATCCGAAGGCATCGCAGGCTGGGCTGCATCAGCAGGACTTGGGCGAAATCGACGCCTTCGACGAGAACGGCGACCGCTTCCGTGCTTACGCTGAATTGTGGAAGTGGAAGTTCGGTCTGCACGTCAAGGATTGGCGCTATGCCGTGCGCATTGCCAACATCGATGTGTCTGATCTGACCGGACAGGTAAATACCCAGGCGATCACCGCTGCGACATGGCTGAACAAGCTGATGATCAAGGCGCTGGCTCGCATCCCTTCGATGGGTATGGGTACACCGATGTTCCTGGCATCCCGCACCGTCAAGGAAATGCTGTCTATCGGCGCACTGGACAAATCGCAAAACGCGCTGTCCTTCACCGAAGGCGTCAACCAGTACGGCACCGTGGGCGCAGGTTCTGTGGCCGGCCAAGGCACCGGCATCCAGGGTGGTCAACTGAAGTTCATGGGCGTGCCCGTGCTTACAGTGGATCAGATTCTTTCCACTGAGGCCCGCGTGGTCTAACCGAAGGAGAACAAAAATGGGAATGCTTGATAACTCTACCAAGCTGGCTATTGCGCAGGCGGTTGTCAACGTCGGCGACACGGCTAGCACCAACTATTACGACAACGGCTCTGCGAATGTTTCCGACATTTCGATGACCGGCGAAAACCTGTGGATCAATGCCGAGGTGACTACTGCTGCAACCTCTGCCGGTGCCGCAACCCTTCAGGCGGTGTTGCAGGATTCTGCCGATGGCGTGACCTTCGCTGATGTGGCGGCGGGCCAGGTGGTCGCATTGGCCGGGTTGGTCGCTGGTGCTTCGCTGCTGCGGATTCAGCCGCCGGCTGGCATGCGCCGCTATTTCCGCATTGCATGGCGCGTGGGCACTGCTGCACTGACCGCTGGCAACTTCAGCGCATACGTCAGCAACTCCATCCAGCGTAATGTTGCGCGTCCGTCTGGATTTGCGGTCGCTTAATAAGGGGTGAGTCATGAAAGTTCGTGCAATCCAAATCGGCTTTTACGGCGGCTTGCGCATCCCCGAGACAGACACGGCCGAGTTTGAGGTTCCTGACGGGACTGAAGGCTCGTGGTTCGTGCCGGTCGAGGATGACAAAAAGCAGAGTGGTGCCGCCATCAAACCTGCTGGCAAAAAGGGTGAAAAAGGTGCCATCAAACCTGCTGGCAAGTCTGGCGATCAAGGCCAGGGTGATGCTGGCGCAGGTGACGACGAGTAACACCCTCGCATGAAGTAAAGCGAACGGGGCCAAGGTGAGAGCTTTGGCCCCATTTTTCTAGGAGTGGCGCGATGGCCTCTGACATCGAAATATGTAATCTTGCGCTGTCACACTTGGGCGATACCGCAACGGTGGCAAGCCTTGATCCGCCTGAAGGGTCGCCGCAGGCATCGCACTGCGCTCAGTTTTACCCAATTGCCCGAGATTCCCTGCTGGAAATGCATGCGTGGGGATTTGCCACAAAGCGTATTCAGCTCGCGCAGCTTGGATCCGGGTGGCCGGAATGGACTTACGCCTACGCCAAGCCGAACGATACTGTGAATATCCTGGCTGTGCTGCCGCCGGACGCGACTGACGACTACAGCCAAAGCACAACAGCATCCAACGATCCTGGACTTAGCGCGTCTGCTATGGAGGCGGCTATCGGCGGATCGTATGTGCCCAAGCCTTTTTCATGCGAGGTTGACGAGAACGGCGCGGATGTTATTTACACCGACCAGATCAATGCCGTGCTGCGGTATACCGCGCTGATCGACAACCCGGCAAAGTTTTCTCCGCTGTTTGCATTAACCCTGTCATGGCATCTAGCCTCAATGCTTGCCGGCCCCCTGATGAAGGGCGAGGCGGGTGCAGCAGAGTCCAAGCGATGCACGCTGATTGCCTTTGGTAATGATGGAAAATCCGGTGTATTCGGCCGGGCTGTTGCCTCGGATGCTTCGCAGCGCAGAATCCTGCCGCAGCAGAATGTCCCTTGGATCAATGGCAGGTAAGGCATGAATATCCGCAACCTGCAAAGGTCATTCACCGGCGGCGAAGTTAGCCCTGAAATGCTCGGGCGCATCGATGACGCCAAGTATCAGTCTGGCTTGGCGCTATGCCGCAACTTTGTCACAAAGCCGCAAGGCCCGGCGGAAAACCGCGCTGGCTTCAAATATGTCAATGCCGTCAAGACACCTGCCAATAAGGTTAGGCTGATCCCGTTTACCTTCAGCACTACGCAAACCATGGTGCTGGAGATGGGTGCGGGATACTTCCGGTTCCATACCCAGGGCGGGACGTTGCTTAATCCGGGAACCGGGTTGCCGTATGAGTTGGCGAATACCTATGCGCAGGCGGATTTGTTCGACATCCATTATGTGCAGTCGGCTGATGTGCTGACGCTGACGCACCCGAACTATCCGCCGAAGGAGTTGCGCCGTTTGGGCGCGACCAACTGGACACTGACGACGGTTGCTTTCACGCCGTCGATCACGGCGCCAACCGGTCAGACGGCCACAGCAAATGCCGCAGATGCAACGTACACCTATAGTTATGTGGTGACAGCTGTTGCTGCGGACGGATTTACTGAATCAGCACCATCTGCCGTAGCAACTTGCACCAATAATCTGTTCACGACCGGGCGCTGGAATACGATTGCCTGGGGTGCCGTTGCAGGCGCGATCAGGTACAACATTTACAAACAGCAGGGCGGTTTGTATGGGTACATCGGACAAACAACGGCGCTGTCGATCAAAGACGAAAACATTGCACCCGACCTGGGCAAGACCCCGCCGACCTATGAAACAGTGTTTGCCAGCGCCGGCAACTATCCGTCTGCAGTAAGCTATTTTGAGCAGCGCAGGGTGTTCGCCGGGACGATAAATCAGCCGCAGAATATCTGGATGACCCGATCCGGGACGGAATCGGCCATGAGTTATTCGCTGCCGATCCGCGATGACGACCGTATTGCCTTCCGGGTGGCGGCGCGCGAGGCCAATACGATCCGTCATGTGGTGCCGTTGACCCAGCTGCTGCTGCTGACTTCTTCCGCTGAATGGCGGGTAAGCCCGATCAATAGCGATGCAATCACGCCGACCACGATTTCGGTGCGCCCTCAGTCCTATGTCGGCGCCAGTAATGTTCAGCCGGTCATCATCAACAACAATGTGATTTATGTCGCGGCCCGTGGTGGTCACATGCGCGAGCTCGCCTACTCATGGCAGGCAAACGGTTTTATTACTGGCGACATCAGTTTGCGCGCACCTCACTTGTTCGATGGCATGGACATTGTTGACATGGCCTACGCAAAGGCTCCCATGCCCGTGGTGTGGGCAGTTCGCAACGACGGCAAGCTGCTTGGATTGACCTACGTGCCAGAACAACAGATTGGTGCCTGGCACTGGCATGACACGGACGGATTGTTTGAGAGCTGCTGTGTTGTGGCTGAAGGCAATGAGGATGTTCTGTATGTGGCCGTGCAGCGCACCATCAATGGCGTGGTGACGCGGTACATCGAGCGCATCGCTTCAAGGCGCTTTGCAGCTGCAGAGGATGCCTTCTTTGTCGATAGCGGACTGACCTATGACGGCACAAACACAGCAGCAACTACTGTAACCCTTTCTGGTGGTGTGACTTGGGCAGCCGGAGAGCCGCTGACATTGACGGCATCTGCTGTCTTGTTTGCTTTCCCGGCAACAACGGATATTGGCGACGCTATCCGCATCACTGATGTCAATAGTGTAATTTACACCTGCACGATCACTGCATGCGCTTCTACGACCGGCGTGACGGTCGAGTGCGACAAGGATATTCCTGCAGCCTTGCAAGGTGTTGCCACTGTAGCGTGGTCTTTTGCCAGAAACGTGATTAGCGGGCTGGGGCACCTGGAGGGTAAGACAGTCAGTATTCTGGCGGATGGCGCCGTTCATCCGCAGCGCATCGTCACCGCCGGGAGTATTACGCTGGATCAGGAGGCGGTAAAAGTTCAGATCGGGCTGCCGATTACGGCTGATCTCCAAACACTTCCGGTCGCCGCGCAAATTGATGGCAGCTTCGGACAGGGGCGATTCAAAAACGTCAATAAGATGTGGTTGCGCGTCTATCGGTCATCCGGGATTTTTGTTGGCCCGAATGCCGACTATTTGACCGAGGCCAAACAGCGCACGACAGAGCCCTATGGCGCGCCGCCAGCACTGAAAAGCGAGGAAATCCCTATGGTGCTTACACCGTCATGGGCAGATAGCGGGCAGGTCTTTGTGCGTCAGGCAGACCCATTGCCGTTGACGGTTGTTTCCATGACTGCCGAGGTGGCGCTGGGCAGCTGAGGTGCCCGTGCATAGCTGTCTCCGGGGGTAAGGTCGCTCCATTCTTTCAGGAGTCAAAATGGGAATCCCAACAGAACAGCTGGCGCAGATGTCCATGATTGGCTCGGTCGCCGGTGCGGCCACTTCCGGTATTGGCGCCTATTACGGCGCAAAGTCGAATCAGCTCAATCTGCAGCAACAGGCGTTTATGTCCGACCTGAATGCGCGTCAGGCTGAAAAAGAAGCGCAGTACACCTTGGACCGCGGCCAGAAACAGATCGGGCAACTTACCCTGAAGGCGGGCCAGCTTAAAAGTTCGCAGCGCGCAAGAATGGCGGCGAACGGCATTGATCTTGGCGAGGGGAATGCGGCAGAGATTCTGGCGTCCACCGACATCATGAAAGAGTCCGATGCGCTGACGATCAGCGCCGATGCCACCCGCGAGGCCTGGAATTCAAGAATTCAGGGCACAAACTACGCCAACGACGCGCTGATCAAGCGCGCCTCAGCGGACACCATTTCACCGTTCAGCTCAATGTCCACATCCCTGCTAGGAAGCGCCGGGACTGTTGCCGACAGCTGGTACAAGTACAGCAAAAAAGACACAGGTGTAAGCCATGCCAACAGTGCCGACCTATGACAGCCAAGTAAGCCCAGGATCACCTTCAGTTGGGCGCTTTGGCACATCTGAATTTACCAACTATGCGCCGCGCCAGATGCAGGAGCTGGGGGGTGCAATGCAGAAAGCCGCTGGCGAAGTCGGCAAGATTGCCGATCAGCTTCAGCTTGAAACTGACGAGGCTTTTATCAAGGAAAAGGATAACCAGTTTGCAGAAACCCTGCGCAAGCTGCTGCATGATCCTGACGGCGGCTATCTAAACACGCTTGGCAAGGATGCTGTTGGCGGGCGAGATGGCACGATTGAGGCCGTCAACAAGGCGCGCCAGATCATCGAGCAGGACATCCGGACGCCACAGCAGCGTGCGATGTGGCAAGGCGTGGCAGATCGTCGAGTGCAGTCTGGTCTTGGGATGATCGATACCCATGCCTCGCAGCAGGTCAAAGCGTATCGGGAAGGCCAGACGGTCGCCCGAATCAAAACCGGGGTGGACGACGCTGTAGCCAACTGGGCCGGCGGCGATGCGCCAGGCGGACTGTACTCTACTGCGCGCTCAACGACTCTGGCAGAAGTGGATGAACTGGCCAAGCTGCGCGGCTACAGCCCTGAGCAGGCGCAACAATTACGCCAGGAAGCCCTGACCGGCATGCACGGCAGCGTGATCGGAAACATGATCAGCCTTGGCGCCACCAAGCAGGCGCAGGCGTATTTGGATAAGAACATCAAAGAGATTGACCCTGAAAAGGTCGATGACTTCCGCAAGCTGGTCGAGCAATCGAATCTGAAAGACCGCTCCCTGGAATTGTCGATGACGATCAAGGGCGGCTTGTCACAGCAGCGCAAAACTCTGGATGAGATGTTCACCCGTGGCGAGATCAATGCCGAGATGCGCGATGCCACGCTGACGCGCATGGAGCATAACTATTCGATCCAGAAAGCCCAGCAGGCCGAGTGGGAAAAGACCCTGCTCGGGCAAGCGCAGGATTACCTGATCAAAAATCCGAATGCCACGGTGCAGGATTTGCCGCCGCAGATGTACCGCTCTCTGGTCAGCACAGGGCACATTGGCACGATTGCAGGGTTCGCCCGCAGCGGACGCTTTGATACTGATCCAAGGGTGTGGGCAGAGGTTTCCAGTATGTCGCAGTCCGAGCTGGCCAAGATGACGCCGACAGAGTTCTTCAACAGGTATCGAGGAAAACTGGACGATGCCCACCTGGAAAAAGGCTATGCCCTTGTCAACGGCGCGCGGGGTGAAGCGAAAGATCCGCAACACCTCGACATCATCAGCACCAATGATCGGATGAAGGGCGCCGCTGTGCAGCTTGGCATTCTGGATGCGACCGGAAAGCCCAGCGATGATCAGGCGACAGCCTACTTTGCATTCCAGCAGAACATCGAAAAGCGCGTGACGGCTTTCGAGCGCAACAACCTTGGTGGCAAGCGCAAGGCGACCGATGAAGAGTTGCAGCTGATCATTGACGGCGTGGCGATGGATAGGGTTTTTCGGACAACATGGACGGGAAGGCAAGTGGCCGAGCCGATTGCCACCATGGATACAGACAATCTGGCCAATGCCTATGTCGTTGTCGGGGGTGAGCGCATTCCTGTGGCCAGGATCAATCCGTCCATGCGAGCGACCATCGTGGACAAGCTGATGAGTCGCGGACTGCCAGTGACAGAGCAGGCCATTGCTGAATTGTGGGTTAAAGCCGGGAAGCCAAACTAATGCCAGACGTTTTCGACCAGATTCTCGATGCCGAGCAGAAGCCTGCTGCGGCGCAAAAGGATGTTTTTGATGTAGCGCTTGATCAGATGCAATCCGAGGAAGAGCAGCGCCTTCGCAGCACGCTGGATGCCGCAGGAAAAGCCAACCCGGATCAGGCGGCTGAGGCTCAGCGCCTGTCAGGACAGACTGGCATGCCGGCGGACATGGTTGAGCGCAATCTGGATGAAGTTCGACGCCAGGCGCGCGTGCAGTCCATGAACCTGCGCGACATGATGGCTACCAGCCCGGTGCTTAGCCGTCAGCTCACAGACCTGAACTTCGCGAAGTTGGCATTCGATGACCACGAAAACCTTTCCGGCATTGAAAAGGGTTTCAGGTTTTTGAAAAACACGGGTGACGCCCTTGCTGCGGTTGTCCCGCGATTCGCAGAACAATCTTATGGTTTGGGTCAGGCTGTTGGTGATTTCTTGCCAAGTCAGTTGGGTGGCGATGCGGTTGCAAATTACTTTGCCGGTCATCGTAAACATGCCAAAGAAGTCGCGGACTATTGGATGCCGAATGGCGATGGCGTTCTGGAGCGCAGCTGGTATTCAGGTATGCACTCTCTTGGGCTTAACATCCTAAACCTGCCACTGGCCTACGGCACGGGTGGCATGGGGCGAATCCTGACCGCAATGGGCGCGGAAACCGGCGGGCAATCCTATGGACAGGCGCGCGATGCTGGTCTGAATCAATACGAGTCACTGCTGTTCGGATCATCGCAGGGTGTGATTGAAGCCGGTACGGAAATGATCGGCATGCCGGCGCTGTTTGGCATGCTGAAGCCTGGTCAATTTGCTACCAAGGCTGCCGAGTACATGGTGAAAGAGCAGGGCGGCGAGCAGATCGCCACGCACCTTCAGGACATGAACGAGTGGGCCATGCTCCACCCGGAAAAATCCATAGGTGATTATCTGAGCGAACGTCCGAATGCGATTTTGGAAACCGCGCTGTCAACGGCATTCGCCGGCGGCGGGCAGGTTGCCGTGATGAAGGGCGTGGAAATGGTGGTCAACCGTGGCTACAAAGCCTCTGCGGCAGAGCAGCGTATTACCGCTTTAGAGCAAGTGCAGAATCTCATGGCTGCCAGCAAGGTGCTACAGCGCAGCCCGGAATCCATGGGTAGCTATGTAGAGCAGTTGGCCGCAGAAACTGGCGCCGAGAATGTGTATCTGCAGTCTAACGTCCTGTCAGACCCTGCGCTGGCGCAAGAGCTGTATCAGATGTCGCCGGCTATTGCGGCGCAATTCAAGACGGCCGCAGCCATTGGTGGCGAGATACGCATCCCGATCGCAGAGTATCTGACCAGAATTGCGCCCACCCATGGCACTCAGCTTATCGACGATATTCGAATCGAGGGTGAGCAGTTCACGCGCCGCGAGGCGGTTGATTTCATGCAGAGCCAATCTGAGGCATTGCAGCAGGAGGTAGAGCGCGCCTTGGGTGAACAGACTGGCCATGCGGAATTCCGTGCCAGTCAGGAAGCCGTCAAGCAGCGCATCCTGGCCGAGCTGAATAATATGAACCGCTTTACTGAGCAAAAGAATGAGCTGGACGCTACGTTGATTGCGGCGCGCTCAGCCGTCAGGGCCGCTCAGCTGGGTATGACCCCAGAGCAGTTTTTCGAAAAGCAGCTCCTGCGCGTTCAGGCAGAGGGTATGCAGGGGGAACAGTTTGATCAAGCGATGATGCTGGAAAAGGCGACATCTGCCTGGCAGTCATCACTGAAGGGCGCGACTAAGGGGAAAGAGTATTACGTTCCCGTCGTGCATACACCATCCATATTGCGGGAGTTCGGCTACAAAGCACGGATGGTCGATTTGCCATCGCGAGTGCTGGAGGCAATTAACGAAAAGCATCCTGATATTCCGGAAGATGTGATTCAGAATCTGCCGAAATATATCCACGCGCCGCGCTATGTGTTTAAGCACAAGAGCGGCGGACTGCGCATGATCCTGAATGCGACAACAGAAAAAGGCGAGCCGATTGCGGTGGGCATTGAGGATGGGCGGATCAGGACAATCACGCCGATTCACGACGAGAATGGCATCACCGGCAATGATCGCGTATTGGGAATGGTTGGCGATGCGCTAACCGAGCGGGGCGGGAAGGTGTACGCCGAAAATAAAGAAGCCCTAGAAGAATCTAGGGCTTCGCTCCGGATACTGTCAGGAGGATCTGTCCTGGGGTCAGAAGGGCCACAATTGCCCAACCCCGTTTCCAGGCACGCCGCTACTGTATTCGGGATGGACAACCTTGTCAACAAGTACGGCGAAGGGTTTTACCAGAATGGCATTCGCCTGAGCCGCAGCTCGATCGGCGCAACACACAACGGCATGAATATCCGTGACCTGCGGGCGCTGGTATCGCGGATCGAAAAGTCCTACAAGAACATGCCGGACGTAGTGACGCTTGAGTCTCCGGAGGCGCTCGATCTGTCTGATGCCGAGCAGAAACGCCTTTATGACTACATCGCCAGCAATGACGCGCTGAAAGACGTGGAAGGCGCGACGCACGAAGGCAAGATATACCTATTCGCATCCGGAATGCCAGACGAGTTTCGCGCTGAGTTCGTTCTCGCGCAGCACGAAATTACGCACGTCGGACTGCGTGCGGTCTATGGCACCGAGGCGGATGCCGTACTGCAGACGATCTGGATGAACAATCCATCGGTGCGCGCCATGGCTGCAGAGGTAAAGCAAGATCGCGGCATTACATCCAACATCGAGGCGACCGAAGAGGTGTTGGCTGATATGCCAACGGACGATCTGGTCAAGCTGAAGGGATGGCGCAAACTGGTGCAGATGGTGCGCAACTGGTTTGAAAAGCACGGCTTTACCACAACCGCCAAGCGATTGGATGCCTTACTCAAGGCCGGAATGACCGAGCGGCAACAGGCGGATTTGTTGGTAGCCGATGTGGTAGCTGCGGCGCGCGAATGGGTGAAGTCCGGCAAGTCTGGGCAGATGGGAACAATCCATGACACGCGGCTTTCAAGGCAAGCAGCTGATCGCGATCTAATTGCTCAACATAATTTGTCCGCAGAAAATTTACTCCATGCGCACCGTATGGGTGGAATTGCAGTGCCATCCCTTGCGATCACCAAAAAACAAAATCCACTTACCAATTTTGGTGAGATCACGCTGATGGGGTCGGAGGCCATGGCAGATCCCAAGGGTTATGCCAGCACCAAGGTATTCGGTGCCGACATCTATTCGCCGCGTTACCCGCAGATCTCTTATTCCCTTGATAAGACAGCCCTGAAAAATCTGAACGAAGCCCTGGCGCCTTATCGCAAGGAAGGTCAGCGCGAGATATATGGTAGTGAGATAGGTTCGATAGACGACCTGCAACAGCGCGATGAATTCAATAAGTATGTCCTGGACAAAACCGGCAAGGCAGACTTTTTTGATCTTAATTACCGTCAGATCCGCAAGGAGGCTGAAAAGCTGATGCGCGAAGTCGGCGCCAGTGAGCGGATCTTCCAAGGGTTTACCAACTCAGGGAATCGTCGGTATATCGATCACACTCTGGAAAACGTGGTCAAGATACTGAAAAAGGAGCTGCGCGGCGGCGAAGGCAATAATTATGGCGTCGGTTCGATCCGATCCCAGTACACCCCGCAATTCAAGAGCATTGCTCAGATCCGCAAGGAAAAAGGCCGGCTCATGGATAAGGCATCCTTTGAGCAAGTCAAGGAAGAGGTCGATAACGACTTCTGGAAAATCGTTGAAAGCCTGGGGCAGTTCAGCAGCCGTGGTAGTGAGTTTGGATTTGGGGATACCGTATCAAGCATCATGTATGACGCGGTGAAACAGGGCATCCCGCGCGCGCTGAAAGAGTATGGAATAGAGGGAGTGACACCTGAAGCGATGCAAGAGATGGCAGACTTTATGAATAAGCTGCGCACACTGCCGACGGAATACTTTGAAGCGAAGATCCTGCGCGATGTTGATCTGTCTGAGTTCTCTGGCGCAGTTGTGCCTGAAGGCACGTCTCAGGAAGTGATTGACGCTCTGCATGAACGTGGGGTTACCGATATTCGCTATTACGACAAAAACAACGAAGCGGATCGCGCCAATAAAATCAGGGAGTTTGAACATTTATTTTTTCAGCAGAATGAAGTTAGGCGTGGCGCCTTCAGCCCGACCACCAATACCATCAGCCTGCTGAAAAACGCAGACCTGTCCACCTTCCTGCACGAAGGCGCGCATTACTTTTTCGAGAATGACATTGCCTTGGCGATGGAGCTGACTGCCCAGGCCAACAACGGCCAGGCGCTGACAGAAGGCGAGCAGCAGATCGTCGATGATGTTTCCCGCTTGATGGCATGGAATGGTATCCAGGGCGACATTCAGGATCAGCTGCGGCAGTGGGGTGGTATGAGCTTTGAAGAGCGCCGGGCCTACCATGAGCGCGTGGCAGAATCGTTCGAGAGCTATCTGCTGGAAGGCAAGGCGCCGAGTATCGAATTGCAGTCGGCATTCCAGAGTTTCCGCGCATGGCTGCTTAATGTGTACCGTTCTCTCAAGGAGTTCCTGAACAGTCACCCGGAGGCGGGCAAGCTGAACGATGAGGTGCGCCAGGTATTCGATCGGATGCTGGCTACCACTGAACAGATCAAGCTGGCCGAGCAGTCGCGCTCGCTGATGCCGCTGTTCGGGACGCCGGAGCAGGCCGGCATGACGGTGGAAGAGTTCGCGCGCTATCAGGCTATGGGCACTGCGGCCACACAGGCGGCAATTGAAGAGTTACAGGCCAAGGGGTTGCGCGACATGAAATGGCTGCAGAATGCGCGCAATAAGAAGCTGAAGGTATTGCAGCGCGAGGCCGACGACAAGCGGCGCCAGGTGCGCTCTACCGTGCGCGCCGAGGTGATGTCGCAGCCGGTGTACCGTGCCTGGCAGTTCCTGACCAACAAGATCGGCAAGTCGGACAAGATCGATCCGATGCTTCCGCGCAAGTCCGATCCCAATGTTCTGGATGAAACGCAGGATTCGCTGTTTGTGGCGATTGCCAAGCTGGGCGGGATAGACAAGGCTCAGGTGATAGCCACTTGGGGCACCGATGCCGCCGACAAGCCCAGTTCTCATCTATTCGGCAAGCCGGTCTGGCGTGTCGAGAATGGCCTTACCATCGATGGCATGGCCGAGGCGCTGGGCCAGTATGGCTATCTGGAGCTGGATGAAAACGGCAAGCCGGATGTCCGCGAGCTGGAAGAAAAGTGGGCGGCAGAGTTGTCTGGCGATGCCCAATACTCCAATGCCTACCAGCCGGATGCCTTTGACCAGATGCGCCCTGGTGAGCAGGTGCCAAACCTGGCTGCCATCCTGTCCGGGCGGCTGGATGCCCACGCGCTGCGTGAAATGAGCATCACCGATGATCAGATCAAGATACTTCAGGCGCGCGGCATGGTGGCCGATGAAGGCTTGCATCCGGACGTAGTGGCCGATCTACCAAGCATCCAGATTGGCTCCGGCGATCAGATGGTGCACATGCTGCTGGAGGCGAATGAGCCGAAGGCGGAGATCGAGCGCCTGACCGATGAGCGCATGCTGCAGATGTATGGCGAACTGGCCAGCCCGGAGGCGATTCAGAAAGCGGCAGATCAGGCTGTGCATAACGACCTGCGCGGCAAAATGCTGGCGACCGAAGCCAACATACTGGCGAAAGCCACTGGCCAGCGCAAGATACTGTCCGATGCGGCACGGCAGTTTGCGGCAGACATGATTGCCCGGTTGCGGGTGCGCGACGTGAAGCCGGCGCAGTACGTCAATGCAGAGGTGCGGGCGGCAAAGGCGGCGGAAGCTGCCACGGATATGAACGTCAAGGCGGGCGAGAAGCGCAACCAGGTGATCCAGCACTATGCTGCCAGGGCTGCGTATGACGCGCTGGATGAGGTCGAGAAGGGCGTCCGCTATCTGAGCAAGTTTGGCAAGGACGGTACGCGCAAAAAAATCAGCGCGGACTACCTGAACCAGATCGATGCCATGCTGGAGCGGTTTGACCTGCGCAAAGGGCAATCTCTCAAGGAGATTGACCGTCGGACGACGCTGGCTCAGTGGATTGCCGCCCAGGAAGAGGCTGGGGCGGAGCCGGATATTCCGGATTGGCTGCAGCTGGAATCAAACAAGACGCATTACAAAAACCTGACCATGGAAGAGTTCAGGGGGTTGGTGGACGCGATCAAGCAGATTGAACACCTTGGGCGGTTCAAGGAGCGGCTGATTAACGCGCGCGACCAGCGAGCCCTGAACGATATTGTCGAAGAGCTTACCCAGCAGATTGAGGAAAGTTCCGGCGGCCGCATCGTGGACAACGAAATCCGCAACGAGTTGACATCCAAAGCCAAGGCGCTTGGCAAGGGATTCATGGCAATCCATCGCAAGATGGCCAACATGATCTACGAAATGGACGGCTTCAAGTATGGCCCGCTGTGGGAACACCTGATCCGCACCATGAACGAGGCGGGCGACCGCGAAGCATCGATGCGTGCCGAGGCCACGATAAAGTTGACAGAGCTGGCCAAGCCCATCCTTAAGGGTGAGCGCATGGGCGGCAAGGGTAAGTTTTTCCCCAGCCTTGGGCGCAGCCTTAACAGGGGAGAGCGCCTGGCGATTGCGCTGAACTGGGGGAATGAAGGCAACCGGCAGCGTCTGATGGATGGGCGCAACTGGTCGATCTACAACCTTCAGCCTGTACTGGATAGTCTGACCGCAGAGGAATGGAAGTTTGTCCAGGACGTATGGGACTTCTTTGAAGGCTATCGTCCTGAGATTGGCGCGAAAGAAAGGCGGATATACGGCAAGGAGCCGAACTGGGTTGAGCCGACGCCGTTTACGATCCGCACGACAGACGGGCAGGAATTGAATTTGCGTGGCGGGTATTACCCGATCAAGTATGACGTGCGGCAGTCCGGCAAGGCGGGCGAGAAAGCTGCTCAGGAAGAAGCGGCTACCATGATGCGGGCGGCGCATACAGCGGCAACGACCCGGCGCAGCTTTGTCAAAACACGTTCTGCCGAGATCAAGGGCCGTCCGCTGCTGTTGTCCATGGACGGGATATGGCAGGGCGCGAATGAGGTCATTCATGACCTTGCATTCCATGAGTGGCTGATCGATTCAAGCAAGCTGCTGAAGCGCCTTGATCCGGCGATCCGCGAACATTACGGTGCCGAGTATATGAACGAAATTAAGGCTGCCATTCTGGATACAGCGCGCGGCGAAGAGGGCGCCAAGAATACCTGGGAGCGCATCGTCAATCATGTCCGTACTGGTACGACCGTGGCGGGGCTTGGATGGAATCTGACGACCGCATTGCTGCAGCCTCTGGGGATCAGCAACTCAATCGTGCGCGTGGGCGCAGGATGGATGGCCAAGGGCATGTGGCAGTTCTACGGCAATCCGGTGGAAATGGTGGCCAAGGCTCAACAGATTCAGGACAAGTCTGAATTCATGCGCAACCGCGCCCGCACGATGCAGCGCGAGATCAACGAAATCCAGAATCAGATCATGGCTGCCAAGAGCAAGGCTCAGCAAACGCTGGAGTCGAGTTTCTTCATAATGATCCAGAAGCTGCAGGCTTGGGTGGATTACCCGACATGGCTTGGCGAATACGAAAAGGCCATCGCTGAAAATCATGACGAAGCCACGGCGATTGCCATGGCCGATCAGGCTGTGATTGACTCTCAGGGCGGCGGACAGACGAAAGACCTGGCGCGCATCCAGCGTGGCGGCCCGCTGCAGAAACTCTGGACGAATTTCTATTCGTTCTTTAGTGTGACGCTGAACCTGGCTGTGGATAAGACAAAAGCTACGGATTTCAAAAATCCTGCGCAGGTGGCGGCGCTGGCTGGCGACTATGTGCTGCTGATGGTGTTCCCGGCCATCATGGGTGCGCTGATGAAGTCGCTGCTAAAGGGTGGCGATGACGATGATGACGAACTGGCCAAGCAGCTGATTGCGGAGCAGATCAGTTTCCTGATGGGGCAATTTATCGGGGTGCGTGAACTGACGGCAGCCGTGCAAGCAGCAACGGGTGTGGGCATTCCAGGAATCGGCTATAGCGGGCCAGCCGGTGCCAGATTGTTCAGTGAAATGCAGCGACTCGGGCAGCAGATCAATCAAGGCGAAGTGGACGAAGCCTTCCTGAAAGCTGCCAATAACGTGGCTGGCATTCTGTTCCATTACCCGGCAGGACAGGTGGCCAGAACGGTGCAGGGGGCGCAGGCACTGATTGATGGCGAAACCACGAATCCATTGGCGCCTGTGGTAGGGCCGCCTAGAAAGTAAGGTGCCCGTGTCTAGTCTCCTGGTGGATAGGCTTGCCGCAATTCACCAGGAGTTCCGCACATGACCATCAGCTCAGATGTCCGCCAGGCTGGCCCATACCTTGGAAACGGTGTCACCGTAGCATTCCCGTTCTATTTCAAAGTATTCGCAGCTTCTGAATTGCATGTTGTATTCACCGACGCGAGCGGAATTGAAAGCACGCTTGCGCTGACTACAGACTACACGGTTGCGCTTAACGGCAATCAGAACAGCAACCCAGGCGGAACGTTGACACTATTGGTTCCTCCGGCTGCCGGAACAAAGCTGACCATTACCAGCAACATTTTGGCCGTCCAGTCTATTGACTTGACCAATCAGGGCGGATTTTATCCAAAGGTCATCACGAACGCATTTGATCGCTTGACGATCATTGTTCAGCAAGCTCTGAATTCATTGGGGCGGTCAATCAAGTTCCCAATTTCAGATAGTGGCTACAACCCAACGTTGCCAAGTTCTGCGCTGCGAAAGGGCAGGGTGTTGGCGTTTAACGAAACCACGGGCGATCCCGCTGCAGGACCAAGCATTGCTGCTGTTGATACTGTTGCAGGCGCATCAGCCAACATTGGTGTTGTAGCTACAAATGTTGCAAATGTAAACACTGTTGCTGGAAGCATTGGAAATGTTAATGCCGTTGGCGTGAACATTGGCGCTGTGGTTAATGCCAGCACCAACATGGCAGCAATTATTGATGCGCCAAATCAGGCGAATAGCGCAGCCTTATCTGCAGCATCAGCTGCGTTGGATAAAAATCAAACCAGCCTCGACCGCACGCAAACCGGCCTTGATGCCACGGCAACCGCTGCTGATCGCGTGCAAACAGATCTTGATAAACAAGCAGCGCAAACTGCAAAAACAGATTCGCAGACAGCCGCTGCAAATTCTGCTGCCAGCGCCAACAACGCTGCAAATTCCGTCGTTTCCCAGCTCTCCACAATCAAAACCCAAACCGAAACCGCGCGCGATCAAGCGCTGGCCGGGCTGGGCGCTGCGGATAATTCGCAGATTCTCGCGGTGCTGATGGGCGAGAGCAGCTTCCTGATGGACATGATCGGGCAGGGCATTAAAGAGCTGTATCGCTATGAAGGCGTGACTGATCCGCGTCTGGTTGCAATTGAGCCTGCGGTCGATGTTCTTGCGCAAGGACTGGTGGATCTGGCTGATCTGCTCGGCGTCACTGCCCGCGCAGTGTCCGGCGGCGACATCATGGTGCGGCTCGGCACCGTGGACAATCCCTCGATCTCGATCTTCGGCAACCGAAACACCGGCTTTTATTCCCCGGCGGCGAATCAACTGGCTGTCACCACGGGCGGCGTGCAGCGCTTGCTGATTGACGCCTCCGGCAATCACCTGACTGGTACGGATAACGCGCAGACGCTCGGCTCGGCCGCGAAGCGCTGGTCAACCGTGTATGCCGGTACCGGCACGATCAATACCTCGGATGCCCGTGAAAAAACCGCCGTCGCATCCCTGACCGCTGACGAGATCGCCGCCGCAAAAGACCTCTCGAAAGAGGTCGGCACCTATCAATTCTTGGATTCCATCGCCGCCAAGGGTAACGCGGCCCGGCATCATGTCGGCTTAACCGTGCAGCGCGCCATTGAGATTATGCGGCTGCACAACCTCGACCCGATGCGTTACGGCTTCGTCTGCTACGACATCTGGCCGGAAGTCAGCATCGAGCATCCTGCCGTGGCGGCTGTGCCGGAAGTACTGGATGCCGACGGCAACATCCTCGAAATGGGAACCCCGGCGCAAGCGGCATGGACGGAAGTGATCCAGACCGCAGGCGACCGCTATTCCTTCCGCTACGACCAACTCAACCTGTTTATCGCTGCCGGGCTGAATGCCCGCTTGGCTGCGCTCGAACCCATCTAAGGAGGAAACATCATGGCACTGACGATCAACGTACCCGACACCCTGCGTAAGTCTGTAGAAGCAGCCAGCAACGGCAAGAACACCGTGCTGTATACGGCCAAAGGCCAGCCCTGCTACATGAACGTATTGCAACGCACCGATCTGGCTGCTGCGGCGACCGCTTTAGGCTTGGCCAACTATCCGGCGTTTACCGTCAACGGCGTCCTGAAATCCGAACTGCTGATTGGCCAGCATATCGGCTCATCCAGCAACGGCGAGATGGTGTCGCAGCCCGGTGTGCGTCCGGTCAACACCATCACGCATGACGCGGCTGTTGCGCTGGCTCGTGCCAACGGTGCAGGCTGGCATGTAATGACCAACGCCGAATGGGCCGCCCTGATTCACTGGTGCATCCTCAACGGCTTCATGCCGCGCGGCAACAGCAACTACGGCCGCAGCTCTGATGTGCTGACCGAGAAAGGCGTGGATGATGTCACCGGTCGCTTGGCGCTGGATACCGGCACGGCCTGCACATGGACGCGCACCGGCTCCGGCCCGGCTTCGTGGCGGCATGACAACACCCCGTTCGGCGTTGCCGACCTCAATGGCAACGTGTGGGAGTGGGCGCCCGGTATGCGTTTGAATGCGGGCGAGATTCAAATCTTGGCCGACAACGATGCGGCCGCGTGGAACGGCACCACGGGCGCTGACCTGAGTGCCACCTCGGCCGCATGGAAGGCGATTGACGGCGCGACCGGCGCATTGGTGGCTCCGGGTACAGCTGGCACGGTGAAGTATGCCGTTTCCGGCACGGCGGATTACACCTTGGTTCGTGCGTCTGGCGCGACTTTTGAAGGCATGACCAATCCGGGCGTGAACCCGGTATCGGCGGCTGCGCTCAATCTGCTGAAAGCGCATGGCCTGTATCCGGTATCGGCTGCGATGGGCGGTGACGGTATCTGGCTGACGCTGACGGGAGAGACAGTCCCGATCCGCGGCGGCAACTGGACCTACGGAGCGCTCGCCGGGGTGGCTGCGTTGTACTTGTCCGGCGCTCGCTCGTACAGCAACACGGCCTTCGGCGCTCGTCCGGCTTTTGTTTTGTAACCTGAAATCTGGTGAGTGAAATCTGCACCGGCGGGCGATAGCCCGTCGGGAGAGAGAAAGAGAATATGAGCCGCGCTTTGAAAATCGACCGCACGCCCAAGACCAGCGATCTGCTGATCCGGCAGAAAGTGGAAGCGATGATCGAGTACGCCTATGTGGCGATGCGGCAGTTTCCCAAGGTGGAGCGGCATGTCCTTTCCGCCGAGATTCGCCAGACGCTGTGGGGAATTTTGCGGCTGGTGATTGTGTGCAACAAGAAGTATCACAAAAAGACAACCTTGCAGGAACTGGATGCGGAAGTGGATTTGCTGCGCTCGCAAGTGCGCATGGCGATGGCGTTTCAGTATCTGGATTTCAGCAAGTATGAGCATTGGGCAATGCTCAACGACGAGATCGGCCGGATGGTTGGCGGCTGGATCAAGGCGATGGGCGAGCCTGTTGCGGGGGTGTGAGTTGATAACGAGTCCCGATCCGCGGCGGCAACTGGAACAACGGAGCGCTCGACGGGGTGGCTGCGTTGAACTTGAACAACGCTCGCTCGAACAGCAACACGAACATCGGCGCTCGTCCGCTCTTGGGGAATTCCTGAAGCGTTTGGCTCACCGGGCCATGCGACCGCGACCCCCTCAAAAGGACACGCATTCCCCGGTCTTTGACCGAAACATTAAACAGGCGGGCTGTTCTGGTAGCCAAGGCGAACGTTCAGACCTGCCGCCAGACTCGATGAAAACTTATAACAACCTGTTCGAGCGCATCTATTCCTTCGAAAGCCTGTATCTGGCTTACCGCCGCGCCAGATTGGGTAAACGGCAGCGGGTTTCGGTGATGGTTTTCGAACAGGATTTGGAAGGCAACCTGATCCAGCTACAGAACGAGCTGGTGTGGAACATGTACCAGACCGGCAACTACCACCGCTTTCAGGTGTACGAACCGAAACAGCGGGAAGTGGCCGCGCTGCCATTCCGCGACCGGGTGGTGCAGCACAGTCTGGTGTCGGTCATCGAGCCGATCTGGGAAAACCGCTTCATCGCCGACAGCTACGCCTGCCGACCGGGGCGGGGATTGCACAAGGGAACGGATCGCGTGCAGGGCATGATGCGGGCGACCTTGCGCGAACATGGGCAGGTATTCGCGCTCAAGCTGGATGTGCGCAAGTTCTTCGCCAGCGTCGATCACGAGGTGATGCGCAAGCTGCTGCGGCGGCATATCGCTTGCGAACGGACATTGGCCCTGTGCGACGGGATACTGGCTTCATCGCTGCGCGAGACAACCTTGACGCCGAAGGGCTTGCCGATTGGCAACCTGACCAGTCAGCTCTGGGCGAATGTGTACCTGCACGAGCTGGACAGCTACGCCAAGCACGATCTGCGCGTGGAAAACTATGCGCGCTATATGGACGACGTGGTGGTGATCCACCATGACAAAGCCTATCTGCAAGACCTGCGCGCCAAATTCACCGACTTCCTGCGCGATGAGCTTCGGCTGGAAGTGAACGACAAGACGCAGGTATTCCCGGTGGCCACGAAACACGGCCGCGCGCTGGATTATCTGGGTTATCGCATTTGGCCGACGCACCGACTGATCCGCAAGAACTCGATCAAACGCATGCTGCGCACGTTCCGGCAGCTTTCCAAGCGCTTCGCCGCTGGCGAGATTGACTTTACACCGATCCGCCAGTCCGTCGCGTCATGGGTCGGGCATTGCAGTCATGCGAATACGCATGGGCTGCGGGCGCATGTATTCGGGAAATTTGTATTAAGAAAGGAGTGACATGAGTACACAGGCACATAGCATTGCTGATCGGGCAACAACCTTTGCGACCTATACGGGCGGATCGTCAGCGGTGATTTTTGGGCTGTCCGCAAATGAGATTGCAGCTTTTATCGGCGCGGCGATAGCGATACTTTCCTTCCTGGTAAACCTATGGTTCAAGTGGCAGCACCTGCGCATCGTCAAGGCAGCGGCTGCTGACCGCCCGGATTGCGCAACGTGTCCGGAGCGCGACGTATGATTAACCGCCAATCCATCGCCGCGCTGAGCATATCCGCTGCCTTGCTGGTTGGCATCGCAAATTACGAGGGCTATGTCGAGACGGCAACGCCGCCGGTGCCCGGTGATGTGCCGACGAACGGGTTTGGATCGACCGGCAGCGACATCAAGCTGGGCGACAAGACGACCCCGGTGCGCGCTCTAGTACGCCTGCTCGCAGATGCTGACCGGCACGCACAGGCCGTGAAGCGCTGCGCGCCGGTTCCAATGTACCAGCATGAATTCGATGCCTATACCTCACTGACCTACAACATCGGGCCGGACGCATTTTGCCGATCGACGCTGGCCAAGAAACTGAACGCGGGTGACTACGCCGGCGCGTGCCGGGAGATCCTGCGCTGGGATAAATTCAATGGTAGAGCTCTGCCCGGGCTAACGCGCCGGCGCGGGCTTGAATATCGGCAATGCTTAGGAGAGGCGGCATGACTATTCCATTCCGCTACCTGCTGCTGATTGCTTTGATCTTCGCTGCGACATGCTTCGGTGGCGGGTATTGGAAAGGCTATGGGGATGCCGGAAACAATGCCATCAAGCGAGAGAATGCGGCGTTGTTGCGTTACACAGAGAAACTCAACCAGGCTGGAGTACAACACGATGAAGATCAAGCTACTATCAATCGCCTTGCTGCTGATGCTGGCCGGGTGCGCGTCCACATCCCAACATGTCCCGCCGCCGCAAAAAATCCAGACGGAAGCGCCGGGCTACTTTCAGACCGAGTGGATGCGGCTTTTGCAGAACTTCAATCAGGAACTGGCCAGCTTATCCAGCGCTGTGACCAGCTCAACATCGACGCCATCCGGGCAAACAACCAGATAAATTAACCCCAATGCTCTGCCCAAAATGCGGCTGGACATATAGGCCGCTGCCAGATGGGCGGTGCTCGGTGTGTGGGTCAATCAAGCCGCTTGGCAATATCGGCGGCTGTTTCCCTGAAATAAATCTGGAGCATTTTCAGGTCGCGGTGTCCGACCATTCTGGCCAGTGACAGAATATCCAGCTTCTTCGACAGTCGGGTGAGCGCCAGCGCACGGGTGTCATGGAAGTGTAGATCGTCGATCCCGGCGGTTTTCTTTGCCTTGCGGAAGTTTGAGTCAATCTGTGTAGCTGTCAGGCGGAACATATCTTCCCCAATCTGATTGAGCAGGCGTAACGCTTCTGGGGATAGCGCGACATCGCGCCTTGCCGCCGCTGTTTTTCCGGTCCGCACCTTGGCCACGCTAACGTCGAAATTTATATCCTCAAACCGCAGATTGCAGATCTCCCCGGCGCGCATACCTGTTTCAATCGCAAACAGCATGGCGCAGGCGACGCGATGCCCGACCGACTTTGCCGGATGCTCGGTGTACCCAAGCGCGATTTTGAGCCGGTCGATCTCATCATTCGTCGGTATCCTGTCCCGTGGTGGCGCCGCCTGCGGCAGCTTGACGCCTTTCATTGGGTGATGGGATAGCCAGCGCCATTCATTGTGGGCAATGGTGCAGACGGCGGACAGCAGCACCCATTCACGCCTAACGCTGGCGGCGGACACTACCTTCAACCTGCGGTCGCGCCAGTCTGAGAAGTGGGGCTGCGACAGGTCTGCCAGTTTTATAGTGGCCAGGCTGTCCCGCTGGATAAGCTTTATCCGTACTTCCTCCCAACGGTGCCCGGCCTTGGTAGGCGAAACCTCGGTGGCGTACTTATCCAGCAGGTCGGAGAATGTTTTATTTGGCGGGGCGGTTCCCTGCTTACCTGCTACAATCTCCGCCTCGATCTGGCTGGCCCATAGCTGGGCAGCGGTTTTGGTCGGAAATGATTTTGACGTGCGCACACCCTGCTTGAAAATGAGTACCTGCCACACATTTCCACGCTTGCTGATCGAAGCCATGTTGTGATCTTGTTGTGAATTTGTTGTGAATCATACCGTGAGATCGCGGCAAGGTGCGGTAAATAAAGGGTTTGAAGTGGTGGTAAAAACGGTTAAATCACAACATAAAAAAACCCCGAAAGCCAATGGCCACGGGGTTTTCAGGGGTTTTTCGTGGTGCCCAGGAGAAGACTCGAACTTCCACAGTGTTGCCACCGCTAGGACCTGAACCTAGTGCGTCTACCAATTCCGCCACCTGGGCATCGATTTGCGAAGGCGCGCAATTTAATAGTTATGGAACCTATTGTCAATGAGTAAAAGAAATAAACTGCGTTTGCAGGACCCGCATTTGGAACGCGAACGCGAGCAATACGCCAACCCTCTGCCAAGCCGGGAATTTATCCTGCAAGTGTTGGCGGATCAGGGCGGGCCGGTGAGCGAAGAAGAACTCTTCCAGTTGTTGCACATCGAGGCGCATGAGGAGGAACTGTTTGTCCGCCGGCTGCGTGCGATGGAGCGCGATGGCCAGCTGATGCGCAACCGCAAGCGTGCCTTGTGCATCGTGGAAAAACTGGACCTGATCAAAGGCAAGGTGCAGGGGCATCCGGATGGTTTTGGTTTTCTCGTTCCGGAGGATGGCAGTGCCGACATGTTCCTGAGCGAAAAAGAAATGCACAAGGTGCTGCATGGCGATGTCGTGATGGCGCGCCAAATCGGTGTGGACCGGCGCGGCCGGCCGGAAGGCAAAATCGTCGAAGTGCTGAGTCGCGCGAATGTACGCGTCGTCGGACGACTTTATGAAGAACACGGCATTCAGTTTGTCGTTGCTGAAAATCGCCGGATCAGCCAGGACATCCTGGTCGCGCCGGGCGAAGGCGGCGGCGCCAAGGCCGGTCAAGTCGTCATTTTGGAAATCCTCAAGCAGCCGGACAAACATGCCCAGCCGATCGGTCGTATCGTGCAGATTCTGGGCAATTATGCCGATCCGGGCATGGAAATCGAGATCGCTTTGCGCAAGCACGACTTGCCGCACGATTTCCCCGAAGAAGCGGCGCAGCAGGCCGAGCGATATGCTCCGGAAGTGCAATCGCGCGACTGGGCCGGCCGTGAGGAGGTGCGCAATTTGCCGCTGGTGACCATCGATGGCGAGACCGCGCGTGATTTCGACGATGCCGTGTATTGCGAACCGAATAAATCCGGCTACCGTCTGGTGGTGGCGATCGCTGATGTCAGTCATTACGTCCAGTCGAACGATGCGCTGGACCGTGAAGCCATTCTGCGCGGCAATTCCGTATATTTTCCGCGCCGGGTGATTCCCATGCTGCCCGAGGCGTTGTCGAACGGTTTGTGCTCACTCAACCCTCAAGTGGACCGTTTGTGCATGGTTTGCGATATGCAGGTCAGCAAGTCCGGCAAAATCGGCAAATATCGCTTTTATCCATCGGTGATGTTTTCCCGTGCCCGCCTGACCTATACCCAGGTCGCCGCCATGCTGGCTGATCCGGAAGGTGAAGCAGCACGCGAATTTACCGAAGTCCTGCCTCACATTCAGAACCTGTACGCGCTTTTCCAGAAGCTGCTGCAGGCCCGCGAAAAACGCGGTGCAATCGATTTTGAAACCGTTGAAACCCAGATGATTTTTAACGATCAAGGCAAGATCGAAAAAATCGTGCCGGTCGTGCGCAACGATGCCCATCGTCTGATCGAGGAATGCATGCTGGCTGCCAATGTCTGTGCAGCCGATTTTCTGCATGTCCATCAACACCCGGTCTTGTATCGCATTCATGAAGGCCCCACGCCCGAAAAGCTCGAGGCGCTGCGCGAATTCCTCGGCGAGTTCGGCTTGTCACTCGGCGGCGGGGATGACCCGCAAGCCGGGGATTATTCCCAGTTGCTTAAACGGATCAAGGGACGCCCGGATGCCGGTTTGCTGCAAACCGTGATGCTGCGCTCGCTGCGCCAGGCGCGCTATGAGCCGGAAAACGTCGGTCACTTCGGTTTGGGCTACGAGGCTTATACGCATTTCACCTCACCGATCCGGCGTTATCCCGATCTTTTGGTGCACCGTGCCATCAAGGCCTTATTGCTTGGCAAGAAATACAAGCCCGCGCTCAAATGGACAGAGCTGGGCGAACACTGTTCGATGACCGAACGGCGTGCCGATGACGCGACGCGCGACGTTGAAGCCTGGCTGAAGTGCTTCTACATGCGCGACCATTTGGGCAGCGTGTTCACGGGCACCGTCTCTGCCGTGACTGGATTCGGCATGTTTGTGTCGCTGGATGATCTTTACGTTGAAGGTCTGGTTCACGTCTCCGAACTGGGCAAGGATTATTTCCACTTTGATGCCGCACGTCACCAATTGCTGGGCGAGCGCACCGGGCAGCGTTATCGTCTGGGTGATCGCTTGCAGGTTCGTGTGGTGAAAGTGGATATGGAAAGTACCAAGGTGGATTTTGTGCTGCATCAGGAATCAGAAGCGGTCCCGTCCAACCCGGCACCCAAAAAACGCACTTCCGGGGGCAAAAAACGTGGCTGAGTTGCGGTTGATTTATGGGTTTCACGCGGTGACTTCGCGCATCCGGCAGAATCCGAACGGCGTGCTGGAAATTTATTTGCAGGCACAACGCCAGGATCCGCGCATGCGCGACCTCATCAAGTTGGCGGAAAGTAACGGCGTGCGCGTCATCAGTGTTGATGCCAAGCGGCTGGATGGCATGGCCGGCGGAACGCGCCACCAGGGCGTGGCTGCGCGGGTGGATGCGTCACGGCGGGTCACCCATCTGGAAGATGTGCTGGAAACCCTGGAAGAACCGCCTTTGCTGCTGGTGCTGGATGGCGTGCAGGATCCGCATAATCTGGGCGCCTGTCTGCGCAGTGCGGACGCTTTCGGCGTACATGCCGTCATCGCGCCCAAGGACAGGGCGGTCGGCATCAACGCGACTGTGGAGAAGGTCGCCTGCGGCGCGGCAGAAACTGTGCCCTATATTACTGTTACCAATCTCGCCCGCACGCTGCGGGAATTGAAGGAACGTGATATCTGGGTGGTCGGCACGGCGGGTGAAGCCACACAGGACCTGAACGGTTTCCGGCATCCGGGGCCGCTGGCTTTGGTGCTGGGTGCGGAGGGCGAGGGGCTGCGGCGCCTGACCCGCGAAACCTGCGATGAGTTGGTGCGGATTCCAATGCTGGGAAGCGTCGAAAGTCTGAATGTCTCGGTAAGTGCCGGTATCTGCTTGTTCGAAGCGCGGCGCCAGCGCGCAACCGTTTAGCGGCGTTCTTTTTTCATGGCTTGGGCCACTTCGCGTTTGGCATCCCGTTCGCGTTCTGTGGCCCGTTTGTCGTGTTGTTTCTTGCCTTTGGCCAGCCCGATTTCCAGTTTTATCCGTCCGGACTTGTAGTGCATATCCAGCGGCATCAGAGTGAAACCGGCGCGTTGCACTTTGCCGGCGAGCTTGTCGATTTCGTTCGCGTGTAACAGTAGCTTCCGGGTGCGGGTGGCGTCCGGATGAATGTGAGTCGAGGCGGTTGCCAGCGGGCTAATGTGAGCGCCAAGCAGATACAGCGCGCCATCTTTGACGGTGACGTAGGCTTCCTTGAGCTGGACACGACCGGCGCGGATAGCCTTAACCTCCCAACCTTCGAGGACGAGCCCGGCTTCGTATTTTTCCTCGATGAAAAAATCGTGGAAGGCTTTCTTGTTCTGGACGATGCTCATGAAACAGGTGAGTTTTGTGGAGTGTTGCGATATTCTACCAGCCTTTGAAACAGCGGCATCGAACGCATGGCCATCGTTGAAAAATCGGTTCTGGTTTCGCATAGCGCGGAGCAAATGTTTAATCTCGTTGATCGGGTAGAGGAATATCCGGTGTTCCTGCCGTGGTGCGGCGGCGCGAGCGTGACGACCCAGGAAGGCGCAACGGTACATGCTACAGTGCATATCGACTATCATCACATCAGGCAACACTTCACCACTGAAAATCTGCGCACGCCGCCCACAAAAATCGAAATGACGCTACAGGATGGCCCGTTCCGCCATCTGGACGGTAGCTGGGAATTCATTCCGCTCGGAGAATCGGCCTGTAAGATAGAATTCCGTCTGCACTACGAATTTTCCAGCAAGTTACTGGAGAAACTCGTCGGGCCGGTTTTTCATTACATCGCCAACAGTTTTGTCGATGCTTTTATCCATCGTGCTGAGAAAATTTATACAACGTCATGAGTAGTTCCCAGATTGAAATCGAGTTGGTTTATGCGCTACCGGGTAAGCAGACGCTGCTGCGCCAGCGGGTGCCGCCGGGCACGACCGTGACGCAGGCGATTGAATCCAGCGGCCTGCTGGAGAAATATCCGGAAATCAATTTATCCGCAAACAAGCTGGGCATTTTTGGCAAGCTGACCAAAGGTGATGTGGTGTTGCGCGAAAAGGATCGCGTCGAGATTTATCGTCCGCTGATCGCCGATCCCAAAGAAGTCCGGCGCAAGCGCGCGGAAGAGGGCAAAGTGATGAAGAAGGGTGGCGGCGACGCCTGATCATTGTGCTGAATTACGATCTGCATTGCCATTCCACTGTTTCCGACGGCACGCTCACCCCGGGCGAGCTGGTCGCGCGTGCGGCTGGGCGCGGCGTCACGCTGCTTGCGCTGACGGACCACGACGATACAGATGGTTTGGCTGAGGCACGGTCCGCTGCCGCACAACACGGTATCGAATTCGTGAATGGCGTAGAGGTTTCAGTGACATGGCGTAAACACACTGTGCATGTTGTCGGCCTTGGCATTGATCCGACGCATCCGCAACTGGCGCAAGGTCTGGCTACAGTTCGTAGCGGCCGGGGGGCGCGTGCCGAAAAAATGGCCGAGGCGCTGGCCCGCGCCGGGATCGGCGGCGCGCTGGAAGGTGCCTATCGCCATGCGTCTAATCCGAACATGATTGGGCGTACGCATTTCGCCCGTTTTCTGGTCGAAAGCGGGCAGTGCCGTGATGTGAAAAGTGTGTTTAACCGCTTTCTGGCCCAGGGAAAAACCGGTTATGTGCCACATGAATGGGCGTCCTTGGCGGATGCTGTAAGCTGGATTCGTCGCAGTGGCGGGATGGCCGTACTGGCACATCCCGGGCGCTATATGTCCGGCCGGGGCGGGATGGGCAGCAAGAGTATGCGTGAATTGCTGGCCGAATTTGTGGCGCATGGCGGCGATGGGTTGGAAATCGTGACGGGTAGTCATACGCCAGCCCAGTATGCCGAGTTTGCGCGTTATGCAACGGAATTCGGTCTGCTAGCCTCATGTGGTTCTGATTTTCACGGGCCGGAAGAAAGTTACCGTGATCTCGGTCGTCTGCCCGATTTGCCTTTGGGCTGTAAGCCAATTTGGCAAAACTGGCCCGCAGCACATGTTTGCAAGGTGGCCTGATGTCACAATTTTTCAGTATTCATCCGGATAATCCCAACGCGCGCCTGATTCGTCAGGCTGCGGCACTCCTGCGCGATGGCGCGGTGATTGTTTACCCCACAGATTCCGGTTACGCGCTGGGTTGTCATCTGGACGACAAATCAGCCGTCACCCGGATTCGGCAGATTCGCGGTCTGGATGATGACCATTATTTGACATTGGTATGCCGCGATCTTTCAGAAATTGCGCACTATGCCCGCGTGGATAACCGCATTTTCCGCCTGCTCAAAGCCAATACGCCGGGCGGCTACACTTTCATTCTCGAGGCTACCCGCGAGGTGCCGCGCCGTTTGCAGCATCCCAAGCGCAGTACGGTCGGCATTCGTGTGCCCAACCAGCCCATCGCCCTAGCGTTGCTGGAGGAGCTGGGTGAGCCCCTGCTGAGCTCCACACTGATTTTGCCCGAGGCGAATTATCCGCTAACCGATGTGGATGAGATTCGTGCGCATCTGGAACGTCAGGTGGATCTTATTATTGAAGGCGGTACGGTTGGAATCGAACCCACCACCGTGATCGATTTGAGCGGCGAAGAGGCCCAATTGCTGCGGCGCGGATTGGGCGATCCCACGCCCTTTGGTTGCGGGGTGTAGGGGGCATGGAGCAGCTTGTACAAACCATTAGTCTGGCCATCATTCCTGTGCTGTTCGCGATCACACTGCACGAGGCGGCCCACGGTTATGTGGCAAGACACTTCGGCGATATGACCGCTTACCAGCAGGGACGCATTAGCCTCAATCCCATGCGGCATATTGATCCAGTCGGAACGGTTCTGGTGCCGCTGGTTACTCTGCTTGTGGGGGGGATTTTGTTCGGCTGGGCGAAACCCGTGCCCGTAAATTTTTCCGCGTTGCGCCGTCCCAAACAGGATATGTTGTGGGTGGCCATTGCCGGCCCTGCATCCAATTTGGTGATGGCGCTGGGCTGGGGACTGCTTTACAAACTGGCCTGGCTGATGCCGGACAGTTATTTTGCCGAGCCGCTCATGGGAATGGCCGAATGGGGTATTAAAATCAACGTCATTTTGATGCTGTTGAATCTGCTGCCGCTGCCACCGCTGGATGGCGGTCGCGTGGCGGTCAGCCTGTTGCCGCACAGGCAGGCTTGGCAATTGTCGAAAATTGAGCCCTACGGCATGTTCATTCTGATTTTTATGGCCGTGACGCCGGTGCTGGGCTGGATTTTGCTGCCATTGGTGCGGCTGACGTATCAACTGCTTTCGGTATTGTTGGGAATTTAGGAAGATTATGTTTGCAGACAAAGTGTTATCCGGCATGCGCCCCACCGGAAATTTACATCTGGGGCATTACCACGGCGTGCTCAAAAACTGGGTGAAAATGCAGCACGAGTTCGAGTGCTATTTCTTTGCAGCCGACTGGCATGCGCTGACCACGCATTACGACACCCCGCAGGTGATCGAACAAAGCGTGTGGGATATGGTGGTCGACTGGCTGGCCGCCGGGGTCGATCCGGCCCATGCCACACTGTTTATCCAGAGTAAGGTGCCGGAACATGCGGAGCTGCATCTGCTGCTGTCCATGATCACGCCATTAGGCTGGCTGGAACGTATGCCGACCTACAAGGATCAGCAGGAGAAGCTGTCCGGCAAGGATCTGTCCACCTATGGATTTCTCGGTTATCCCCTGCTGCAAAGCGCGGATATTTTGATCTACCGAGCCACCCAGGTTCCGGTCGGCGAAGATCAGGTGCCGCACATCGAGTTCACCCGCGAGATCGCGCGCCGATTCAATCACATTTACGGTCGTGAGATCGGCTTTGAGGAAAAGGCCGAGGCTGCCGTGAAAAAACTGGGCGGGAAGAAAGGCAAGCTCTACGCCGAACTGCGTACCCGTTATCAGGAGCAGGGGGATGACGAGGCACTGGAGTCGGCCAAGGCATTGCTGGACGAACAGCAGAGTCTCTCGCACGGTGATCGTGAACGCCTGTTCGGTTATCTTGAAGGCGGCGGTAAGATGATTTTGTCAGAGCCGGAAGCCATGCTCACGGCCGCTTCGCGCATGCCCGGACTGGATGGACAGAAAATGTCCAAGTCCTACAACAACACCATTAGTCTGCGCGAAGACGAAGATAGCGTAATCAAGAAAATCCGCACCATGCCGACCGATCCGGCCCGCGTTCGCCGTACCGATCCGGGTGACCCCGACAAATGTCCGGTCTGGCAATTGCACCTGGTGTATTCCAATGACCAAGTGCAGGAATGGGTCAAACAGGGTTGCCAGAGCGCCGGAATCGGCTGCATTGAGTGCAAGCAGCCGGTGATCGAGGGTGTGCTGGCAGAGCAGCGGCCGATGCGCGAACGGGCGCAGCAGTATCTTGATGATCCCGCCCTGGTGCGCAACATCATCGCCGATGGCTGCGAAAAAGCACGCGAACTGGCGCGTGAAACCATGCGCGATGTACGCGAAGCTATGGGTTTGGATTACAGCTAGATGCAGCCTGGCATCCAGCTTCCCTTGCATCCGGTCGCCCGTATTCACGGCGAGCCGTTGTTGGAGTTGCCGCTGGATTTGTATATCCCGCCCGATGCGCTGGAGCTGGTGCTAGAAAGTTTTCAGGGGCCACTGGATCTTCTGCTGTATCTGATCCGCAGGAATAATTTGGATGTGCTGGATATCCCGATGGCGGAACTGACCCGCCAGTATCTCGGCTATATCGAGATGATGCAGGAGCATCGTCTGGAGCTGGCAGCCGAGTATTTGCTGATGGCCGCCGTGCTGATCGAAATCAAATCGCGCATGTTGTTGCCGCGTCCGCCAAAAATCAGCGGCGAGGAAGTGGAAGACCCGCGTGCCGAGCTGATGCGCCGTCTGCTTGAATACGAACAGATCAAACTGGCGGCACAAAAACTGAATGAAATACCGCAGGCTGGACGTGATTTTCAAATCGTGCAAGTCATGATTGAGCAAACGGCGCAGGATCGCCTGCCTGGAGTCAGCATCGAGGATTTGCGCCAGGCATGGCTGGGATTGCTAACCCGTGCCAGACTCAACAAGCACCACACCGTACGCCGCGAACAGCTCTCGGTGCGGGCCCAGATGACGCACGTGCTGCGTTGTCTGCAGGGCGGCGAGTATGTGCCATTCGGGCAGTTGTTCGAGCTTGATGGCGGCGTGCCGAAACTGGTGGTGACATTCATCGCCGTGCTTGAACTGGCCAAGGAATATCTGGTGGAAATTCAGCAAAGTGAAACATTGGGGAGCATTTATGTCCGCACAAGCCGAGCCCTTACCGCAGAATCCGAGTGAACCCGAATCCACGGGCATCGCGACCGATTTATTCGGAGAAGAGATGAATCAGGCGCAATTCCTGAAAGTGCTGGAAGCAGCATTGCTGACCAGCACAGAGCCGCTCTCGATCTCCGAATTGAAAAAACTTAGCGACGTATCACTGGACAATCGCCAGATGGAATTTTTTCTCGGGCAGTTGGCGGAACAATGGCAGTCGCGCGGTATTGAGCTTGGACGGGTATCCAGCGGCTGGCGTTTTCGGGCGCGGACGGAAATGCAGCCGTATTTGGATCGGCTGAATCCGCAAAAACCGCCACGCTATTCCCGCGCCGTGTTGGAAACGCTGGCCATCATCGCCTATCACCAGCCGGTGACCCGCGGAGATATCGAAGATATTCGCGGTGTGACGGTATCGGCGCAAATCTTGAAAACGCTGGAAGCACGAGGCTGGATTGAGGTGATTGGACATCGCGATTCCCCCGGACGTCCTGAATTGTTCGCTACAACCAAACAGTTGCTTGATGACCTGAACCTGCGCACCCTGCAGGAGCTGCCCGCGCTGGAGGAAATTGGCGGTCTGCTCGAACAGGACAACGCGACATCCGGCGAAACCGCCGGCACTTCGTTACCGGAACAGCCGGCTTGAGTTCTGCCCGTATGAAGCAGATCCAGTCGCGTGACAATCCGCTGTACAAAAAGCTCAGCAAACTGGCCGGGTCGGCACGCTATCGCGCCGAGTGCGGTGAAACGCTGCTGGACGGCACACATTTGCTGGCGGCGTATCTGGAAGCCGGCCTGCTCCCGAAACAGCTGTTCGTAAGCGACAGAGCGCTGGAAAACCCGGAATTAAAGACGCTACTGGCACAACTGGATAGTCGCACCACCACGCAGCTGGACGAGCGGTTGTTTTCCGGTCTCAGCGAACTCAAATCCCCCACGGGAGTGCTGGCATTAATTGAGATCCCACCGGTGAAACAGGCAGGCGCTGATAGCAGATTCGCGCTGTTGCTCGAAGACATTCAGGATCCGGGGAATCTGGGCTCCATGCTACGTTCCGCCGCCGCGGCCGGTTGCGATACGATCTTTCTGTCACAGGGCTGCGCCGACGCTTGGTCGCCCAAAGTCTTGCGTGCCGGTATGGGCGGCCATTTTCGGCTGCTAATCCATGAGCGAGCTGTATTAACCGAAGTGGCCGAGAGTTTTCCCGGGATAGTCTATGCTACGGCACCCAATGCAGCGGCCAATCTCTACGATTTCAATCTGCAAGGCGCGCTCGCCTTTGCGATTGGCAATGAGGGCGCGGGTCTCTCCGCTGCGATGATGGCGCGTGCACAACCGTTATCCATTCCCATGCCGGGGCGGCTGGAATCGCTAAACGCGGCAGCAGCCACCGCCATTTGTTTGTTCGAAGCCGTGCGTCAGCGCGCAAAAATCACGTAATTCCTTGACGTCAAAGCCCTGTTGGTTATAATGCGCGCCCTCGCGAGACGGAAGGGCCGTTTCGCAGCCTTGCTCCACCGCAACGCATAGCGGGGGGCTTTTAACCACAAGGAGATGGAATGCGACACTACGAAATCGTATTTATCGTGCATCCCGATCAGAGCGAGCAAGTGCCCGCGATGGTTGAGCGTTATCGCACATTGGTGACCGGCAACGGTGGCCATATTCACCGTCTGGAAGACTGGGGCCGCCGCCAGCTGGCTTACCCGATCCAGAAGATCCACAAAGCGCATTACGTTTTGATGAACATTGAGTGCAACCAGGAAACTTTGGACGAGCTCGAGCATGCCTTCCGTTTCAATGATGCCGTGCTGCGTCACCTGACAGTCAAGACCAAGGTTGCCGTGATCGAACCTTCGGTAATGATGAAGGAAGAGAAATCCAGGGCGCTGCCGACCGAGACTGCGGCTCCGGCCGAGGCGAGCGCAGCAGCTTAAGTATTGGCGCGTAACCAGGTTGTCATCAGCGGTGAGCTGATCGCGCTCGAAACAGTGCGGTTTACTCCGGCAGGTATTGCGAGCATCGCGTTAACATTGCGGCATGTCTCGCAACAGATCGAAGCAGGAGAATTCAGGCAGCTGCAGTGCGAAATAGAGGCTGTAGCCTTTGCCGAAGCAGCTCAAAAGGTTGCCGGATTCTCGGTCGGTCAAACGGTTCGGGTAAAAGGGTTTCTGGCCCAGCGCAGTTTGCGCAATCGACACCTGGTTTTGCATGTCAACGATATTGTTTTGGAATAAGGAAAAATCATGGCCCGTCCAATGGACAAAAAGAAAGACGACAAGAACAAGCGTTCTTCCCGCAATAATCTGTTCAAGCGCCGCAAATTCTGCCGCTTTACCGCAGAGAAAATCACCGAGGTGGACTACAAGGATGTCAACATCCTGAAGGAATTCGTTGCCGAAAATGGCAAGCTGATTCCCGCCCGTATTACCGGCACCAAGGCGCGCTACCAGCGTCAGTTGGGCACCGCGGTAAAACGCGCGCGCTTCCTGGCTTTGCTGCCGTACACCGACCTGCACTAAGGAGCAGAACATGCAAATTATTCTGATGGAAAAAGTGGCCAACGTGGGCCAGCTGGGCGATGTGGTTACCGTCAAAAACGGTTACGCCCGTAACTACCTGATCCCGCAAGGCAAGGCCAAGCGTGCCACGGCTGCCAATATGGCAGAATTTGAAGCGCGTCGCGCTGAACTGGAAGCGGCGGATAAGGCCAAGCTGGCCGATGCCCAAACGCGTGCCGAAAAACTTTCCGGGCTGACCGTGCAGATCGCACAAAAGGCTGGTGTGGATGGCAAGCTGTTTGGTTCGGTTACCAATGCGGACATCGCAGTGGCGCTGGCAGCACAGGGCTTCGAAGTCGAAAAAGCCCAGGTGCGTATGCCGGAAGGTCATTTGAAACAGATTGGCGATTATCCGGTCAGCATCATGCTGCATACCGATGTGATGGCTGACATTACGGTCTCCGTGCTGGGCGAGCAGTAAATCCCGGTAAGGTGGTCGACATAAAAAGGGCTGGAAACAGCCCTTTTTTGTTTCTGCGCGTATAGAATTGCGCCCTCCGCTGTAGCATTTTATTTCCCGGTTACTCATGAACGATTTCGCCGACCCACAAATCGAGCAGCTCAAGTTGCCCCCGCATTCTGTTGAGGCGGAGCAGTCCGTGCTGGGCGGGCTGCTGCTTGATACGTCCGCACTCGACAAAATCGCCGACCTGTTAACCGAGAGTGATTTCTATCGACAGGAACACCGTCTGATCTTTCAACAGGTTGTTCGTCTGAGTGAACAGGCCAAGCCGGTGGATGTGATCACGGTCGCTGAAGCGCTGGAGTTATCCGGAGCGCTGGAGAAGGTGGGCGGTTTGCCTTATCTCGGCAGTCTGGCGCAAAACGTGCCATCGGCTGCCAATGTCCGCCGTTACGCCGAAATCGTGCGCGAACGTTCGATTATGCGGAAACTGGTCGAAGTCGGCACTGATATTGCCAGCAGCGCGTTTAACCCGTCGGGGCGAGATGCGGCCCAGTTGCTGGATGAGGCTGAAGGAAAAGTATTTGAAATTGCCGAGGCCGGCTCCAAGGGCAAGCAGGGATTCCACGCTATGCCGCTGCTGCTGACCGAGGTTGTCGAGCGAATCGAAACACTTTATAGCCGTGATAATCCAAGCGATGTGACCGGCATCGCCACCGGTTTTTCCGATCTGGATCGCATGACTTCAGGCTTGCAGCCCGGCGATCTTGTGATTGTGGCGGGCCGGCCCAGTATGGGTAAGACGGCTTTTTCCATCAATATTGCCGAGCATGTGGCGCTGCAGGGCAATAAACCTGTTGCCATTTACAGTATGGAAATGGGTGCGTCGCAGCTGGCTATGCGAATGCTGGGGTCAGTTGGACGCCTGAACCAGCATGATCTGCGTACCGGCCGTCTGCAGGACGATGATTGGGGTAGGTTGACTCACGCGCTTGGCAAACTGAATGACGCCCCGATTTTTATCGATGAGACTGCGGCCCTGTCAGCCCTGGATTTGCGGGCGCGTTCCCGCCGGCTACACCGCCAGCACAGCGGCTTGGGTTTGATTGTGGTGGATTATTTGCAGCTGATGAGTGCGCCGGGAGGGAGAGCCAGTGAAAACCGTGCCACGGAAATCTCGGAAATTTCCCGATCCCTGAAGGCGCTGGCCAAGGAATTGCACGTGCCGGTAATTGCGCTTTCGCAGCTCAATCGTAGCCTGGAACAACGTCCCAACAAACGCCCGGTCATGTCCGATCTGCGGGAATCCGGTGCCATTGAGCAGGATGCGGATTTGATTCTATTTATCTACCGTGACGAGGTCTACAACAGTGATTCCCCCGACAAGGGCAAAGCTGAAATCATTATTGGCAAGCAGCGGAACGGTCCGATTGGCATGGTGCCGGTGGCTTTTCGCGGCGAATATACGCGTTTTGAAAATCTGGCCCGCGAATATTGATCCGTATTTTTGCAAATATCGCTTGGAATCGGCCCCGGCTTTCAATATAATGCGCGTCCTTTTAGGCGCGTAGCTCAGCTGGTTAGAGCACTACCTTGACATGGTAGGGGTCGTTGGTTCGAGTCCAATCGTGCCTACCAACATTTCGAGTGCGGCAATGCCGCACTTTGTGTTTCAGGAACAGAAAAATGCCAGTCATCACCTTGCCGGATGGTTCGCAGCGCAGTTTTGATCAAGCCGTCAGCGTCGCCGAAGTTGCTCAAAGTATCGGTGCCGGTTTGGCGCGTGCCGCGCTGGCGGGTAAGGTGAACGGACAGCTGGTCGACACCTCATTCGTCATCTCTGCGGATGTCCAACTGGCCATCGTGACAGACCGGGATCCGGATGGGCTCGATCTGATCCGCCACTCTGCCGCTCATTTGCTGGCTTATGCGGTGAAGGAATTGTTTCCCGACGCCCAGGTGACTATCGGCCCTGTCATCGAAAACGGTTTTTACTACGACTTTTCCTACAAGCGACCGTTTACACCGGAAGATTTGCTAGCGATTGAGAAGCGCATGACCGAGCTGGCCAAGCTGGATCTGCCGGTAACTCGCCGCGTTTTGCCACGTGATGAAGCTGTTGCCTATTTCAAGCATATTGGCGAGCACTACAAGGCTGAAATCATCGCCTCAATTCCTGTAGGTCAAGAAGTTTCGCTGTACAGTGAGGGCGAATTTACCGATCTGTGCCGCGGCCCGCACGTGCCTTCGACCGGCAAAATCAAAGCTTTCAAGTTGATGAAAGTGGCCGGTGCCTACTGGCGTGGCGATTCTAAAAACGAGATGCTGCAGCGCATCTACGGCACGGCCTGGTCAAAAAAGGAAGATCTCGACGCCTATTTGCATCGTCTCGAAGAGGCGGAGAAGCGCGACCATCGCCGCCTTGCCAAACAGCTTGATCTTTTTCATATGCAGGATGAGGCGCCGGGTATGGTGTTCTGGCACCCGAACGGCTGGACGTTGTGGCAAGAGATCGAGCAGTACATGCGCCGCAAGTTTGTCGAATACGGTTATCAGGAAGTGCGTACGCCGACCATGATGGATCGCGCGTTGTGGGAGAAGTCCGGCCACTGGGAAAACTATCGCGAAAACATGTTTACCACGGCCTCGGAAAATCGCGATTACGCGGTGAAGCCGATGAATTGCCCCGGTCACGTCCAAATTTACAACAGTGCGCTGCACAGCTACCGGGATCTGCCTTTGCGTCTGGCCGAGTTTGGCTCCTGTCACCGCAACGAGCCTTCCGGTTCACTGCATGGTTTGATGCGGGTGCGCGGTTTTACGCAGGATGATGCGCATATATTTTGTACCGAAGATCAGGTCGAGCCGGAAGTCGCCGATTTCATCGTCATGCTGCAAAAAGTCTATGCCGATTTCGGTTTCGACGAAGTGTTGGTCAAATTGTCCACTCGCCCGGAAAAGCGCGTGGGTTCGGACGAGACTTGGGACAAAGCCGAAGCCGCGCTTGCCGCCGCATTGCGCCAGAATAATCTTGAATTCGACTGGCAGCCGGGTGAGGGTGCTTTCTATGGGCCGAAGATTGAATTTACGCTGAAAGATAGCTTGGGGCGTCTGTGGCAGTGCGGCACAATTCAGCTCGACTTTAACCTGCCGGTTCGGCTGGGGGCGGAATTTGTCGATGAAGATAATGCGCGAAAGCCCCCAGTGATGCTGCATCGCGCCATTGTCGGCTCCATGGAGCGTTTCATCGGTATTCTGATCGAAAACTATGCTGGGGCGTTCCCTTTCTGGCTGTCGCCGGTACAGATGGCGGTGATGAATATCTCCCAGGCTCAAGAGTCCTACGCCAGTCAAGTGGCGCAAACGCTGCGTGAACACGGTGTTCGGGTCCAATTGGATTTGCGTAATGAGAAGATTACCTATAAAATCCGCGACCATAGCTTGCAGAAGCTACCTTATCAGCTCATCGTGGGCGACAAGGAAGTGGCTGCGGGATTGATTGCCGTGCGTACCCGAAGTGGTGAGGATCTCGGTCAGATGACGCTGGAAGCATTGCTGCAGCGTGTCAAGTCAGAGAGCATATCGGGCAGCACGGTTTAATTTCGCCTAACGGAGACATTGCAATAGCACAAGACAAATCGCAGCGCCTGAATGAGACCATTACAGCACCTATGGTGCGTCTCATCGGAGCGGAAAAGGAGCCTTTGGGGATTGTAGCCATCGCGGAAGCATTGCGTTTGGCCGATGAAGCAGAGTTGGATCTGGTTGAGATTTCGCCGATGGCGGAACCGCCTGTGTGTCGCATCATGGACTTCGGCAAGTTTAAATATGCCGAGAGCAAGAAGCAGCATGAGGCCAAGCTCAAGCAAAAACAGATGCAGATCAAGGAAATCAAGTTTCGGCCGGGAACGGACGAGGGTGATTACAACATCAAGTTGCGTAACCTGACCCGCTTTCTGGAAGAGGGTGACAAGACCAAGATTACCCTGCGTTTCCGCGGCCGAGAAATGGCGCACCAGGAAATCGGTATGCGTCTAATCGAACGCATCAAACTGGATCTGGACGAATATGGTGTGGTCGAGCAATTCCCGAAGATGGAAGGTCGGCAGATGATCATGGTGCTTTCGCCCAAGATCAAGAAGAAATAATTTGAAGTGTTGCGGCGCAAGGGGACAGCCGCGATACGGATGCTTTAATTGTCCCCAATAAAAAGTGGCACTGGGGTTATCAAGATTCTTCCATCGGAAAGCACCTCACGCCATAAATTAAGGAGTTGTCATGCCAAAGATGAAAACCAAAAGTGGGGCGGCGAAGCGATTCAAAGTTCGCGCCAGCGGCAGCATCAAGCGCTCGCAAGCCTTCAAGCGTCACATCCTGACCAAGAAGACCACCAAGAACAAGCGTCAGTTGCGCGGAACCGCCGAAGTTCACGCAACCAACACGGCGTCCGTGCACGCCATGATGCCCTACGCATAAGGAGTAAATCATGCCAAGAGTAAAACGTGGTGTCGTCGCACGCGCAAGTCATAAAAAAGTAATCGCCCTGGCCAAGGGTTATCGCGGTCGTCGCAAGAACGTCTATCGCATCGCCAAACAGGCGGTAATGAAAGCGGGGCAGTATGCCTATCGTGATCGTCGCCAGCGCAAGCGTCAGTTCCGTACCTTGTGGATTGCCCGTATCAATGCCGCCGCGCGCGAGCAGGGCATGACTTACAGCGTATTCATGAACGGCCTGAAGAAGGCTGCGATTAATGTGGATCGCAAGGTTTTGGCTGATATCGCTGTGTTCGACAAGCCGGCGTTTGCACAATTCGTAGTGCAGGCGAAGGCAAGTCTCGGCGTATAAGCGCAAGCCTGATAAAGAAAGGAGGCTCCCAAGGCCTCCTTTTTTGTTTCCGGACGGTTGGGATTACAGATGGAACAACTTCAAAACATACTGGGGCAGGCGCTAGCGCAGTTTCAGTCGACGGCAGATGAAGCCGAGCTGGAGCAGATCAAGGCGCGTTTTTTGGGCAAAGAGGGCAGCCTAACAGTCCTACTCAAAGGTCTGGGCAAACTTTCCGCCGAGGAACGACCTGCTGCCGGTGCTCGCATCAATCAGACCAAACAGACGATCGAAGCAGCCTTGCAGGCCCGCCGCGATGAATTGCGGCAGGACCGACTCACCCGCCAGCTTGCGGCAGAATCGCTGGATGTGACTTTGCCCGGTCGCGGTCTCGCGAGCGGCGGTTTGCATCCGGTCACGCAAACTTTGGCTCGCATCGAAAATCTGTTTCATTCCCTCGGATTTGCAATCGCCTCGGGGCCCGAAATCGAGCACGACTTCTACAATTTTACCGCGCTCAATATTCCGGAAAACCATCCGGCCCGAGCCATGCACGATACGTTTTATCTGGATCCCGAGCATGTTTTGCGCACGCACACCTCACCCGTACAGATTCGTTATATGGAATCACATCAGCCTCCGCTGAAGATCATTTCACCGGGCAAGGTTTATCGTGTTGATTCCGATGCCACGCATTCGCCCATGTTCCACCAGGTCGAGGGGCTGTGGGTCGACGAGCAGGTCAGTTTTGCCAATCTGAAGGGGGTGGTGCAGGATTTTCTGCAGCGTTTTTTTGAGCGCGACGATCTGCGTGTGCGTTTCCGTCCATCCTTCTTTCCCTTCACAGAACCTTCCGCCGAGATGGATATGAGCTGGGGCGATGGCTGGTTGGAGATCGGCGGCTGCGGTATGGTACATCCCAATGTGCTGCGCCATGTAAATATCGACAGCGAAAAATATTTGGGTTTTGCCTTTGGGCTCGGCGTTGAGCGATTGGCGATGTTACGCTATGGCGTCAATGATTTACGTCTGTTTTATGAGAGCGATTTGCGTTTTCTGAAGCAATTCAACTAGAGCCAGCAGTATGAAATTTTCCGAAAATTGGTTGCGTTCCTGGGTTAATCCCGCAATCTCCAGCGACGAGCTTGCCCACCTGCTCACCATGGCGGGGCTGGAGGTCGAGGCGGTGGAGTCGGTTGCGCCTGCTTTTGAGCATGTGGTTGTCGCCGAAGTCATCGAAATCGTCAAACACCCCAACGCCGATCGGCTGAATGTTTGTCAGGTCAATGTGGGTGAAGCCGAACCGTTGACTATTGTCTGTGGTGCAAGCAACGTCGCAGTCGGTATGCGCGTGCCCTGTGCGCGCATCGGTGCCGTGTTGCCGGGAGACTTTAAAATACGCCAAGCTAAAGTTCGCGATGTTGCATCCTTCGGGATGCTGTGTTCTGCCAAGGAGCTTGGGCTGGCGGAAGAGAGCGACGGCCTCTGGCGGCTCCCTGCCGATGCGCCCGTAGGGCAAAGTTTGCGCCTCTATCTTGATCTCGATGATCGTGCGCTCACACTTAAACTGACACCGAACCGTAGCGATTGCTCGAGCATCCGGGGTATTGCCCGCGATGTGGCAGCGCTGACCGGTGATTCTTTGAACGCGCCCGAGCTGGTGCCGGTCACACAGACCACTTCGGAACAATGGCCTGTCCGTGTCGAAAATACGCAAGCCTGCCCCTTATATTGCGGCCGAATTGTGCGCGGGATTAACGCTGCGGTCCCGACACCGCTATGGATGCTGCAGCGTCTGGAACGCAGCGGGATTCGCAGCATTAGCGCGGTAGTCGACATCACCAATTATGTCTTGCTCGAATTGGGTCAACCGATGCATGCATTTGACCTAACCAAGGTCTCGGGCCCCCTCTGCGCTCGAGCTGCCGGGGCCGGTGAAAGTCTGACTTTGCTCAATTCGCAAACGGTGACGCTGGATACCGATGTGCTGGTCATTGCTGATGATAAAGGCCCGCTGGCATTGGCGGGCATCATGGGAGGTGCAGCCAGCGGGGTCGAAACGACTACCCGTGACATTTTTCTGGAAAGCGCCTTTTTTGCGCCCGAAGCCATTGCCGGTCGTGCCCGCAGATTCGGCCTGGCCACCGATTCGTCATTCCGCTTTGAAAGAGGTGTGGATTATGCCGCCACACGCGAGGCACTGGAGCGGGCCACGAGTCTGATCCTAGATATTTGTGGCGGACATGCGGGCGAAATTGCCAGCGTACAGGGCATGCTGCCCGAACGTCGTACTATCCGACTCCGCGATAGTCGTGTTTCCCGGATTCTCGGCATCGCACTGACGCATGAACAAATTGCGACCTTGCTGCAGCGCCTGCACTTCAATTTTGCCGATAGGGGAGATGCCTTTGACATCCAGCCGCCGAGCTTCCGTTTTGATTTGACGATTGAAGAGGATGTCGTCGAGGAACTGGCGCGAATCTACGGATATGAGCACATTCCAGCAATGCCTCCCGAGGCGAACATGGTCATGTTGCCTGATGCAGAAACTGTTCGTCCGCTCGCCAGAATTCAGCACTTGCTGGTGGATCGCGATTATCAGGAAATCATCAGCTACGCCTTTCTCGATGCGCAGATTGAAAATGATCTATGCGGCAACGCATCGCCCGTCGCCTTGCAAAACCCGATTGCCAGCAATCTGGCCGTCATGCGTAGCAGCCTGATTGGCGGTCTGATCGAAGCATTGCGTTTCAATTTAAACCGCAAACAGCCACGTGTGCGTCTGTTTGAGAGTGGGGCCTGTTTTTACAAAACCGGCACAGGTTACGGTCAGGAGCAGCGTTTGGCCGCAATAGCCTACGGTGGGGCATTGTCCGAACAGTGGGGGACAAGCGAGCGTCCCATTGATTTTTACGATGTAAAGGCAGACGTGGCCGCCTTGTTTGCACCTTCTGAACCCGATTTTCGGTCCGAGGTGCACCCGGCACTGCATCCAGGCCGCTCGGCGAGAATTTATCTGAATGATCAGCCGGTGGGTTGGTTGGGTGAGCTGCATCCGCAGTGGTGCCAAAGCTATGATCTTCCCCGGCCGCCGGTCTGGTTTGAAATTCAAACTTCGGCTGTTCTGGATCGGCGAGTGCATCAAATGCACGCCATTCCGCGTTTTCTGCCGGTTCGTCGCGACATTGCCGTTCTAGTGGATGAAACTAGGCCCGTCCGGCAACTGTTTGATGCTATGCGAAAGGCAAACGCGCCATTTGTTTTCGATATAGAGCTCTTCGATTTGTATCGGGGGACAGGCGTTGAGCCCGGGAAAAAAAGCCTTGCTTTCCGAGTGTTATTGCAAGATACTCAGAAAACACTCACAGATGCCGAAATTGATCCCAGCATGGCTATGCTGGTCAAAGCGCTGGAAGATGAAGGTGCGCTGCAGCGTACATAGGGAGAAAGATAAATGACAACAACACTGACCAAAGCCGAGCTGGCCGACTTGCTCTTCGCCCAAGTGGGGCTTAACAAGCGTGAAGCAAAGGATATGGTGGAAGCATTTTTTGAAGAAATCCGCGTTCAGCTCGAAAAGGGCGAGAGCGTCAAATTGTCCGGTTTTGGCAATTTCCAGCTACGCGACAAACCACAACGTCCGGGACGCAATCCTAAAACCGGCGAAGAAATCCCGATTACAGCACGGCGTGTGGTGACTTTTCACCCCAGCCAAAAGCTGAAGACCATGGTGGAAAAGTCCTATCATGGAACACCACACGCCTAATTCTGAACTGCCGCCTATCCCGGCAAAACGTTACTTCACAATAGGTGAGGTCAGCGAGCTTTGCGGCGTTAAGGCGCATGTTCTGCGTTACTGGGAGCAGGAGTTTACACAGCTCAAGCCCGTCAAACGCAGCGGCAATCGCCGTTATTACCAGCATCATGAGGTTCTGCTGATACGGCGTATTCGTGAATTACTTTATGAACAGGGATTTACGATCAGTGGCGCGCGTAATCAACTCAGTCAGGGTGCAGAAACTGGCACCGTTGCTGCACCGGCCGGATCGTCTTCGGCGGATGTTCCCGTGCTGCGCCAAGAAATTCGCGAGATAATCTCGCTGCTCACCCTATAAAAGCCTACTCTCCGGCTGATTTGCTCTGCTATAATCCGCGCCTTCGGGGCGTAGCGCAGCCTGGTAGCGTACCTGCATGGGGTGCAGGTGGTCGGAGGTTCGAATCCTCTCGCCCCGACCAGTCAACCCCTTTAAAAAGCCGCAGATGCGGCTTTTTTACTACTCAAAATCATCGGCGGTGCTGTCGTGCCGATGGGTGTGATACATCCGCTCCATTTCATCTTCGAAGAAAAATTTCTGCTCGCCAAAAGCGGGTTTGAGATCGTCTATCCAGTGGGCAGATTCATCGTATTCTGCAAAAAATGGTCGCTGCACCCAATCCGGATTGCGACCTTGCAGAAACCGCATTGTGATTAGCTTTTTTTCTCCGGCATCGGCAACCCCGAGAATCTGAATTTTGCCGGGGCTTGCTGACATGCTGGGGCCACGTACGGTGCGCGCCAAGCCTGAAACTTGCTGATAGGCCTCGCGGAAAATTTGCCAGGCACGCACTAGCGGAACGGAGAAATAATGCTGGGCTCCCGTGTCACGCGCGAGAAACATATAGTAGGGAATGCAACCTAATTTAACCTGTTTTTCCCACATCTTCGCCCAAGTATCCGGGTCGTCATTGATGTGCGCCATGACCGGAGATTGTGTCCGAATGGTAACGCCGGCGTCTTTGAGGTTAAGAATGGCACGAGCGACAATCTCTCCCTCGAGTTCGCGGGGATGATTGAAATGCGCCATCAGGGCTAGCTGTTTCCCCGCCGCTTTTACCCGGCGAAAGAGTGCCAGCATCTCTTCTGTATCGGCATCGTCAACAAATTTGTGTGGCCAGTAGGCGAGCGCTTTGGTGCCAATCCGGATATTAATCAGATTGGGCAGATCAGCATCAAGTAATGCGTCGACATAGCCCGAAAAATTTTTGGCAGACATGATCATCGGGTCGCCACCGGTGAACAAAATATCAGTTATTTCAGTGTGTTGTTTTACATAGCTCACGAGCTTTTCTATTTCACGGCTGGCAAATTTGATATCGGTCAATCCGATGAATTGCGGCCAGCGGAAGCAGAACGTGCAATAGGCATGGCAAGTTTGTCCCTGGCTGGGAAAGAACAATACTGTCTGCCGATATTTGTGCTGCACGCCGTGCAGCGTTTCACCTTCGAAAACCGGCACATTGTGGTCAGCCTGCCCCGCGGGATGGGGATTGAGCTGCATACGAATCCGGTTTGCAGCCGCCTTGATCACCGACTTCTCCGCGCCGTTTTGCAGAAGTTGCGCCATTTCATCGTAATGTTCCCGGCTAAGCATTTCCTTCTGCGGAAAGGTGAGTGCAAAGATAGGATCGTCGGGGGCCTTGTCCCAATCGATGAGCTGCTCGATGACGTAATTATTTGCCTTGAATGGAAGGACGTTACCGACAACTTCAATGTCGAACTTTTGCTGTTCGGTTAATTTCCCGATTTGCGGAATTTCCCGAAAATTGTTGAGTTGGTACGATTTGAATTGGGGTTCATTGGCTGAATAAACCCACTGAATGGGGGAATGTGACGTTTTGTTCACTTCTTGGCCTCCTGTTTATACTGGACGAGTTTGCTCGTGGTTTTTTCTCCCGAGAATGTTGTCTATTTTTGTGAAAGGGCTGCGGGTAGCGCTGCGGGTGACACTGAAGATTTTTATTTTATATCAATATATCTCTGGCGCATTGTAGCCGAAAAATAAGGATTTATGTCATCTGCGGGTTGTCTTCAGGACGAAATTGGGCGATTATTGCTGCCGCAAAAAGCGGTATTCATTTGGAATTTTCATCCCCATGCGCATCCTGATTAGTAACGACGATGGCTATTTCGCGCCCGGTTTGGCTTGTCTTGCCACGCACTTGGCAAAAATTGCCGAAGTTGTCGTGGTCGCTCCGGAGCGCGACAGAAGCGGCGCTAGCAATTCATTGACATTGGACCGGCCACTCCGCTTGCGCCAGACCCCCGGCGGCTATCACTACGTGAATGGTACGCCCACGGACTGTGTTCACCTTGCGGTCACCGGGATGCTGGAAGTCCAGCCGGACCTAGTTGTTTCCGGCATTAATTCCGGCGCCAACATGGGCGATGACACCATCTATTCCGGGACTGTCGCGGCAGCGACCGAAGGCTTTTTGCTGGGCATTCCCGCTATCGCAATATCTTTGGTGGGCAAGGAATTCCGGCACTTTGAAACTGCCGGTCGGGTCGCGCGCGAACTCGTGCAACGGTTTGCCGGCCAAAGCCATACGCAGCCCTGGCTGCTCAACGTCAATGTTCCAGACATTCCCTATGAAAGTCTGCAGGGCATGGAAGTCACGCGGCTCGGCAAGCGTCACAAGGCTGAACCGGTTATCAAAGCCAGTAATCCCCACGGAGAAACCGTCTATTGGGTGGGTGCCGCAGGACAAGCCCAGGATGCGGGCGAGGGCACCGATTTTCATGCTGTGGCACAGCAGCGGATTTCCGTTACGCCGCTGCAAATCGATTTGACCCAGTTTTCCCAACTTGACGCCGTCCGGCGCTGGCTTTCATGAACAGCCGTGTTAATGGAATCGGCATGACCTCACAGCGCACGCGTTCGCGCATGATCGAGCGTCTGCGTGAACAGGGCATTCGCGATGAATCCGTTCTGGCGGCAATGTTTGAGGTGCCGCGCCACCTGTTTGTCGACGAGGCGCTGGCCAGCCGGGCATATGACGATGTGGCGCTGCCGATCAATTTTAACCAGACGATTTCGCAGCCTTACATTGTCGCGCGCATGATCGAAATCCTGCGCAATGGCAAACCGTTGAATCGCGTCCTCGAAGTCGGCGGCGGATGCGGCTATCAGGCGGCGGTGCTCGGACGGGTTGCCAAAGAGGTCTATTCTGTGGAGCGCATCCAGCCGCTGTATGAGCGCGCGCGACGGCAACTCCGCGATTTGAAACAGAATAATGTTTTTATGCGTTATGCCGATGGCGCCGCAGGTTTGCCTGAAAAAGCGCCTTTCGACGGCATCATCATGGCGTGTGCCGCACCGGCGCTGTCCCGTGAATTGCAGGGACAATTGGCCGTGGGCGGGCGTATGGTTCTACCGGTGGGCACGCAGACACAGTGGCTGTATCTGGTGGAGCGGGACGAAAAGGGTTTCAGCGAAACCCGCCTGGAACCGGTAAAATTCGTCCCACTACTGATGGGAAAGGCATGACACATAAATTACTTACGTTTGGTTTAGTTGCTGCCTTGATAATCCTGCAGGGTTGCGCCTCAAGCAGACACGCCGCGCCTGTTGCGGATCGCAGCCAGCCCGTCAAAGCATCAACAATTACAAAGTCGGCGTTCAACACCCCGCAACGCGAAAAGGATTGGCGGCCACATATTTATATTGTTCAAAAAGGCGATACCTTATTTAGTATCGCTTTCAACTTCGGCTTTGATTATCGCGAGCTGGCAGAAATGAACGGCATTGCCGATCCCGGCGTTATTAAAATCGGGCAGGAAATTCGTTTGTTCCGGGATGGAAATGCGCCCCGTCCGGTTATTATTCCTGCACCGCCCCCGACACCCGTCATTAAAGAGGGCCCGTTGGCAATTAAATATGCCTATAGTGAGAACGCGGTGGCCGCACTGGATAAATCCGAGCCCTCTCAAAAGTTAACCCCCAAACCGATTACACCACTAGAAACCAAAACTGAGGCGGTCGCGAAGAAACCCGAGCCGGCCTCCCAACCCGTGGCAAAAGACTTAGTTGCCGCAGACGATGAAGCCTTGAATTGGCGTATGCCGACAAACGGCAAAGTGATCGGTGGTTTTTCCGAAGCAGAGAACCGCAAAGGGGTCGATATTGCGGGCAAATCGGGGCAGCCCATTTTTGCCAGTGCTCCGGGCAAGGTGGTGTACAGCGGCAGCGGATTGCGCGGGTATGGCAATCTTGTGATCATTAAACACAACCAGACCTATCTAAGCGCCTATGCGCATAACAGCAAGGTTTTGGTCAAGGAAGGGCAGAGTGTAAGCCAGGGGCAGAAGATCGCGGAAATGGGTAATACCGACAGCGACCAGGTCAAACTCCACTTCGAGGTTCGCCGTTACGGAAAACCGGTTGATCCCGCCCGATTCCTTCCCTTGAGTAAATCTTGAACACCGCCGATTCGGTTTCAGGCTGGCTGGACACCTCGGAACATCACCGTGACAGCGCTCGTATGCGCTACATCTATCCGGTGGTCTCACGCCGGGCAGGCGGAGTTTCCGTCGGCATCAATCTCAACACCAATAATGCCTGTAACTGGCGCTGCCTGTATTGTCAGGTTCCCGATTTGAGTCTGGGATCGGCGCCGGCTGTGGAGCTGGCTGTGCTGGAACATGAGCTCAGGCATTTCCTGCAGGAGGTTATGAGCGGTGATTTTATGCAGCAGCGCGTACCGCCTGAGGCCAGACGCCTGAATGACATCGCGCTTTCCGGCAATGGTGAATCCACCAGCGCGCCCGAATTTGCCGAGGTCATCGAAATGATCTCACGGGTTCGGCAAGATCTGCAGATTACTGATGCAGTTAAGACTATTTTGATCACCAACGGCAGCCTGATACATCGTCCCCAGGTTCAGCGTGGTCTGAAAATGCTGGCCGGTATTACCGGTGAGGTGTGGTTCAAACTGGATCGCGCCAGCGCCGCCGGCATGCAACAGATTAACGACACGGGAACCCGTCTTGAAACCGTGCGCGAGCACTTGGTTACAGCCATCAACTTGTGTCCAACGTGGATTCAGACCTGCTGGTTTGCGCTGGACGGGCAAGCGCCGTCTGCGCGTGACGAGGAAGATTATTTGGGTTTTCTGCAGGAGTTACTGATTGCCGGATCGCGTCCGGCGGGCGTGTTGCTGTATGGTCTGGCACGTCCTTCGTTGCAGCCGGAAGCGTCCCGTTTGAGCAATCTGAGTGCAGGGCAACTGAACGCTTTTGCAGCAAAAATTGCAGCCCTCGGATTGCCCGTCAAAGTGACGCCTTAATTATTCTCCAAGCGCGCGGGGCTGGGAAATCCCGAAGCCCTGGGCGTAATTGATTCCAATCGCCGATAGGCGGGCAATCAGCTCCTCGCTCTCCACCAGTTCCGCGACTGTTTTCACCCCGATTTTTCGGGCGATCTGATTAATCAGCATCACCCGTTTCAGCGTAGCCTCATCTCGTGTCACGCCCAGAATGATACTGCCGTCGATCTTGAGGAATTGCACCTGGAATCCCCGCAGCAAATTGAACGGAGCTTCCTCGCGACCGAAACCGCTCAATGCCACACGGCAGCCGCATTCGTGAATGCTCTGGATGAAGCGCAGGGCACTTTCGTGACGTTTGACCAACTCAGTTTCGGGGACCTCGAAGCACAACACCGAACCGTTAACCGCCGAATCCTCAAGCGCGGTTTTGAGAAACTCGCCGAATTCCGGATCGCCTATCGTTGCCGACGCCACATTAATGAAATAAATGGACGTGCCGGCATTCGGATTCAGCTGTTTGTTACGCGCGGCCCATTCGAGCACATGCTGAACAACCCAGCGGTCCAGATAGGGCATGAGGCCGTGTTTTTCGGCCAGTTCAAAGAACGCGCCCGGCGGCAGCATGCTTTCCTCTTCTTCGAACAGACGAATCAGGATTTCGTAATGTTCACTCCCGCCACTTCCCAGCGGCAGGGGAGAAATCAGCTGGCAATAGAGGTGGAACTCGCCTTTTTGCACCGCCGCAATAATCCGCTTGGCAATATCCTTTTCCTTGAGGGCGTCTTGGTACAAGGTATTCCAATCCGGCTCACCCCCGGCTGCGGCAGAAATCTGTCTGGCCAGCGTAGCAGTCCCGGCATCTCCCGAGACATCACCGCGCTGGGTAACGTCGTTGGCCAGAATGAAAAATCCGGTGACTTTGCCCGCGTTGTCGAACTGGGGCACGTGACGCATCGCCAGTCGGTAGACGACATTGCCCGGCATTTGCAGCGACCATTCATAATGAATAGCCTGTCCATCCAGCGATTGGCGTACCGCAGTTGCAATCTCCGTGAAGGCTTTGGAACCGAAGATTTCCCGGATATGCCGCCCGTCGATCAACTCCGGATTAAGGTTCAGCCATTCACGGAACGCGCGATTGTGGTAGCGGCAGTGACCGTCGGTCCCCACCAGCAGCACCATGGTTTGCAAGGCATCATCGAGCAACTCCAGGCGCGGGCGACTATCGGCTATTTTTTGTTCAACATCGTGACGTCGGCGAATTTCACGCTCGAATTTTTCCTTGAGCGCGGACAGTTGCGCCGTACGGCGCATGACAACCCACTCAGAACGGGAAACCTGAACCGCCTCGGCCAGAATGGCCGCCACCAGAATGCCGGTTAAAAACGCAACCCACTGCAAACTGCTCTGGGTAAAGTAGATAGCAAAAACCAGCGCGCCGGCCGTGGCCAGCACGGCGGCGACCACGATATAAACTCGGACGCTGCGAAACAATCGACGTTTTTTCATTCGCTCAAGCATGATCTGAACCGTATGGGATGTATGCCAAGAACCCGCGCAGGGTACACCATTCCCAATGTTTTTGTCGCCCCTCACGGGCTAAATTCTGCGCTGCGCTTTGGTATCATGCGAACCTTCGTTTCACTCCCAGCAAGATTGCCATGCTTAGTAAACTCAACCCGGTTCAGCGCGAGGCCGCCACTTATCTGGATGGCCCGCTGCTCGTGCTGGCCGGTGCCGGCAGCGGCAAAACCCGGGTCATCACCCATAAAATTGCCTATTTGATCGAGGTGTGCGGTTACGCACCCAAAAATATCGCCGCCATCACCTTTACCAACAAGGCCGCCAATGAGATGAAAAGTCGTGTCGGCCAGCTATTGCGTTCCGGCAATGACAAGGGATTGCTGGTCAGCACCTTCCATTCGCTGGGCATGAATATCCTGCGGGCCGAAGCCAGACTGCTCGGCTACAAACCGCAATTTTCCATTTTTGACAGCAGCGATAGCGCAAAAATATTAGCCGAGCTTGACGCCAATAACGACAAGCAGGGACTGCGGGATTTGCAAACGCAAATTTCAAACTGGAAGTCGGCTTTTGTTTCGCCGGATCAGGCGATAGCGCAGGCCGCAGCACCGGAACAGGCCATGCAGGCCAAAATCTACGCGCGCTATCAGGAAACCTTGCGGGCCTATCAGGCGGTGGATTTTGACGATCTCATTCACCTGCCGGTAGTCCTGTTCCGCGAATACCCGGAGGCGCTTGCGCGCTGGCAGCAGCGTTTGCGCTATTTGCTGATCGACGAATACCAGGACACCAATGATTGCCAGTATCAACTGACCCGTTTACTGGCGGGTGAACGGCAGGCATTTACAGCCGTCGGGGACGACGATCAGGCCATTTATGCCTGGCGCGGCGCCAGCGTGGAAAATCTGCACAATCTGCGCAACGATTATTCCAACCTGCGGGTAATCAAGCTCGAGCAGAATTATCGATCCTCGCAGCGCATCCTGGCTGTGGCCAATCACCTGATCAACCACAACACCAAAGTGTTCGAGAAAAAACTCTGGAGCGAGCACGGCATCGGGGACAACATCCGGATATACGCCGCTCGTGACGAGGATCATGAGGCCGAAAGCGTGGTCATGCGGCTGGTTGCGCACAAATTCGAGCATCGCGGCCGCTTTTCCGACTACGCGATCCTGTATCGCAGCAACCATTTGTCGCGAACGTTCGAGGAACAATTGCGCGCCGAGCGCATTCCCTACACCGTCAGCGGTGGCACGTCCTTTTTCGACTACGCCGAGATCAAGGACATCACCGCCTATCTGCGCCTGATCGCCAATCCGGACGACGATCCAGCTTTTATCCGTGCCGCCACCACACCGCGTCGCGGCATCGGCAACGCCACGCTGGAAAAGCTGGGGCAGTATGCCGGAAAACGTCATATCAGCCTGTTCGAAGCGGCTTTCGAGGCCGCGATGGTGCAAGAGATCTCCGCGCGTCAGCACGAGGATTTAACCCAGTTCTGCCGTTTCATCTCAGGCATTCAGGATCGTGCGGACAAGGATCCCTGCGGGGAGCTGATCGATGAATTGCTGCGCGCGATTCAGTACGAAACCTGGCTATATGACAGCCTGGAACCGCGTCAGGCCGAAAACAAGTGGAAAAATGTTCAGGATTTCACCGGCTGGCTGAAACGCAAGGCGGAACAGGATGAAAAATCCCTGCTGCAAATGGTGCAGATGCTGGCACTGGTGAGCATGCTCGACGGTAAACAGGAAACCCAGGATGCAGTCACACTTTCCACGCTGCATGCCGCCAAAGGCTTGGAGTTCCCTCACGTTTTCATCGTGGGGGTGGAGGAGGAGATTCTGCCGTTCCGGGAAAGCGATGAACGCCAGATTGAAGAAGAGCGCCGGCTGATGTACGTGGGCATCACGCGTGCCGAACGCAGCTTGCAAATCAGTTATTGCAACCGGCGGCGGCGCGGCAAGGATTGGATCGCCTGCGAGCCGAGCCGTTTTCTCGGTGAGATGCCGGAAAGCAATCTGGCCTATGCCGGCGGCCATCAGGACGCGGTTCCGCAAGTCAGTCAGGCGGAGGGCAAAGCCCGTTTGGCCAACCTCAAAGCCATGCTAAATCGAAACGGAGAAACGCCATGTTGAGTTATAGGCATGCTTTCCATGCGGGTAATCACGCCGATGTGCTCAAACATCTGGTTGAAATTTTGCTGGTGCGTTATCTGCAACAGAAGGATAAAGCATTCTGGTATGTTGACACACATGCCGGCGCGGGCGCCTATAGCCTCGAAAGCGGCTATGCGACCCAAAATGCCGAATTTGAAACCGGGATCGCCCGGCTGTGGCAGCAACAGCATTTGCCGGCCGCATTGGCAGATTATGTCGGCCAGATTCGGCAGTTGAATCCCGATGGGATTCTGCGTCACTATCCCGGCTCGCCGTTGATCGCCCAAGCGTTGTTGCGCCCGCAGGACAGTATGCGATTGTTCGAATTACATCCGGCCGATTTCGAACTGCTGCAGCGCAACGTCACTTCGCGCACCACACAAGTCCGTCAAAGCGACGGGTTTGCCGCGCTCAAGGCCGTCCTCCCGCCGCTACCGCGCCGCGGCCTGATCCTGATCGATCCGCCCTATGAGGACAAGCAGGATTACCTGCGGGTGGTGGAGAGTTTGGGCGAAGGATTGCAGCGTTTCGCCAACGGCGTGTATGCCATCTGGTATCCTCGCCTGCAACGCCGCGAATCCGAAGATTTGCCGCAACAACTCAAACAACTTCCGGTCACCAGCTGGCTGCATGTTGCACTGAATGTTCATGCGCCACGGGACGATGGTTTCGGAATGCATGGGAGCGGCATATTTATCATCAACCCGCCGTGGACGTTGCGTGACACGCTGGCGGAGTGCCTGCCTGTGTTGGCCGCGTTGCTGGCGCAGGACGGGCAGTCCGGATTTGTGCTTGAGCATGAAGAGCGTCATTACTGATCGCATGGGAGGCAATATGACTGAGGCACACCGCTGGAAATTTTTTCGCGCGGGCGGTTTCGAGCAGGTCTTGCTGGAAACCGGTGAAGACTTGCGGCAGCTGCCCGCGCTGGATCAAAAACTCTGGGCCGCACTGAATTGTCCCACGCGCGGCGTCGAATTCGACCCCAAAACCCTAGCGCTGCTCGATCGCGATAGCGACGGGCAAATTCGCGCCAGTGACATTCTCGATGCCGTGAATTGGCTGGCCAGCTTACTCATTGATCTGGCACCGCTGTCCGAAGGGGGCGACGGTTTAAAATTGTCCGACATCAACACGGTGACGGAGGCGGGAGCTCGTGTTCAGGCTTCTGTGCGTCACTTGTTAAAAACGCTGGGTAAATCCGAAAGTGATGTTCTGACGCTGGGCGATATGCAGGATATCGAACAGCGTATTGCCGGACTTGAATTCAACGGCGACGGGGTAATCTGTCCGGCGCAAATAGCCGATGCCGATCTGCGCGGCACGCTGGAAACGCTGCAATCCTGCCTGCCGTCTGTCACCGATATCAGCGGTCAGGCGGGGGTCAATCAGGCCGGCATTGAGACCTTTTTTACGGATGCACGCCAGCGCCTTGCGTGGTACCAAGCCGGTATTAGTGATGCCGAAATCTTCCCCTTGGGCAATTTAACGGATACTGCTTTTCCGGCCTGGCAAGCGGTGTCCTCGAAAATCGAGGATTATTTTTTGCGTTGTCGGATGGCAGCCTACGACAGCCGTGCCGCCACCCCCCTTAATCGCGCCGTCGAGGATTACATCCAGGTGGCCGCCGGTGGTCTTTCGGAAGCAAGCCCGGCAATCGCCGATTTCCCGATTGCGCTGGCCGGTGCGGATAAAGCGCTGCCGCTGGATGGTGGCATCAATCCCGCTTGGTCAGCCCGGCTGGATGCATTCAGGGATAAAGTCGTTTATCCGCTGCTGGGGGAACGCGCGGCCCTGACCCAGTCGGACTGGCAATCACTTTCTGCGACCTTCCTGCCACATGCACGATGGCTGGACAGTCAGCCTTTGGGATGCGCGGCATCCGTCAGCGTTGCGCGTTTGCAGGCAATTCTCGGGGGAAGTGATGAAGCCACGCTGCGGTCGCTTTTGGCCCAAGACAAGGCCGTTGAAGAGGAGGTGAGCTCCGTCCGTTCGGTCGAGCGTTTGCTATATCTCAAGCGCGATCTTTTTTTACTGGCCAATAACTTTGTTTCGTTCCGCAATTTTTACACGGGTAAAGGCAAGGCAACATTTCAAATTGGCACGCTGTATCTGGATAGCCGCAGTTGCGATCTCTGTGTCCGTGTCGACGACATCAACAAGCACACCGGCTTTGCCAACAGTAGCGGTGTCTGCCTCATCTATTGCGAATGCACGCGCAATGGTGGAAGCGAAAAAATGAACATCGCGGCGGCATTTACGGCAGGGGATTCCGATTTTCTGGTAACCGGTCGCAACGGTATTTTCTATGATCGCCAGGGGCATGATTGGAACGCCACGATTGTGCGTATCCTTGACCATCCGATCAGCATCCGGCAGGCGTTCTGGTCGCCCTACAAAAAACTGAGCAAGTTGATCAGCGAACAGCTTCAAAAATTCGCCGCCTCCAAAGCCTCGTCGGTCGAGGGGAAAATGATCAAAGCGGTCGTCGAAAATGGCAAGTCAACCGTGGAAGCGGGTACAGCGACACCCGCCAAACCCGCCTTCGATGTGGCCAAATTCGCCGGTATTTTTGCGGCGATCGGTCTGGCGATTGGCGCGATTGGCGGCATCGTAGCCTCCATCGTCAGCGGTATTCTTGGCCTTAAGTTCTGGCAAATTCCACTCGCACTGGCGGGTCTGATGTTGCTGATTTCCGGGCCATCGATGGTCTTGGCTTGGTTCAAGCTGAAGCGCCGCAATCTGGGGCCCATCCTCGATGCCTGCGGCTGGGCGATTAACGCGCGAATGCAGATCAATATTCCGTTTGGCACTGCGCTGACGCAAGTAGCCAGCTTGCCGCAAGGCGCCACGAGCTCACTGAGCGATCCTTTTGCCGAAACGCGCCGGCAATGGCCCTGGTGGGTAGCGGGAATTTTGATTCTGCTGCTGGTCTTGTGGTTTGCCCGTCCGGTGATCTGAGTTATGAGCCTATTTTCCACAGAGTGCCGGCGTTGTCCGCGACTGTCGGAGTTTCTGCTTCACGTAAGGCAGCAGTATCCCGGCTACCACGCCCGCCCGGTGGAATCGTTCGGTGAGATCAATCCGCGCTTTCTCATCGTCGGGCTTGCGCCGGGCATGCATGGGGCAAACCGCACAGGTCGCCCCTTTAGCGGGGATTATGCCGGAAACCTGTTATATGCCAGTCTGCATAAATTCGGATTTGCGACGTGCGCCGAACCGTTGACGGTCGCCGGCGAAGCCAATCCGGAATTGCGATTGCAGGGTTGCCGTATTACCAATGCCGTGCGATGTCTTCCCCCGCAGAACAAGCCGGAGCCGGCCGAAATCCGCGAATGTAACGGCTACTTGGTATCCGAACTGGCCCAGCTCCAATCGGGGGCGGCGGTACTGGCGCTGGGAACGATTGCCCATCAGGCTGTGCTGAGTGCCTGCAAGCTGCGCAAAAGTGCTTGGCCGTTTTCCCACGGCGCACAACACGAGTTACCAAACGGACTGCATTTATTCGATAGCTACCATTGCAGCCGCTACAACACGCAAACCCGCCGACTCACCACGGTCATGTTTGAAGCAGTGATTCACGAGATTGAAAGCCATCTTGGACGCGCGGCCACCGTTTGATCCACGGACGTTGTTGGAGGGCTTGCCGCTGCTGCCCGGTGTCTATCGATTCCTGGATAAAAAGGGCGACGTGCTTTACGTCGGCAAGGCCAAGCAACTGCGTAAACGGGTCGCTTCCTATTTTCGTGCCGCAGATCAACTGTCGCCGCGAATTCGTCTGATGGTGTCACATATCGCACAGATCGAAACAACCGTAACACGCTCGGAAGCGGAAGCCCTGCTACTGGAAAACAATCTAATAAAAAGTTTAAAGCCGCGCTACAACATATTGTTTCGGGATGACAAATCATATCCATACATCGTCCTGACTGGGCATCGTTTTCCCCGGTTGACGTACTACCGTGGCACACCCAATCGGCAGCATCAGTATTTCGGCCCTTACCCCAATTCCCATGCGGCCAAGGAAACCATCCAGCTTTTGCAGAAGGTTTTTCGCCTGCGCACCTGCGAAGATAGTGTTTACGATCACCGCACCCGACCTTGCCTGCTACACCAGATTCAGCGTTGTACTGCCCCCTGCATTCATCTAGTCTCCGAGGAAAATTATGCCCGGGATATTCAAAACGCGGTTTGGCTATTGCAGGGTAAACACACGGAAGTCGAGCGCGTCTTAAATGACGCCATGACCCAAGCGGCCGAGCAGCAGCAATATGAGCAGGCCGCCGCGCTGCGCGATCAATTGCGCGCCTTGCACACCGTGCAGCAAAAACAGTTCGTCGAATCCACCGGCGGCTCAACGGATGCCGACATTATCGTCGTGGCAAGAGAAGGGGCTTCCGTGTGCGTTAATCTTGCCATGGTGCGAGGCGGGCGACATCTCGGCGACAAGTGCTTTTTTCCCGAACACGCCGAAGATTTGTCGCCCGAGGAAATCATCGCGGCCTTCCTTGCACAACATTATCTGAATCGCAGTGTGCCACCGCTGATTTTGCTGGAACACGACCCACTCGAAATCACGCTGGCAGATTTGCTGGTCGAGCAGGCTGGGCACGCGGTCAGAATAAGCGTACCCAGTTCCGGCGAACGCAAACAGTGGCTGGAAATGGGACAGCGCAACGCGGTTCTTGCGCTGCAGCAACATTTGCTCCAGCGCGGCGGACAGCACCGGCGGCTGGAAAAATTGCGCGGCTGGCTGGGGATGCCGGCGTTGCAGCGCATCGAGTGTTTTGACATCAGCCACACCATGGGTGAAGCCACCGTCGCCTCCTGTGTGGTTTATGACAACGCCGAGATGCGGCCGTCCCAGTACCGGCGTTACAACATTTCCGGCATCACGCCGGGCGACGATTATGCCGCCATGCGGCAGGCGCTCACCCGGCGCTACCAGAAACTGTCCAACGGCACAGCAGCGAGACCCGACGTCATCCTCATCGACGGCGGACTAGGACAACTGCATATCGCGATTGAAGTCATGCGGGCACTCGGACTCGACGATTTGACGCTGATTGGCGTCGCCAAGGGCGAGGCACGCAAACCCGGCTTGGAGCAGCTGATCTTTGCTGACGGCACAGCCAGACAGCTTGCGGCCGACGACCCCGCGTTGCATTTGATCCAGCAGATCCGGGATGAGGCGCATCGCTTTGCGATCACGGGTCATCGCGCCAGACGCAGCAAGGCGCGCAGCATCTCCAGCCTGGAGGAAATCAGCGGGGTAGGGGACAAGCGCCGGCGCAATCTGCTGACGCACTTTGGGGGGTTACAAGGTGTACGCGCAGCCAGCGTGGTTCAGCTCAGCGAAGTCGAAGGGATTAGCAAGGCGCTTGCTGAAAAGATTTATCAGCAGCTACACTGACGCATGCCGCTCAATATTCCCAATTTGCTAACCTGGTTGCGCATCCTGCTGATCCCAGTTTTCGTTGCCGTTTTCTACCTGCCGGATACCAAACTTAGCCCGGAACTCAAGAATCTCACCAGCACCCTGTTTTTTCTGGTGGCGGCCGCAACTGACTGGCTGGACGGCTATCTGGCCCGCCGGCTGAACCAATCCTCGGCTTTTGGCGCCTTCCTCGATCCGGTGGCGGACAAGTTGATGGTGGCAGCCGCACTAATTGTGCTGGTTGAGCTGGGCAGGGCGGAAGCTATCATCGCCTTCATCATCATCGGCCGGGAAATCACCATCTCCGCACTGCGTGAATGGATGGCCAAACTGGGCGAAAGCAAGAGCGTAGCCGTGTCGATGATCGGCAAGGTGAAGACAACTTTTCAGATGCTGGCCATTTTGTTATTGCTGTACCACGATTCGCTATTCGGACTAAATTGCCAACTGATGGGTGGACTACTTTTATATGTTGCCGCCCTGTTGACACTGTGGTCGATGGGCTATTACCTGATGCTGGCTTCGCCTCAATTGAAAAAAACGCGCAGCTGAATTGATTTATCACCCCGCGTCTGTATAATGCGCAGCCTTCGGGGTGTAGCGTAGCCTGGTAGCGCGCCTGCTTTGGGAGCAGGATGTCGGGAGTTCGAATCTCTCCACCCCGACCAGGTTTCAAAAAAACATCGCGAAGAGAATTGTGCCCGTAGCTCAACCGGATAGAGCACCAGCCTTCTAAGCTGGGGGTTACAGGTTCGATTCCTGTCGGGCACGCCAGTGTCTGACAAGCAAAGTTCAGTGGTGGCTGTAGCTCAGTTGGTAGAGTCCTGGATTGTGATTCCAGTTGTCGTGGGTTCGAGTCCCATCAGCCACCCCAAAAACTCGGTCTATCAGGATCGATCGCGGCTGCAGCCGTAGCCGTGTCGTAGCCTCCAAAATCCTCAGTAGTCTCTTCTCTGTTTATGGCAATCTCGCCAGACGTTTTCGCGCTGGAATCGTATAATCGCGCGGAAAATAAAAATAGTCTCCGGGAGTTTTGTCATGATTAAGTCGCATATTCGGGTGCTTTGGGGCATTTTTTTAATGTCCTGCGTGTGCAGTGGCGCCAAAGCCGGCGAGGGTAATGACTCGCAATATTTCGAAGAATTTCCCGTGGTGTTGACTGCATCCCGACTCAAGCAACCGATGTCGGAAGCCCCCAGTGCCATGACGGTGATTGACGCCGAGATGATCAAGGCCGCGGGATCACGCACGATTCCTGAAATCCTCAGGCTGGTGCCGGGCATGTATATCGGTTACGCCAGCGGCAACACCCCTATTGTCAGTTATCACGGCGCACCCGAGATGTATACGCGGCGCATGCAAGTGTTGGTCGATGGCCGCTCGATTTACATGCAACCCTTTGTCGGGGTCACCTGGACCGATATCCCCGTTAACATTGACGATATCGAGCGCATTGAAGTGGTGCGGGGGCCGGCTGCGGCGAGCTATGGTGCCAATTCGCTGCAGGGGGTGATTAACATCATTACCAAAGATCCTGCGTATACCCATAACCGGGTTTCGACCAACCAGGGAAACGGTGGGATCTCGGATATTTCAGCGCGTCTGACACAACAGCTGGAAAATCTTTCCTACCGCTTTACGGTCTCACAGCATGAAGATCAGGGGTTTGATTTTGCCAAAATGAACGATGGAAGCCGCGCTTTGCAACTTAATTTCAAAGGCGACTATCAGCTGAATAATGAAAATTATCTGGATATGCAGCTTGGCTATAGTGATACGGCTTTATCTCAGGGATTTATAGAGCAGCCTTTTAACATCAGGGATCCGTTAAGAACTATTACAAGCATCTCTGATTTTCAGCAAATCGAATGGCACCACACGCCAAGCTCGGATAGCGAACTCAAGGTCAGCTATCACCATACTGCACGCAATTATCAGGATAGCGCCGATCCGAAGAATATAGATAATTTTCAGTCACATCGCCATGAACTTGGGTTCCAGCATACTTTCAACTTGAATGAAAGCAACCGGGTTGTGTGGGGCGGCAACCTGCGCTATGAGAGTACCGCGACGACTATTTTGTTCCAACCGGCAAAATCCCTGCAAGGCAAGCAATTGTTTGTGAACGATGAATGGCGATTGAATCCGTCATTTCTTTTGAATGCGGGTGCCATGCTGGAGGATGACGGCTGGGGAAACCGGCGAGGCTCACCGCGCATTGCACTGAATTATCACGCCACCCCCACACAAACTTTTCGCGTGGGAACTTCCGTGGCTTATCGCACGCCCTCTATGGTGGAATATGGCGCGAATTCTACTTATCTACCTAACACCAACAACAACTTGGCAGGGAACCCAAACCTGCGTCCTGAAAAGGTTATTTCCAGAGAAATCGGCTATCTTGGGGAATTTCGCGACTTGGGGCTCAGCTTGGATGCGAGAATTTACGAGGATCGAATATCAGATTTCACTTTCATCGATCCAACCGTACGTTTTAGCCCCAATCCAATGGAGTTGGTTTGGGGTTTTGCCAATCTGTTTGCAGTCAAATACCAAGGTATTGAAAGTACGCTGAAATATTCGTGGAATCAGGCCGGAAATTTAACACTGAATTTTAGCCACCAGCGTGCAAGCTGCGCAATTACGGGACAGTTAGACCCCACTATTGGACAGCTTGATCCTGCACGCGCACTTAAAAATAACCAAGCATTTCAAGTATTGTGTCAAAACGATTATGGAATGACCGTTCCATCCGATAGCGGCAGTTTGCTCCTTACGCAAAAGTTTTCCGAACGCATCACCGCCAGCGCCGCTTATTACCAACAGGAGCCGACACAAATCCTATTATCCTGGCAGCCCCAAAACAGAATGCGCAGGGTTGACATGAGACTGGGCTATGAATTCGGTCATCGGGGGAGGCCGGGCGCTGGCGAGATTGCGCTCACGCTGCAAAATGCCTTCCAGGATAATTACACACAGTACGTCGATTTTTCGCAAAAAGTCGGATTCATCGGCAACCGGCGCGCGTGGGTGACTGGATCGATGGAATTCTAGGACACGGATTTGCGCGCACATCTACTCATCATTCTGATCGCCTTCGCCGCCTTGTGCAGTGGCGCGGGCTGGGTGGGGGCAGCCTCCCTGATGGAAGTTGAGATCGTGCTGAGTGAAAATTCCACGCCCTACCAGCAATTTTCCCAAACCCTGCAAAACGCCGCTCAAACCTCAATTCATTTTACAGTCACGCCATTAGCCACTCGCATCCGCACCAAACCCGACGTTTATATTGCGCTTGGATTAAAAGCCCTGGAAGCGTTGCGAGAGAGCCATGAGCCTGTAATCGCTGCACTGGTTTCGAGTAATGATTATGTCGTTGCCACGCTGGATTCTGAGGACCTACCGCGATCTGCCGTATTTCTGGATCAACCCAAACAGCGCCAGCTTCAATTTGTGCGCGCAGCTTTGCCAAAAACACGAAATATCGGCGTGCTCTATTCACGGCAGAGCCTTCTGGAATTGGAGAAACTTCGTTCAGCCGCCGTGGCACATAATCTGAATCTGGAGACCAACGCGATCTCTTCAGCCGAGGATCTATACAACTCGATTGAATCCATTTCTCACAATGTGGATGTACTACTGGCAACGTCAGACAGCAGCATTTATAACGGGGCCAATATTCGTAATATTTTGCTGACGACTTATCGTCACGATATTCCCCTGATTGGAATTTCCCAAAGTTATGTCAATGCTGGCGCGCTTGCGGCGATTTTTTCACCCACGGAGCAAATGGCGGAAGATGTTCTCATCTTGCTGCAAAAGTTTGGGCAGTCGGGGAGTCTACCTGCGGCGCAATACCCATCAACATTCGGCATTGCCATTAATCTTGAAGTGGCGCGCTCCCTGAATATTTCGCTGCCTGCTGCGAATGAAATCCGGCAGCGCATGCATGAAATGGAGTACTCAAGATGAGACCGACGCTGCCTATCCGCGACTACGTTCTTATCTTGTCTCTGTTGCCAGCACTTTTAATTGCGGCATTGGAAACTTATTTTGTCAGCCATCGTTTTGAGGCCATGGATAGGGAATTGCTCGAACGAGGCCAGCTGATTAGTTCGCAGATGGCCGCCAGTGCCGAATATGGGGTTTTTTCGAACAATCGCGATTTCTTGATTGGTATTGCGTCAGGAGCCGTAAATCAGAACGACGTTAGCGCGGTTTCCATTGCCAATGCTTCCGGTGAGGTTTTGGCGCATGCGGGGCGTCCGGAAATGGCGGGGACGCTCGGAGCTGACAATACAATACACGAGCATTTCATTATTATCGTCAAACCCATCATTCCTGCACCCATTGCGCTGGATCCTCTGTTCGAGCCCACCTTCAGCAATATGCCGATCGGAAAAGTCCGTCTCACCATCAGCAGAGTCCGAACCAACCAACTCAAAAATCAACTGTTGACCACCTCCATCCTGGTCGCATTGACTCTTTTCGCGACCAGCGCCTTGCTGATGTATGCATTCATGCGGGTCATCAGTCGCCCGATCAGTGCATTGGGTAATGTGGTCAGTGCTATCGGGGAGGGCAGGCTGGACAGCCGGTTTGTTGATAAAGATGCCTCTATTACAGAGCTGGAAGCGTTGTCAGTTGGCATCAACTCAATGGCTGACAAATTGCAGCAAGAGCGGGCAACGCTGCAAAACCGTATTGAGGAGGCGACGGAAGCGCTTCGTCTGCAAAAGGAAGCCGCCGAGCTTGTGGGACAGACTAAAAGCCATTTGCTGGCATTGGCCAGCCACGATTTGCGCCAACCCATGCAGGCATTGGTTTTTTATCTCCACCAATTGGGGCACAGAATATCTGAAGGGGAGCAGGTGGAGCTGCTCGGCAAACTGGAGAATTCGGTCGAAGCACTTACGCAGCTGCTCAACTCCCTGATGGACATTTCCAGGCTGGATGCCGGTGTTGTGGAGGCGGATGTCAAAGTATGTGCCATTGATCCGCTTCTCGAACGGGTGCGGGCCAGTTTTGCAGACAAAACAGCCGCAAAAAATATCCGGTTTGTCATACATCCGTACAAAACATCCCGGCGGATCGTGACTGATCCCATGCTGCTAGAGCGAATTCTAATGAATCTGGCTAGCAACGCCGTTCGCTACACCCAGCACAATGGCACGATTCTCATCGCCTGCCGTCAACGAACCGATCATCTGCGAATCGAAGTCAGGGACAACGGCCCGGGTATTGATGCAAACCAGATGGGGGAAATTTTTACCGAATTTTTCCGGGGCGATCAACGCGCTAAGACGGGAGGGCTCGGCCTTGGACTTTCTATTGTGAAAAAACTCTGTGATCTTCTCGGGCACAATCTGGTGGCAAGCTCAAAAATCAATCGCGGTAGCATTTTTTCAGTTGAAGTTACATTGGCGAAAGACGGCGAGGAATTCTTACTTTCCGCTGAAAGCAATGATGCCGATGTTCAGTCCGGAGAAAATCAAGCGTTCAATCAGTGCAAGATTTTATTGGTAGATGATGATCCCGCCGTATTAAGCAGCCTGCAGCTGCTGCTGGAAAGTTGGGGCTGCGACGTCTCCGCCCATGGATCCTTTCAATCACTTTATACCTGCCTTGGAAGCGGGGAAGAAACCCAGCCGACCCTTGTTTTGTCAGACTACCATCTCGAGCAAGGAAAGGACGGCATTGAGCTTTTGGGAATGGTTCGCAAGACCTTTGGCGGGCCAAAAATTCCCGGCATTATCATTACCGCCGACATTTCCGGCGAACTTAAGAAAATCGCATCGGAATTGAAAGTGGTGCTAGCTCAAAAACCTATTCGGCCGGCCCGTTTAAAATCGCTGCTGACGTACTGTCTCAACGAACGGAAATAACACTTGGCGACGAGCGGTCAGCAGAAGCTCAATTAAGAAACTGATTTTTGGGGATTATGACAAAACCCGTTCCGAGCTTGGATCTCTTTAAATACGCATAATGTATATTATGTAAAATTTAGAATTGATGCGGAGAGGCGATCTAATCCCACCATAGGATCTAAGCTATCGCCCTGCTATTCTGTTGTGTGAGTTCATGCAATCGGGTCGAATCTGAATTCCGCAAGTCTTCCCAACGGAAACGCCACGCCCAGTTTCCTTCCATCTTGCCTGGGAAGTTCATTCGGTTGTTGTCATTCAGCCCCATAACGTCCTGCAAAGGAAAAATGACTGTATTGGCAACCGAAACCTGAAGTGCGGCGATCATCGACCAGTGAATCTCGGTAGTGTCAGTGTTGAGGTAATGCGTCACGCTATCGCGTTCATGTTGCTGCAGGTTCTGCCACCAACCCACCGTGGTCGAATTGTCGTGTGTCCCCGTGTAAGCAACGCAGTTTTCAACATAGTTGTGCGGCAGAAATGGATTGTCATCGCCGCCGCCAAAGGCGAATTGAAGAACTTTCATTCCAGGCAGTTGAAATTGCTCCCGCAATGCTACAACGTCTTCAGTAATCACGCCCAAATCCTCGGCAATGATGGGTAAATTCGGAATAGCGCGCTTCAAAGCGTCAAAGAGTTTTGCGCCAGGACCTTCAACCCATCGCCCGTCGATTGCTGTTGGCGCATCTGCGGGAATCTCCCAAAAACCTGCAAACCCCCTGAAATGATCTACGCGGACGATATCGTTGAGATCGAGCGTTCGGCGCATTCTTTCAACCCACCAAGCGTAACCGGTTTTCTCATGAACATCCCATTGATACAATGGGTTACCCCATAGTTGACCTGTTTCACTAAAGTAGTCCGGAGGGACGCCGGCCACAGTGAGTGGTCGGCCATGCGGGTCCAGATTGAAGAGGCCCTGATTCGCCCAAACGTCTGCGCTGTGATACGCCACGAAAATAGGGACATCGCCGATCAGGATAACGCCTTTGGCGTGCGCGTATTCCCTCAGCGCGTGCCATTGCCGGTCGAAACACCATTGGACAAATTTCCAGAAAGCAATCTCTTCAGCATGTGTCCGGCGAACGTTATTAAGCGCCGCCGCATTCCGCTGCAAGAGGGACTCCGGCCACCGACTCCACTCCATTCCAGGATGAAGATTGCTTATTGCCATAAAGAGGGCATAGTCGTCCAACCAGCCAGCCTCTGCTTCACAGAAAACATTAAAAGATTTAGATATCTCTATGTTTTTAATAGATCCAAACTTTGAGAATGCTATACGCAAACGGCTTACTCTGAAAGGAATTATGCGACCATAGTCCACGTATTCTGGCTGGATATCGTCGCTCGGTTTAATCTCATCCGGACGCAGCCAGCCTCGTGCGGCAAGGTCTTGCAAATCAATCAGCAGTACATTTCCGGCAAATGAGGAGGTGCTCATGTAGGGAGAATTGCCCGGTCCTACCTCCCCTACTGGCAACATCTGCCAATAACTTTGGCCGGTCGAACTCAGCCAGTCTACAAACCGGTAGGCATCCTGCCCAAGATCTCCCGATCCCAAAGGTCCTGGAAGCGAAGTCGGATGAAGCAGGATGCCACTACCGCGTTTATTCAACATGAATGATGTCCGGTTAAGTTACGTCGCGCGTCGCATAGCACCACCCGCCTCGGGTGAACCGCCGCCCTGACTGATCGGTTCCCGAAGATTTTTTGGGGGGGCAAGTTTAAGCAACCGGTACAGCTCGGTCAGATTATGACGGAAGAGCTGGTCAAAGCTGGCCACCGCATGCGACGGATTGTAGTCGCCAAACCACCAGAACCAGTCTGAGCTTTCACAGGAACACAGCTGCTTTTCTGCCGCCGCTTGCTCGGCGTTGCTCAAACGCCCGCTGCTGATGACCAAGTCGTAACTCTGCTTTGCGGCACATAACAAATCCCAGGCGCGATTTTTATCGCGCGAGCCGATCCAAGTCGAAAAGTTGCCATAGACCCAGCTACCCGGCAATATTCCCGGCAGACTCCCGGTTTCGGGGCTGTCGCTTAGGTAACGTTCATAGGTCGTTGTTTTGATGGATGCATGCTTTTCGAGCTCGGCGTATAACTCGTCCAGGAAGTAAAACCCATTGTAGGGATAATATTCCCAAGCATTTTCACCATCCAGAATGATGCTGATAAGCGGCGGTGTGTCATCTGTAGCCTCTTCACCGATTGCCTCCACCTCGCGGATAAAGTGATGGGCCGCATCTTTACCGTGCCAGCGCGAATACTCGAATCCGATCAGGTCGGACAAACGATCATCCCGGAAAAAACAGTTCATGCCGTCAGCCACACCTTCAACCTGATAAGGCTTGTAGAGGTAATCCTTGCGTTCCGGAACCTGTTTCAGATAGCGGTGCAAACTATTGCCCAGCACCCCTTCCCCGCTGGCCGCCCAACGGCAGCCCTCGCGGGCCATGACATCCAGTGTCGCCACCGAAATCGAACCTTCGGCTGGCCACATACCAGTGGGTGCCCGCCCGAATCGCTGGGTGTGACTTTGCAGCGCCTTGCTAACGTGCGCGGCAACCCGACGACGTCCACCCGGATAATGAGGTGCCTGTGGCAATGGTGCTTCCGGCATAGCTTCGCGGGCGGTATTGAGATCTATCAGCAGTGGCGCCAGCGGATGGTAATGCGGGGTTGCCGAGAGCTCGATCTGCCCGCTATCCGACAGTTTTTTGTAACGGGGAACAACATCGTTGATCAGCTCACCGATCAGCGCCAACAGCTGTTTCCTGTCTTCAAGTGTAAAACCTTCGGCCTTGCTCATAAGATCAACCACCAAACCATGCTCCCTGCGCACGCTTTCTCCGCACCACGCAAGGTGATACCAAGTCAGCAAGTCAGCAAGGTACTGGCCGGAAAGATAGCCGAGGAGCATTTCGCCATCAGCCTGCAAGCGATTGAACAATTCCCAGAGGCGCTTGTAAGCAGGATACGGCGCGATCATTTTGGTGTGATTGCTGCGGAAGCAGGCATCGAATGCCAACTGTCGCTCTGATGGCGTCGCGTTAGCCAGATCTTCGTGAGCCAACAGGCGTAGCAAAGGATCACGCAATTTTCCGGTTGCAAACTGATCCACATAATCCTCAATTTGATCGAGCAGTACGGGGACGAAATTCACAATAGCATGCATGCCCGGATGGCGTTCCAGATGATAGGCCATGTCGGTGTAATCCTTGATGGCATGCAAGTAGGTCCAAGGCAGCACAAAATCACCGGTCGCGTAATCACGATAGTCCGGCTGGTGCATGTGCCAGAGAAAAACGATATGGGTTGATTTATTCATTTTCAAACAAAAAACCGCCGCGCGGACGCGGCGGCCTGATTAATTAAAATTAACGAACACTGTGGACGCGCTGTCCCAGCATGTCGGGCGTAATTAGCGTGATGCCGTTAGGGCTGACGTGGAAACGCTTGCGATCTTCCTCGGGATTCACGCCGACCACCAAGCCTTCCGGAATCTTGCAGTTCTTGTCGACGATAACCTTCTTCAGCGTGACGTAGCGACCAACATCAACATTGGGTAACAAAACCGAGTCTTCGATGTTGCAATAGCTATTTACGCGAACGTCGGAAAAAAGCACCGAGTGACGGACCACAGAACCGCTCACGATACAGCCTCCGGACACCAACGAATCAATCGCCATCCCGCGTCGTTCATCTTCGTCGAACACAAACTTTGCCGGAGGCAATTGGGCTTGGTGTGTCCAAATCGGCCATTCCTGATCGTACATATTCAAATCCGGGATGACCTTGGTCAGCTCCATATTGGCTTCCCAGTAGGAATCAATCGTTCCGACATCGCGCCAATAAGGAATGTTGTCATCCCCCATCCCGACACAGCTCTGTTCAAAGCTTTGCGCAAACACGCTGTACTTCTTGACCATGTATGGAATGAGATCCTTGCCGAAATCATGCGTGGAGTGCGGATCATCCGCATCTCGGATCAACTGTTCAAACAGGAACTTGGTGTTGAAAACATAGATCCCCATGCTGGCAAGCGATTTCTCAGGATTACCCGGAATGCTTGCGGGATTGTCGGGTTTTTCGGAAAACTCAACGACCTTACCCTGCTCGTTGACCGCCATAACGCCAAATGCTTTGGCATCGGCAATGGGCACTTCAAGACAAGCCACCGTCATATCTGCTTTGCTATCCACATGGAAGGCGAGCAACTTGCCATAGTCCATTTTGTAGATATGATCGCCCGCCAGAATCAGAACGAAATCCGGATTGGTTTCTCGCAGAATATCCAGATTCTGAAACACCGCATCGGCCGTTCCCTGATACCAATGCTCTTCGCTGATGCGTTGCTGTGCCGGCAACAAGTCAACAAATTCACCAAATTGGCCGTTCAAAAATGACCAGCCGCGCTGGATATGCTGAATCAGGCTATGCGATTTATATTGCGTCGCAACGCCAATGCGTCGGATGCCGGAATTGACACAGTTCGACAAAACAAAATCGATGATGCGGAATTTGCCACCAAAGGGAACAGCCGGCTTGGCACGCCAGTCCGTCAGCTGATGCAGACGGCTACCCCGCCCTCCGGCAAGCACCATCGCATAGGTGTTCTTGGTGATACGGCTAACGAATCTTGGCGCCGGCTCGCCAGTTGCGGTTTGGTACTTTTTTTGCAGATAGCCCAATTCAGCATTCACGATCCCTCTCCCTTTATGATTTGCCTTAGTTAACGCACCTATTATCGTTTACAATTGCGTCCGCATACAAGGGAAAACGGGAGATTATGAAATGAACACACTAATAGATTCATTACTGCAAGCGCGATTATATGACCCGTTTCAGTTGTTAGGCTTACACAAAGAGGGGAATGGCTGGGTGATCAGAGTTCATGAACCCCAGGCAACTGCAGTCGAAGTCCTTCTGGATGCAGGGCCGCAATCTCTCAAGCGCGTTCACCCCTCGGGAATATTCGAATGGCACGGGAAAGCAGCCCCGGCCAAACCTTACAAACTGCGTTTTCATTACGGCGACGCGACCCACGACACTCACGATCCCTACCAGTTCTCGAGTAGCATCGGTGCAGACGACCTGTATCTTTTCAGTTCCGGCAAGCTGCATCAGGGTTACCGGATTCTGGGCTCCAACGCCATGCAAATCGACGGGGTTGCCGGGGTGCGTTTTGCCGTCTGGGCGCCTAACGCCGAGCGCGTCAGCGTTATAGGCGAATTTAACCAGTGGGATGGTCGCCGTCATCCCATGCGCTCGCTGGGTGGCAGCGGCGTCTGGGAACTTTTCATTCCCGACATTCCAAGTCATCAGCTTTACCGTTACGAAATCCGCAACCGCGATAGTGGTGCCCTGTTGGCCAAAACTGACCCGTATGCCCAAGGGTACGAATTGCGTCCGGGCACAGCCTCGCTGGCGGCGCTGGCTGTTCAGCACCAGTGGCAAGACGCGGAATGGATGAAGCAACGTGCCTCTTGGGACTGGCTGCACGCACCCATCAATATTTATGAAGTGCACGCGGGCTCATGGAAGCGCCATCCGGATGGCCGCCATTACAGCTACCGTGAACTGGCTGCAGATCTCGTTCCCTATATCAAGGGCATGGGTTATACCCACATCGAACTTCTGCCGATCTCCGAACATCCCCTGGACGAATCCTGGGGATATCAGTGCACCGGTTATTTTGCGCCGAGCAGCCGCTTCGGCTCGCCGGATGACCTGCGTTATCTCATCGACACCTGCCACCAGGCGGGTATCGGTGTGCTGCTGGACTGGGTTCCGGCACACTTTCCGCAGGACAGTTGGTCGCTCTCGCGTTTTGATGGCACCGCGCTATACGAACACGAAGACCCCCGCCTCGGCTTCCATCAGGATTGGGGCACCCACATTTTCAATTACGGCCGCAACGAAGTTAAGAGTTTCCTGATGTCCAGCGCGCATTACTGGCTGTCGGAATTCCACTTCGACGGCTTGCGCGTCGATGCCGTTGCTTCGATGCTCTACCTTGATTACTCGCGTAAGGCAGGCGAATGGATTCCCAACAAATACGGTGGCCGTGAAAATCTGGACGCCGTCGAGTTCCTGCGCGAGATGAACATCATGGTGCACCAGGATTTCCCTGGCGCACTGACTTTCGCCGAGGAATCCACCGCATGGCCCGGCGTGTCGCGGCCAACCTATCTGGGTGGATTGGGCTTCTCGGTCAAGTGGAATATGGGCTGGATGAATGACACGCTGAGTTATTTCCATCATGAACCGGTGCACCGCCGTTATCACCATAATCAGCTGACTTTCGGGCAGGTCTACGCCTACAGCGAAAATTTTGTAATGCCGTTTTCGCATGACGAAGTCGTGCACGGCAAGGGATCATTGCTTTCCAAAATGCCTGGTGATGCTTGGCAAAAATTCGCCAACCTGCGCCTGCTGCTGACTTACCAAATGACCAGCCCCGGCAAAAAACTGAATTTCATGGGCAATGAAATTGCCCAGGGGCGCGAATGGCAATCCAAATGGGAACTGGAATGGTGGCAGCTCGGCCAAAGTCTGCACCGTGGCGTGCAGAATCTTTGCCACGATCTGAACCGTCTGTACGCGACGCTGCCTGCACTCCACGAGCTGGATTTTCATTCGGACGGTTTTGCCTGGATCGACTGCAATGATGCAGAAAAATCCGTACTCTCTTACCAGCGCAAAGCACGGAATGGGTCTTCGGTAGTCATCTCGCTGAACCTTACCCCCGTTCCCCGCATTCACTATCGCCTGGGTTTGCCGGAAATGAAGGCCTACAAGGAAATGCTTAACAGTGACTCTGAATACTATGCGGGCAGTAACGTCGGTAATGCCGGCCTGATTCAGGCTGAGGCCGTTCCGTGGATGGGCATGCCCTACTCCGCTGTCGTCTCGCTGCCGCCGCTGGCCGGCGTACTGTTGGTTCCACAGGATTAATAAATACGCGCTGCTTTCATCATGCCCATGCTTACTGATTCGCCTGCCTGGCTAGCTCTCAAGAAACACCACGACACCGTCGCGCCCCTGCAAATGCGCGATCTGTTTACTGCTGATCCGCAGCGCTTCGGAAAATTTTCCTCACGTTGCGGCGATCTGCTGCTCGATTACTCCAAAAACCGCATCACACAGGAAACGCTGACACTGCTCATGGTGCTGGCGCGTCAGGCAAATCTGGCGACGTGGATAGAGCGCATGTTCAGCGGCGAGAAAATCAACGCGACAGAACATCGAGCCGCGCTGCATGTCGCCCTCCGCAACCGCTCGGCATCCTCTATTTACGTTGACGGGCAAGATGTCATGCCGAACGTCCGCCGTGTATTGGAATCGATGCGGCGTTTTTCGGAAGCGCTCCGTTCCGGCGCGCATCGCGGCCATACCGGCAAGGTCATCACCGACATCGTCAACATCGGCATCGGCGGCTCCGACCTCGGTCCCCTGATGGTTTGCGAAGCGTTGAAGCCCTATGGGAATCCAAATCTTCGCGCGCACTTTGTTTCCAATGTGGATGCGACGCATCTGGTTGAGACGCTGCGCGGACTGTCTGCCGAAACAACGCTCTTTGTTGTCAGTTCCAAAACATTTACAACCCAGGAAACACTGACCAACGCCCGTGCCGCACGCGCCTGGCTACTGGAAACCTTGGGGGGCGGCGATGCCGCAGTGGCAAAACATTTCGCTGCTGTCTCCACCAATCTCCCCGCCACTTCGCAATTCGGCATCAATCCGGAAAACGTCTTTGAATTCTGGGATTGGGTCGGCGGGCGTTATTCCCTGTGGTCCGCTATCGGTCTGCCGATCGCAATTTATCTGGGCATGGATCATTTTGAAGCGCTTCTGAATGGTGCGCATGAGATGGATCAGCATTTCCGCAATACGGCATTTGAAAATAATCTGCCCGTATTGCTGGCGCTACTGGGGATCTGGTACGGAAATTTCTTTGGCGCCAGCTCAAACGCCGTGTTGCCATACGATCAGTATCTGCATCGTTTCTCCGCCTACCTGCAACAGCTGGATATGGAAAGCAATGGCAAAGGGGTGGATCGCGAAGGTCGACCGGTCGATTACGACACCGGCATGGTGGTGTGGGGCGAGCCCGGCACCAACGGTCAGCATGCGTTCTACCAACTGATTCATCAGGGCACCCGCATGATTCCGGCGGATTTCATCACGCCGATGCAAAGCGCCAACCCGCTCGGCGAACATCATGCGATTCTTATTGCAAACTGCTTCGCGCAAACCGAGGCGCTGATGCGCGGGAAAACCGAAACAGAAGCACGGGCCGAACTAACGACTCAGGGGTTGACCGGCGATGCGCTGGAAGCACTGCTTCCGCACAAAATATTCCCGGGCAACAAACCGACCAATACCCTGCTTTTCACCCGGTTGGATCCGCACACGCTGGGCATGCTGATCGCGCTGTATGAACACAAAGTTTTTGCACAAAGCGTGATCTGGAATATCAATCCGTTCGATCAATGGGGCGTGGAACTGGGTAAACAACTGGCTAGCAAGATACTGCCGGAATTGCGTGCGGATGCCGAAACCGCGACGGGTCACGACACTTCCACCAACGCACTTATCGCGCTGTATCGCCAGCACAGCCGCTAACCCGGCCGTGCCAAAGTTGCCATAACGGCGGCTTATCGCCGCTGCTGCAGCACTTTCTCGAATACTTCGCGATACGCTGCGGCACTGGTTTCCCAGCTGAAATCCTTGGCCATACAGAGTTTGCGCAAAGCGTTCCAGCGCTTGGGCTGACGGTAGGTTTCCACTGCCCGTGCGATCGTCGAATACAGATTTCCGGCAAACATCCCGTTGAAAACAAAACCGCTGGCCGTGCCATTTTCCAGCGTTTCATCCGAACAATTGATCACGGAATCGGCCAGCCCGCCGGTGGCGTGCACGATCGGGGGCGTACCGTAGCGCTGGCTGTAGAACTGGTTCAGGCCACAGGGCTCGAAGCGCGATGGCATGACAAACATATCCGCCCCAGCCTCAATCAAATGGGACAGCGATTCGCTGAAGCCAATGTGCACACCGATCATGCCGGGATAACGCTCGGCCAATTCGCGGGCAGCATGCTGCATCTGCGGCTCACCGCTTCCGAGCATCGCCAGTTGCACCGGCATCTCCATCAGTCCGGGCGCGATTTCCAGCAGCAAATCCAGACCTTTCTGATAGGTGAACCGGCTCACGACGCCCAGCAAGGGAATGTCGGGATTTTGTTCCAGGCCCAACTGGGCCTGCAAGACACGCTTGTTTTCCGCTTTGCCCGCCATGCGCGATGCGCTATATGTCTTGGCAAGAAGCTTGTCCTTCCCCGGATTCCATTCGTCGGTATCGATGCCGTTCAGAATGCCGGTCAAATCCGCTTGGCGTGTTGCCAGCAAACCCTGCATGCCGAAGCCTAGCGCTTCATCCTGGATTTCCCGTGCGTAAGTCGGACTCACCGTCGTAATGTGATCGGCGTAAAACAGACCCGCCTTAAGGAAAGACAAATTGCCGTAGTACTCCAGACCAGCCATACCGAAACTGGATGCCGGCAAGTGCAAATCTTGTAGCGCCGAAGGCGGAAAAATCCCCTGGAATGCCAAATTGTGGATGGTCATCACACTCGGGACGCCGTGGGCAAAACGCAAATAAGCCGGCGCCAGGCCCGTTTGCCAATCATTGCAATTCACCAGATCCGGGCGCCAATTCAAAGGCGAATCCGGCGAACCGAGAACTGCGGCAACCTTGGAAAGCAGGCCAAAACGCTGAAGATTGTCGTGCCAGTCATATCCCTGGGGCGCGTTGTAGGGGCCGCCTTCCCGTTGATACAAATCGGGACAATCCAGCACCAGCAATGGCACGCCATTCTCCATCTCGCCAGCCAACAGGCGAGAGTTCGGAAAACCCGGCAAGCCACGGAGGGCAGCGACCTCATGCTGTTCGGGCAAGTGCGACATCACCGCAGGATATCCCGGCACCAGCACACGCACGTCGACGCCAATGGCACGCAATGCCGCCGGCAAAGCGCCGCTAACATCGGCCAGTCCGCCGGTTTTGATCAGCGGCGCAATTTCAGAGGTGGCAAAAAGAACTTTCATTTTCAACTCCCTGGTTTTTGATTTTAGTTATAGCCAGCGCATCATCCCCATTTCAAAGGGATGAGTCAGCATGTCATGGTGCGGATAACAGCGAATCTGGTATTCAAGCTTGCCGCACTGTTCCGGATCCAGCGTTAGTACAAACAAATGCTCGCCCGCGCCATTGTATTTGCCTGCGGGCTGTAAATAAAAGTGACGTACATATCGGGCATTTCTGCGTTTGCTCTGAAACCCGAGTAATACCTCAACCCGAATGTCAGACGGATCAAGTCCGTTAAGATTGATCGCCACTTCCAGCGACAACGATTGCCCGAATGAAATATCCGAAACGGCCGTATCCGTGCGGCGGGCTGTGACGCCGTTCCAAGCCTGACGGACCCGCGCTTTCCAAGCTGAAATCTCATGTGAAACTTCGAAGTTGTTGGCGCGATAGCGCTGATGCTGCCGACTGGCCGGGAGATAGCACTTGATCAGATATTCCTCCACCATGCGCCGCGAATTGAAACGCGGCATGATGGTCGCCATCGACCGTTTTGCCATCCTGACCCAATTCTGCGAAAACCCCAACTTGTCGTGCTGGTAATACAGCGGCACGACCTGATCCTGCAACAGCTCATACAGGGTTCGTGTTTCCTCGCGCGTCCGCACTTCCTCGGGAAGTGATTCGGACAGCGGCTTGATTGCCCAGCCATTGCTGCCGTCGTAACTTTCGCCCCACCAGCCATCGAGCACGGACAGATTGATCGTGCCGTTAATTCCCGCCTTCATGCCCGATGTCCCGCTCGCCTCCAAGGGATACAGGGGGTTATTGAGCCAGACATCCACGCCGGCGACCAGTTTGCGCGAAAGGCCGAGATCATAGCCTTCGATCAGCAAAATTTTCCCGACGAACTCCGGCATTCTGGAAATCTCGGTAATACGGCGAATCAGATCCTGCCCCGGCACATCCGCGGGATGCGCCTTGCCGGCAAAAATAAACACCACCGGGCGATCCGGATCGCTGACGATTTCGCGCAACCAATCCAGATCATTGAACAGCATCGTGGCACGCTTGTACGTCGCAAAGCGGCGCGCGAACCCAATCGTCAGCACATTCGGATTTTCGGGATTGACGTATTTCAACAGGCGATCCAGATGCGCTTCCGAACCATGATTGCGGAAATGCTGCGCACTGATGCGCTCGCGCACCATGTTGAGCATTTTCGCCTTCAGCATGCGGCGCACACTCCAAAACAGATGATCCGGAATACGTTCGACATTTTTCCAGAATTCGACGTCCGTCATCCGCCCATTCCATTCCATCCCGAGGCCGCGTTCCAGCACCTCCACCCACTCAGCCGCAAGAAACGTCGGTGCATGTACGCCGTTGGTGATGTAGGTCATGGGATTTTCTTCAGGACTGATCTGCGGCCACATTTCGCCGCAGATCGAAGAGGACACCTCGCCATGAATGCGTGAAACGCCATTGTGGAAACGCGTACCGCGAATCGCCAGCGACGTCATATTGAAATCCGGACTGTCACTTGAGTATCCCAGCGAGAGGAATGTCTCACGATCAATTTTTAGCGTGGGCAAATAGTGCGCAAAATAGGTTTCCAGCAACTCGGCAGAAAAATGATCGTGCCCGGCCGGAACCGGCGTGTGCGTGGTAAAGACGGTATTCACCGCCACACATTCAAGCGCGGTTTGGAAATCCATCCCCTCGTTCTGTACTTTCTGGCGAATACGTTCGAGAATCAAAAAGGCCGCGTGCCCCTCGTTAATATGCCAGACCGTTGGATTTAATTCCAAGACCTGCAAGGCTTTAGCCCCGCCGAGGCCCAAGACAATTTCCTGTTCCAGACGCATCACCTTATCGCCACCATACAAACGGTGGGTGATGTCGCGGTCATGCGGATTGTTGCTTTCCAAATCGGTGTCCAGCAGGTAAAGCGTGACGTGTCCGACCTTGGCTTGCCAGATTTTGATGTGCAACTGGCGTCCGGGCAAATCCAGCGTAATCGTCGCTTCGGAACCATCGACCAGGTAAGCCGGAGCAATCGGCAGATCGTCAAAATTCGAATCCGAGTTGCTGGCAATCTGATTGCCCTCGCCGTCGATAAACTGGTGAAAATACCCTTGGCGATACAGTAATCCAACGCCAATAAAAGGCAAACGCAGATCGCTGGCGGCCTTGCAATGATCGCCGGCCAGAATGCCCAGCCCGCCGGAATAAATCGGGAAGCTTTCGTGAAACCCGAACTCGGCGCAGAAATATGCTACAAATTCATTTTCGCCCAACTGGTCATCTACCCGCTCGGGAGAAACATAACCATGGTAGGTGTCGTAATCTGCCAGTACGCGATTGAAATTCGCCATAAAAACGCGGTCTTCAGCAGCCTCTTGCAGGCGTTGCTCATCAACACGTTTCAAGAATGCCTTCGGGCTTTGACCAGTTGCCTTCCACAAACCGGGATGCAAACGCGCGAAAAGTGCCCGGCTAGAACGGTCCCAGCTGTACCAAAGATTATTGGCCAGCTCTTCGAGACGACTTAGTCTTTCGGGAATGCGGGGTCGAACTTGCAGAACGTAGGCGGTACTTTTTTCCATGGCGACGGAACAACAAATCCTTGGTTTATGCGCAATTCACTCGGTAGATTATAGCCCTTTCGGAATCTGCGTCGACGCTTTGTCTGCGCCCATTTCAGGGGTGTGCAGCAAAAAGCGCCGGACCGAATAATGCCGTGCGGTCATTGAGTATGACTTTTACCGGCATGGCTTCAAGCAGGTGATGCATTCTGCCCTTGTCAAGAAATGCGGAGATGAAATCGCCCGATTGCAGACGCGGCAGAATTTTAGGGGCAATGCCGCCACCGATATACAAACCGCCGCGGCTCATACTTTTGAGGGCGAGATTACCCGCTTCGGCGCCATACAAACGGACGAACCATTGCATCGTCTCTTCGCAAATCGAATCTCGCGCAGCTGCGCCGGAAATGGCTGCGGCGGCATCCCCAGTGCGCATTTCCTCGGCAAGCCAATCCGGCACGGCAACCTGCCGATACTCGCTCAGAAACGTATACAGATTGACAATCCCCATGCCGGAAACAATGCGCTCCCAGCTGACATGGCCATAACGCTGCTGCAAGTGACGCAACAGGGCAAACTCCTCCGGATTGGACGGACTGAAACTCGCGTGTCCGCCTTCCGTGGCATAAGGACTATGCCGCTGGCCGTCCCAATACAAACCCGCCTCGCCCAAACCCGTCCCCGCCGCAATCACCGCGACATTGCCCCGCGTCCCCGCCTGTCCGCCATGCAGCGTCAGCACATCCGACTCACCGAGGGCGGCAATCCCCCACGCGGTCGCTTCCAGGTCGTTCAGCAAGCTGATGCGCCGAAAACCAAAACGCGCCTCCAATGCGGCGGCATCGATCACCCAATCGAGATTGGTCGTGTGCGCCACCCGCCCGTGAATTTGACCGGCAATGCCGAAAGCCGCTTCCTCCGCCTGATCGCCGAGGGACATAAAATCGGCGAGGACATCGGCAAAATCCGCAAACTCGCGGCTGGGATAAGTCTGTTCATGGACGACTTCAACACGCGAGCCGTTGACGGTTACCCGCGCAAGGCGCGTCTTGGTGCCGCCGATATCCCCAGAAATAAAATGACGCATAAGGCTCCGAAAATTATTTGGTCGGCGCGGCTGCCGACAAATCCTCAAAGGACAAATTCAGCACAGGATATTCCGCCCAATCCTTGAAATCAAAATGCCACCATTCGTTGGGATACACGCGAAACTCATGCGTCTCCATGGCCTGCCGCAACAAATTCCGTGCGGCACGTTGCGCGGCACTGCCCCCGGCGTAATCCGGATCCGCGCGTTCCGTAAAATCATCATAGTCGCTGGGCATGGGCACCATCGCGCCGGTATTCAGGTCAAACAACCCCAAATCGACCGCGCAGCCGCGATTATGCCGGGAACCTTGCAACGGATCGGCGAGATAGGCGCGATATTGCGGGAAGCTGTCCCAAAAACTGCGTGTCACTTGCCACGGGCGATAAGCATCAAAAATCACTAGGCCATAACCGGTGGCATGCAACTGATCATTCGCCGCCTTCAGCGCCAGCGCTGCGGGAAGCTGCATATAGGCCGCCGCATTGGCGTAAGCCGGTTTCCCGGAAAAATTATTGGGCGTGGCGTAACGAATATCCAGCCGCAGACGTGGATCGATCTCCAGCAGCGAAACCAGTTCAGTCTTGCGCGAGGCACCGTCCAGCACGGGAGGATCCTTGGGCGGCGCATCCACAAACACGTGCGGTTTACCCGCAATGCCCATGTTCACCACCAGAATTTCCGTCGGCTCCGTACCTGTATTTGCTCCGATATGCTTCATATGAATGGCTTCCATAAATGCGTCGCCCTGCTTGTAAATCCGCCGCGTGTGATCCGCGTATTCGACCTCGACCTGCCCCGAAAGCACATAGGCAAAATTGGGAATGCCGTGATGATGCCAACCAGTCGAAGTGCCCGGCGGAATATGCACAATGGCGGAATTCACCACCGTCTCACCCGCAGGATATTGAATCTCCTCTTTCGCGACCGTCTTTGAAGTATCCAGCAGAAGCTTCGCCGTGGGATATTCCGCCCAGGCAAAACCGGGGAACAGCATCGCGCCCAACAAAACAATTCGCAGGCGCGCGGTCAGATTCATTAGCGATCGCCCATATCAGGTTGCTCATTGACCTGCAAGAGCTGGAACGCACCGGAATCATCCTGGCGCAAATGGGTCATTCGGGCATTCTTCAGATGCGGCACATTTTCCCGATTCGTTCCAAGCAACTCGGCCATCAGCACCGCCCCGGAATGATAATGCAGCACCAGTAGAATTGATTTTCCGGATTGCCCAAAGCGCTGGCGAATCAGCCGCGCGGCCTGTTTAACTTGCGCCACACCATCCGCATAACTGCGATTGGCAAAGTCCCGCTGTGGAATATCGCCGCGAAAAACAAACTGCGGTGCAATCGTACCCGGCAGATTTATATCGCCCCCCCACACCAATTGTCCGGTGGATACAAAATCCCGCTCCCGCTGCCAGCAACACTCTGCAATTTCCGGCCAGATTTCAGCCGTGCGGCCCATCTGCAACAAATAGGGCACGATGGTGTAAAGGGTACGCTCGGTCGGACTGACCAAAATGGCATCGAATTTGTAAGCCGCCAACCCCGCGGTCAGCTGCTGAATCTGTCGCTCGCCCTGCTCCGAAAAGCTTCCGCTCGTCACGGTATTGTGGACCCCGGTGGCATTCGCCTGCGTTTCCGCATGGCGCACAAGATAGACATCCAGCCCGGCGGCGTGAGCAACGGCAATCCACACAAACAGCAGCGAAGCAGCAAAAACAGAAATGGCGTAACGCATAACCTACTCCGGTATGAGTAGGCCGCAGTCTATCGGCAGAATGGGAATATTTCCAGCAGCTTGGTGCCCGGAACCGGAATCGAACCGGTACGAGGGGTTAAGCCTCGACGGATTTTAAGTCCGTTGTGTCTACCAATTTCACCACCCGGGCGGGCGTTGGAGGCGCGGGCCGGAGTCGAACCGACCTACACGGATTTGCAATCCGGTGCATAACCGCTTTGCTACCGCGCCGTGCGAATAACACTGGCTTGAAATGATTGAGGGAAAGCACTTTGCTTTCCCTCAATTTGTCTGGAGCGGGAGAAGAGTCTCGAACTCTCGACCTCAACCTTGGCAAGGTTGCGCTCTACCAACTGAGCTACTCCCGCAAACGAGGTGCGCATTATAGAGATATTCAAAAAGCTGTCAATATCCCTGAAAAGTTTTTTACTGGACGCCGAACAAGCGCTGAAAATTTTCAGTCGTACGCTGCCCGACTTCCTCCACAGTGAGGCCACGCAAACGGGCGATTTCCTCGGCGACATGGCGCACGAAGGCCGGCTGGTTCAGTTTGCCGCGATGGGGCGCTGGCGCGAGATAAGGCGCGTCGGTTTCGATCAACATACGATCCATCGGCACGCGTTGCGCGACTTCTTTGACTTGGGCAGCATTTTTGAATGTCACGATGCCGGAAAACGAGAGGTAAAAGCCCAGCGCCAGTGCGGCTTCGGCAACGGCCCAGCTTTCGGTGAAACAATGCATGACGCCGCCGATCTCATGGGCACCCTCTTCGCCCAGCAGACGCAAGGTGTCTTCCGAAGCTTCCCGGGTATGGATGATCAGCGGTTTACCGCTGAGTTTGGCCGCCCGAATGTGCGTGCGGAAGCGTTCACGCTGCCACGTCAGGTCACCCTTGAGACGAAAATAGTCCAGCCCGGTTTCGCCAATCGCGATGATTTTTGGATGCGCGGCCAGCTCGACCAGACGGCTCACATCGGGTTCTTCAACCCCTTCGTAATCGGGATGAACACCGACGGAGGCGTAAAGATGCGGATGTGCCTCGGCCAGCTGCAGCACTTGCGGAAAATCTTCCAGATTGACTGAGACACAAAGCGCATGGCTGACCGCGTTGTCTTGCATGCGTTGCAGCAACTCGGCTAGGTTGGCGCGCAGCTCGGGAAAATTGAGGTGGCAATGGGAATCAATAAAAGACATTTTTATTCCAACAGGAGTTGGCGATAGGACAGCAGCAGCGACTCAAAAAACAGCTTGGGATTGAGGGTGTGGCCGGCCTCGCGTTTGGCGGTTTGCAGCAGCCGTTGCAATTGCGCCAGATTCAGCGGATCAATGCCGGCGACAAGCTGGCGAATTGCTGCAGCCTCGGCAAGATGGTAGCGCGGCTGCCCGGCCAGCCTAGTGGCGAGCAAGTCATAAGCCCATTGCTGCAACCAGTGGACAACTTGGGTCTGCTCGGTTTTCTGCAACGTTTCGGCCAACGAAAAAACGTCCATCGCAGCGGGTTGCCGCACAGCGTGCAACAATTTTTCGCGCATGGCTTGCTGGGTTTCGTCGACATTTTCCAGGGCGTAGAGCGGCGCATAACCGGCGGCGGCAAATGCGATTTCCGGCTGCGGCACCCCCCTTTGTTTGAGCCAGTTCAAAACGCTCTCCCTGTCCGGGGACGCCAGCGGAAATTTGAGACATCGGCTTAGAATGGTAGGCAGCAATCGCTGAGGTTGGTGCGATACGAGGATAAAGACCAATCCGGTCGGCGGTTCTTCCAAACTTTTCAGCAGCGCGTTCGCCGCGTTGCTGTTCATACTTTCGGCCGGATAGACCAGCACCACGCGATGACCGCCACGATGCGAAGTCATCCCCACAAAATCGGACAACCCCCGAACCTGGTCGACAGAAATCTGTTTACTGGCCTTTTTGCCTTTTTCATCTTCGGCATTTTCCTGGCTCAGACTGTCCGGCTGCAACAAACGAAAATCCGGGTGCGAGCCCTGTTCAAACCAGTGGCAGGCAGCGCACTTGCCGCAAGATTCGCCGGTGGCGGCGGGCGCCTCACACAGCAGGCTTCGGGCGAAATTCATCGCAAGATCGAACTTGCCGAGACCCGCAATCCCGCTCAGTAAAATGCCATGCGGCAGACGCTCACGCAATTTCTGCAGGCGTTCAAAATTTCCGGATAGCCATGGATATATCTGATTCATATCAGATGGATGTAAGTACCTGTTCGAGCTTTGATTTAACCTCACCCAGCGACACTGAAGCATCAATCAATGCGTAGCGTTGCGGGTGTTGGGCGACACGACGGTGGTAACCCGCCCGCACCCGCTCGAAGAAATCGGCCTGCTCCTGTTCAAAGCGATCGAGGCTTGCGTTGGCTGATAAACGCTGCCGCGCCACCTCCACCGGCACATCAAAAAACAGGGTCAGATCGGGTTGCAAATCGGCGTGCACCCAATGTTCCAGCTCCGTCAGCTTCGCCCAGTCCATACCGCGACCACCGCCTTGATAAGCAAAAGTTGCATCGGTAAAACGATCCGAGAGCACCCATTGACCGGCCTGCAGCGCGGGACGAATTACCTGCTCGATATGCTCGAGCCTGGCAGCAAACATCAGCAAAGCCTCCGTGCCGATACTCATGGGCTGGTGTAAAAGAATTTCGCGCAGCTGCTCCCCCAGCGGGGTTCCGCCCGGTTCGCGCGTCACCACAACTTCGTGGCCGCGAGCGCGCAAGGCTTCCGCAAACCAGGTCAGGTGCGTGCTTTTGCCGGCACCATCCATGCCTTCAAAGGTAATGAATTTATTCATTTCTGGAAGCGGTTGACCGCCCGGTTGTGTTCGTTCAGATTGCTGGAAAAATAAGAAGTGCCGTCACCGCGTGCCACGAAGTATAACGCGTCGATGTGCGCCGGATGTACCGCGGCATTAATCGCATCCGCGCCGGGCAAAGAAATGGGGGTCGGCGTCAATCCCGTGCGCCGGTAGGTGTTGTAGGGGTTGTCCTGCAGCAGGTCGCGCTTGCGTAAATTTCCGTCGAATTGCGGACCAATACCGTAAATCACTGAAGGATCGGTTTGGAGCATCATGCCGATTTTCAGGCGGTTAACAAAAACCCCCGCGATTTTGCTGCGATCAAAAGGGGCGCCGGTTTCCTTTTCCACGATCGAAGCCAAAATCAGCACCTGATAAGGCGTTGCCACAGGCAGATCCGGGTCACGCGTTTCCCAGGCCTCCTGCAGCTTGCGCTGCATGGTTTCGTAGGCATGCCGGTAGATATTCAAGTCGCTCGTACCGGTCGCAAAGTGGTATGTATCCGGGAAGAACAACCCCTCCGGATGCGATTCCGGCGCGCCGATCGCCTGCAACAATTGCACATCCGTCAGATCCCGGGTGTCATGTACCAAATATGGGCTGGCGTCCAGCGCTTCCCGCATTTGCCCAAAAGTCCAACCCTCAACGATACGCACCTGACGCAAATTGACATCACCCCGCGTGATCATTTGCACCAGTTCCAATGGCGAGAGATTGTGTGTCAGTGAATAGCTGCCTGCCTTGATTTCACCCGCCGCACCCAGCAGACGAACCAGCAGTACGAACGGCCAGTCCTGGCCTAATACGCCGGCCTGCTGCAATTCGCGCGCAGCGGTTTTCAACGAGCTTCCCTGCTTCAGGTCAAACTCAAGTGGCAAAACCTCCAGCGAGAGGGGGCGCAGGCTGTAGTAAGCCAGAGTGCCGCCCGAAACCAGCATCAGGAGCAATGCCCAGATCAATAAACGACGAATCATTCATGCGCTCCCGCAAGATATTCGGCAACTTCAAATGCGAGTGGAAAATCGGTCCATCGCCGCTGTTGAAAAGATTGCACCGGCCACAGGCCGATCACACTGTTCACCAGAAACACCTCTTCGGCCTGCGCCAACGCTTCCACAGGAAAGTGGCCCATCTCCACGGAAATTCCGCGTGATGCGGCCCAGGACAGCACGCGTTCGCGTTGCACCCCGGCCACACCGCAACGCGACAGATCCGGCGTGCACAGATGTCCGCCACGCACGAAAAAAAGATTGCTGCGCGTACCCTCAATGAGATTACCCTCAAGATCCAGCAAAACACCTTCGGCGATATCCGCCGCCTGCCACTCGGCGGCAGCCAGCACGTTTTCGAGGCGATTAAGATGTTTGATACCCGCAAGGCGCGGCTGATGCGACAGGCGAACATCACACAAGCGAAGTTTGATCCCCTGTTTACGCCATTCTTCCGGATATTCGGGTAGTGGAAACACATCCCAGACATGATGGGGCGCTTGGACGGCCGGCGGTGCGTAACCGCGCCCGCCCTGCCCGCGTGTGACAATCAGTTTGATGACGCCCTGCGGATGAGCAAGGAGGATGCTTTGCAGTTCGACAGCAAGTTGTTCAGGTGTGGGGCAATTAATGCCCAGTGCCTGACAATCCTGCTGTAACTTTTTTAGATGCGAAGGCCAGTGACGGAGCTTGCCCTGTTCAGCAAGCATGGTGCGAAACACCCCGTCCCCATAAAGGAGGCCACGGTCACGGATGCTGATCGAATCGGCCACGTCCCCGTTGACCCGCATTGCCGTGCCGATCAGAGCTTGCGGAATACCAGCGTGCCGTTGGTTCCGCCGAAACCGAAGTTGTTGTTCACCGCGACATCGATCTTCATATCGCGTGCGGTATTGGCACAATAATCCAGATCACACTCCGGATCCTGCTCGATGATGTTGATGGTCGGCGGCGCGATCTGATGATGTACGGCCAGCGCACAGAACACCGATTCAACCCCACCGGCGCCGCCCAACAAATGGCCCGTCATCGACTTGGTCGAACTGACGACCAGTTTGCCGGCATGATCACCGAAAGCCAGCTTGATCGCATCGGTCTCGTTCTTGTCACCCATCGGTGTCGAGGTGCCGTGCGCATTGACATAATCCACCTGGTCGGGATTCAGGCCGGCATTGCGCAACGCGTTGAGCATGCTGCGTTTGGGGCCATCGGTCGAGGGTGAAGTCATGTGATAGGCATCGCCGCTCATGCCGTAACCGGCCAGCTCGGCGTAGATTCTTGCGCCGCGTGCCTTGGCATGTTCGTATTCTTCCAGCACCAGCACACCGGCGCCCTCGCCCATTACGAACCCGTCGCGATCCTTGTCCCAGGGACGACTGGAGGTTGCGGGGTCATCATTACGGGTGCTCAGTGCGCGTGCTGCCGAAAAACCACCCACGGCCAGCGGACAAATGGTGGATTCGGCGCCACCGCAAATCATCACATCGGCATCACCATATTCGATGACACGGGCAGATTCGCCCACGCAATGCGTGCCAGTGGTACAGGCGGAAACCATCGCCAGATTCGGCCCCTTGAGACCATACATGATCGACAGGTTGCCGGAGATCATATTGATGATGGTACCGGGGATGAAGAACGGCGAAATTTTGCGCGGGCCGTTTGAGATATAGTCGCTATGGGTGCCCTCGATCATTGGCAGGCCGCCAATGCCCGAACCGATGTTGACGCCGATACGCTCAGCGTTTTGCTCGGTCACTTCCAGCCCGGAATCCTTAAAGGCTTCCATGCCGGCCACCAGACCCAGATGAATGAAGCGATCCATGCGTCGCGCATCCTTGGCGGGCAAATACTGCGTCACGTCAAAATCCTTGACTTCGCCGGCCACCTGACACGCCAGCGCGCTGGCATCAAAATGGGTGATTTTCGTGATTCCGGATTGGCCTGCGATAATGTTCTGCCAGGCCGTGGAAATCCCAGTCCCAACCGGGGAGATGATCCCCAGTCCGGTAACAACTACTCTGCGCTTAGACAAACTAACCCCACTTGAAACGGAAGGAGAAAACCTTACTGCTGGTGTGCCAGGACGTAATCGATCGCCTGCTGCACAGAAGTGATCTTTTCTGCATCCTCATCCGGGATTTCGCATTCGAATTCTTCTTCGAGCGCCATCACCAGCTCAACGGTATCCAGAGAATCTGCACCCAGATCGTTGACGAAGGAGGATTCGTTCTTAACTTCCGCCTCGTTCACACCCAACTGTTCGGAAACGATTTTCTTGACGCGTTGTTCAATAGACATTTAATTCTCCTACCCTGTAATTGATGTTAAAAAAGCCGATCGCATTGTATCAAAGACGGCCGGAATTCCAAATTAATATTTCGCGCCCACCCGCAATAGCCATCTTCTTGATACCACTTAAAAATATCAGCACTTCTGACGCGCATTACCTTCGACCCCAGCGGACAATGACCACAGCAACCACAATCCCAGCAGGCTTTCAGACAGATAAAGCAAGCTTGATATGCCATGCAACAGGGAAAATTGGCTCGCGAGTGGACTACGCATAACATCCATAGGCAAAGCATCCTGCTTCAGTTGACTCATTGCCGGTTGCAAGCCAAAATCGATTAGCAGCAGAAAGAACAGCATCGTTAAGAGCGTCACAAAGAGGCGTCGCTTCAACAATTTCTCGCACACCCCGATCCAGGTAAAAATCAGCAGATAGGCGGCACACAGCATATCCAGCAGCCCCATACGGCTGAATATCTCACCGGCCAGCATGCCGGCCAACTGGCGGTCAGACTGCGCGCCAAATAACACCGGGACTGCCAGATACCCGCCAATCCATAAGCCCCCCACCCAGAGCGAGGCAACCATAATCGCGAACGAGAAAAACCGGGAGTCATTCATCACAGGTGTCCTACATCAAACGCTCGGGATAGCGGGCACGCCAGAAATCGCAATGATGTCCTTCCCACGCGTTGTACAGATTCGTTTTTCCCGGTTCGAAACGCATTACCGAATCCGGCAATCCCAGTCTGGACCACACCGGACCGCCTTCGGCGCGAGGTGAACCCGTATGGGCAAAACTGCCCCAATAGGCCAGCATTAGATCGGCAATCGCCTGCGAAGCCGGCGCCAAATCAGGCGCGTCTATTTTTGCGGTATTGGAAAGATTCGGAAACAGGTAATTCAGCTCCGAGGAATGTACGGCACCGAGCTCGAACCCGGGATCTGGCTGAGCGGGAATACCAACGCCGAGGACCGGAGCATTACGGTCGGCGAATTCAAACTGATATACCGGCGCGTAACGGGCAAAAGCTGCGCCCGTACGCAAATACAGGCAATTATTGATACCGACGTGCGGCGTAAAATCGGACATGATGCTCCCCAGCTGTGCCGGCGGCGCCACATCGTCCAGCAAGGGATAAGCCTGCGCCACCTGCGCGGGAATCTGCTGTTGCCGCTCACGCTCAGTTGAGCCGTAAACCTTTTGTAACCAGTCCATGAAATTTTCTGCCGTCACGGTGTGCCCGGCCTGAACGTCATAGCCGACATAGAGGCGCAGTTCGTCGCGGGTTCCGCCCATAATGAGCGGCAATTTCACGATCTGACCGGTTTTCAGCGCTTCCGATACCGAGCGCGGAACCGTCTGCGTACCGACAACCGGAGAGAACGACATCACCGCACTCCCGGCCACTTTGGTTCCAGCATCCAGCAAGATTTTCAGCGGTGTTTTGCGTAAACACTGCAAAGCCGTGACCGAATCAGTACAACCCACTTCCGCCGCAACCTTAAGTCCGAATTGCTGCGCGTCTTCCAGCGTTGGTAGCGGCTGCAAACACCCAGCGCTTTGCACCAATGCTTTTTGAAACAAGCCTTCGACATGTTCCGGCGAAGCTAGGTGCTGGCACACGGAACCGCCACCAGCCGATTCACCGCCCACCGTAACATTATCGGGATCACCACCGAACGCCGCGATATTCCGCTTCACCCAGCGCAATGCGGCACGCTGATCTTCGAGCCCGAGATCACCGTTGTAGGCTGCGGGGAACGCCGGGTGCGCCATAAAACCAAACACCCCCAGCCGGTAATTCATCGACACGGCAACCACTTTACCTTGGCGCACCAAAGCGTCAAGACGATACTGATTGCTTCCGCCGCCGACAAAGGCGCCGCCGTGAATCCAGACAATGACCGGAAGTTTTTCACCGCTCTGACGCAACTTGGGCGCGCTGACATTGATCGTGAGGCAATCTTCATTGCTGCTTGCCTCGGTCAAACCAAAGCGGGCAACTTGTGGACAAGCGCTTCCGAATCGGCTCGCGTCGCGTACGCCGGTCCAGCGAGTGGGAGCTTGCGGCGGTTCCCAACGCAACTTGCCTGCAGGTGATGCAGCGTAGGGAATCCCGCGAAACTCCAGCACATCATGTCGGTAGATACCCCTGACTTGACCGGATTCAGTTTTGACCAGCGTGGATGCCGCCAGAGATTTTCTCGCCACAGATTCAGCGTGAACCAAAAGAGGAAGCAAGGAAAGTGTTATCGCGAGTGCAAGTCGGATTCGCTGATTAAGTGGCATACCAATCTCCGGAAACGCACCCCGTTCCGGGGTGCGGAGCGGCATTATTTGCCGGCCAACCAGTCAGGTCAAGGCAAAGAGATCTACTCCCACTCTATTATTCATGCCAAATCCATCATATTGATTTACTTATATTTATTGCTCTCACTAACTATTAATACCCTTAAATATACCCTTCTTGGAATTGACGTACCAAGCAATAAAGTCGGCGACGATTGTATCTTGCCGGCCAAACTTCCGTTACCTACTTTTAGATACTGAAGCGAGAACAGCCATAGATGACCTCCAGAATGGGAGAGTCGACGCGATAATCCGACTCCAAAGAGATGGCTGGTTCTCGGCCAATGCAGCCGATGGCATCAAGCTAAACCAACGGCTGCTATGGAATCGTCACGAGTCGTTGGCCTACCAGATTCATAAATCACGGAGATTTAGTGATCATGCCGATGATGTACATCGGGGAAATGGTGATGGGTATGTTGGTTTGCTTCGTGGAGATGCGGATGACTGTGTTGAGTACCCGGCGGAACCGGCACCTCATGCGTATGTTGGTGGTGTTCATCGTGGGTATGCATGTGTTCATGCTCCAAGGATGAGTGGAGATGTTCGTGCTCGTGTCTCTCGCTCGCGTGAAGCCAAACTCCCAATCCCATCAGAACTCCTGCGATTATCAATTGGAAGCTGATTGCTTCCCCCAATAAAAGTATCGCTACTATTGCACCGATGAAGGGAGCGATAGAGAAATAGGCTCCTGTCCTAGCAGTACCGAGATGACGGAGTGCGACTACGAATAGGGTCAGACTCAGACCATAGCTCAAGAATCCGATTATTCCGGCTAACACGCTCGTACTTAACGTAGGGAGTGTCGCTCCTACCATCAGGGCAAGGACAAGGTTCGTAGCACCAGCCACCAGCCCCTTCATCATCGCGATGAAGTCTGCATCCGCCAGCGAAACTTGGCGCGTCATGTTGTTGTCGATGGCCCATGCAAGGCAGGCACCGAGAATGGACAGCATCGGCAACACTTCACCAAAACGAATCTCACCCGGCCAAGCCAGCACCAGCACACCGAACACGATCAGCGCCATGCCCAGGGCGATACGGCGGTCGAAATTCTCTCGAAACACGAACCATGCGATTAAAACTGTGAACACACCTTCTGCGTTAAGAAGTAGCGAAGCGCCTGATGCGGGCACTTGCGAGAGTCCCCACATCAGCAGCACTGGCCCGATCATCCCGCCAAAAACGATTGCCCCAGCCAACCATCCTGCTTCTGCCTTAGACAGCCTTACTCTGTAGGAACGACGCATGATGCGTAAGCAAAACAACCCAACACCAGAGCCCAGATACAACAGACTCGCCAGCAACCAAGGACTGGTCTGACCTAGAAGTACCTTTGCAAATGGCGTTCCTGCTCCGAATAGCACTGCGGCCAATAGTGCTGCCAGAACACCTTGATGGCGCAACAGACTCATGTCGTCTCCATCACTCCCAATTCTTGCGATTCATCACTTTGACTGATCGATCCGAAACGCAAATACAGCGCGGGAACCACAATCATATTGAGCAGGGTCGAGGTGAAAAGACCAAACAGGATGACGATAGCCATAGGTGACTGGATCTCGCTACCCGGTTCACCCGCCGCCAATGCCAAGGGAACCAATGCGAGACCCGCCGCCAGCGCAGTCATCAGGATCGGAACGAGCCGTTCAGTCGCGCCACGCACCACCAATTCGACTGGTTTCAGCAGGGTCTCTGTCTCATGCAGATGGCGGATGTGCGCGATCATCATCACACCGTTGCGTGTGGCGATACCGAACAAGGTGATGAAGCCGATCAGGGTCGCCACCGACATGATGCCGCCCGACACGAACATCCCCAGCACGCCGCCGATCAGCGCTAGCGGCAGGTTGATCATCACCACTGCCGCATCGCGTGCCGAGTGAAACGCCAGATACAACAACATAAAGATACCCACCAGCACCAGTGCACTCAGAATGCTCAGCACCTTGGTTGCCTCGGCGGCGCTTTCGAATTGCCCACCATACTCGATGTGATAACCCGTGGGCAGTTTCACGTTCGCGCTCACCTTGTCACGGATATCGTCCACCACGCTGGCCAGATCCCGTCCGGCCACGTTCGCCATCACTACGATCTTGCGCTGCACGGATTCGCGGCTCACCAAATTGGGACCGCGATCTTTTCTGACCTCGGCCAGTGCCGACAACGGCAGACGGGCGCCGCTTGCGGTGGTGATCAAAGTGCTGGAGATGGCTTCGACCGATTCGCGCACGTTAGGATCGAAACGAACAATGAGGTTGAAGCTCGCTTGCCCTTCCATCACGCGCGACACCTCCAGTCCGGCAAAGGCAGTCTCCACTGCATCGGATACTTCACGGATGGATAATCCATGTTGTGCAATGGCATCGCGGCGGAATTTCACCAGCACGAAGGGGATGTCGGCCTGCTGATCCAACGCCACATCTACCGCACCCTCCACACCTTTGGCTTGGGTCTTCACCAACTCACCGATACGCCGCAGCTCGTACAGGTCGGGGCCGAATATCTTGACCGCGATATTGGCGCGAGTGCCCGACAGCATGTGGTCGATACGGTGTGAGATCGGCTGTCCGATCACCACGTTCAAGCCGGGTATGCTGGACAGGTCGGCACGCAATGCGGCGAGCAGTTCTTCCTTGTTGCGATCCTTTAACGCCAGACTGGCTTCGATCTCGGAAGCGTGTATCTCTTGAGCATGCGGATCGGCGGGTGCGCGGCCGGTACGGCGGGCAGTGGCGACGATCTCGGGATGACTGAGCATGACTGCTTCCACGCGCTGACCGAGACGGTCGGACTCTTCTAGTGAAGTGCCGGGCAAGGTGGAGATGTTCACCGTCAGGCTACCTTCGTTGAAATCCGGCAGGAAGGCGCGCCCTGCAAATCCAAGACCGATGATGGCAAGCAGCAGTGCAGCAGAGGCGAACACACCGATCAATTTCCAATGCATCACCACTTTGCCTAATGCGGCAGCATAGTGTTCTTTCATCAGTGTGAGCCATCTCGGCTCCTGATGTGCGATCACGCCTTTAGCTTTGGGCAAGAAGATTACCGCCAATACCGGCGTCACCGTGATCGCCACCAAGAGCGAAGCCGCCAGTGCGATCACATAGGCGAATCCCAGCGGAGCGAGCAAACGGCCTTCCACACCAGACAGAAAGAAGATCGGTACGAACACCAGCATGATGATGAGTGTGGCAAATACGATTGAGCCTTGTATCTCGCGCGTCGCCGCGAACACGACCTCGCCGGTATGGCGTTGCTCACTTGGTGGTAGTACCACGTTCTCTTTCAGGCGACGCATGATGTTCTCCACCACGATGATGGCATCGTCCACCAGCGCCCCCAGTGCGATAGCCAGGCCACCCAAGGTCATGGTGTTGAGCGTCGCCCCCATCGCCTGCATGATGATGATCGCCGTCATCAACGACAGCGGCAATGCGATCAAAGTGACGGCGGTGGCGCGGGCCGATACTAGGAAGACGAACACGATGGCAAACACCAGTATCGCCCCATCCAACAACACCGTGAGCAGATTGGAGATGGCACGATCAATGAAGTCCGCCTGACGGAAGATGTGATCTTCGATCTTCATGCCTTGCGGCAAGCTGGCTTGCAGGGTGGCAAATGTCTCATCCAAGCGTTCCGTCAATTCCAGCGTGTTGGCTCCCGGCTGTTTCTGGATGGCGAGAATGACGGCAGGTTTGCCATTGTGAGCCGCCGTACCGCGCTTGATACCCGCGCCGATTGCGACTTCGCCCAGATGCCGTACCAGCACTGCTTGCCCTGCACGCATCGCCACCACTGTTTCTCCGATGTCTTCAACGGTCTGGATACGACCCACACCTTGAATCAGATATTCCTGTCCGCCTTCTTTGTAGAATCCGGCGGGCGCATTCTGATTCGTCTCACGCAGACTGCGCAGCACTTCGTCCATCGTGATGCGATAACTCGCCAGACGTTCCGGCACGAGCGTGACCTGATACTGTTTCTCCTCACCGCCGATGGTGAGCACCTCAGCCACCCCCGGCACGGCAAGGATGCGGCGACGCAACACCCAGTCAGCAGTGCTCTTTAGCTCCGTGCCTCCATGTACTTCGGAAGTCAGTGCAATGAACATGATCTCGCCCATCACCGAGGCGGCAGGTGTCATCTGAGGCGGCGGCAGATCAGGCGGTAAGCTGGCGCGGGCGACCTGTAACTTCTCCGCTACGATTTGGCGTGCCTGCAAGATGTCCGTTCCCCAAGCGAACTCCACCGTGATGACGGCCAATCCCACACTGGAGATTGAACGAACGCGACGCACACCGGGCGAACCGTTGACAGCGGTCTCGATGGGAAAAGTCACGAGGTTCTCGACTTCGGTCGGCGACATACCGTGTGCCTCGGCCACGACCACGACGGAGGGAGCAGTCAGGTCGGGGAAGATGTCCACCGGCATGCGCGATGTCTGCCAGCCCCCCCACAGAAGCAGCAATCCAGCCGCGACAAGCACGAACAGCCGGTTGGCTAGAGAATTTCTGATGATGGTAGCGATCATTTTCTATCCCTTAGTGTGCGTGGCCATGACCGAGCGCCGCCGGAGCAACTGCAGCGAGATGCACTTGATAAGCGCCCAGACTCACGACCCGTTCGCCGACAGATACACCGGAACGCAAGCCTATCCAATCACCATCCTTGGTGCCGACACTGACGACACGTCGCTCGAATGACTCGCCTTCCTTCTGGATGAACACGACAGACATGCCGTTGTTATCGACGATAGAAGAAGTCGGGACAGCCAATGTCTTTTCAGAGCGGCCGGTATAGATGCCGACACGCAGATTCATCCCCGCACGCAAGCGACCTTGTGCATTGTCGAATTCGAAGATAGCCGATACCGTGCGACTGTCTTTGTCCACCAAACCACCATAGGCAACGAGGCGGGCATTACGTCCGACATTCAGCACACGCGCACTTTCTTCGCCATCCAATTTGAAGAAAGCACCGGTAGGTTGTGTGAATTTGCCCAATTCGCTCTCGGGGATACGCACTTCCAGCCACAGCTTGCCGAGATCGGCGATATGGATCAGCGTCTGCCCATCCGCCACTGCCGCACCGGCTCCGGCGCCTACTGCCACTACCGTGCCGTTGATCGGCGATTTGAGCGGGATGCCGCCGCTACCGCCGGAATAGGTGCTCGCACGATGTTGTGCTGCCTCCAGTTCCGCTGTTGCCAATCGCTCGCGATTGCGTGCCTCACGCAAACGCTTTTCCGGGATCGCCTCTGCCTTGAACAAACTTTCCAAACGCGTCAGCGCCTGCCGCGCTTCTTCGACTTCGATGCCGGCACGCTGCACGGCCAGTTCCAATGTTGCCGCATCCGTCTCACCGCCCAACTTAGGTACGAAATATCCCAAGACCTGACCGGCTTTGACCGTCATGCCGATCTGCGGGAAGCCTTCTGCCCCAGCTCTCAGCAAACCGGCAGCAGGAGCTGCGAGGATGGCTTCGCCACCTGCACGCGGGCGAAGTGTGGCCGATGCGGTCACTGAGTCATGTAGCTCACGCTCAACTACAGGTGTATTCGCAAACGGAATCTTCCATTGTTGTTCTTTGGTAAAACCGATACCCCCATCTTCACCTTCATCAGCAGCAACCGCTTCAGCCGCTTTATGATCAGGATGGATTTCCACCTCTCCCAGATCGTGCGTCACGGTCGTCCCCGCATTGACCAGATAGAAAGTGAGATGGCGCTTCCCTGCATGTTGCGGCGTGATCTTCGGGCGGAAGATGCCGGGTGTTGCGCTGATGCTGACCTCTGCACGTTCTTCCGGTTGATTGCCTCCGGAGAGAACAACCGACAGTTGCCCTTCATTCACAGCTTGAAAGGAGGGAGAGGAAATATAGGTCATGTGCGCTGCAAAAGCAGCTTCCTCGCCTTTCACCAGTTTCGGGAATTCGACGAACATCTCGGTCGTGTCGGTGTAGTGAGTGACAGCGATGTTGCCAGCGCCATGATCATGCCCGTGATCTCCACCATGCTCGACGTGAGCACCCTGTTCGGCGGCGCCATGCTCTGTCTTTGGTGAACAAGCAGTCACGGCCAATGCAGCCACCAGCATCATTAACAGATTAAGTTTATTCATAGGAAGACACTCCAGACAGGGTTTCGAGTTCGATATGGGCTAGGCGCGCACGCAGTGCCAAATCAAGTGCAGTAGTAGAAAAATCCAATTCGGTACGGTAAGCGTCGAGCAATTCAAGTAGCCCGGCTTCGCCGGATTGATAGGCCGCTTGGGCGATTGCAGTCAGCCCCTGTGTGCTATCCGGTGATTCACTGCGGTAAGCCAATGCCGCTTTGCGCAATTCGTCCGCCTGTTGCCATGCGCCGCGCAGGTCGGCATCGGCCTTGGAGACTGCCAATTGATGCTCTGCCCGCAGGGTCTGCTGATCAGCGAGACTTCTTTGTTGCAAGGCTTGGCTACGATCAAACAAGGGAATGGAGAACGACACACCGACGATGGCTCCGTTGCCGCTCCGCGTCGGTTCTTCTAGAGATTTTTGACCGATGCCCAGCGTCAGATCAGGTATCCAGCCGCGTCGCGCGGCTTGACCTTCCCGCTCGGAAGCTTCGGCTTGGGAGAGCAGGCTGGCGAGATCGGGGCGTTGTCGTAATCCTGCTTGCACCCCTTCTAGGGCAGGCGTGCTTTCGGGTAGAAGTTCTCCCAAAAGATGTGTCACCTCATCCGGCTTCTTGCCGGAAAGTGCTGACAACATCTCACGACTGCGTGCAGCATCCGCTTGGGCTAGCGTCAATCGAGTACGCGCTGTCTGAGCTTCGCGTTCGATACGGCGCTGGTCATAGCCGGAGACTTCGCCCGCTTTGGCTAACTTTGCCGTCATCGCCGCCGCTTGTTCGATTCTGGTCAGCCACAACCCCAGCGCAGATTGAATCTGCACATGATGCATGGTGACTGCAAATGATCGACGCACATCAGCGATGGTGTTCAGCCGCCGCATCCGTGCGTCAAATGTTTGGGCATCTAGGCGCTGTGTAGCGGCCTCGTGGCGTAAGGAGCGACGACCGGAAAGGTCGAATGACTGTGACACTTCGACCGCGCGTTCAGTGATGTCTCCCCCACTCATACCCAGCCGATTACGACTGAAAGAGAACACGGGATTAGGCATCATGCCTGTTTCGGTGACGATACTTTCAGCGTGCGCCATCCGGCCGCTTTCTGCTTCAATCCAAGCCGGACGTGACAATGCACTGATCACGACCTCGCGTTCGGTCAGGGCGAGTGATTCAGTGATGGACAGTTCCTCAGCTTGAACACTGCCAAACGAGATGGCTGTCAGCGTGAGTGCGAGCAGCTTGAAGCGCAATATAGGTCGATGAACTTGGTGAAGCCGTAACAACGCCCAAGTTCGAGATGATTCTCTCGACATGATGATTCCTTTTCAGCAGATACAACAAACCGCAGGTAAGCACCTGCGGAGCACAGTCGTGTCAGAGATTAGGAAAAACGGGGGGGCTTGAAAGGCGGGTCGGTAGCCGTGTAGGCGAAGGTGCTGTGAAAAGATGGATAAGTAATCGATTCGGGCGATGAAGCTGGTAACACTACAACTTCATGCAAGACCGCAGGAAGATGACTCAACAGATGTCCTATCTGGTTGTGCGCTGAATCGTCATCACCTTCCGCATCGTTGTCATGATGGTAGTGATGGTGCAGATCATGTTCATGGTGGTGATGGTCATCGTTATCGATAAACGATGCGATGGTGGTTTCATGATGACTATCTATCATCTGCCACGCGAAGCTAGGCGACATGAACGTGCTGATCAGCACGACAAGCAGTAACCGTAAAGTCGATGTAAGTATTCGATTCGCCATTGCGAGGTGATTCTATTCGAATCGGAATGTTCTCGTCACATCATTTCGTTTGACCACGTAGCATCGCTGATGCGTAGGCCGATCGCGCTAATTTGCCCCCAGGGTATCTGGCCGCATTCTGTAATATTGCTGCAAGGAATCGCAACTGAGCGTCTCCCGAACGTTATCGAATCACTTTCTACGAACGACTCAAGCTGGATGTGAAGCAGACACTCATGCTGTCCGAACTGGCTGCCATTTCAGCAATTCCTCAGTGTCTCTTATGGCCGATTATGCACAGTCCTCGATTATGTGAAGTTTCGGAGCGGGCTGTGCTGAAAGGTAGGAAGTAAGCGGCAAGGCAGGTGGTGATGCAAATGTAAGCTGGACATAATTTCTGTAGTAGCCTGATCAAGAAGTCCCACGTCAGAAGACAAATCTGGCCCACACTGCTACGCACAGTTCCGCGTTAGACGTGCACCTGCGCAATATGAGAGGGGTGGCATCAAATGCGACCGGCTGTTTGACTCGCTGATTGATTTCCTGAAGTCGCTGAGATTATGTGAAGGTCTGAATTTGCGCGTGTCACTACCAGTCAGCGTTTGTGCGGATTTCAACCTTTCACTTCACATAATCGATAACTGTGCATAATCGGCCTTATGTGAATCTGTGCATAAGGCCGAATATCCGCCAATGCAAGCTTAACTGCGCATGCATTACAAAATTTCCTTACCCACAGGCGCTCCGAAACTTACTTCGCCGTGCAAGTTGTCTGGAGTAACGCCGCTGACTAGTCGATCACTGACCACTATCCGTTGCAGCGGTTTTATCTTCGGCATTGGCGCTTGTCTTGCCTGCCACAAATCAAACTGAGTTTGCATCCCAAGCCATACGTCCGGCGTTGTGGCCAGCCATGCAGAAAGACGCAATGCTAGGCTCGCTGTAATACGGCCATTGCCGTTGAGAACCTTGGATAAGGTACTTCTCGAAACCTGCAATATCTGCGCCGCTGTCGCAACAGTCATCCCTTCTGGGAGCCATTCACGCAAGACTTCTCCCGGATGCGGTGGGTTATGCATTTTGTCCATTTACAATGCAGAGATTGATTCCAATAGTGTGGCTCGATACCATGAGTTTTCGATACCATGAAAATCTTGGGAAAGCCTTGCTAGCTACCGGTTTGAGTTGAGTGCTACAGAGTGAAATTCAGGTTTTCTAATCATGGTATCGGCTGCACCCCAACATATCACCTTAATTGATACCATGAAAAATACCATTGATAATGCAAGATACATGATTAAGTAACGCCATGATTTACATACGAATCAATTAGTTACAAATCACCCCTACTCCCATTCGATTGTTGCCGGCGGCTTGCCGGAAACATCATAGACCACGCGATTGATGCCACGCACTTCGTTGATGATGCGATTAGAAACTTTGCCCAGCAGCTCATAGGGCAAATGCGCCCAGTGCGCGGTCATGAAATCCTGCGTCTGTACGGCGCGCAGACTCACCACCCATTCGTAAGTGCGCCCGTCACCCATCACACCAACGGATTTCACCGGTAAAAATACCGTAAATGCCTGGGAAGTTTTGTCGTACCAGCTTCTGCCTTCGGCATCCTTGGCCGCATGTAGCTCCTCGATGAAAATTGCATCGGCACGGCGCAGCAGGTCGGCGTATTCCGCCTTGACCTCGCCCAGGATGCGCACGCCCAGCCCGGGGCCGGGGAATGGATGCCGGTAAACCATATCGGCAGGCAGGCCCAGCGCAATGCCCAGCTCACGGACTTCGTCCTTGAAAAGCTCACGCAACGGTTCGAGCAGCTTGAGGTGCAGCGTTTCCGGCAAACCACCCACATTGTGATGCGATTTAATGGTGTGCGCTTTTTTAGTTTTTGCACCGGCGGATTCAATCACATCCGGATAAATCGTGCCCTGCGCCAACCATTTGGCCTGTTGCAGCTTGGCCGACTCACGCTGAAACACTTCGACAAATTCGCGTCCGATGATTTTGCGCTTCTGCTCCGGATCCGTGACGCCGGCAAGGTGACTCATAAACTCGTGGCTCGCATCGACGTGAATCACCTTCATGTGCAGATTCTTGCCGAAGGTTTCCATCACCTGCGCGCCCTCGTTCAAGCGCAACAGCCCGTTGTCGACGAACACGCAGGTCAGCTGATCACCGATGGCGCGATGAATCAGCGCTGCCGCGACGGAAGAATCAACCCCGCCGGACAGCCCGAGAATTACCTCCTCGTCGCCCACCTGCCCCCGGATTTTTTCCACGGCCTCGGCAATGTAATCCGGCATGTTCCAGTCTTGCCCGCAACCGCAAATGTCGTGCACAAAACGGCCCAGAATCGCCTTGCCCTGATGCGTATGGGTCACCTCCGGATGGAATTGCACTGCATAGAAACGGCGGGATTCATCTGCCATCGCCGCATACGGTGTCGCCGCGTTGGACGCTATGGCGCTGAATCCCGGCGGCAGTGCCGTAACCTTGTCGCCGTGGCTCATCCAGACATCCAGCAAACCGTGGCCTTGCGCGTTGCTTTTATCCTGAATGCCCTCAAACAATTTGGAATGGCCGTGCGCGCGAATCTCGGCATAACCAAACTCACGCACTTTGCCGCTTTCCACCGTGCCGCCCAGTTGGGCCGCCATGGTTTGCATGCCGTAACAGATGCCAAGCACCGGCACATTCAGCTCGAATACGACTTGCGGCGCTTTGGGCGTTTCTTCCTCGTACACCGAGTTGGGACCGCCGGAAAGAATGATGCCGCTAGGCGCAAAGGCGCGAATCTCGTCTGCGCTCATATCCCAGGGATGCAATTCGCAATAGACCTGTGTTTCACGCACGCGGCGCGCGATCAATTGCGTGTACTGGGAGCCGAAATCAAGGATGAGGATTTTCTTGTGCATAGTTTGGAGTGCAGCAAAAAGGCGGATGAATCCGCCTTTAATTAATCAATGTGGTAGTTGGGCGCTTCTTTTGTGATCTGCACGTCGTGCACGTGCGATTCGCGAATACCCGCGTTGGAAATTTCCACGAACTCCGCTTTGGTATGCATGGTCGCAATGTCCGGGCAGCCGAGGTAACCCATGCTGGCGCGCAATCCGCCCATCAATTGATGAATGACGGCCAGCACGCTGCCTTTGTAAGGCACGCGACCTTCGACACCCTCCGGCACCAGTTTGTCCTGATTACTTTCGTTGTCCTGGAAATAGCGGTCGCTGGACCCTTGCTGCATAGCGCCAAGACTGCCCATGCCGCGATAGGATTTGTAGGAACGCCCCTGGAACAGCTCGATTTCGCCGGGCGCCTCTTCCGTGCCGGCGAACAGGCCGCCCAGCATAACGGCATTGGCACCGGCGGCGATTGCCTTGGCGATATCACCGGAGAAGCGGATGCCACCGTCGGCCACCAGCGGAACGCCCGTTCCCTGCAAGGCTTGCGCGACATTCTGAATCGCGGCAATTTGCGGCACCCCAACGCCGGCGACGATACGCGTCGTACAAATCGAGCCGGGACCGATTCCAACCTTTACACCGTCGGCGCCATGATCCATCAAGGCCTTCGCGGCGGCGCCGGTGGCAATATTGCCGCCGATCACATCAATTTGCGGGAAGTGTGTCTTGACCCATTTCACGCGATCGAGCACGCCTTGCGAATGACCATGTGCCGTATCCACAACGATGACATCCACCCCGGCTTCGGCCAGCAAAGTGACACGTTCTTCGGTGCCCGCGCCCACGCCCACCGCAGCGCCGGCACGCAACCGGCCCTGGCTATCCTTGCTGGCGTTGGGATGTTCACTGGATTTGAGAATATCCTTGACGGTCATCAGACCGCGCAATTCAAAATTGTCGTTAACGACTAGCACGCGTTCGATCCTGTGCTTGTGCATCAGGTTGCGCGCCTCGTCCAAACTGGTGTTTTCCCTGACGGTAATCAGGCGTTCGCGCGGCGTCATGATGCTGCTGATCGGCTGATCCAGATTGCTCTCGAAGCGGACATCACGGTTGGTGACGATCCCGACCACCTGCTTGCCCTGCACGACCGGCAGACCGGAAATCTTGTGTCGACGGGTCAAACCCAGAACATCGCGAACACTCATGTCCGGCGTAATGGTAATCGGATCTTTAACCACGCCACTTTCGAAACGTTTGACTTTGGAAATCTCGGCCGCCTGCTCGGCTGAGGTCATATTCTTGTGCACGATACCGATGCCGCCTTCCTGCGCCAGCGCGATCGCAAGACGACCTTCCGTCACGGTATCCATGGCGGCAGACAGCAGCGGGATGTTGAGACTAATATTGCGCGTCAGCTGGGTACGCAGACTGACATCGCGCGGCAGAACGTTGGAATAGGCGGGGACGAGCAGAATGTCGTCAAAAGTCAGGGCTTTCTGAATGATGCGCATAACCAGTGATCCTCGGCAAAGCGCGCATTATACGCACGGCAGGGAGGTCAGTAAACGACCTCCCCATTTTCCTCGTGAGGGATTACAACGCCGACTCGTTGGTTTCACCAGTCCTAATTCGGACGACCTGCTCAACAGACGAAACAAAAATCTTGCCGTCCCCGATTTTCCCCGTATGGGCGGCCTTCATGATGGCTTCCACGGCGTTATCAACGAGACTCGAGGCAACCACCACTTCGACCTTGATCTTGGGCAGGAAGTCGACCACATATTCCGCACCGCGATAAAGCTCGGTATGTCCTTTTTGCCGCCCAAAGCCCTTGACTTCGGTCACGGTCAGGCCGCTTACACCCAGCTCGGACAAAACCTCGCGTACATCGTCCAGCTTGAACGGCTTGATAATCGCTTCGATTTTTTTCATGCTCTCCTCGTTTTTGCATTCAGTGCGCCACAAGCGCACGGCATTGTACCAACTGCAGGGTGACTGCGTAACCTGATACACAATTTTAATTGTGCTGTTATGATGCCGCATATGGAATATTTCTTCGTTAATTTCATCAATTGGGCATGGGAATGGAAATACCTTCTGGGTGTTCTGCTCGCCACCGGATTTACCATCCAGCTGTTAGACATACCAAAACGGGATCGCCTGTTTTCGCTGTACATGTTCTCCAGCTTCTTCCTGATTATCACGACCTACTGGATCCTAAAACCGCTTAAAAAAGCGATTTTTATCGGCTATCACAAGGCGCATAGCATCAGCTTTCTGGGGACACAGCTTGACCCAGCCCAAGCAGAGCTACTGGCCAAGGAATTGAATATTTTTGTGGCATTCATTGCCATGGTGGCTTATACCTTTCTTGCCCGGAATCTTAAACGCGAACAGTACGCGCTAATCATTTCGTCATTCTTTGTCGTTTGTTTGGCATTGTTCTATCCGCTGGTTAACAATCCTTCCACCATTACGGTGTGGGCTTTTTATCTGTTTGGCGATCTGTTCGTCACCAGTATGGTTCTGGTGTTTTTCTCATTTCTTAATGATAGCTTTGACCCCAAGACTTCAAAGCTTACCTACGGCATGATCGGAATTGGGGGGGTGGCCGGTGGCTTTTTTGGCAGTGCCATTGTCGCCAAACAATCGTTTCTAACGGATACATCATCCTCGGTATTGCTTGCTCTGGCATTGCTGCTTGCCATCATGTTGATCGAATTTTTCGCCACGCACATTACCGAACGACGCCCGGTACTCGAGTTTGAAAGTACATCAACATCGCCCCTGCCGGAAGGGGGCGCTGTTGCACACGCCATGGAAGGCATGAGACTCACCATGCGCTCACCCTACCTGAGATGGCTGGCCGGCATCGTCATCTTTTATGAAATCACCTCAATCGTGGTGGATTTCCAGTTTACGTCCAGTGTGATTCAGTGGATCCCGGCTACTGACTATAAAATCTACTTCGCTTCGGTTTATTCCTTCTCGAATTTTGCCGCGCTGGTCGTCCAGGTCTTCCTGACCGGCTGGGTAATTAAACGTTGGGGGATCGCGGTCGCGTTATGTGTGCTTCCTGTTTCTGTTCTGCTGGGATCGCTGGGTTATTTGCTGTTCCCGATATTGATATTCGGAAGTTTGCTGAATACGTTCGACTACGCTTTTGCGTACTCAATACACCAGACATCAAAAGAGTTGCTGTACGTCCCAATTTCCCGGCGGGAAAAATACGAAGCCAAGGCATTTATCGACACTTTTTGGCTTCGTTTCAGCAAAGGATTCGCCGTCATTCTTGTATACTTCGCGAGCATTTGGCTTTCCGGACCCGCCGTACGCTGGTTCTCATTATTGTTAATTTTTATCATGTTTGCCTGGGTAACCCTCGGCCTATTGGCCGGACGTTACCATGATCGCCTGGAGAGAAAAATAGAATCATGACCAAGCTTATCCCTACCATTCTTTGTGGCGGCGCCGGCTCCCGGCTCTGGCCAGTGTCACGCGAATCGCATCCAAAACCTTTTATCCGTCTTGCCGACGACCAAAGTCTGCTGCAGAAGGCTTGGTTGCGTGGTGCAGTGCTGCCGGATGCCGCGGAAATTCTGACCGTCACCAATCGCGAACTGTTCTTCAAAAGCGCGGAAGAGTTTCATGAAGTTGCCGGCATCCCCGACAACAAAAAATTGCCTACCCGCTTCATTCTCGAGCCATTCGGCCGCAATACTGCACCGGCGATTGCCGCCGCAGCCCTGTATGCCGCCAACATTTACGGTGAGGATGCCTGCCTGCTGGTATTGCCAGCAGACCACCTAATTGCCGACCAGGCGGCCTTTGCCGATGCTGTCGCCGAAGCAATCAAGCTTGCGGCGACTGGAAAACTGGTGACCTTCGGCATTCTGCCCAATGAGGCCGCCACCGGTTACGGTTACATCGAAGCCGATGGCAATATTGTCAAAAGTTTTGTGGAAAAACCCGATCAAGCTACTGCGGAACGCTACCTGGCGTCCGGAAAGTACTTGTGGAATTCCGGCATGTTCTGCTTTCAGGTTGGGACCATGTTGCAGGAAATGCAGCTGCACTGCCCTGCCATCCTTGAGGCGACTCGCGAGTGCCTGGAAAATTCACGCCAGTCCGAAGATCGGGGCACCAGCAAGATCGATCTCGATGCCGAAACCTTCGAAGGCATTACCGACAACTCCATCGACTACGAAGTCATGGAAAAATCGCACAATGTCGCGGTCGTTTCCTGCGACATCGGCTGGAGCGATATTGGCTCGTGGACCGCGCTGGGCGACATCACCCCGGCAGACCACGAAGGCAACCGCACGGAAGGTGAGGTCGTGCTGCACAACGTCAGCGGCTGCTACATACGTGGTAGCAACCCCCGCATGGTTGCCGCTGTTGGCATCAGGGATCTCGTCATTGTCGACACCCCGGACGCTGTTCTGGTGGCTGACAAAAACTCCGCACAAGATGTAAAGCACATCTACGCCCGACTGAAATCAGAAGGCCACGAGGCGCACCGTTTGCATCGCACCGTATTTCGCCCATGGGGTAGTTACACGGTGCTGGAAGAAGGCATCGGCTACAAAATCAAGCGCATCGTGGTCAGCCCCGGCGCGAGCCTGAGTTTGCAGATGCACCATCACCGCAGCGAGCACTGGATCGTCGTGAGCGGCATGGCCAAGGTCGTCAATGGCGAACGAGAAATCTATGTCAACAGCAATGAATCAACCTATATTCCGGCAGGACACAGACACCGCCTGGAAAATCCCGGCTTGCTCGATCTGGTCATGATCGAAGTCCAAAGCGGTCAGTACTTGGGTGAAGACGACATCGTTCGCATGGAAGATGTCTACGGCAGAAACTGAGATTTCCAAGCCGCCGACAAAAAGCCCGCGTAGCGGGCTTTTTGTTTTTACGTGTTTGCCGGGCTATTTCACACAAGCCACGAAGCGCAGCGGCTTATCAGGTCCGAATGTCACACGCTCAGTACGCAAGGTTTTGGAACGGGCATTGACACTTGTTGGTAAATCACGCCACACACCATCTTCAAGCACAGACAGTACCAAATTGTGCACATCGCTCACTTTGGCCCCTTTTTCCTGAAAGCGCTGATTCTCTTCGTGATATTCCAAAAGCAGATCAGCTGTCATCTTCGTGTCAGGACTGAAATGGGCCACCGTCCAGCTCCGTTGCAAACAACGGTCACCACTGGTTCCGGGAGGAAGCATTGCAGGTGTCTGATAACCATCCACAACAGTGGTTACCACAGCCGGCTTGACGACATCCACGGAACCCAGAATGGCGTTGACCAGACCGTTCTCCTTGTCCATCAAAATCAGCTGATTCATATCCTGGCGCACATTGGCCGTCGCACTCATTTGTACCGGCTTGAGTGGCGGCATGACCCAGTTGAGGTCGTTGTAGTAAAGCCACACACCTTCGGATGCCATACCGTTTGCCAGATTCGCCCGGCGTGCCAGCACGTAATATTTCAGCGCCTCGACATCCTCCAAAAATTCCGCATGACGCTTGCTCGAGTATGGGTCATTTTTCGCGTCAATCTCGATCAATGCTTTGAGCGCGTCTATTCTTGCGTTCATTTGGGCAGGCGTAAACCAACCGTAAGCTGACACACCCTCAAGCGGCTGGCCCAAGCCCAGAACATGGCGGTACTTGGCCCTCACGCGCTGCAAAGTGACTGCATTTTCCAAAAGTTTGGTTTTGACCGGGCTGGATGCGCCGGTTGAAAATGCGTTGTAGTACTGAAAATTGTCGTTGTAGTTATCGCGTGGCGAAGGCAGCAACGGATCCCAGTTACGGCCGAACGACAGATCGAAATCCCAAGGCATCACAGACCACTTCTTATCGGCCTTGCTCCAATAGATGAAGTAGTTCTTGTTATAGCTGTCGGCATTACCGATCAAACCATTGACCAGAATCCAGTCTTCCAGACTGTCTTTAACGAAGGTTCGATCAACAAATTGATGGAATTCCCCTGAAGGAGTTGCATCAATTCCGGCAACCAGCGCCTGCAATGGCTCGAAACTTTTTTGCGCAGAAAAATCGAACCAACACCCCTCACCTGTCGAGGGAGAAGTCTTGGTCATCGAGAGTGGCGACAGGTCGCCGCAGTACATGCTGTCGTTCGGCTGGTACAAATTACCCTCGCCGCTCAGACCATCACGCTCAAACACATGGGGGGTCACCCACTCGATCCCCAGATACAAGCCGGCATAGTTATTGTTGACATGCAGACGCACGAAGCGCGTCACCGGTGCCGGCATACCCACGGCTTTTGCCAGCTCCCAACCCAGCCATACGCGCATCATGCTCGGGTCGGAAGACATCGCATTCAACGAAATCTTTTTCCCGCCGAGCCACTGGCCATCATCCTGCAAGGTCAGTCGGATCGATTTTTTCACGAATGAACGTGTCGAGCTTCCGCTCACCGCGATTCGTGCAGGGTGCGAAGCGCCATCGAATTTGACCCGGGCAGCAAAAGTGGACTTGTCGCTGGGGTCTTTATTGTTCAGCAGCCAAGCCTCTTCCGGATCCATCTCGACATACATCTCATCGATCGTGATCTGTTCCACAACATTTACAGACTGCGACTGCGCCTGTGCGGCGTGCGAAACGGCGGTGAACATGCCTAAAGTCAGCACGCTAAGCCACATAACTACTGATCCGGCGATTTTCAGCATGATTAATTACCCCAAAGTTTGTGCAAGCCAACAGAAGCCGCGACGGTTTGCGATGCGTTTCTTCCCCACAAATTCATTTCAGGTCCCATGCTGATCGACCAGCCATCCCCCAGCGGACGGGAAAAATCAAGTTTGGCGGTAAGCACATCATGGAACGGCTGGCGCGCCCATACAACCAATGTTGCAGGTTCTGTCACGCCATGCCCCAAAGAAAGATCGGCACTCAGTGATGCACTCATTTTCCACATCTCCGTGAGCGGCGTACCCCATTTGACGTAGCCGGCCAACTGATTTGCCGGCGGCCCTTCCCAGAGCGTTAGTGTAGAGCCATAACTCCACGAACCGCCTTCCGGTTTGGAATAGGCCGGCTGGTAAGGATCAACGTCATATATCTCGTTACGGTCACCAAAGTGAACGCCGCCTCGCACACCAAACCGGCCATAGCCCAAGCGCATGGGCACGCCATTGTCGTACCCCGTCGGAATGATCGCCTGAAGCTCCCACGCTTTACCGTTCTGCTCGGGGAATATCCGCCCCCGAACACCCAGCGTGAGATCGCCAAAACCAAAAGCATTACCCTTACCCTGACATTGATCACTGCTCAGGCCAATATCGGCCATGAGTGTGTAATGGTAGGAATAGCCATATTCGACACCCTGATGCAGACTCGTGCTCTGATTGGTACAGCCCTTGGCAACGCTGACACCCTGCTGGTCCCAGAATTTGTCTGAAGTTGCGTATTTAAGGTTTGCCGAATAGCTCCAGTCACCTTCATTGCGCAGCCAATTACCCGCTTCAGCCTGGACGCCATAAAGACACCCGATTGTCAGCACAATCATTTTTAAATTAGCTTGTCTCAACATCTATTACTCCCTCATTACTTATGACTATCTAGTTTTCCGTCCCACAAATTTTGGCCCATTGACATTTCATCACGGCCTCCGCAGGTTTATTCTGGACCGTAAAATCCGTATCAGATCTTCCACCCGCGTACGGATCACTGAACCAATTCCAAATCAGCAGTCCTTTGATCCAGTCCCTTCGACCCGATTCACTGAGCCACTCGTCAAGGACCATTGCCTGCATTTCCACATCACTGCTCACACCATGCGCTGGTACTTGCCAGGGTGTCGCCTGTCCACCGGACATGGATGCCACCCCCACTTCGGCAATCAGTACATCTTTGCCAATGCGCCGCTGCTGCTTTTCCAGCGTATCCAGCGCGGCGACAATTTTTAACCTCATCCCCTCGCGCGAAACTTCCGCGCCAAGCGGGGGATACATGGTCACACTGACCAGATCCAGCTGATCCCAAAAATCGTAATCGGCGACGCCCTCCGAATTGTGTGCCGCATACGTCAGCTTTCCCGGAAATATGCGTCGCAGATCGGCAATCAGCTGCCGCCACTCGCGGCGCTGGCCGGTTTGTTTCAATTCCGTTCCAACCACCAGTATTTCCACATTTTCTTTTGCTGCAATTTCCGCATAATGCAAAAGCTCCGAAGAGTAGCTTTCAAACCAGCGCTTCCAGGCAATTTCATTTTGCTGCCTAACTTCACCCGCCCAACTATTCGCGACCAAAATCTGTGGTTTTAGCACCACGCGGAATCCGGTTTCTTTTACCTTCCGAATTCCCGCAATCAACTGCTCGTCCGTTACCGCCTCGCTGCGAGACACCCCTTCTGCCATCGGACCGCGCATTTGCATGAAGGGCACCAGCGCTACGGTTGTTGCCCCTGTTTCACGCAACCTTGACAATGAGCTGGCCAACAAAGGACTGCTCAGTGCAACATTGCTCGTCTGCAAGAGATTTACACCCCGAATTCCGGAATTCACTTGTTTACTGCCGGAATTCAATCCATCATTTTGAGTCGCGCCGGGATTTGTTCCTGGCAGACCGGCACACCCCGAAAGCAACCACAGGGTCAGCGCCAGCGCCAGTAATCTACTCAATGCACTGGACAACATTCCTGTGCAGTTCCTCGTTGTATTTGAACCGCCAAACGCGCCAATTCACATGGTCATCATAGACAAGCTCCACGGCGATGGGCTCAGAATTTTCCAAGTTGACTTTTTCGGTGACAGTTGCCCCTTCCGTTTTTACATTTTTCTTGACGATTCCTTCTGCATATAAATTAGGATATCGCCGTGTCAACATGTCAATTTCAGGTGAAGCAAGGCTTTCGTTATATTTTGAATATACGGGGTTTTGCACGACAACTTGCTCGATCTTAAAGGATTCCGCACGACCGATACTGCTCAAGGTACTGAGGTTATTCAACTCTGTCAGATTTTCTGAACGCAAGGCGAGCTGAAATTCCTTGGTAAAGGGCACCATCAAATCTTTGGCATCGCCTCGGGCAACGATGGCGCGATAAGCCACATTGTCGTCTATCAGGGTGACCCCACGATTTTCCTTCAACCATTTACCTAGCGCCTCATCAGTACCCGAGATTGGTGGCTGCTTTTCACCTGAAGTGAACATCGACAACCAGTTACGCATTTCATGGGTCGGTTTCCAATTCATCGCGTACCAACCGCCCGCCACGCTAAGGGCAAGCATGACATAGAGGACAAAGCGATTCGTTGCGTTGAATTCCCGCGGCATCAAAATCAGCGCAGCCATGATGCCAGGAACCATCAGGGACATAATTTCGATCGGATGGGAAAGATAATAGGACGCCGAACCGAAGCCCACGGCAAGCGCAACGTTGAGCACAAGAATGGCAATACCCGCGAGAATTTTTGTGTGCCGGCGAGCGCGCCAGATCATCCAGATTGAAACCGGAAAGGCGACAAGCAGCAGCCCAATTGCCAGCAATGTCGGGGTCAGAAACTTACCGCCAAACAGACGCAACCACTCGACGTTTTCGACTCTCAACCAGGAGCCGCGGAATGATCCGTATGGATTTTCAAGAAACTCATAGGCGTTAGAAGCGAAAACATTGTTCAGATAAAGCCAGGTAAGCACGGCAACGATGAGTGGCACTGCGACCAGCAGATAGACCGCCATCGGCGATTCGTCGATCATCCGTCGCGGAACAAGCAGCTGCACCATCGGAAAGAAGGCGATAAAGACAAAGAACGCCAACTCGTCAACGAAGAAAAAGCTTATGAGAACGAGCGCCATCATCAGGAAGGCACGTGCGTCGGCATACTTGGTTAAACGGATTGAGGCAATACAGAATAGATAGAACACCAGCAGCGTCAGTCCGTGGACAGCACCTCCGGTCATCGCCCACAGAAAGAACGGATGAATCGCGACGAGCAAAACCAGCAAACCACGCTGAACCGCCGTGTAATTACGCTGTTTAAGATCATGGTTCCATAATGCCAACAACAACGCAGAACAAAATGCGGAGGTCAAATAAGGCGCTATGTATCCGTACTCTGCAGGCAGGTAGTAAAACGGAATCATCAGATACAAAGGTATGTGCGGCTGCAACATACTGAGATTTTCGATCCGGAATTCAAAGGCATCGAACACCGTAAGAATCTTGTTCCAGCTTTGCAACGCCAGGTCGCTGGCAAAATGATGGGACAACTGCCACCAGACAAAGCCGGCTAACGCCGACAGGATCAGCAAAAATACCAGCGTATTCTGCCTGGTAACAATTTTCGGATCCGGAGCTTGATTGAATATATGCATTTTATTTTCTCAAGTCTTTCATGACTGCGGGCTTAGCTGAGCCTTTTGCACTTCAGCATCTTTATTAACCTTGTTTGCGTTCGTCAGACCGTGCTCAGTCTTTTCCCAGTGAAAAGGATTATTAATGAGCTGCCAAAGTCCCTTGTAGGAGGCGATGGCCATCATGGCCCAATAGGCCGGCACGGTCAGCGCATAAGGCATCAGTTCGTAGTAGTGGCGTTTGAACGCACCTACCATCGAAAGATAAATCAGCACGCCATTGCCAATCAGCAGGTTAAACAAGGAGATGTACAAAATGTACTGCGGGAAAATCGGCGTCAGCAAATTGACAACCGAGATACTCGCAAACAAATACACCAAAAACATCAGGAAGAGGAACGGCAGAATCAGATTCCCCAGGACCGAGCCGCCCACGAAGAATTGAAAGCCCCAGAAACCTGTATGCCCTACTGACTTATAAAACGCCCAAGGATGGCGCATATGCACTAAATAGGTTTGCATATAGCCTTTTTGCCAGCGGGAACGCTGACGGATCCAGTTACCGAAACGAGTATTCGCCTCTTCATAAGTCGTTGAATTAACGATACCGACGTGCATGCCCTCCTGGGTGATCCGGACACCCAAATCGCAGTCTTCGGTCACATTGTAGGGATCCCATGCACCAATGCGGCGTAACACGCTCAAGCGGAAATGGTTGGAGGTTCCCCCCAAAGGAATAGGAATGCGCAAGGCTTCAAGCGCCGGCAGATAAAAATCGAACCACAGGGAATATTCCAGCGTGAACATCCGCGCCAGCCAGTTTTCGTTATGGTTAAAGTAGTTCAATCGCGCTTGCAGACAAACAACATCTTCCGGCAGCGTTGAGAAAGCCACCGCAACTTTTTTCAGCTGATCAGGCTCGGGGCGATCTTCCGCATCGTAAATGGTGACAAATTCGCCTCGACAGAAATTCAATGCGTAATTGCAGGCCTTGGGCTTGGTCTTGGGCCAGCTCGTTGGCACGATAATGATTTCAAAGGTTGATTCCAGACCCAAGCTCCGCGCAACCGCGATGGTCTCTTCATCATCCTCTTCCAGGATAAGCTTGATATCCAGCTGGGAAAGCGGGTAATCCATATTGCGCAAGGCATCGGCAATATAGGGCAACACGGCCGCTTCCTTGTACATGGGAACCAGAATGCTATAAACCGGAAGATCCTTGTCCACCAGCCTGGAAAGCTGGTAATCCCCAACTTTGACGTCGATCCCCCGACGGCTTCCCACCCATGCAAGGATGGCACGCAGCCCGAAAACGAGAAATATAAACAGCGCCATCGAAAAATTCAGTGCAATAACCGTAATCATTGGCCACAGCGTCAAAGCTGTCAGCACCAGCGCGAAAATCATGACCCCGCCGAACAGTTGCCAAGTGGCAAAAACGCGCTGCGCCGAGTTCTCCGGATTTTTTCGGGCAAGCTGGTAAACCGCATTGGTGCTGTACACCTCGCCCATGTTGATCTGAAGTTCCCACAAAATATCGAATTTTGAGGTCACAACAAAATCAACCTGCTCACCAAATCGGGCCCGCGCAAACTCCATAACCTTGTCGGAAGGATTGGCTGTCGCGACATAGGTCACACCATCAATCTTCTTCCAGGGCAACACCAGCAGTTCACTGTAAATCTCGATGTCATCCGCCGACAAAAGCGCCTCATCCGGACGGTCTTTCATCAGATTCACAAAGGCGCGCGAGTTAACATCCGCCAACACCTGGTAGAACTTGAAAGCGGAGATATACCCCTTCGCAATCAGGATTTCACCCAGTCTGGAACCCCAGTTTTTCTGGAGCTGCAACGCGCTGCCCAACTGCTCCTCGGTGATCAAACCTTTGCTGACCAGCAAATCCCCAATGCGGGGCGGCGCAACCTTCTGAGAATCCCGGACCTTGTAAAACTCGATCGGATCCACCCAACCATTCGCCAGCAAGACCTCACCCAGACGCTGTCCGGTCGACTGTTGCAGGGCAATCGCTTCATCCAGACGCGCCTGAGTCAGCAATCCTTTACTGACCAGAAGATCACCCAATCGTGGCGCGCCTTGATTTTGTCCAGTACCGTTATTCATTACTTGCACTCCCTGATCGCCCAACCTTAGGCCTCACCACGTTGCTCGTTACGTCTCACAAGGCGCAAGACATAGGCGAAGAAGAGCACGGCAAACACCCAAACAACCACCAAAATTGTGAAGCTGTAATAGGCGAGCGTTTCTTCCCATGTGCGGAAGTTGTTGTAAACCAGTTTCAGACCCTTGGGATCCATGCCATCAAACGTCAGTACAATGCCGGCGTCATCGATCAAAGCAACGTTATCCTGACGCAGCGGCGCCTCTGCGCGCGGCAGACGCTTGCATGCCGGTCCCGGTGCCAGCCACAAACCTGAAACATCACCCTGCTGGACGATTTGAATGACGGAGAGATTTTCGGCTTCCTTCTCAGCGATCAAATGACGGTCGCCCCAGTCCTTGACCAGGTAAGCGCCACGATCAAAGTGGACTCCCTGATAGCTGAAATCCACTTTGGGAGAACCGAACAAAATAAATGGGCGTGTTGCCTTGAATACATAATCCGGCTTGTAAAACACCACAGAACCGGCTCCCACCTTGAAGCTCAATTCATCCGCCATTTCTGCCAACAAATGCAGCGCATCAATCGGGTCTTGCAAATAGGCTTCCGGCAAATAGGTGTCAAAACCGTCTGCATAATACAAACCGAGTTCATCGAACCGCTTGGGAACCTCAATAATCTCACGCTTCAAAATCATCGAAGTATTGCCAATCTGCACGGGATAGCTACCATTGGGCGTATCCGCATCGACACGCTCGGTCACAATGCGCACAGCGTTATAGCTTTTCGAAATATTCAGGTCATTAAAACGAACCGTGAGCGTCTTCGCGGTATCGTCACCCTCAAGACGGAAGGCTTTTTGCAGGAAATCATTCAAATAAACATAGACCATCAGGGAGTCACTCCCCTTCAGCGCTATGGTTGAAACCTGGAATTCCACGCCTTCAGGCATGTAACCAAAAGGCAGACGGTTGGTCGCGATGCCAACTGACCACTTACCTTTGGTCGTTGCCCCCGATAACTGACGCTCACTCTCATCAAGACCCATGTCCGCCAGTTTGACTTGGAAGCGGTCGTCCTCTGCGGATCGCCCCTTGATCGGGGTAAATATTTTGCGGTCGGAGCTACTCAAATCCTCCATTTCCCGGAAGGCTTTATCGAATGGCTCACCGATCACAATGGCAGACTTGCCATCCAGATTACGCACATGCAGCCCCGACTCAAGCTGGGGCACCGGCAAGCCGCCAAAACTTTCAGGTGTTGCATCGTTTGGAAGCAGCACAAAATCACCCACCTCGGGCAAACGGACATATTCGACATTACGTCCGGTGTGCCGAATCAAGCGCCCGAGTTCCCATGCAGAAGTAAACACCGATTGGGAAATCTGCCCCGCCGGCAGGCTTATCCGGGCAGTCGTCCCCAAAAGCGCCCATGCGCCATTAACTTCAAATTCCGCGTCATAGTCGACGGCGGCAGCCAGCGTGGAATCGGGCGTAATTTTCACATAGCGGCACAAATTAACATCACCCGGACACTGCGCGGCACCCGCTTTCATAACGACCGTGATGGTCGCCTTGACATAAGATCTGCCGTTGTACTTGGTAACATCGGCGCTGGAAAGTGGCATTTCGATGGTCTGGACCGACTTATCCGCCTCAGCACCGAATTGCTTTATCAAACGAACTTTATCGTTGACACGGATCTGCAAACGATCGTCAGGCGTCAGGTAAGGCGCCGCTGCCAGATTAAATCGCAGAGAACCCGAAAGGAAATTTCCATCGGCCGGAAAGCTGAAGTAGAGAGACTCGGCCTGCTCCGTTCCCTGCTCGACAAAAATCAGACCATCCTTGTAGCCCATATCCTGAAAGGTTGTACGGACTTGCACCACCTTATGCTCTCGCCGGCCCATCCCCCAGGGATTTTCATCCTGCTTGACAACGCGCACCTTGCTGGACTGAACAGGCGCGTTTTCCTTGACAGGTTCAGCCGCCAGCGCGGTCAGAGGCTGAAGACCCGCAAACAACATCGCCACCGCCAGCGCGGAAACCACAAACGAATGCCTGGAAATTATCTTCACTTTTTATAAACTCCCTGAGTTGCACTAACTTTAAAATTTTTGAGCCCGTTGAGGGCTTTTCTACTTGGGGGGAATATCACACAACATTGACAAGCATGAAAGCACTTCTTAATGCTTTTTCTAGTTTTTTTTTGTGTTTTTTGCAACACCGGCTTCAATACCTTTATTTGAGCGATAAAAACTTTTCCAAAAATTCTTTTTCCCTTGCGGTTCATAAAAATCCCAATTCAGGGCAAAATCGCGAACATAATCCTCCAACCCTATTTTTCCCCCATGCTTTCAATCTCAGCTTCTTCAGTTCCCAGCATCCTGATCGTTGATGACTCCACGATTGATCTGAAATTACTGATGGAACTCATGGCAGCCCGTCAAATGCGGCTAAATGTGGCATTCAATGGCCAGGACGGTTATCACAAGGCCGAAATTCTCGCTCCCGATTTAATTTTGATGGATATCAACATGCCCGGGATGGATGGTTTTACAAGCTGTCGCATGCTCAAAAACAACGCGCGCACCCGGAATATCCCGGTCATTTTCCTGACCGCCGCCAATGAAACGGAAAAACGAATTCAGGGCTTTACACTGGGGGCCGTCGATTACATCGGTAAACCATTTAACGAGCAGGAAGTCATCGCGCGGGTCGAAGTTCACCTCAACCTTGCCAGACAGCGTCATTACCACCTTCCGGAAACAGCCCAGCCTGCGGAAAGTGCCACGCAAAACCACGATGACGTCCTGATCCGAACCGCTACAGAGTATCTTCAGGAAAACATTGCCAACCCGCCTTCACCTGAAATACTGGCCAAACAGCTGGGGACCAACGAAAAATATCTGAATCAGATTTTTCACCAGCGATTTGCAATGCCGGTCTTCGGCTGGTTGCGCGAGGAGCGTTTGCGCAATGCGCGCGAACTATTGGCGAATACCTCAACGCCGATTGCCACAATTGCCGAGCATCTTGGTTACTCCAACCCCGCCAATTTCGCAAAAGCTTTCCGCGAACGTTTTGACTGTTCGCCGCGCGATCTGCGCAATCAACTGCAAAATGAAAACTTCGCACAATGAGACTTAAACCCACTCCCGGTTCGGCACTCCTTTGGGCGGCCGGCTTCTTTCTGCTGTTTGCGGCCCCATGGGCAAATGCGGCCCCCTTGAGCATAACCGTCGACACCGCCACAAAGATTTCGGCATCCGAAGCCACCTACGCCTGCACAACAAACGCGCAAACCACTTTTGAGGAGGTTCTGTCCGGGGCCTGCATTCCACGCCTCATGACTCAAGGCGAACTCTCGGAGGGATTCAGCAAGGATGTCTCCTGGCTCAGACTGAATCTCCGCAACAACACGCACGAAGCCATTCGACGCTGGGTCAGCGTTGGCCATCCCCGCCTTGAGGAAGTAAGTCTCTTTGCACCCGAAGAAAATGGACAATGGAGCCGAACCGAAGCCGGGACGCTGACCCCCATGGATAAGCGGAATGAATATGCGCGGGAATTTGGTGTGTTGCCCGTCAGTATCGCTGCAAACTCGACGACCACCCTCTGGCTGCGCATCGCGTCACGCACGTCGATCGACTTGAACACCACACTCTGGAAACCCTCGGAATATTCCAAAAACATGTATCAGTGGAATCTGGGCATTGGCATTGCACTGGGTGGACTGATGGTCGTCAGCATACTTTCCATCCTGATTTACCTTGTTCTTAAAGCGCGTGCGTATCTGTTTTTCGGGCTAGCCTTTCTCGGCGCGCTGCTGACTGAGCTTTACCGGAATGGCCTGCTGCAAAGATACCTGTGGCCCGCCGAATGGCCCCTGCTCGCCGAAGCGAATACTATTTTCTCGATCTGGACTGTCGGCAATTTCGTGCTGTTTGTGTACAGCACACTTCCCGAGCTGCGTTCTTACATCCTCAGACACTACCTGTTTGCCGGATTGATCTCCGTGACGCTGCTGGGACAGCTATGGGCCCTGTTTGTCGACCATGGAAACGGCACACAATTATGGAACATCACTTTAAACGCCGCACTTTTTGTGGGAATGATCCTTACATTTCAAGCGTGGCGTACCGGAAGCCGGCGTGCAGGCCTGATTCTGTTGAGCTTTGGCCTGCTCACTCTGATACAGATCGTGCGCCTTGGCGTTACGCTGGGGATTCTCCCCTTTTATCAGGGTGAACTCCTGGCCGCGCTCTGGGCGCTCATGATGGCAGCCCCCCTGTTTCTGCTCAGCACGTTCGAGCATTCGAGAGACTTGGAAAGTCGCTTGATAAAAATCGAGGCAGAGAATTCCGCAAAACTGAATTTCCTTAGCCGAATGAGCCATGAACTACGTACGCCACTGAATTCCATACTGGGCTACGCCGAACTGCTTGAACGTCACAGCTCGCGTGTCACGATGGAAGAGGCAACCCATGCCATCAAGCAAAGTGGCAAATACCTGCTCGGCATGATCGATGAAATTCTTGATCACACCCGCAGCATCACAGGAAAAATGAAGCTGGAGTCCGCCCCCCTTGAAGTCAGAGCGTTTCTTGCCGAGATCCAGCGCAACACCACAGTGATGTGCCAAACAAGCGGCAATCATTTCACCCTCGAGATTGAAGGCGCCCTGCCCGATGCCATTCTTGCGGATGAGCGCCGCTTGAGGCAGGTGCTGGACAATTTGCTCACCAACGCCAACCGCTACACACAACATGGAAAAATTACTCTGGGCTGCAAAATTACCGCCCCAACCAGTTCGGCGGTGGAGTTGGTATTTTCAGTAACCGACAACGGCATCGGCATTCCTCCTGAAGATCAGGAGAAAATCTTCTTGCCGTTTTCCCGGGGAAGCCATGTCGCCAACACCGGCATTGAAGGCAGCGGCATTGGTCTCGCTGTCGTGCAACAGCTGGTCAAGCTCATGGGCAGCAAAATCCAGCTCGAGAGCACCCAGAGCGAGGGTAGCCGCTTCAGTTTTGTCCTGCATTGCCCGCGCGCCAGCCTGCCCCAGGAAATCGGCATGGACACCGGGGGTTACACCGCACTGAAACATGCCATACGAATTCTGCTTGTTGACGACGACGTGACAAATTTGCACGTGATGACCGCGCTGCTGGCAGACCAGGCCTTTGATGTGATCACCGCGCGTTCGGGCAACGATGCGAGAAAATTTCTGGGACAAAAAATCGATCTGGTGCTGACGGATCAATTCATGGCAAATGGCGACGGATGGCAAGTGTTGCAGGACTGGAACCGGTACAGAATTCCCGTATTCCTCCTCTCTGCAGCACCGCCACAACGCCCGGAAAAATTTCCAGCCGAAATCAATTTCACCAACATCCTGCTAAAACCGGCCAATGCAGACTACCTGCTCACGGCCATCATGGACGAACTGGGTATCCCCGCCCGCAGAGCTCCAGACCGTAAACCAACGGCACCTAAAAAACCGGCATCTCCGCTGCCTACCGCAGAATCATTAGCCCCGCTGCTTCCGATGATCGAGGCCGGCGCGGTGACGGATATTACGGAATGGTTGCAGCAATTCACGCAGGAGCACCCGGAATATTCCGTGTACGCCGATCAAATCAAGCAAGCCACCCTGAATCTGGATTTCGAGCTGCTGCACCAGCTGGTAACACAACCGGGGAGCTAGCGGATCAAATTATACCGATGCGTGGCATGCCGTTTCTCAACTGTCCAATCACAGTGGCTTGGTCAAAACCTGCCGAGTGAAAACAGTCGATGACTTTTGCCACAGCCTCGGGTGAAACACTCACGAGCAATCCGCCGCTGGTCTGGGCATCCGCCAGCAGGCGGCGCTGCCAATCCTCCAGCGCAGCACCAAAATCCACCTCGTGTCCGTAACTCGCAAGATTTCGATCGATAGCACCCGGACCAATGCCCTGCTGAATCAGCGGCAACGCCTCGGACAGCACCGGCACCCGGGAAAACTCCAGCTCGGCCATCACGCCGGAGCCGCGACAAATTTCGAGCAAATGTCCCAGCAAACCAAAACCGGTCACATCGGTCAGCGCATGAACGCCTTCAATTTCGGTCAGGGCCGGCCCGACCCGATTCAGTCGTGTCGTCGTTTCAATCATCTGTTGATAGCCCGCGGGACTGAGCAGATTTTTCTTCAATGCGGCTGCCAGCACGCCCACCCCCAGACCTTTGCCGAGAACAAGCACATCTCCGGGCTGGGCCGCACTGTTTTTCTTCAACCGGTCCGGATGCACAATCCCCAGTGCCACCAGTCCGTAGATAGGCTCCACCGAATCGATGGAGTGTCCGCCCGCCAGCGGGATCCCCGCCGCCTCGCAGACCGATTCGCCGCCCTGCAAAATCGCGCGAATTTTCTCTACCGGCAGTTTGTTGATGGGCATCCCCACAATAGCCAGGGCCATGATGGGTGTGCCGCCCATCGCGTAAACATCCGACAAGGCATTGGTCGCCGCAATCCGGCCGAATTCAAACGGATCGTCGACAATCGGCATGAAAAAATCCGTTGTGGCGATAATGGCCTGCTGGTCGTTCAGCCGATAGACGGCGGCGTCATCACTGGTTTCCGTGCCCACCAGCAAGTCGGGGAAAGGCAGTTTCTGCCGAATCGTCCCCACAATTTGCTGCAACACCGCCGGGGCAATTTTGCAGCCGCAGCCACCCCCGTGCGACAATTCGGTCAATCTGATTTCTGCCACGCTCACTCCCTGCCATCTGCTCATGTTATTCAAGACCGCGACGCTACCACAGCTCGGTGAATTTGACGAAATCATCGATGTCCGCAGCCCGTCCGAATTCGCCGATGATCACATTCCCGGGGCCATCAATTGCCCGGTACTGAATGATGAGGAGCGCGCACGGGTCGGTACGCTTTACACCCAAACCTCCCCATTCGAGGCCAGAAAACTCGGCGCGGTGCTGGTTGCGCGGAATATTGCAGCGCATATTGAAAACAGGCTCTCCGCTCACCCCAAATCCTGGCGACCGCTGATTTATTGCTGGCGCGGCGGTCAGCGCAGCGGCGCAATGAGCATTATTCTCAATCAGGTCGGCTGGGCGGCACACAAACTGGAGGGCGGCTATAAGCAGTACCGGCGGGACGTAATCCGGCAACTGGAAGCGCTGCCGGGCACCTTCAAATTCGAGGTGCTGTGCGGATCGACGGGATCCGGCAAGAGCCGTTTTCTGAAGGCATTGGAAGAGACGGAACACCAGGTGCTGGATCTCGAAACCCTCGCGCAACACCGGGGATCGGTGCTGGGAAACCTGCCTCACGCGCCGCAGCCTTCGCAAAAAGGGTTCGAGAGCCGCCTGCTGCATCAACTCGCCCGACTCGACCCCGCACGCCCCGTGTATATCGAGGCCGAGAGCCGAAAAATCGGTCGTCTCGCCGTGCCGGACACCCTGCTCCAGGCGATGCATACCGGCCACTGCCGGCGACTTGAAACTACGGTTCCCGTGCGCGTTGGCGCCCTGCTCGAAGATTATCCGCACTTTACCGAAAATCGTGAATTGCTTGAAACGCAACTCGATTTACTGCAGCCCTTTCACCCCAGGACCACGCTTGAAAGCTGGCGGGAATCAATCGCCCGCGGTGATTTTTACACGCTCGTGGAAAGCCTGCTGATCACCCACTACGATCCGGCCTATTTTCGCGCACTGGAAAAAAACTACGCCGATCTGGCCGACGCTGAAACCCTTTCCCTGGCCGACCTAACGCCGGCCGCACTCAGGGAACGCGCGGCCCAGCTGCCTCGCTAATGTAAGGACCAGCTGCCCTTCGTGGAGAAACCGAAGGTGCTCGCCGCGGCCGCACCAAACCGCTTGGCCAGACGCTCGGTGAAATCTTCCTTCATCGTGAAATCCACGATGTGCTCAGCCTTGATGACATCGCGAGCCACCGATTCAATGCTGCCGTAATCATCGGCCAGCCCAAGTTCCACGCCGCGCTGTCCGTTCCACACCAAGCCGCTGAATGTTTCCGGCGTTTCCTTCAGCCGCTTGCCGCGGCCCTGTCGCACAACATCGATGAATTGCTGGTGAATTTCGGCCAACATTTGTTTTGCATAAGCTTGCTGGTTCGGATTTGCCGGCGAGAACGGATCCAAAAAGCCCTTGTTGTCACCTGCAGTCAACAGGCGCCGCTCCACCCCCAGTTTTTGCATCGTGCCTTCAAAACCGAAACCGTCCATCAGCACCCCAATTGAGCCGATAAGACTGGCCTTGTCGACAAAAATCTTGTCGCCGGCAACCGCTACATAGTAGCCCCCGGAAGCACAGATATCCTCGACGACCACATACAGCGGAATATCAGGATGCTGGCCGCGCAGGCGGCGGATTTCATCGTTGATCTGGCCGGCCTGCACCGGGCTCCCGCCGGGACTGTTGATTCGCAGAATAACCCCTTGGGTTGCGGAGTCTTTAAACGCGTCCTGCAAACTCGGGATGATGAAATCCGCACTCGCCGAATTACCGGCCGCGATCTCACCCTGCAGATCCACCAGCGCCGTGTGTTTGCCTGTACTCAGGGCGGATTCGCTCTCATCGAACCAGCCCATGAAGATAAACAGCATCAGGAACAGATACGCCAGCGTCAGCGTTTTGAAGAATATTCCCCAGTGGCGCGCCCGGCGCTGTTCCTGAATTGCGGACATGGCCAGTTTTTCCAGCACACCGCGTTCCCATTGATTATTTGGTTCACTCATTTAGTTCTCCGCCATTCAGGCATGTTGTTTAAGCCAATCCCGCAACTCGGTGAAATCATTCACCAGCGCCCGCGGGGACAGGGCCTGCAATTGTTCGGGCGGATGTGCGCCATGCCCCACCGCCACGGCTTCGACGCCGGCATTGTGCGCCAACTCGATGTCATGCGTGGTATCCCCAATCATCAGTGTGCGCGCAGCCGAGACGCCGAGCTCGTCCATGATTTCCAGCAACATCGCCGGATGGGGTTTGGAAAACGTCTGGTCAGCCGTTCGTGTCGCATGAAAATAACCGCGCAGGCCGCTGGCATCCAGCACGCGGTCCAGCCCGGCCCGGCTTTTGCCGGTTGCCACACCGAGTAAATAACCGGCCTGATGCAAATACCGGACGGTTTCTTCCGCCCCGGCATACAGGGGAATGTTCATATCCTGCGCAAGAAAGTGATAGCGGTAACGATCTGCCAGCGGTTCGTACATCGACTCCGGTGCCGAGGGTACGGCATGACGCAAGGCCTGTACCAGCCCAAGTCCGATGACGTGACGCGCATCCTCATCACTGGGCGCCGGCAAACCCAAATCCAGGCAGGCGGCCTGAATGGATCCCGCGATGACGCCGGTGGAATCCATGACCGTTCCGTCCCAGTCAAAGACGATCAGATCGTAATTTTTTTGCATGCCGGCACACCTGAAAAAAGGGAGAGCATCTTACACCGTCACGCCCGAAATCAGGCCGTCTGAGAATGCGCTGGATTCACTTGCAAGTGTACCGTCGAGGTGGGGAAAGCGATCTCCGCGCCATGACGGGCAATGATTTCGCCTATCTTGAGCAGGACATCCTGTTTGATCGCATGAAACTCTTCCCAGACGATGGTCTTGGTAAAGGTGTACACAAAGAAATCCAGCGCGCTGTCGCCGTAACGCGTGAAATTCACCATCAAGGTTCGCGTGGTATCAATCTCCGGATGGGCCAGCAGCATCGCGCGAACCTCGCGGGTGATCGCCTCCATGACGGCGAAATCGTCGTAACGAATCCCGATGGTTTCGTAAATTCGGCGGTTGGTCATGCGCGAAGGGTTTTCCAGCGTGATCGTGGAAAATACCGAATTCGGTACATACAGCGGCCGCCGGTCGAACGTCCGAATCACCGTCATGCGCCAGCCGATGCTTTCGACGGTGCCCTCGATTTCGCGATCCGGGCTGCGAATCCAGTCGCCGATTTTGAACGGGCGATCCAGGAAAACGATGAGGCTGCCGAACAGGTTGGCCAGCATATCCTTGGCGGCAAAACCAATTGCAATGCCGCCGATACCGCCGAAAGCCAGCACGCCGGAAATACTGTATCCCATCGATTGGAGCCCAACCAGCACGCCGGTAATGATGATGGAAATCTTGCCCAGATTGCCCAGGGCCGTCAGCGTGGTCAGATCCAGCGCATTGTGGTCGCCGGCATGCACCTTGCTGTAGTTCAATTCGGCCTGTTTGATCGCGCGCACCAAAAACCAGGTGAGGATCACCACAATGCCGACCCGGCGTACCGGTTCAATCAAGTCAAAAATGCCGGCATGACTTTGCTGTCTGGCGATTTCTGCTGCGAATCCCAAACCCAATAGCCAGATCATCACGCGCAAGGGCTGGTTTGCGGCGGCAAGCAAGGCATCATCCCAAACAGTAGCCGTGTCGGCCACTTTGCTTTTGAGATGCTGCAATACCCACGCGGCCGCAAAATCGAGCGCAACTGTTGCAAATACGATCGCAAACATCCGTGCGATCCACCAATCGTCGCTCAGCAAAAAATCAGTCCATTGCAAAATCAGTCACTCCTCTATATCGGTTAATGGGGTTTAACCCAAGCTGGTATCCAGTATCAGCATGACGGCAAATCCGATCATCAAGCCCACAGTCGCGAGGGTTTGATGCCCGTTCCGATGGGTTTCCGGAATAACCTCATGAGACACCACAAAAATCATGGCCCCCGCAGCCAGTCCAAGTCCCGCCGGGTAAGCCCAAGCGAATCCGCTTGAAATCATCACGCCCAGCCAGGCGCCAAGCGGCTCCAATAAACCGCTTGCCGCACTCAGCAGGACCGATCTTGAAACAGATAAGCCGGCGGCCCGGGCAGCCAGCGCAACTGCCAATCCTTCGGGAATGTCCTGCAAGGCAATGGCACTGGTTAAGGGCACGCCAACATGCAAGTCAGCCTGCGCAAAACTGACGCCAATCGCCATGCCTTCGGGCAGATTGTGCAGTGCAATGGCGAATACAAACAGCCAGAGCCGGCTGCATCGTACATGACCCGGACCGAAAGGGCCGGCGCCGGCATGCTGGTGAGGCGTGAAGGCATCCAACCCCAGCATCAATACAACGCCCGCCAACATCCCCCCCACAACCAAAGTGGCACCGCCGAAACGACTGCCCAGCAACGCCGTACCGGCCTCAATACCGGGCAGCAGCAGTGAAAATGCACTGGCGGCCAGCATCATTCCCGCCGCAAATCCCAGCATGCCATCTTCGAGTTTTTGCGGGATGCCACGTAACAGAATCGCGGGCAAGGCACCCAAAGTTGTGGCCAGAAAACCCGCCATGCCACCCAGAACAGCGTAGCGCAAAGCGGCACCGGAAGGGAGCACAAACGGCACCGGAAGCACCGCAATGATCAACGTCAAAAGCACCAGTGCGAACAGTACGGCCAGTACGCGCCGTTGTTTCAGGTGTGATAGAAAATCATCGATCCAGCCCAGGCGGCTAGTTGAAGCAGTATCGTTCACCGGATTGCTCTGCAGGAATGAGTTGCCGAATTATAGCAACGGTGCCGGCACCGGCCGGCATGTCATCGCCAGCATCGCTATTTCGTGTTCTGGATACCGGGCAAGGCGGCGCTCATCGCTCCCTGTATATCTGCCGTCAGTACGGCCTCGGCAGACAAGCCACGACGGTAGGGACGATCCTGCACCATGGCCTGAAAAATATCGGCCACGCGTAAAGTTCTGGCGCAGGCCTCGGCCATGACGCCGACCCGCTTGCAATGACCGATATCATCGATTCCGACCAGATCCAGAGCATCTGACAGGGCATAGATCGCCTTGTTGAGGTCAACCGAGCCCCCTGCCAAAGTGCGGGGGTTTGCGTAATCAATAGCCTGCATGACTTATTCCAAAATCCTGATGATTTACTGTGCCACGACGACGCGGTTGCGCCCTGCCCGCTTGGCCTGATACATCGCCCGATCGGCGACTTTGATGAGTTGCTGGGGATCTTCGCCGTGCTGCGGGAAAATCGCAATCCCGATGGACACTGAGATCCCGGGAAGTGCTTGGCCATCAAGGGAGAGCGACATGCTTTCGATGGACTGTCTTAATGCCTCCATCCGCGCCGGAACACTGGACGGATCAACCTCCGGCAGAATCAGGATAAATTCTTCCCCCCCGTAGCGGCAGGCAACATCCGCACCCTGCCGGAAGGAACGCATCAGCGCACCCAACTCTTTTAAGGCGACATCCCCCGCCACATGACCAAAACCGTCATTAAGTGCCTTGAAATGATCCAGATCCAGCATCGCAATGGCGAGATGCTGGCCGGAACGCGCCATGCGCCAAAGCTCCCGTTCCAGAGTGGCCTCCATAAAGCGGCGGTTGTACAAACCCGTCAGCGGATCACGCAAAGAACTTTCCTGTAGCGATTCGCGCAACTGCAAATTGGCAATCGCCAGACTAATACTATCCACTGCGGTCCGCACAAGCTCCAGCTGATGTTCAATATGTTTTGCATCGGAACACTCGCCGTCACGTTTCAGCAGCAACAAACCCTCGGTTTTTCCATGGGCCATCATGGGCACACAAGCCGCACTTCCCTCGTCACCGTCAAGATGAGGGCAAGGCTGATTATCAATATGTCCCTCGCAAACGGCATGAATTTTCCCGCGTCGCATTGCCCAACAGGCATCAGGGGCAAAAACCCTGTTTTTGGGAGGATCGTCTCCCCATTCAACGACCGACTCCAGTGCTGTGCCTGAATTGTTCAACAGGTAACATGCCCCGGACATTGCGGGGAAAAGCTGTTTCATCGTCGTCGCTACGATCGGGTAGGCTTCCAGACAGGACTGACAACTCTGCAGCATATCGGTCATTTCGGCGAGGGTGCGCACTTCACGGCTACTCCGTTCGAGGTGACCACGATCGCGCGCACTCCGTCGGGAGTGAACACTGTTCAAATACAACACGGCAAAAACCAGGAAGCTAATCAGTGCACCAAAGCCCAAAATAGCCGGCGAAACAGGACTCCCCATTGTTTTTTCGAATATCGGATTACTGCGAAAGCGCAACAGCCATTTTTGGCCGGCAATTTCGAGCTCCTTATCTACCGTCAATTTGGCCTGATGCTGGGCAGGGGCGGAATCAAACAACAAATTAGTCGGAAGCACAGCCTGATCGAACAGCTCCAGGTCAATGTCTCGTTTCGGATCGTTGAAGATATTTGACATCAAATCGCCCGCGCGAAACGGGCTATAGACAAAACCCAGCAAGGCGGCACGTCTGGATTCCACCGTGTTGTGTGGCATGTCCTTGCGGTAAATAGGCAGATACATCAGAAAACCCGGCTGAATTTCACGCCCCATTTCCTGCACCAAGGTCACCTTTCCGGACAATGCCGGACTGCCCGTATCCATCGCACGATCCATCGCTGCCCGTCGGACCGGATCGGAATACATGTCGTAGCCAAACGCCCGTAAATTGCGCTGACTGAAAGGCTCAAGGTAAATAATGCTGCTGCACATCTCCCGCTCGCCCCCGGGATAAATGGCGTAGTCCGGGAAACCGGCACGGCGCATTTCCATCTCGTGCCTCAGCCTTTGATCCTCGGGAATCATCTGGGCATAACCCACGCCTTGAATGCCCGGTAACCATTTGGACAATTGCAGCGATTCGATATAAATCCGCCACTCATCCCGGCTGACAAATTCGCTCGATTTGAACAGGCCGGATGCCCCATAGAGCACCTGTTCATAGTCATGCATACGATCTTCGACGTCCTGCAACTGCTGGCTTACGCGATAGGCAAAACGATCCTCGGACCGGCTTTGAATTTCATGGTTGGCATACAGCCATAACCAAAGCGTGAGCGATAGCAGCAATGCCAGTGTTACCCAGGCAAAGGCCGGCCGAGCAATCAGGGCGGTTCGTGGATTATCGGTAGCGTCTGTATATCGCATCAATTTCGCCTCCTGAATCCTGAGGTGGCGTGCCACCCCAAGACCGGAATCTCAAAAATTTACTTTGCCTCCGCCCCGGCAGCCTGAGGTTCGGCAGCCACGCCTGCCGGCTTCCCTGCTGCCTTCAGATCTTCGATCTTCTTGTTGAGCACCAACACCTCGTACTGACTCATATAGGCCAATTCTTTGGTTCGTTGCAGGGACACAAAGGCCAGCACCAGCGCCAGCAGGGCCAGCACAAATGAAGCCGCCACCCAGGTTCCCATTCTTTCCGGATCAATTACATGTTTTACGTTGGACATTTTCTGTCTCCTTCACTGGTTAACAAAACACACTTAATTTGATGGCCATTGCCATCACCCTTTTTTCGGCGCTGTTCTGGGCGTCTCTCCGCGTTTGGCGAAAACGATTTGTGGCACAGAAAAATCTTTTCCCAACAACAGCTTGATCTGAATGTCACCACGCAGATTGTCGGTCAGCACCAGCATCGGCTGCCCCGGCATTGTCTGGCGCAGCGACTGGGCCGCAGCCTCATAACCCTGACGATACTGAATCTGGGACACTCCGACGTTAAAGGGTTTTTGGTTGGTCAACCGTGTGCCCGGGTAGCCAGATTCCCGCAGAAAGATACCGATGCGACGCGCCAGACCTTCGACGCCGTTGCCATTGGAAATCTCCACTTTCGGCAGTGACTGGGCCTGGGCGACAAGTACCGGGGCTGGCGATGCCTCCTGATAAGTTATTCGTTGCAGGGCGTAAACCGGCGGCGTTACCTGCACCACGGCGACCTGCAACGGGGGCGTCTGACGGAGGATCACGCCGCGACTTTCATGTGCGACCTCAACCCGCTCGACCGCCGCAGCTGAAGATTCGGCAGCCAAATTTGCCACGACCGTGTCAGGTTTTTCCCCCTGCACAGCTACCGGCGGCACAGCTATTTCGGCGGACAGAGCCAACACTGTTTTGTCGGTTGTCTCCAGCCGGGCGTAAGCAAGCGCCAGATTGTTTTGGGCACGCGCATTGCCAGCTTCAATAACCAGCGCCTGCCTTAGCGAAGCTACGGCTTGTTCATATTCGCCCTGCAGCAAATAGGTATAGCCCAAATTGTTGTGTACATGCGCAGCGCCGGGTGCGGCATTCAATGCGGCGGTAAATTCGGCGATCGCTTCGGGATATTTTTGCTGGCGGGAATACAACACGCCAAGGGCGTTGTGCGCCTCGCTGTAGTTGGCATCCATTTCCAAAGCACGTCGATAAGCCGCTATCGCCAGTTCAAAACGATTCTGCCCCTGGTAATAGCGCCCCAAACGATACTGGGCGCGCGGCGTGCCACTGGCATCCGTAATGCGCATCACCGGCTCAACCGATAGCGCAGCGTGGCTGCCATTTTGTGTGGAACTGCAGGCGCCCAACATACAGAGCCCCGCAAGCAATACGATGTTATTTCGTTTCATCATGCACCTCCATCGGGCAGGATCAGCCCGCCCCCAGCGTGGGCAACAAGGTCCGGTAAATACTGATAAATGCCGGTCCGAGCAAAACCACCAACAGCGACGGGAAAACAAAGAAAATCAACGGGAACAACAACTTCAGCGGAATTTTTGCCGCCGCCTCTTCGGCCAGCAACTTGCGCTTGCTGCGCATGGTTTCCGAGTGCACCCGCAGCGACTCGGCCACACTGGTACCGAATCGGTCCGACTGCACCAGCAGGGCCACCAGCGTTTCGATTTCTTCAACACCGGTGCGGTGGGCCAGATTGCGCAAAGCACGCTCACGCGTGCCACCAGCACGCAACTCGAGATTGACCAGGTGGAATTCATCGCCCAGCAGCGGGCTGCGAAAACGGATTTCCTCACCTACACGCGCCAGCGCTGCATCCAGCCCCAAGCCGGCTTCCACGCAGACCGTCGTCAGATCCAGCGCATCGGGAATGCTCTCGAAAATTTCGCGCTGCCGGTGCGATATCCTGCGCTCAAGAAACACGTTGGGCATGAAATAACCCAGCGCACTGCTGAGTAGCGCCAGGATGAGGATTAGGTTGCCGCCCGGCTCCGCGTCAGAAACCACCAGATACAACACCGCCAGGAATGGCAGGATCAGGGCCAGCAGCGTCTTCGCGGCAAAAAACAATTCCGGCGCACTGGAAAAATTGTAGCCGGCGTGCATAAAACGCACCCGCAATGGCGAGTTTTCCCAGCCTTCCTTCGGCAGGGACAGCCGTGAAAACGGTTCCGCCAGCTTGACCACGCGACTGGTCCATTTCGATTCCGACACCTTCCCGCTTTGTGTCAATGTGTCCGAAACTTCGGACCGCTCCAGCTGCTTCAGCCTCGACTGCAATTGACGCGGTCCGAGTTGCAACAGGATAACCAGCGCCACCACCAGCACGGCGACGAAAACCAGCACCAGAAAGAGTATTTGTACCCCACTCATGATTCGTTCCCCCTTCCCCTCATACCCGGATCTTGATGACGCGCCACATCCAGAAAATGCCGAGCAGCATCATGACCAATGCGACGCCCACCAATTTCAGTCCGGCCGGATCCGTCCACAACACCTTCAGAAAGCCCGGATTAACCAGGTTAATGACAAATGCCAGCGCAAACGGCAGCGCCGTCAGGATTTGCGCTGAAAGCTTGCCCTCGGCCGAAAGCACGCGCACTGTGCCTATCAGTTTGAGACGCTCGCGAATCAGCGCGCTTAAATTGCCGAACAACTCGGCCAGATTGCCTCCCGTTTCGCGCTGGATCAGCACCGAGATCACGAAGTAGCTGACATCGGTACTCGGCACCCGCGCCGCCATGTTGTTTAGCGCCTCGGGAACGGAAATGCCGTAGTTGATCTCGTCGAACACAATGCGGAATTCGCCCGCGGCAGGCTCAGCCATTTCATCGCCCACCATCTTCAGCGCACTCGGAAAGGCATGCCCGGCGAGCATGGCGCGGCTCATCAGCTCCAGCGCTTCCGGCATCTGCTGCTCAATCTTTTCCAAGCGACGGCCGATCGCCCGACGCACATAAAACCAAGGCATCACCACGAGCAGCAGACCGGATAAAACCGGTAAATTCGCAAAATTTGCCAGCACCATTCCAATGATTATCGCGAGCAGTGTCCACCCCAGATAAGCGGCAACATTCAGCGTCAGGCCGGATTGTTGCAACATGCGATCCAGCTGGTGAACACGCGGAATTCCCATCAGAAAACGATCCATCGCCGGCGCCTCGGCGAGAAGTCGCTGTTTGATCAACTTGGACTCATGGTTACCGCCCGCTCCGGCCGACAGCGCGCGCAAACGCTTCTCGATGTGCGTCGCTTCCGGACCGCGATAGGAATTCCAGGTGAGATAGAGCCCCTCCAAAAACAGTACCACGGCAATAAAGCCGAGCACTGCGAAGAGGTAATAAAGATAGTCCATTACCGTCCCCTATTCATATAATCGTGAGGGATCAAACAAATTGTCCGCCACCGAAATCCCGTGCACTTTGAGCCGATCGACGAACTTCGGCCGTATGCCGGTAGCCCTAAAGTGTCCCTGCACCGTACCATCGGCAGCGACCCCCGTTTGCTCGTACACAAAAATCTCCTGCATGGTGATGACATCCCCCTCCATGCCGGTGATCTCCTGGATACTGGTGACCTTGCGCTTGCCATCGCTCATGCGGCTGGCGTGGACCACCACATTGATCGCCGAGCTGATCTGCTGGCGCATCGCCTTGGACGGCAGATTCAGGCCGGCCATGCCCACCATATTTTCCAGCCGTGTCAGCGCATCGCGCGGGGTATTGGCGTGCAGCGTGGTCATCGAGCCCTCGTGACCCGTGTTCATCGCCTGCAACATATCCAATGCCTCGGCACCGCGAACCTCGCCCAGCAAAATCCGATCCGGCCGCATCCGCAGGCTGTTCTTGACCAGCATGCGCTGGGTGACTTCGCCCTTGCCTTCGATGTTGGGCGGGCGAATTTCCAGGCGCACCACGTGCGGCTGCTGCAATTGCAACTCGGCCGCGTCTTCGATCGTAATCACCCGCTCGCGCGCCGGAATATAACTGGACAGAATGTTCAACAGCGTCGTTTTGCCGGTACCCGTACCACCCGAGATCAGCAGGTTGACCTTGGCACGCACCAGCCCCTGCACAATCTCGGCCATTTCCGGCGTAATGCTTTTGCGGGCGACGAAGTCATCCATACGAAACGGGATGACGGCAAAGCGGCGAATCGACAAAATGGCACCATCTACCGCCAGCGGCGGAATGATGGCGTTGACTCGGGAACCGTCCGGCAAGCGGGCATCCACCATGGGGCTGGATTCGTCAACGCGGCGCCCCACACCGGACACGATCTTGTCGATAATCTTGAGCAGGTGAGCCTCGTTCTCGAAACGCACTTCGGTCAGCTCCAGCCTGCCCTGGCGTTCAACATAAACCTGGCGGTGTGTATTCACCAAAATATCCGAGATAGTCGGGTCGGCCATCAGAATTTCCAGCGGCCCCAAACCCAGCATTTCGTGCTGAATATCGCGGATCAGGTTCTTGCGCTCCGTCTCATTGATGGCCAGCGTTTCTTCGGAAAGCAGATGTTCCACCAGTTTACTGAGTTCAAGCTGCAGCTGGTCCGGCGCCATGCTCTCCATCATGCCCAGATCCATCCGATCCAGTAGTTTGCGATGGATACGGGATTTCATTTCCTGATAGGCCTTGTTTTCCGCAAATCCCAACGGGGTATCGCGCAAGGAAACCTGGGCCGTATCGTTCTTTACACCTTCGAGTCTGTCACGCAGCGACATCATTCGCTCCTTTCAAGTTAATCCGGGTGTCCATTGGACAGAAGCATCATTCATGGTGAAACATCCTGCCTAGCCACCCTTTTTTGTCTTCCACAACCTCTCCCGCGAGATGTTGCACAAACACGTTCAAGGCCTTGGTTACCGGATCATTTCTGGCAATCTGCACAATCGGGATGCCCTGATTGACTGAGGACGAAACCGATTCATAGCTGTTTGGAATGGTCCCGAATATTTTGACGCCCAGTGCGGACTCAACATCATCCAGACTGATATTCCCTCCCTTTTCATAACGATTCACCAGCGGGCGAATTTTGTTCCGCGAGTAACCGAGTGCCTGCAGGGTATGAATGAGGCGTTTGCTGTCGCGAATGAAAGGCAAGGTCTCCTGCAACACGGGATAAACCTCGTCGGCGAGATCCAGCGCCTTCAGCGTGGCCGCATTCAGCAATCGGCCAATATCGAGAAATACGTAGTCGTAATGCGCACGCGCCAGGCTCAGCAGCACTTCCAGATGCTCGGGGCGAATACCCGCCGCGCGGCCCGGATCCTCCGGTGCCGGCAGTAAATGGTAATTGGGCAGCACCTCAATCATGGAAGAATTCAGAAACGCGGCATCCAGCCGGCTGATGTTGTCGGCCAGATCCGCCAGCGTATTGGCCGGCGCCAGATCCGAAACGAACAGGGACGCATCGCCGAATTGCATATTCAGATCCAGCAAGGCTACTTTCGCGCCGCTTTCCTCCGCGAGAATGTAAGCCGCGTTGGTCGCCAGAAAGGTTGCGCCGCTTCCCCCCTTGCAGGCAATAAAGGCGATCACCCGTCCGCGTTTGTGTGCAATGGATAAAGTTTGACTCATCCGCTGTTCGGTACGGCTAATTGCGCTTAAGAGCGCCTCCTTGTCCAGCGGGGATGAGAGCACTTCACGCACGCCGGCACGCATGGCAGAAATGATGAAGTCACTGCCGGGTGCGTCGCACAGCATGATCGCCGCCATTTCGGGATAGCGCATGCAGACCTGTTCTATCGTTCCCAGCATCGAAGTTTTGCAGTCATGACAATCCATGATCAAAACGTCCGGGCGGTATTGATCCGCCGCACGATTGAATTCCACCATCGCGGCATCGCACTCGAATTCGGTGGCCACCAATGTGGCCCCGGGCAGGAGGTTGAGAAAGGCTTCCTGCTGGGTCTGGCGCGCAGAGAGTACGACGATTTTCATTGTTTTATAGTCCGTCATTTTCAGGGTCTCAGCCCCAGGCTTTCGGCCGGCATGCGGACACTAGAGCCTGGAATATCAATAGCGAAAATTGTGAACAGCCCCACCATGGGTACATACTGAATCGGATCACAGTCCTGTTTATCCTGCTGGCAAACGTTGACCTCCACAAAACGAATGCAACTGTTGATGCGCGTTATATCCATGCAGGCCGCCAAGTTGTCCGCCGGGCTGGAAGGCATGGGAGATGCGGGCACTTGCGCCTGATTGAGGTATTGGATATTGACGTTCAAATTCGTCAATTCACTGCCCGCCGGCAACCAGACCGTGCCGCTCGTTCCCGAGCGAAAAATTGCATCGCGCTGAATACGATCGACGGAAGCCACCGAGAAATCGCTGACAACCGCAGCCCGGGCGGCGTTGCGCGTCACTTCCTGCACCGTATTCCACAAATACATAAACCGGCCGAATTCGATGATGCCCAGCAAGAGCGTAAAAAATACCACCGCGATCAGCGCAAACTCGACCGCCATCACGCCGGACTGGCGTCTGGTGTTCATCTCGAATGTCTTTCCGGTGCGTCTCACGTGCATATCCTCAAGGCATGTAGCGCATTGTCGTTTGCGGGGCGACCGGCACGGTGTAGGACACAGTGCCTCCCAGAGTCGACAACAGGGGCATCCAGCCGCCAATGGTCACGGTGAAATTTGCAATTCCAACCCGGACATTGGCCGGCGCAGTGCCGTCCATACAACCCACCACCTGAAAACTCTCGTTCAGGCAATCCACCTGAACATTGGCGGCCTGCAGCGCGGGCGAGACGTTTGCTGCATTGGCTTCCGCCACTACCAGATTCCGTGCGCCCGGCACCCCCTGGCTATTAATCACGAGTGCTTCCGTGACCGACATCACGCGCGCACCGTCCCGGGTGGCTTTGGTCATGGCGTTATAAAACCAGAACACCCGACCGAACTCGAAAATACCGCCAATAATCAGCAGCAAAATCAGCAAGACCAAAGCGAATTCGACTGCGGCAACGCCCCGCTGCCGCTTCAAGACTTCTCTTTTGAATGTCTGCAATCCTGGCATGATGATCACCGAAACAGCCGGACCTCCGCATTCTGAAATGAACTGTCAAGCAAGCCGCCAAATTCGACGTAGATATCCTTGTCGTTGCCGTTGGCCTTTCGCTGCATGAAAAAGCGCCCAATTCCGAGCACGCGCAGCGGCCGACAAATCCCGCCCACAGAAGAACAATCCACCATCGCCATATTGATCATCCGGCGATCGGCATGTCCGGGAAGTACCGGTGCACTGAAAAAGTCGCCACTGGTCTGGGCATAGGGCGCAGTTTGGGGATAGTTGGTCGCCGCATTTGCCGGCGCGTGGTAGAGACTGTTCCAGCGGCTGCTGATCGCTGCATCCGTGTTGTCGCCACTGGCGACCTCCGGGCGGGCGCCGGACCAGAGAATGCCGTAATCGGCAAAGGTGCGACTGGACCAGGGCTTGGGTTGATTGACGCCCCCAATTTCTACAAAAGTCAGGCTGGGTTGTGCCGGATCGGGATTCATCCAATCCTTGGGCAGGCCCAGCGTCGTGGCGTTTTTCAGACAACCATCACTGCCCTTGGCATTGCTGCAAGCGTATTCCTTGATATTGCGATCCGGTGGCGCACTTGCCGGATCGCATTTGTTCTTGGTGTTGAACACGCCAAATTTTGAGTCCAACGCTTCCAGTTGCGGATCGGAAATACCGGTGTTGGTATAAACCAGATCGCCGATATTGGGTGTAAAGGCAATTCTGCCCGCGCACATATAAGGAAGCGAGGAAGGCACATCACCGCTGCAGCTGCCGGCATTCGTCGCCACAGGGTCAATCCAGAACATCGTGCCCGGCGCCAGCGGGTTGGCATCCGAAACGCGGTAAGTCACCCCGCGCTCGTAACCCAGCTCGGTCACGTGCGGGTTGGTGGCATCTGTGGGCAAGGCGCAAATCCCGATCGGGCTGATGTCTACCCCATATTTGCCCGCTACCGCCAGGCCGAAGGTTTGCAAGGTTTTCGCCTCTTCGCCAAATACACCGGCAAACCAGGCTGCCATGCTGCGCTGACGCGTGTGAACTTTCAGAAATGATTTGTCCGCCGCCAGCAGATCGGTTGTCACGCTATCAATCGGCACCATGCTGCAACTGCCATCGTCGGGACAACTGCCCACCGACAAATCCAGACCGGCATCCGCGTTCGCCGTCCCCACCGGATTGGCGAACACATATTGGTTCTGCCGCGCAATTCCGATCGCCCGACTCTTGGCGCGCACCACACCAGCCGCCGTACCGTCGAGCTCGGCGGCACCGGCCAATGCAGCCGCATCGGCACCATTCTGCAAACCGGTCTTCACCAGATACGCGTGTCCGAGATCCACCACGAGAGCGAGCATGCCCACCAGAATGACCAGCGTGAGCCCGACCATAATGGCCACGGCACCGCGCTGGTGTTCTCCAAGTTTTGGCGTCCGTTTCATCGCAGCATCCGCCGAAGGTCACCGGGCATTACTGCCCGCCGCTACTCCCGCCGACTCCGATGGTAAAGACCGGGGTTGCCGGCGGATTTTTGTAGGACTCGTGATAACGATCCACCGCGGCCTTGGCAGCCTTGCCATCCACCCCGGCAGCGGGATCGGTATTCTGTGATGCCTCCGGATTGACCGTTTGCTCGGCCTTGGCACTGTTGACTGCCTCGCCAAAATGGCTATCCAGTGTGGGGGTCGATGAGGCACATCCGCCCAAGGCAAGCAGCAGTGCGGTCAACCCTAGGGATTTGTATGTCGTTGTCATGATCTTCCCCTTATTTCATTTCAAAGCCGCTGGGCGCAGCATCTGCGGCAGGCTGGGCTGGTGCTGGTGCGGCAGGTTCTGCAGGCTTGGCCGGCGCGCTGCCTTCCATTTTTCCGCCCAGGAAAAACTCGCCACGGCTCGGCGGGATAAAGTTATCGGTCGGCAAGGCGTAATCCGGCGAAAGCGGTTTCACCAGACGCGGCGTAATGACGATCAGCAATTCGGTTTTATCGTTCTGGAACGAACTACTGCGGAACAAGGCACCCAGAATCGGCAAATCACCCAGCATTGGGAAGCGGCTCACAGATTCGGTCAGGGTATTTTTGATCAGGCCGGCAATCGCGAAACTTTGGCCATCATGTAATTGCACTGTCGTGGCGGCCCTGCGGGTGTTCATTGCCGGTAGCGTGGTTCCACCCGAGACAAAACCAGTCTGCGAAATCTCGGTAACTTCCGGAGCCACTTTCAGATTCACCAAGTCGCCTTCCAGTACCGTTGGCGTAAATTTCAGTGCAATACCAAATTCCTTTTCTTCAAGGGTATTGGTAGCCACTCCGCCGGCCCCCGGCTGCGCAACGGTAATGTAAACCTTGCCACCCGCGAGGAAACTCCCCTCCTGCCCGCTGATCGCCATAATGGTCGGTTCCGCCAGAATCTTGATGACGTCATCCTTGTTCTGCGCATCCACGGTGTAGACATTGTTCCCCCGGGTGATGGAGATTGAGCCATTCGCGTTGGTCAGGAAGTTGGCGAGAAAACTGTACGTCCCGCCGCCCACTGTGCGGCTGGCATTGATTGACGCTCCCAACTGGTCCAAAACATTTTTTTGGACTTCGGCGATTTTCACTTCCAGCATCACCTGCTGCGCGCCGGTGACCTTGAGCATATTCACCACTTTTTTACCGGCGAAAGCCTCGGCCAGCTCTACCGCCCGCGCTGCCTTCAGTGTGTCGGCGACCGTCCCGGTAAGTACCAGCGAATCCGCCGCCGCTTCGACCTTGATGTTTTTCTCATCCGGCATGAGTTTATGCAGCTGCGCCTGCAGCGCCGAAGGATCAATGCCAACATTCACATCGATCACCGTGCTTTGGCCGCTGCGGTTCCACAGAATGATATTGGTCGTGCCGACCTTTTTACCCAGCAGATAAATCTCTTTCGGATTGAGCAAGATCACATCGGCAATCGACTTGTCTCCCACGGACACGCGGGAAGCCGCTGCAGGCAAGCGCAACAGCGCCGATTTGCCGATGCTGGCACTGACTTGTGGCGCAAATTCAATCGCGGCTGCGGCAGCCGTAACGGGCTTGGCTGCAGTGGTCGCGGCATGAACTGGCATCACCGGCAAGGCAAGCAACGCCGCCAGACCGAGCGCCCGAAGCATCCCGCCATATCGCATCTGATTCTTGTTATTCATCATTTTCCCCTCTCAAATATCGATGACAGGCCGTCGTCTAAAACGCCTGCTGTGAACGATCCGTGCCCCGGATCACTTCAACCTTTTCGCCCGCAGGTGCGCGGTATGTCCGTTGCACCGGTTTGGCGGCAGGCGCGGCAGGCGACAAATTCAGCATGTCTTTTTTGGTCGTGCCGGAAGTTGTCACGGGTGTGGAATCCATCTGGTTGCGCAACACCAGCGAGAGCTGGCCGACGCTCCGTGCCACATCAAGCTTTTCCGCCTGCTCGGGCGAAACTTCCAGCGTCACGGCATTCACGACCTTGGGCATGGTTTCGTCTCGGCTGGCTTCTTGCGCGACAGCCAGCACCAGAATTTTTTCCAGCACGATTTTGGAAATATTCTTGTTGCCTTGCGATGCCTTGCCGGAATCGTCTTCGGTGCTGACCAGGATATCCACGTAGTTCCCGGGCAAGGCGAAACCCGCCACACCGACGACATCATTGACGCGAACCGTCATGGCGCGTTTGCCTTCGCTGATTACGGCAGACAAGCCGCCTTTCGTCCCCAGCGGCGCGAGCTTGGATTCCAGCACCGGTTCGCCCGACAACAGACTAACCTTGAGGACGCGATCCTTGAGTTTTTCCGGATCGCTTTCCACCCCTTCCGGCACGCTGTCTTTCGGCCAGTCCACCACTTTCAACATTTGCGGTGTCAGCCGGGTACCCAAATCAATTGCGGTTTTGGTCACGACCACCTTGCTGGCCGCGACTTTGGTCTGCCTCAGCATCCACTGTGATGCCAGTACCACCGCCCCGATTGCGACCGCGACCGAAACCGCGATCATGATGACTGCTCTAGGATTTTTCATCTGCTTCCTCCATAACTTCGCTGTGTGTTCGCCTGCTTAATCCCTTGTGTAGTAATTGTTCCAGGCCCAGTCGATCAAAGTTTTCGACAATTCGGCCGGCAACCCCTCGTAACGTGCGATGTCCCTGATCTGCCCGATGATGTCTCTCGGCACACAGGCAAACAGGGGACGGTTTTCCTTGTAGTGATGTTCGTGCAGCAAATAATTCAGCCCCTGTTCGTCGAAGGGCACTTCAAGTTCCATGCACACCTGTTCGGCGATTTTTCGATAGTCGCTTTCGCTGAGTGCGCCGATATGAATTTTGTAGCCCAGACGCCGCAAGAAAGCCTCGTCGGCCAACTGGCTGGGCGCGATGTTGCTGGAAAAGATCACGATGACGTCGAACGGCAGCATGAATTTTTTGCCGGTGTGCAGCGACAGATAATCCACACGGCGATCGAGCGGCACGATCCAGCGGTTCATGATCTCGATGGCCGGCACCAGCTGGCGGCCCAGATCGTCAATGATCAGTAATCCGTTGTTGGCGCGCACATGCGGCGGCGCCTGATAGAAACGCGTACCTTCGTCGAAATCCAGATCCAGCATGTTCAGGGTCAACTCACCACCGGCCTTGACCATAGGGCGATGACACACGACCCAGCGCCCGTCCGTGGCCCGGCGACGATCCAGCACCAAACCGGGCGCATGCCCCTCGTCATCTTTGGTCAGCACGGGATGGTGAATCAGCGGATCGAAAACCTGAATGATTTCGTCATCGACCACGATGGCGTGGGGAATAGCCACGTCGCCACTCAACACGCCGGCCAGATGTTCGGCCACAAAAGTTTTGCCGCTGCCGGCAGGGCCGTACACAAAAATCGCGCGCCCGGAATTCATGGCCGCGCCGAACTGTTTAAGGATGTTTTCGTGAACAACCAGCCCCTCAAAGGCTTTGGCCAATTGCTCGCGGGTCGCTCCCATGTGCGCGACAGACTGCGCGCGAACCTGTTCCACATAAGCCGACAGGCTCACGGGCGCGGGGCCGACATACTGGGATTTTTGCAGATATCCGCCGGCGCGCTGCCGGCCAAGATCGGTGAGATTGTAGGCAACGGCCGTTTCCGTTTCGCTGGAACGTACAACTTCGCACATGCGCTCATTGCGGATGAATGCCAGCAAAGGCTCCAGCACCGTCACCGGCAGACGGGAAAAGTCCACCAGATCGGCCAACTTCATCTGCCCCCGCAGGAACAAACCCTTGACCAATAATTCCACGAGCAGCCGAAAATTTAATCCCGTCTCCTCAATGGTGCGCGGCTGCGAGGGCATGCGAATCGTCCGCCGCTCCCTGGCAACTGTCACATCCGGTGTTTCTGCTTGAGGCTCCATTTGGCGTGCACTTTCTTGTTATGTATGAGTGCCTGTACAACCTGAAACAACAAACGCGCGAAAACAACTTTTAATACAACTACATCCGCTGCCAGACCAGAAACAGAAAAGTTCCCGCAGCAATAGCCACCGCATAAGGCAACTTTCCGGCCGACTGCGGCACTTCGATATCGGGCTTCTGCCGCAGCGCGGCCTGCATCGCAGCGCCCTGTATCACCATCCGGACATTACCCAGCATGTATTTCAACTGGCCTGTCCGAAGCGCCATGAGCAAAGCCAATACACCCCCAGCGATAAAAGTCAGCAACGTCACACCGACAATGGCCTTCGGGCCAAGGAATGCACCCACCATCCCCATCAGCTTGACATCGCCCGCACCCATCGCCCGCAACAGATACAAGGGCAGCAACAGCAAAATCCCCAGTCCCAAACCTTGCAGTGCACTGATAAAACCAAGCCCGGCGGAGAGCAGGCTATTGAGAGAAAATCCACAAACCAAGCCTGCTGCCACCAGCCAGTTGGGGATGCGGTGGCTGCGCACGTCAAAGAAAACAGCGCAACACAGCAAAGCTACCAGTATCAAAAGAAACCACATGATTACGAAGCATCCGCGACCGCCCCGTTTTGGCGAGATTCAACAACGCATCGCGCCAAAACGAGAATCAGATCAGGTCAACAAACACATCTTCCGGCCTTGAAGTGTTACTCACCATCCATACAGCCGGCGGCCGGATTGGTAAGGCAGTTGGCAATATTGGTAAACAGAGTATTCAGGTTGCCACCCAGCAATGCGGTACCGGCGATAATCGCCACGGCAATCAGCGCAGCAATCAGACCATATTCAATGGCAGTCACACCCTCTTCGTCTTTGAAGAAACCCACCACACCGCGATATAGCTTATTCATGATTTAGCTCCTCTTTACATTGAAATTCGAACTAGCCGGCTTTTCCGGCAAGTCGCAATTTTATTTGTGCGACTCGAGGACATGATGCCACTGCCGTGTGAGAAAATATGCGCCCGTTGGACGGTTCAGGGAGTAACGCATCATGGAATATCGGCAACTTGGCAATAGCGGTCTGATGGTTTCCGCACTAAGCTTGGGGACAATGACCTTTGGCGAGCAGAACAGCGAGCCGGAGGCGCATGCGCAGCTGGATATGGCTGTTGCACATGGCGTCAATTTCATTGATACCGCAGAGATGTATCCGGTGCCGCCACGCGCGGAAACGGTGCATCGCACCGAGACCCATATCGGCACCTGGCTGAAAAATCAGCCGCGCGACAAACTCATTATCGCGAGCAAGATCGCCGGCCCTTCACGCGGTTTTGGATGGATTCGCGGCGGCCCGCGCATCAATGCCGCGCATATCGAACGTGCTGTGGATGCCAGTTTGAAACGCTTGCAAACCGACTATATCGATCTGTACCAGATTCATTGGCCGGATCGCTACGTGCCGATGTTTGGCGGCAGAAGTTACGACATTGCCAACGAACACGAGACTGTGCCGATTACCGAACAGCTCGAAGCCCTCGCCGGGCAAATTCAGGCCGGCAAGATTCGACACATCGGCCTCAGCAATGAAACGCCCTGGGGCGTCGGCGAATTCGTTCGCTGCGCCGAACAGCTCGGGCTGCCGCGCGTCGTTTCCGTCCAGAACGCCTATCACCTGATGAACCGCAGTTTTGAGGAAGGACTGGCGGAAGTTTGCCGGCATGCCCGGGTCGGTTTGCTGGCGTACAGCCCGCTGGCTTTTGGCTGGCTGACGGGAAAATATACGGATGATCCGGCCGCGATCGGTCGCTGCAACTTGTTCCCCGGTTTCGGGCAACGCTACAACAAGCCGAACGTTCCCGCCGCCAGCGCCAAATATGTGCACATTGCGCGCGAGGCCGGCCTGCAACCCGCGCAGATGGCGCTGGCATTTGTGCGCACCCGGTGGTTTTGCAGCAGTGTGATTCTGGGTGCCACGACAACCCGGCAACTAGCGGAAAACCTTGCGAGCAGCGACTTGACGCTATCGGCGGAAATTCTGGAGGCCATAGAAAATATCCATAGCCGTTATCCCAACCCGGCCCCGTAAAACAAAGATCGATGATTGAATTTCTCGCGAGCGGGATGATTCTTGGACTTGCGGCGGGGATTGCCCCGGGCCCCCTGCTGGCACTGGTCATTGGTGAAACATTGGCGAAGGGCACCCCGGCCGGTATCCGGGTGGCGTTCGCCCCGCTGATTTCCGACCTGCCTATCGTTACCGCAACATTCTTATTGCTGACCGGGCTCACGCTCACCGATCCGTTTTTGGGCGTTATTTCACTGGCGGGTGCAGCCTTCCTGCTTCACATGAGTTACGACAATTGGCGGACAAGCGGGCATCCGCCAAAAGTTCCCAGCAAGGCTTCGCATCCCCTGATCCGTGGCGTACTGACAAACATCCTGAATCCGCACCCCTATCTGTTCTGGCTGACTGTTGGCGGCAGCCTTCTCGGCAAGGCGATTGCGGCCGGACCGATGATGCCGGTTATTTTCCTTCTCGCGTTTTATCTGAGTCTGGTGGGTAGCAAAATTCTGCTGGCGATGTTCATTGGACGAACGCAAAGATTGCTCAACGAGCAATGGATGCATAGGATCTTTCGCGCACTCGCCATTCTGCTCTTGCTGCTCGCGCTGGATTTCGCACTCGAAGGACTGGAACGACTCGGCCTTTAAGCGGCCTTGGCAGGGGGTTCAGGCATGTTGATGCCATGCAACAGGCGGAGCCGGACGCACTGGGAATTCAAACTACCATCTTCCATATAGACCGGAAACTCACGGCACGGCGTGGGGCGCTGTGCATAAATGCTGCAGCGATTATCCGGCTGCAGGGCTATGCAACGCGCGCCACCCTGCTCCGTCCCCTTCATACAGACCAGAAAAGGCGTGACCACCGAAGTCAGTTCGACGGGGACAAATCCGCCCGGAAAAGAATCGAGTTCGCCCTGATAAAACGAGACGCGAAAATGCCGGCAGCACGCCCCGCACTGAGTGCATGGACTGAACTCCGGCATATCGTAAAAAACCCGGTTGTCTTCGGTCTGGATGACGATCTGCAGATCGACCATCGTTGCCTCACCAATGAATGAGAAATGGCGCGCATTATCTGCGAACGGCAAATTATTTGTCGGGGAAAATCAGGGGAGAAACCCCAAGCCTCCAAAAGGCCGGAAAGGGGTGCAAAAACTCCGCGTTTGTCCGGGGTTTCCCGGATAGTTTGATGCCGGTAAATGGCTTACATGTAACGTAACAGGTCGGTTTGATGGGCGATCACTTTCCACGCGCCCCCCTCGTTACGGAATACGGTGGAAGAACGGATGCCGACTTCCTCAGCTTCGCCATCGACTACGTTCTCGCCGCTTTCGACACAAGTGATCAGCGCCAGATCGCCACCTATTACGGTATGAAGCTGTTTGGGCAAAACCCGACCGCCCAATTTCATCGCCGCGACTTCATTCCACATCGCCTCGATTTTCCCCCAACCGATCAGGTACAAGCCATCAGGGCCCATGTAGCTGATGTCGTCCGCGTGCGACCAGACGTTCTTCATCGGCTGAGCATCGCCGATGAAGAGGATATTCAGCGCCGCATAAAAATCAGACGTGATATCGGTTATTGCTTGTTCGTTGGTCATTTTCACCACCCCACATTGTTTATGTTCCGGGCGGACATCGTAGCAATGCACCGACCCGAGCGCAAACTAGCCCGTGGAGTCATGCGCGCCGTCTCCCTGAATTGCCAATCTCAGACGCTGAAAAAACAAAATCCCTGCAGGATTCCTGCAGGGATTTCAGCAACATTACCTGATCAGTCCGATTTCTTTAACAGCTGCAAGGTAATCCAGACTGCAAAAAATATTGCAAAAAGTGCGGTGCCAATAGAGGCGATATCAGCAATGACGGCCATAATTCATGCTCCCTTTTTTAATTGATTTTTCGCGCCGATAGCTGACGCGACATCATTGTACGAGCATTTCACTCAACAATTCACACACTTTTCATACGCCTTAATTTGGCGGGGTTAATTTGACCCGCATCATTCCCGCCCGGCGCAGAAAATTCACATCCAGGGACAGCTCCGGCCCCAACCATCTCGCCTCGACCGTATGGGCACGCAGGTGATCATCGAGCACCGGATGGATCAATACCGACAATCCCTGCCGCACTGCCTCCATAACAGGAAGCGCCAACTCAATCTCCCCCGCAGGCAAATGAAGTTCAAACATCGGCAAGGGATGCGGGCCGACAGGATACGGAATCAGCTCACCGACGTAGGTTAATTCGGGCAAGACCCGCATTAGATTTGCACGGACGGTTTCGGCCAACTCAAGCTGATCAATCGAAAAATAAACGTGCAGGTGATACTCCCTCATTGCGTTCCCTTTTGTGGCATGATTCTGCCCATGAAAAATCTCAAAATCACCCTCCCCACCCTGCTCATCGGTCTTTGCATCGGTTTGGCACTGGGCGTTAACATTGGTCGCGACAAGCCTCTGCTTTCCAATCCGTTCGATAAAACATCTCTCACCGACAAAATCAAAAACATCGGCAGCGAAGCTCTGGAGACCAGTGGCAAGGCGCTTGAAAATACAGGCAAAGCTCTGCAGGGCAAATAGGCGGGGGCCATTCCTAGAGAATAAGCAACAGAGCCTTCATCTTGGCGCGCACGTGTGCCATCAATAAAGCCGATGCCACTGAGACTTTTTTGACGAAACGCGCATTCCAATCCAGCGTTTTGATCTGATCCGAAAGAATTGCGCACATTAAACCATTCACCTCGGTAACGACCTCAAACGGATAACGCCGGATTTTCGTTGTGATTGGACAGCACACCATCAAACCGGTTTTGGCGTTATAACTGGCGGGACTGATGACCAGGGCTGAGGGCTTGCGAACGTACCCGAAGCCTTGATCTTGCAAGCCGAGTTCCAGCGACACCACATCCCCGGCATCCGGAACATAAACCGACTTGCTCATAGAGCCAACTCCTTGCCGGTCCGTTCATCAATGCCAATGCCCGCATGTAAACAATCGGGGGTAATTGCAGCGATGATCTTGACCAATTCAGCGATTACCCGGCCATCGGATGTCGTTTGCACAGCCTCGTCCTCGCCCACAACAACGCAGCCTTCCACGCCCAGAACGTTATCGGCAATACACAAAAAAGGATCCACACCCCACTTACGCGGCACCCGCATATTACCTCCAAACTGTTAAGTAACTGTTAACAATAGAAATAATTATTGCCAACCAATGCTGCGCTTCATCAAAAACGATGTCAATATGTACGCCATTCAACGGGGTTTCCCAATAAGAGCAAAAAACCACGATGGAAACTATGTACCGCTGGTCAAAATTGGACGCTGACTGGCATCATATCGACATGAACACACAGCCAACAGACACTGAAGGCCCCGTCATGTGCCATTGCAGCGGCACGAGGCGAAACTATATTCAGCGCCTCTTTGAGGAAGGTATGGACATGCAAGCTATCTCCAGATGGACAGGTGCGCTATCAGGCTGCGGAGGTTGTGAATGGGACATCAGAGATTTCCTGAAGGAGGTTTCTGAACGAAGCGCCCGCGAAGCACCTGGTAGTGAATCAACAACTAATCCGAGTTTAACCCTCAAGGCTTGATGAAAAAGAAAAGGAGTCAGGCATCTCTGCCTAACTCCTTGTTTTATATGGCGCGCCCGAAGAGATTCGAACTCCTGACCCCTTGGTTCGTAGCCAAGTACTCTATCCAGCTGAGCTACGGGCGCGTTTTGTGTTACTTGGTGGCGGAGAGGGAGGGATTCGAACCCTCGATACAAGTTTAAGCTCGTATGCGCCCTTAGCAGGGGCGTGCCTTCGACCTCTCGGCCACCTCTCCGAAGGCCGCGAATGATACTGATTTGAGGTCAGGCGGTCAAACGGTTTATGCGTTTTCCTGATCCAAATCGAAGACCTTGTGCAGAACCCGCACGGCCAGCTCCAAATACTTCTCGTCGATCACGACTGAAATCTTGATTTCGGAAGTGGAAATCATCTGGATGTTGATACCTTCTTCGGCCAGTGTGCGGAACATTTTGCTGGCAATACCAACATGCGAGCGCATGCCCACGCCCACGACGGAAACCTTGGCCGCCTTGTTATCACCCACCACCTCGCGTGCACCAATGTGCGGCACGATCTGGTTCTTAAGAATATCCATGGTGCGAGCAAATTCATTGCGATGCACCGTGAAGGAAAAGTCGGTCGTCCCCACTTCGCCCACATTCTGGATGATCATATCGACATCGATGTTGGCATCAGCCACCGGCCCCAGAATTTGGTAAGCAATTCCGGGTTTATCCGGCACGCCCAGCAAGGTGATTTTGGCCTCGTCGCGATTGAACGCGATCCCGGAAATTACGGCTTGTTCCATTTTGTCATCATCCTCGAATGTAATCAGCGTGCCCTCGCCCGGTTCGTCCATGAACGAAGACAGCACGCGCAACTTGACCTTGTATTTACCCGCGAATTCAACCGAGCGGATTTGCAGCACCTTGGAACCGAGGCTGGCCATTTCCAGCATTTCCTCAAAGGTAATGCTTTTCAGACGGCGCGCTTCGGGCACCACACGGGGGTCGGTGGTATAGACGCCATCCACATCGGTATAAATCTGGCACTCATCGGCACGCAGCGCCGCCGCAATCGCCACACCCGTCGTATCGGAGCCGCCGCGTCCGAGCGTGGTGATGTTGCCGTCCTCATCCATCCCCTGGAATCCGGCCACCACGACCACCTTACCGTTGTCGAGATCGCTGTGAATATTCTCTTCATCAATGCTGACGATGCGCGCTTTGGTGAAGGCGCTGTCCGTCAGTATCTTAACCTGCGGTCCGGTATAACTCACCGCATCGACGCCGATATCCTTAAGCGCCATTGCGAGCAAGCCGATCGTCACCTGCTCCCCGGTGGAAATCACCACATCCAGTTCGCGCGGATCGGGCTGGGCCTGCATTTCCTTGGCCAGCGCAATCAGGCGGTTGGTTTCGCCGCTCATGGCGGAGAGCACGACAACGACCTGATGTCCCTGTTCCCTGAATTTTGCCACGCGCCGCGCAACATTTTTGATCCGGTCGGGATTGCCGACCGAGGTGCCGCCATACTTTTGAACAATCAAAGCCACGATGAATTTCAACCTGACATAAAAATTGGGCGCGATTCTAGCGCAATCGCCCGAAAAAAACGAGCTAGCCCGTTTTTTTGATTTGCTACACTGCGGACACTTTCTCCCGCCGGAAAACCATGCCTGCCATTCTGCCCCGCTCCATTCCCGCCGATGCCTGCCAAGCACTGCTGGACGCCGGTTATTCGGAACCGCTAGCTCGGATTTTTGCCGCCCGCGGCATTCTCGGCGGTGAGGAATTGGAACTCGGATTGCAGGCCCTGCTGCCACCCGAAACGCTAAAAGGCATCGGTGAAATCACCCAACGGCTGGCCGAGGCAATCGCCGCACAGCGCAATATTCTGGTTGTTGCCGACTATGATGCCGATGGTGCAACAGCCTGCGCGGTCGCCGTACGAGGGTTGCGCAACCTCAACGCCCGCGTGGACTTTCTGGTGCCGAACCGCTTTGAATACGGCTACGGACTCACACCGGAAATTGTGCATCTGGCGCTTCAGCGCACTCCCCGCCCGGATATTTTGCTCACTGTGGATAATGGCATCGCCAGCGTCGCCGGTGTTGCAGAAGCAAATCGGCTGGGGCTGCGTGTGCTGGTCACCGACCATCATCTGCCCGGCGAAGGTCTTCCCGCAGCCGAGGCCATCGTCAACCCGAACCAGCCCGGCTGCGGCTTTCCGAGTAAGCATCTGGCCGGCGTTGGCGTGATGTTTTATGTCCTGCTGGCGCTGCGCGCATACTTGCGCGAGCGCGGTGAATTCGCCTCCCGGCCGGAACCGCGCCTCGGCGAGCTGCTCGATCTCGTCGCGCTGGGCACCATTGCGGATGTCGTGCGACTGGACCGTAACAACCGCATCTTGGTCGAACACGGGCTGCGCCGCATCCGCGCCGGTCTGGCTTGTCCGGGCATCCGCGCGCTGCTGCAAATTGCGCGCAAATCGCCCGCGCGGCTCTCCAGCCTCGATCTCGGATTTTCGATCGGCCCCAGACTGAACGCGGCCGGCCGGCTTGAAGACATGAGCCTCGGTATCCAGTGCCTCCTCAGCGAGGATCCGATCGCCGCAAAAAAAATGGCCGAACAGCTCGATCAGCTCAACAAAAAGCGCCGCGAGATTGAAGGTGGCATGCAGGACAGCGCCCTCGCCATTCTGGAGCACCTCGATCCACAGGAACGCTACAGTCTGGCGCTGTTTGACCCAAGCTGGCATCAGGGCGTCATCGGGATTCTGGCGTCACGCCTCAAGGAAAAATTTCACCGCCCCGTCATCGCGTTTGCGCAAGCCGGCGACGGCGAGTTGAAGGGTTCGGGCCGATCCATCCCGGGGCTGCATTTGCGCGACGCGCTCGATCTGATCAGCAAGCGCCACCCCAACTTGCTGGGGAAATTCGGCGGGCATGCCATGGCGGCCGGATTGAGCATTGCCGAAGATCGCCTCGCGGATTTTCGCGATGCCTTTGAGCGGGTGACCCGCGATCTTCTCAGGCCGGAAGATCTGCTACACCGGCTCGAAACCGATGGCAGCCTGGCGACGGACATCATGACCCTGATGTTGGCTGAACAACTGGAAGCGTACATCTGGGGACAGGGATTCCCGCCGCCTGAATTCAGCGATGAATTCAGCGTGACCGGACAGCGCCCAATCGGTGAAGAGCACCTCAAGCTGCGCCTGCAGAAAGATGACCAGCAATTTGACGCAGTGCTATTCAACCAGCCAGAATCGCTGCCTTCGCGCATCCGCGCCGTATACAGCCTGAGCGTCAATGAATACAATGACCGCAGGAATTTGCAACTCATCCTTCGCCACTGGGAAACGCTCGTCTGATATGTTCGATCTCGATTTTCTGCGGGGCCACGACATCGAAGCCCTGCCGCAATTCCTCACCAGCCTGTCCATCGGGTTGCTGATTGGGCTGGAGCGCGAACGCAATCCGACAGCCAAAGCCGGCCTGCGCACGTTTGCCTTGGTCGCCCTGTTCGGAACGCTGTGTGCGCTACTCGCCGACAAGGCGCAATTACCCTGGCTGCTACTGGTCGGACTGGTCGGCGTAGCCGGCATGATTATCGCCGCCTACCACAATACCCCGCAGCAGGAAGGCGATCCCGGCACGACCACGGTGATCGCTCTAATGCTTTGTTACGGCCTCGGCGTGATGGTTTGGTTCGGTTTGGCCAAGCTTTCCATCATGCTGGCGATCGGCATCACCGCCCTGCTCTACTTCAAACCCGAACTGCGCGGCATCTCGCAAAAGCTGACCCGGCAGGACCTGGTCGCCGTATTGCAATTTTCGGTACTCACTTTCATCGTTCTGCCGATTTTGCCGGACGAGAACATCGGACCGTACAACGCTTTCAATCCCTATCAAGCATGGCTGATGGTTGTGCTGATCTCGGGTATCAGCCTGGCCGGCTACGCGGCGATGCACTGGATCGGCACACGCCACGGCGCGGCACTGCTAGGATTCTTCGGCGGTCTGGTATCCAGCACGGCAACCACCCTGATTTATTCGAAAAACGGCAAGGCCAATCCGGCCATGCAACAACTTGCCGCCGCCATTATTGTGATCGCCAGTACCGTGGTACTCATCCGCCTGTTGGCAATCAGCGCCATCGTATCTTTCGGCAACCTGCCGGGATTGATCGGAGTGCTTGTCGCGGGCTTGCTCGCGGGGCTGGCGGTAATCCTGCTGGGCGGGCGCAAGATGTCCAACGGGAATACGCTTGTCGTCCCAGAAGCTTCCAACCCCGCAGAACTGCACGCCGCACTCGGTTTCGGCCTGCTCTATGTCGTGGTTCTCCTCGGTTCGGCCTGGATGTCTGACATTGCCGGCAGCCAGGGTTTGTACGCCGTTGCCCTTGTTTCCGGCCTGACGGATGTCGATGCGATCACGCTCTCCAGCCTGCGCCTTTACAACCTGGGACAGCTGGACGAACAGCAGACCGTGATCGCCATTACGCTGGCCTTTTTTTCCAACCTGGTTTTCAAATTCGGAATGGTGGTTTTCATCGGCGGATGGCAACTGGCCAGACGCGTCGCCATCGGTTTTGCCGCAATCGCCGGCGGCATGCTCCTGGGGTTGTTTGCGTTATAATCGCGGCCTTCAAAATAAGCGACACCATCATGGAAGCCGAACAACTCAACGCCCTCACCCATTCCCTGCAGGATTTGCGCGCGCGCAATCTGGAATTACGGAGGTATCTTTGACTTCGATCAGAAGCAGGAACGTCTGACCGAAGTCATCGCTTTATCCGAAGATCCCGCCGTTTGGCAGGATACCAAACGCTCACAGGAACTCGGCCGCGAGCGAAAATTGCTCGAGGGCATCGTCCTCAACCTGCGCCAGGTCGAGCAATCCCTGAACGACAACGATGAACTGCTGGAAATGGCCGTCGCCGAAAACGACGATGACAGCCTGCACGCCATCGCGGACGATATCCAGCAGACTGAAAAGCTCGTGGCCGACATGGAATTCCGCCGCATGTTCTCCGGCCAGCTGGACGCCAACAACTGCTTCATCGACATTCAGGCCGGCTCCGGCGGCACCGAGGCGCAGGATTGGGGCTCAATACTACTGCGCATGTATCTGCGCTATGCCGAACGCAAAGGATTCCAGGTCGAAATACTGGAACAGTCCGACGGTGAGGTGGCCGGCATCAAGGGTGCGTCCATCAAGATCAGCGGCGAATATGCCTATGGCCACCTGCGCACTGAAACTGGCGTGCATCGTCTGGTGCGCAAATCCCCGTTCGATTCGGGCAACCGCCGCCACACCTCGTTTGCCAGTGTCTTCGTTTATCCCGAGGTGGATGAGTCGATTGAGGTAGACATCAACCCGGCCGACCTGCGCGTCGACACCTACCGCGCTTCCGGCGCCGGCGGCCAGCACATCAACAAGACCGACTCGGCGGTGCGCATTACCCACATTCCGACCAACATCGTGGTGCAGTGTCAGAACGACCGCTCGCAGCACCGCAACCGTGCCGAAGCGATGGCCATGCTCAAATCGCGTTTGTACGAAGCCGAATTGCGCAAGCGCCAGGCCGAGCAACAGGCGCTGGAAGATTCAAAAACCGACATCGGCTGGGGACACCAGATTCGCAGCTATGTGCTCGACCAGTCACGCATCAAAGACCTGCGCACCAATTACGAAGTCGGTAACACCCAGGCCGTCCTTGACGGCGACCTCGACGATTTCATTGCAGCCAGCCTGAAACAAGGCGTTTGAACCAGAGAAACCATGCCATGACCACTGAACCGCAAACCACACTGCCACAAGACGAGAATCAGATCATTACCGAGCGCCGCGCCAAGCTGAAGGCGATCCGCGAGAAAGGCATCGCCTTCCCCAACGATTTCGAGCGCAAGCATCTGGCCGCGAATCTGCACGCCGAATTCGGTGAGAAATCCCATGAGGACCTTGAGGCGGCACAGATTCATGTTGCCGTTGCCGGCCGCATGATGCTCAAACGCGTGATGGGCAAAGCCAGCTTTGCCACCGCGCAGGATGTCAGCGGGCGCATTCAGCTTTTCGTCAGCAACGACAATACCGGAGAAGCCGCCCATGCCGAATTCAAGCATTACGATCTTGGCGACATCCTCGGCGCGGAAGGTGTGCTGTTCAAAACCAAGACCGGCGAACTTTCGGTGCGGGTCACTAAAATCCGGCTGCTCACCAAAGCGCTGCGGCCGCTGCCGGAAAAATTCCACGGACTGACCGATCAGGAACAGAAGTATCGCCAGCGTTATGTGGACCTGATGACCAACGAGGAAACGCGCAATACCTTCCTGATTCGCTCGAAAATCGTCCAGGCCATCCGCGAATTTTTCGCGCGCCATGACTATCTGGAAGTGGAAACGCCGATGATGCATGTCATTCCCGGCGGCGCTTCGGCCAAGCCCTTCGTCACGCACCATAACGCGCTCGACATGCCGCTGTATCTACGCATCGCGCCGGAGCTGTATCTCAAGCGTCTGGTCGTGGGCGGCTTTGAAAAAGTGTTCGAAATCAACCGCAATTTCCGCAACGAGGGATTGTCCACCCGGCACAACCCCGAATTCACGATGATCGAGTTTTACGAAGCCTATCGCGACTACCGTTATCTGATGGACTTCACCGAAAAGCTGTTCAGCGAAGTCGCCCGCAAAGTATTGGGCACCACGGTCATCAACTATCAGGGCAAGGAACTTGATCTCGGCCAGCCCTTTCACCGGCTGACCATGGTGCAGGCCATCCAAAAATACCATCCCCAATTCAGCGATGCGCAGCTCAACGACCGCGACTTCGTCATCAACGAACTGCAGGATCTCAAAGCCAAGTACAAGCCCGAAGACGGACTCGGCGGACTGCAATTGTCGCTGTTTGAAGAGCTCGCCGAAGCCCATCTTTTCGAGCCAACCTTTATCGTCGACTACCCGGTTGAAACCTCGCCGCTGGCACGTGCGTCCGACACGCGGCCGGACATTACCGAACGTTTCGAACTGTTCATCGTGGGCCGTGAAATTGCCAACGGCTTCTCCGAGTTGAACGATCCGGAAGACCAGGAGGCGCGCTTTGATGCGCAAGTCGCCGCCAAGGAAGCCGGCGATGAGGAAGCCATGTTCAAAGATGCCGATTATGTCCGTGCCCTGGAATATGGCCTGCCGCCGACCGCGGGCGAAGGCATCGGCATCGACCGGCTGGTAATGCTGCTGACGGATGCCGCCAGCATTCGGGATGTCATCCTGTTCCCGCACATGCGGCCCGAATGAAAAACTGCCGCGCTCGCGACGGTTATTCACGATTACTAAACTTTTTCCATGCTGCCCGCTAATCTGAGCACTCGACTGCGGCAACACTACCCGGTACTCGCCGGGCTGGACGCTGCGGCGCTGGATACGCTGCTCGCCGGTGCGAATTTTGTTTCGCTGCCCGCCGGCACCGTCGTTTTCGACGAAAATCAGGCCTGCCAGGGATTTCCCTTGCTGCTGGACGGTGCGATCCGGGTCATCAAATCCGCACCCAGCGGCCGTGAACTGCAGCTTTATCGGGTACTGCCCGGCGAAAGCTGCATCCTCACCAGCAGCTGCTTGTTGGGCCACACGCGCTATCAGGCGCGCGGTGTGACAGAAGCAACGACCGATCTCCTTCTGCTGCCCGCCAGCGCCTTTCAGACTTTGATCGACAACCAGCCGGATTTTCGCGAATACGTTTTCCATCTTTTTTCCGACCGGCTCACCGACCTCATGCACCTAGTCTCGGCAGTCGCTTTTCAAAAACTGGATCAACGCTTGGCTGCGCTGCTCATCAGCAAACCCAGCCCCATTCACGCCACACATCAATCGCTGGCCGACGAACTTGGCAGCGCACGCGAAATGGTCAGCCGCCTACTCAAAGGTTTTGCCGAACAGGGCTGGGTTAAACTGCGCCGCGAGCACATCGAAGTCACGCAACCGGACGCACTCAAAACATTCTCCATGCTCTGATTTTCCGTGTGTGATTTTTATCACAGACACACCCTGCCAGCTTCCGTATTCTGCGCACTCTCTAACCCACCTCCAAGGAGCGCACATGAAATGCAATGTTGGCAGTTTTGACCGTATCGCACGTATCGTCGTTGGCCTGATTCTGATTGCACTGGCCGCAACCGGCAGCGTCGGCGCCTGGGGCTGGATCGGCGTCGTTCCGCTGGTAACCGGCGTATTCAAGTTTTGCCCGGCCTACACGCTGTTTGGCATGTCCAGCTGCAAACGCTGATTTGCCCGTCTGATTCAAACGCCCGGTCTCCGGGCGTTTTTTATTTTTAGCGGAGTTCCCCATGAAAAAAACACTTGCACTCATATCTCTGCTCGCCCTGCCCGGTCTCGCCGGTGCGACAGAGCAGATTGAAACCTATCGCCAGGAGAGCCGCGCCATCGTCGGTCCCTTCATGCAGCAATTGATGGCCGAAAACAAGAAAGCCATTACGGAAGGCGGCCCGGAATCCGCCGTCAAAGTCTGCAAGGAAATCGCACCAAAACTGGCCGGCGATCTCTCGCGCCAGCAAGGTTTGAAACTGACCCGCGTTTCTCTCAAGGTACGCAATCCCATGCTCGGCACACCCGACGCATGGGAACAGAAAACACTGAAGTCTTTCGAGCAACGTATGGCCAAAGGCGAGAAAGCGGACACAATGGAGGTGGCTGAAATCGTCAGCGAGCCCGGCGGCAAATACTTCCGTTACATGAAGGCGATCGCCCTGCAACCGGGCTGTGTCAGCTGCCATGGCGGACCGGAAAGCATTTCCGATGCCACGCGCGCCCGTCTCGCGGAAGACTATCCGCACGACCAGGCCACCGGTTATGTACCCGGCCAGATTCGTGGGGCGGTGAGCCTGAAACGCCCGTTGTAAATCGTGATACATTCGGCGTGAGATGGAGACCCAAACCAATCACGCCGAACTGCAAATCACCGGGATGCACTGCGCCTCGTGCGCGGCGCGTCTGGAAAAAGCCCTGAACCAGCTGCCCGAAGTCGAAGCCGTGGTGAATATTGCCACGGAAAAAGCCAGTCTCAACTTCAACCCGGCCGCGAGCAATCTCGAAAACATCATCGAAGCGGTGCGTAAAACCGGCTTCGACGCCCATCCGGTGCGCGATTTTGCCGCTGAAAAAGCCGCCCGTGCCGCCACCCTGCGCGCGCAACGCAATACTTTTGTCATCGCCCTGCTGCTCACGCTGCCGCTGCTGGGCGAAATGCTGCTCATGCCCTTCGGCATTCACCTGATGCTACCGCCCTGGCTGCAATGCCTGCTGGCCACACCGGTGCAATTCTGGGCCGGCGCACGTTTCTATCATGGGGCCTGGAGCGCACTGCGCAGCGGTGGCAGCAATATGGACGTGCTCGTCGCGCTCGGCACCAGCGCCGCCTACTTCATGAGCCTTGCGGTCTGGCTGCTGGCGCTCGACCAGTCCCTGTATTTTGAAGCCAGTGCCACGCTGATCACGCTGGTACTCATGGGCAAGTTGCTCGAAGCTCGCGCCAAGGGCAAGGCCTCCGCAGCCCTGGAATCCCTGATCCAGCTGCAACCCAAAATCGCCCACGCCGAACGCAATGGGGAATTTGTCGATGTTTCGGCAAGTTCGCTTCGTCCCGGCGAAATTTTTGAAGTACGTCCCGGCGAAAGCCTCCCGGTAGACGGCATCGTCACCTCGGGTCAATCCAGCGTGGATGAAGCCATGCTCACCGGCGAAAGTCTGCCGCAAACCAAACGCCCCGACGATAAAGTCTATGCCGCCACGCTCAACCAGCAGGGGCTATTGCGCTGCCGCGCGCTGGCGGTCGGCTCGCATACCCAACTCGCAGCCATCATCCGCCTGGTCGAACAAGCCCAGGGGTCAAAAGCCGAAATCCAGCGGCTGGCCGATCGTATCTCGGCGATTTTCGTTCCTGCCGTGCTCGGCATTGCAGCCCTGACATTTGTAGGCTGGTGGCTGGCGGGCAGCGGTTTCAGCACGGCACTGATCAATGCAGTCGCCGTACTCGTAATCGCCTGCCCCTGCGCGCTGGGGCTGGCAACGCCCACCGCGGTTGTGGTTGCAACGGGGCGTGCCGCGCAGTTCGGCATGCTGGTCAAAGATGCCGCCGCGCTGGAACGCGCCCATCAGCTCGACATTCTGCTCGTGGATAAAACCGGCACCCTGACCGAAGGCAAACCCGGCGTCAGCGATATCGTGCCCATGCCGGACATCGCGCCGGAAACCTTGCTGCAACTGGCGGCCACGCTGGCAGAACGGTCCACGCATCCGCTTTCGCGCGCGCTCGCGATGCACGCGCGTGAAGCGAAAATTACCCTGCTGCCCGTCACCGATTTCCGGGAGGAAACCGGTGCCGGCGTAAGCGGCAATATTGAGGGCGACACCTGCCGGCTCGGCTCACCTGATTTTATCCGCAGGCAAAATGTTGAGATTCCCGACGCGCGACTGACGCCTCTGCAAGCTGCGGGAAAAAGTGTGATTGTGCTCGCGCGCGGCACGCAGCTACTGGGGTTCATCGCACTCGCCGACCAGCTGCGCGAAAGCAGCCGTAGCGCCGTCGCACGCTTGCAAGCCATGGGATTAAAAGTCGTCATGCTAAGCGGCGACCAGCCCGCCACCGCAAAAGCCATCGCCGAACAGGCAGGCATCGACGCATTCCGCGCCCAGGTTTTACCGGAAGATAAAGCCGCCGTAGTCGAGTCCTACCGCAAGGCGGGACACAGGGTCGGCATGGTGGGGGATGGCATCAACGACGCCCCGGCGCTGGCAGCCGCGGACATCGGTTTCGCCATGAAAAGCGGTAGTGACATCGCCCTCGAAGCCGCCGACATCACGCTGATGCGCAACGATCTTGGCAGTGTGGCCGACGCGATTTCGCTCTCGCGGGCCACCCTGAAAAAAATCCGCCAGAATCTGTTTCTTGCGTTTGCCTACAACATCCTCGGCATCCCGCTCGCCGCGGCCGGCATGCTCAACCCCATGATCGCCGGTGGCGCGATGGCACTGAGCTCCGTCTCCGTCGTCAGCAATGCCCTACTGCTGAAACGCTGGCGGGGCGGAAACTAATTTCTTGTTCGCGCATACTGCCGGCGCAGTTGTTCCTGCCTGGTGCGAAAAGTCTCGGCATCGCCGTGCTCAAAAAAATCCGGATAACGTTCATGCGCGTCCAGCACCCGCCGCGCGTGTTTGATGGGGCACCAGTATTGCTCGGTGCGCGATGCAACTTCCCGCGTGTAAGCGGCCACGCCATTACCGTAGGAGCAGTAAAAACAATTGAATTTTTCCAGCAGGTTGAGATACGGCAGACCGGCGCGGTCGAACACCAGATAGTCGCGGCGGCGCACTCTGGGGATACGATAGACCGGAAAGCAGATGGCCTGATACAGCGTGACGAAGGCGTCCATGAGCAAAAACGGAACCCAGCCCAGATAAATCAGGGGCGAAGTCAGCAAGACCAGCGGACGCGAGTGGGCGACAAACCGCAGCAGGTTAACTTTGTAGCGGCGTTGCTGGCGCAAAAACTCTCCCGCCAGCGCCTCGCGTTTGCGGAAGAGCTCTTCCCGGCGCTTGCCATACTCCTCTTCCAGTTCGTCCTGCAGGGTGTGAATGCGGGCAAGCAATTCTTCCAGACGTTTGTCCATGTTACCTCCGTGATGACTGCGTGAAGATGTCGTTTATGCCGCGTGGCGGTGCCGGCTAATTCATTTCGATGAATTCGAGCGCGTTGCCGTCCGGGTCGCGGCAAAACAGGGCGCGCCGGCCGGATTGGCTGACGGTGTAGTTGATGTGGGCTGCGGTCAGCTTGTCCATGAGGGTGCCGAGATCAGCCACCGAAAAGGCAACGTGCCGGTCGCGTCCACCGTGGGCAGGCCGTTGCAGTCCGGCTTCGGGATCGGGCAGGCACATGAGGTGCAGCTGCTGCCCCGGATTCAGGACATACCAGACGCCGTCGAACGACATCGCGGGACGAGACGGATCAGGAGGTAGCTCCAGAATCGTTTCGTAAAAATGCCGCGCGCGCGGCAGATCGCCCGTGAGAAAAGTGGCGTGATGAATTCCCCGGATCATTTCGCGACGGGCTTGACCCGCGAGGCGGCTTCTTGGGCCCGCTGGCGCGCTGTTTCGACGCTATCGGCGGTGGCCAGTGCCACGCCCATGCGACGTTTCTTGAACGATTCGGGTTTGCCGAACAAGCGAATTTCCGACTCGGGAATCCGCAAGGCATCGTCCACGCCTGCAAAGGCGATCCCTGTCGCATCGAGCTGGCCATAGATCACGGCTGATGCCCCCGGTGAGCGCAGGCGCGTATCCACCGGCAAGCCCAGAATCGCGCGCGCATGCAGCTCGAATTCGTTCAGGCGCTGAGTGCACATCGTCACCATGCCGGTATCGTGCGGGCGCGGACTGACTTCCGAGAACCAGACCGCGTCGCCTTTGACGAAAAGTTCAACGCCAAAGATACCCAGCCCGCCAAGGTCATCAGTCACCTTCGCCGCGATTTCGCGGGAACGCGCCAGCGCCACCGGGGACATCGCCATCGGCTGCCAGCTTTCGACATAATCGCCCTGCATCTGGACGTGCCCGATGGGTTCGCAGAAGCGGGTTTCAACCTTGCCGTCGGCACCCAGCGCGCGCACGGTCAACTGGGTAATCTCGTAGTCAAAATCGACGAAGCCTTCGACGATGACCCGCCCCTGATTGACGCGCGAGCCGCTCGCGGCATAGTCCCACGCGGTCTTCACATCCGCCGGGCCATCCACTTTGGACTGCCCCTTGCCGGACGAGGACATGACGGGTTTGACGATGCAGGGATAGCCGATACCGCCGTCAATCGCGGCCTGCAAGTCTTCCAGACTGTCGGCAAACTGATACGGCGAGGTCGGCAGATTCAGCGTCTCTGCGGCAAGACGACGAATGCCTTCGCGGTTCATGGTGAGACGCGCCGCGCGCGCTGTAGGAATAACGCGTGCCAGGCCCTCCGCTTCGATCTGCTCCAGCATCTCCGTCGCAATTGCCTCGATTTCGGGGACGATCAGATGCGGCCGCTCCTGCTCGATCAGCGCACGCAACGCTGCGCCATCCGCCATATTGATGACGTGAGCGCGATGCGCCACCTGGTGGCCGGGCGCATGCGCATAGCGATCGACGGCAATGACCTCAACGCCCAGACGCTGCAGCGCGATGATGACTTCCTTCCCGAGCTCGCCACTGCCCAGCAGCATGACTTTGGTGGCCGAAGGTGCAAGCGGAGTTCCAAGCAAAACAGGCATGACTAGCGTCCGTTAAAAAGTGGGGGTGGGCGATTATACCGTTGGGAACTCGATGCAATCCGGGCAAAATCCGGATGCTTTGAAAGGGCCAATATGGCATCATTGGACAGGCTAAAATTTTCACTGACGTATTCAATTTCGAAGGAGAAGCACGATGTTTCCGGAACACCGCGATCTGATTAGCACACTCAAAACCAGCGACCGCCATTTTGAAAAACTCTTCAATGAACACAACGATCTGGACCAGAAAATCCAAAACATCGAGGCTCATCTGACGTCCGGCACCGAGATCGAAATCGAAAATCTGAAAAAAGAAAAGCTGCTGCTCAAGGACCAGATTTACGTTCTGCTGCAAAAATCCCTGAAAAACGGCGCGTAGAAATCCCTAGCAAATTCGCGGCAACTGCTCGCCTGAAAGCCAATCCACAATCCGGCGCCCGCCAAGACGCGTGGTCATTTGCACAAACTGGTGCGGGTCGGCCTGAACTAAACCAATGATGGCGGCCTCGCACCCAAGCGGATGCGCACGCAACACGGCCAGCGCACGATCCGCATCTTCCGGTGCGACGATCGCCACGAGCTTCCCCTCGTTCGCCACATACAGCGGATCCAGCCCGAGAAATTCACAGGCGCCGGCCACCGCAGGACGGACGGGAATAGCGCTTTCCTGCAGCATCATGCCCACGCCGGATTGCCCGGCAATTTCATTGAGCGTCGTTGCCAGTCCACCCCGGGTAGGGTCTCGCAATACCCGAATGTCTACTCCGCTTTGCAACAGGGTAGCCACCAGCCCGTGCAAAGCTGCGGTATCCGACTGAATCTCCGAGGCGAACCCCAGACTTTCGCGCTGCGCCATGATCGCCATGCCATGATCACCCAGCGGACCGGAAACCAGAATGCGGTCGCCGGGGCGCGCGCGGTCGCCGGTGATCTCCACACCCTCGGGCAAAAATCCCACACCCGTGGTCGCAATGAAAACGCCATCGCCCTTGCCCCGCTCGACCACCTTGGTATCGCCCGTAACAATGGCCACCCCCGCTTCACGCGCGGCCCGGCCCATTGATCGGGCAATCTGCTGCAATTGTGCGAGCGGCAATCCCTCTTCCAGTATAAAACTGGCCGAAAGCCAGTGCGGCTGCGCGCCCATCACGGCCAGATCGTTGACCGTGCCATGCACGGCAAGACAGCCGATGTCGCCGCCCGGAAAAAACAGCGGCGAAACCACATGCGCATCGCTGGCCATAACCATTCGCCCAGGCACCGCAGGCAGCCGCGCACCGTCGTTGCCTTCGCGCAGAAAGGGATTGTCGAACTCGGGCAGAAACAATTCGCCGATCAACTGGGCCATCGCGCGTCCCCCGCTGCCATGACTCAGATCAACCTGACCGTGGGCAATATCGAGCGGGCGCACATAACGGCGTGATTTCGTGCTTGCATTCATGCGGGCTTCTCCATATCGCGGAAACGGCCGTAGGTGTAGTGGGCCGCGCAGGCGCCTTCCGAACTCACCATGCACGCGCCCATGGGCGATTCCGGCGTACAAACATTGGCAAACAGAACACATTCGCGGGGGTGTTTAACGCCGCGCAGAATCGCACCGCAATCACAGCTGCGGTGGTCGGCCACCGGCTGAAACGCCAGTGTAAAACGCCGCTCCGCATCAAATTGTTCATAGCGCGCACGGATTTTGAGGGCGGAATGCGGAATCGTGCCCAGTCCGCGCCACTCGAATTCATCGCGCAATTCGAACACCTCATCCATCAGATGCTGCGCCTTGCGGTTTCCCTCGCGGGTAACGGCGCGGGTAAATTCGTTTTCCACTTCTGCGCGGCCCTCACGGCACTGGCGCACCAGCATCAAAATCGCCTGCATCACATCGAGCGGTTCGAAACCCGCGATGACTACCGGTTTGCGATAGGCCTCTGCAATGAATTCATAAGGCCGGCTGCCGATGATGGTCGAGACATGCGCCGGGCCAATCAGTCCGTCCAAAGCAAGCGCATCAGGCGGCGCCTCCAGAATCCGGCGCATCGCGGGCGGGGTCAGCACATGGCAGCACAGCACCGAAAAATTCGGCAGCCCGAGTGCGGCCGCCTGACGAATGACAACGGCCGTGGGCGGGGTAGTCGTTTCAAAACCGATCGCGAAAAACACCACCTGCTTTTCCGGCTGCTGCTGCGCAAGGGACAGCGCATCCGCTGCCGAATACACCATGCGGATATCGGCGCCGCGCGCCCGGGCCTTCATCAGCGACATGCCGCCCGAAGCCGGAACACGCAAAGTGTCGGCATAAGTGCACAGCGTCACCTCGTGCGCCAACGCCAGCTTAATCGCCATATCCAGCCGGCCAACCGGCAACACGCACACCGGACAGCCCGGGCCGTGGATCAGGTGCACATTGGGCGGCAGCAAATCCGTCACGCCATAGCGCGAAATGGCGTGGGTGTGGCCCCCGCAAAACTCCATAAAATGGTATTCGCAGTCCGGCTTGACCTCGGCTGCAATCGCCCGCGCCAGATTCTGTGCAAGCGTGGCATCGCGAAATTCGTCGACGTATTTCATGTTGCGGAAGTGTCGTTGATGCCGAGCTGGGCGAACATCGCCAGCGTTTGTTCGGCTTCGTCCTGATCGACCTTGCTGAGCGCGAATCCAACGTGAACGATCACATAATCGTCCACGGCCACATCGTCCACCAAAGCCAGTGAAATCTGCTTGCGCACACCGTCCATCGCCACGATGGCCTGATCTTCGGCAAGCAGTTCAACCACCCTGGCCGGAATTGCAAGACACATACTCTACCCTTTCATCCTATTGAGGCCGATCCACGCTTGTCCCAGCGCCAATCCGCCATCGTTGGCCGGCACCCGCCGGGCCTGAAAAACCGTCAGCCCGGACGCGCGCAACTGTGCAGCCAGATTTTCGCTCAAAATCCGGTTGAGGAAACAGCCACCGCCCAGGGCCACCTTGCGCAATCCGGTACGCCGGCTTGCCCAGTGCACCCATTCAGCCAATCCGGCTGCGAGCGTGGCATGGAACAAGGCCGCACCCGCCGCCGCATCACGGTAATCGGCAAGACTGGCCAGCAAAGGCAGGCAATCCAGCACCCCATATTGATTCACGACACAACCGCCCGGCAGTGGCGCCATGTTTCCATGCCGCGTTGCCAGACTTTCCAGCAACATCGCGGCTTGTCCCTCGAAATGGTTGGTCTGGCTGATACCCAGTAGCGCCGCTGCTGCATCGAACAGACGACCGCAACTCGAAGTGTGCAACAAGCCCGAATCACGTGCCAGCAAACCGGCCACGATCTCCACGGCCGGAAACGGGAAACGCTGCGTAATCTGGTCACTGCGTCCCAATGCCTGCAACACCGCCGCGCCCATGCGCCAAGGCTGCCGTGCGGCGGCATCTCCGCCCGCGAGCGGCAACGGCCGCAAGTGTCCGAGTCGTTCAAAATACGCGCTGTCAACACGCAATAACTCACCGCCCCAGGGCGTGCCGTCGCTGCCCAGCCCCACGCCATCCAGCGCCAGCCCGAGCACGGGTTCGTTCAGGCCATGCTCGGCCGCCACCGCGGCGATATGAGCATGGTGATGCTGCACAGAAATCAGGGGAATATCGTGCTGTGCCGCAAACTCAGCCGCAAAGCGCGAACTGAAAAAATCGGGGTGTGCATCGTGGACGACCGCCTCGGGAATGATTTCCAGCACCTGACTCGAATGCGCCACGGCTTCTTCCAGAAATTCGCAGGTCGCGGCATTGTCGAGCGAGCCAACATGGGGCGAGAGAAACGCCTCGTTGCCCCGGGTGAGGCAAATCGTGTTCTTGAAATATCCACCCACCGCCAATATCGATGCCCCGGAGGCCGGCAGGCTCACCGGCACAGGCGCATAGCCGCGACTGCGGCGCAGGAAAGCGGGCGCGCCGTCGATAAAACGCAGCACGCTGTCGTCCGCACGATGCAAGATTTCCCGATCGTGCAGCAAAAACAAATCAGCCAGGCAGCGCAGACGTTCCCGTGCATCGGCATTTTTACTGACGAGCGGCTCTCCGCCCGGATTGGCCGAGGTGCAAACCAGTGCCCAGGAATGCGTTTGCGTGAGCCAGTCGCTGCCCGAGGGTGAACCCGCAAGCGCGTGAAACAGCAGGTAATGCAACGGCGTATACGGCAGCATGATCCCCAGTTCCTGCAGGCCATCCGCCACGCCGGGAAAATCACCGCTGCGCTCCAGCAGCACGATGGGTCGCTGCGCACTTTCGAGACATTCCCGTTCCGCATCGCTATAGCGTGCCAATCCGTCGAGCGAGGCGATATTCAGCACCATCAGGGCAAACGGTTTTTCATCGCGGGCTTTGCGTTCGCGCAAGCGCCTGACGGCGGCCGGATTGCGCGCGTCACAGAACAGATGAAATCCGCCCAGCCCTTTGAGCGCCAGAATTTCCCCGGCCTGCAAACGCTTGGCTGCAAGTGCTATCGGATCATCCGTCGTCAGGTTTGCGCCGGACGCATCGCGTAATTCCAGCTTCGGGCCGCAAGCCGGACAGGCCGTGGCCTCGGCATGAAAGCGCCGGTTCTGCGGATTCTCGTATTCGTTCAGACACTCCGGACACAGGGGAAAGTCGGCCATGGCGGTGTTTTGCCGGTCATAAGGCAGGCGCGCGGTGAGGGTGTAACGCGGACCGCAATGCATGCAGTTGATGAACGGATAACGCCGGCGCCGGTCACTCGTACCGAACAGCTCGGCGAGACAATCCGGGCAAGTGGCGCTATCGGGTGCAATTCGGGCCGTGGCGTCGCCCGTGCAACTGTCGAGAATGGTAAATCCCTGCTCGGGCCGGATTGCTATCGACGTAATTTCAATCCCGGCCAGAAAAGCCTGGGGAGGCAAATGTTGTTGCAGCGCGGCAATCATGGCCTCCAGCGCATCGGGCGGCCCCTGAATTTCGAGCGAGACACCCGCCGCTGTATTGCGCACCCAGCCGGAAAGGTCGAACTGCTGCGCGAGTCGGTACACAAACGGCCGGAAGCCAACGCCCTGCACTTGCCCCCGAATCTGAAGGTTGCGGCGCTGCAAACACAGCCCTGTACCTTCCCTTTCGTCCGCCTGCATTACGCGCCGGTCCCGGCTGTTGCCGCCTCCGACAAACCGGAAGCCAGCCAGGCCAGCCAGTCCGAAAAACCTTCGCCGCTTGTCGCGGAAATTTTGAAAATCCGGATATCCGGATTGACACGGCGCACGAAGTCGATCGCCTTCTCCACATCGAAATCCAGATATGGCAGCAAGTCGATTTTGTTCAGTAACATGACATCGGCGGCGGCAAACATGTCGGGATATTTGAGCGGTTTATCCTCGCCCTCGGTCACCGAGAGAATGACCACTTTGTGCGCTTCACCCAGATCGAACGATGCCGGGCAAACCAGATTACCGACGTTCTCAATGAGCAGCAGACTGCGCGCAGCCGGGTCAAGCTGTTGCAGCGCATGTTCAACCATGTGCGCATCGAGATGACAGCCTTTGCCGGTGTTAATTTGTAGCGCCGGCGCACCGGTTTCCCGGATGCGTTCGGCATCGTTCGAGGTTTGCTGGTCTCCCTCGATCACAGCCATCGGATAACGCCCGCCAAGTTCACGAATGGTTCGCACCAGCAGGCTGGTTTTGCCCGAACCCGGACTGGAAACCAGATTCAGCGCAAAAATTCCGCGCTGCCGAAAATGCTCGCGATTCGCTTCGGCGTGCCGGTCATTGCGCGCCAGAATATCCTGCTCAATCCGGACCAGACGGGTTTCGCCTTGTTCAGGGCTGCGCGTTTTGGGTGCCCGAAAACCGTAGCGCAACGCCGACGCATGGTGATGCGTATGCCCCGCGCCATTTTCCAGCGTGACGCTATCGCTACCACAACCACATACTGAACACATTCTTTTACTCCTGATATTACCTCGATCATGCAGCGCGAATTATGCGCCGGAATGATTAAGAATTTTTGTCCGCGGCTGAATTCATGAGGCCGATTGCCTGCTGTAAATCCTGCCAGGCTTTGGCTTTTTCCAGCGGGCTGCGCAGCAAATAGGCCGGATGATAGGTAATCACCAGCGGGATGCCGTGATAGTCGTGCGGGGTTCCGCGAAGCGAAGCCAGCGTAGCATCGCAGCCCAGCAGCGCGTTGGCCGCCGTCTTGCCCAGGGCCACGATAATTTTGGGTTGCAGCAGTTCGATCTGCCTTTGCAAATAAGGCAGGCAACTGGAGATTTCGCCCGATTCCGGTGCGCGGTTTCCCGGCGGACGGCATTTGACGATGTTGGCGATATACACCTTTTGGCCGCGCTTCAACTGCATGACCAGCAGCATGTTATCGAGCAGTTTGCCGGCCTGACCGACGAACGGCTCGCCCCGTGCATCCTCGTCTGCACCGGGCCCCTCGCCCACAAACAGCCAGTTGGCACGTTCATCGCCCACACCGAAAACGGTTTGTGTACAGCCCGCCCGCAGCGGGCAAGCCGTGCATTCGCGCACCGTGGTTTTGAGCGTGGCCCAGCCCATGCTGGACAGCGGATTTTCACTGTCGACGGCGACCGACTTTGCGATTCCGGGTTCAGCAGCGGGTGGTGCGGCAATCGGTAATGGCTGTGATGACGCTGCTGGCACGCTGTCCGAATGATGTTCCGCCACTTCTGCGGCAGGCGGCTCTGCCGCACCCCGTTCGTGCCACAGGGGAAACAGGTTCAACTCGCGCAGCATCGCTTCGTGTTTGTCCATGGGTATCCTAGTGGAAAACAAGTTCACGACACATGATCAGCGCATCCTCGCGTCCCAGTGAAGCGCGGTAATAGCCCCGGCGAACGCCTATTTTTCTAAAACCATTGGCGTTATACAAAGCAATCGCGGGTAAATTACCTTCGCGTACTTCGAGGAAAATGCGGCGCATATTATGCGAGCGGGCCCATTCCAGCATGGCCGCCAGCAATTGCCCGCCCATACCCTGACGCTGGTATCCGGGGGCAACGGCAATGGTCAGAATATCCGCAGTATCCACTGCCGGCATCAGCACGGCATAACCGCGAACGCCCTCCACTGTTTCCTCGACCAGACAGATATGTCCCGCCGTCATGGAATCCCTGAATTGCGACTCGTTCCAGGGATCAGCCTGCACCGCCTGCTCGATGGCCTCCACGGTATGCAGATCCGAAAATCTCATTTCGCGCATTGCCGCTCCGCCGTGGTCAGCGCAACCTTGTCGCGCAAATAAAGCGGCAGGGCCTGGGCTGCATCCAGCCCGGCACCCCGTCGGATTTCATGCGCGCCCAGCCGGGCCACTGCGCTCGCCTGGGGGACCACACTGCCGTCGATCCCGGCGAGTTGTCCGTTATAACGGTTGGGCAGCGCGGCATCCACTCGCACCCCACTGCCGAGCAAATGCCAGCCCCCGCCAGGCACGGCGGGGACATCCGCCGGTTTGCACACGCGCGGGGCACTCACTTCCACCCAGTCCCCGCGCTGTTTTTCATAGGCTGCGTGGTAGAGCTCGCCCATCCGGGCATCCAGCACAGCGATCACTTTGTCCTGCGCCGAAGCTTCTGCCAGCGCGGCCAGCGTGCAGATGCCCGCAACGGGAAGATCCGCGCCCAGCGCCAGCCCCTGTGCCACGCCGCAGGCAATCCGCACGCCGGTGAAAGAACCGGGACCGCGACCGAATGCCAGACCGTCGAGTTGCTGCAGTGTGATACCGGCATCAGTCAGAACACCGTTCAGCATATCCATGAGGATTTCGGAATGACGCTGGCCGGCGAGTTCGCAGCAACCGCTGACACGACCGTCCTGCCAGAGTGCGACCGAGCAGTATTCGGTTGAAGTTTCCAGAGCCAGGACGCGCATCAGTTGGCCAGCAGCAATACCACCGCCTGGGCTGCGATACCCTCGCCGCGGCCGGTGTATCCCAGTTTTTCAGTAGTGGTGGCTTTAACGTTGACCGCGCTGTGTTCAATGCGCAGATCGGCTGCGATATTGGCAACCATCTGCGTGATGTGTGGCGCCATTTTGGGTGCTTGCGCGATGATCGTGGCATCCACGTTGCCTACGCGGTAACCTGCCTCGCGCACGAGATGCAAGGTTTCGCGCAACAGAATGCGGCTGTCGATATTCTTGAAACGGGCGTCGGTGTCGGAAAAGTGCCGGCCAATGTCGCCCAGCGCCGCCGCGCCCAGCAGCGCATCGCAAATTGCATGCAGCAAGACGTCCGCGTCGGAATGGCCGAGTAGTCCCTTGTCATGCGGAATTTCGACACCGCCGATGATCAGTTTGCGTTCCGCCACCAGCTGGTGCACATCAAATCCCTGACCTATGCGCATCATGCTCTCCTTTTCTGAAGTAACAATTCGGCGAGCTGCACGTCCTGCGGGTATGTCACCTTGAAATTACCGGAATCACCGGCCACCAGTTTCGGCTGCAAGCCTAATGCTTCAATCGCACCGGCCTCATCCGTCACGCCACTATTTGAGCACAGCGCCCGGGCCAGCAAACCGGCACGGAACATTTGCGGCGTCTGCGCCTGCCATAACCTTTCCCGCGGTTCGGTACATTCGATCCGTTGGGTGGCGTCGGCACGCTTGATCGTGTCGGCGACCGGAACGGCGAGAATGCCGCCGACCGGATCGTCGCGCAGTTCGTCGATCAATTTCGCAAGCTGCGCCTGGGTAATACAGGGACGCGCCGCGTCATGCACCAGCACCCAGTCGTCCGGCTCAAGTTCCGAGGCAAGCAGACCATTTGCCACACTTTCCGCGCGCGTTTCACCGCCGCAATATAAGGGCTGCAGCTTGTCACCAAACGCCGACCAGTCATAACTGTGGAATTGCACATCGCCGGGCGACAACACGACGAACACGGTAGCAATTTCAGGGCAGGCACACAGCGCCGACAGCGTATGCCAGAGCATAGGCTTGCCGACAAGCGGCAAATACTGCTTGGGCAGTTCGCCCCCCATGCGGGCACCGAAACCGGCCGCCGGGACCAGTGCGTGAAATTCAGTCATGCAATCTCCGCGACAGAAACAGGTTCAGCGCGCCGCGTCCAGCGCCTGGCTGATATCGGCGAGGATGTCATCGATATGTTCGATACCGATGGACAAACGCACCATATCTTCCGAAACCCCGGCGGCCGCGAGCTCCACGCCGCTCAACTGGCGGTGCGTTGTTGACGCCGGATGACAGGCCAGCGATTTGGCGTCGCCGATATTCACCAGACGCAGAATCATTTGCAGCGCATCGATGAATTTTGCGCCGGCGGCCTGCCCGCCCTTGATGCCAAAAGTCAGAATGCCCGAGGCTTTACCGCCAGTGATTTTCTGGCAGGTCGCATGGAATTTGCTGTCCGGCAGTCCCGCATAGTTGACCCACGCGACTTGCGGGTGAGCCCGCAAAAATTCGGCCACCTTGAGCGCATTTTCGCAATGGCGCTCCATGCGCAGCGCCAGCGTTTCCAATCCCTGCAATAGCAGGAAGGCACTCAACGGTGCGAGCGCAGAACCGGTGTTGCGCAACGGCACAACCCGGCAGCGTCCGATGAAGGCTGCCGCACCCAGCGCTTCGGTATAAACCACGCCGTGGTAGGACGGATCCGGTTCGTTCAGCATCGGGAAGCGCGTCTTGTTCGCCACCCAGTCGAATTTGCCGGAATCCACAATCACGCCGCCGATGGTCGTGCCATGGCCGCCGATGTATTTGGTGAGCGAATGAATCACAATATCCGCGCCGTGCTCAAACGGCTTGCACAGACAGGGCGTGGCTACGGTGTTATCCACGATCAGCGGAACACCGTGACGGTGCGCGATGTCGGCCAGCTTTTGCAGATCAACCACATTGCCCAGCGGATTGCCGATGGTTTCGCAATACAGCGCCGCGGGTTTTGTCATCGATCAGCGCTTCCAGTCCGGCGTAATCGTCATGCGAAGCCATGCGCACCTGAATGCCCTGACGCGGGAAAGTGTGTGCGAACAGGTTGTAAGTGCCACCATACAGCTGGCTCGTGCTGACAATATTGTCGCCGGCCTGGCTGATGCACTGGATTGCATATGTAATCGCCGCCATGCCCGAGGCCACCGCCAGCGCTGCAATCCCGCCTTCAATCGCGGCGATGCGTTCCTCCAGCACCGCCGTGGTCGGATTCATGATGCGGGTGTAAATATTGCCCGCCACCTGCAAATTGAACAGGTCGGCGCCATGCTGGGTGTTATCGAAGGTATAGGACGTCGTCTGGTAAATCGGCACGGCCGCAGCCTTGGTCGAAATTTCAGACTTGTAACCGTGATGCAGCGCAAGTGACTCAAGACGCATGATTTTGCTCTCCGATAGATGACTGGTCTAAGAATTTATCGGTCTGGCAGTACCCGTTTGCGGGCAATCGCCCCACCCCAGACCGGGCCGGAATCATACCATGGGAGACCGGATATACCGCAGCCGGAAGGCATCACGGAACGCTTGGGCCTATAATGCGCGCCTTTGTTTTGGATTGCCTGAATGTTGTTCTCGTCTAAACACGCCCGCCCTCGCTATACCGGCTTGCAGGGCTCATCCGATGCGCTGGCGCTGGCGCAGTTTGCCGGGCAACGCGCACCGCTGCTGGTGATTACCGCCAATGCGCTCGACGCGCAGCGGCTCGCCGAAGAAATTCCCTTTTTCGCACCCGCACTGAAGGTGCATCTGCTGCCCGACTGGGAGACGCTGCCCTACGATCATTTCTCGCCGCATCAGGATTTGATCTCGGAACGCCTCGCAACTCTGCACCATATTCGCACGCAGGCTTTCGATGTCGTGGTCGTTCCTGTGACGACCGCGCTCTACCCGCTGCCACCGGTGAGTTATATGGCGGCTTACACGTTCTTCCTGAAAAAAGGCGAGACGCTTGATCTGGAAGCTTTGCGCAAGCAGATGACACTAGCCGGTTACAGCCATGTGCAGCAAGTGCTTGGCCCGGGGGAATATTGCGTGCGCGGCGGTCTCATCGATCTGTTCCCAATGGGCAGTCAACTGCCCTATCGCATCGATTTGTTCGATGACGAGATCGAAACCATTGCCACCTTCGATGTGGACAGCCAGCGTACGCTGTATCCGGTGCCCGAGATTCGCCTGCTGCCCGCGCGCGAGTTCCCGCTGGATGAGAAAGGTCAGGCAACGTTCCGGCAGAACTTCCGCGAACGCTTCGAGGGAGATCCTTCAAAATCGCGCATTTACAAGGATGTGAGCAAAGGCATCGCGCCCGCCGGCATTGAGTATTATCTGCCGCTGTTTTTTGAGCAGACCGCCACACTGTTTGATTATTTGCCCGCAAACGCCACACTGTGTCTGCATCACGACGTGGATACCGCGATCCAGCAGTTTGCCCAGGAAGCCGCCTCGCGTTACAAGCTGCTGCGCGGCGATCCGCAACATCCGCTGCTGGAAACCCGGGAGCTGTTTTTGGGTGCGGATGACTTTTTTGTTCGGGCCAGGAATTTCGCCCGCGTTGATCTGCTCGCCGAAAGTGATGGCGCAACAGTCAGCCCCTGCCCGACCGCCGCCCTGCCAGCCATCGCCGTGGATCGCCGCGCCGAAGTCCCCACCCAGAAATTCACTGATTTCCTGCGCAGTTTCAAGGGGCGTGTTTTGCTGCTCGCCGACAGTCTGGGGCGACGTGAAATCATGGCGGGTTACCTCAAGACTTATGATCTTGAGCCCGTGCTGTGCGAAGACTACGCCGACTTTCTGACCCGCAAAGAGAAATTCATGCTCGCCGTGGCAACGCTGGGCAACGGTTTCATACTTGCCAAAGAAGGCATCGCGCTCGTCACGGAAAACGAACTGTACGCGACACAATCGCGCGGGCGCATCTCTCGCACCGCCAAGAAGAGCAACGTCGAAGGTATGCTGCGTGATCTTTCCGAGCTCAAACCGGGTGATCCGGTGGTGCACGAGCAGCACGGCATCGCGCGCTACCACGGTCTGGTCAATCTCGACATGGGCGAAGGCGACAATGAGTTTCTGCTGCTGGAATATGCCGATGAAGCCAAACTCTACGTTCCCGTCTCGCAGTTGCATGTGATCAGCCGCTACAGCGGCGGCGCGCCGGAAACCGCGCCGCTGCACAAGCTGGGCAGCGGCGCCTGGGATAAGGCCAAGCAGCGCGCATTGAAACAGGTGCGCGACACTGCCGCAGAATTGCTCAACCTGTATGCGCAGCGCGCACTGCGCAAAGGGCATGCGTTCAAGCTCAATTACCACGACTACGAAGCCTTTGCGGAAGGTTTTGGCTTCGAGGAAACTGCCGATCAGGCTGCGGCCATCGAAGCCGTGATCCTCGATCTGCAATCGGGACAGCCGATGGACCGGCTGATCTGCGGCGACGTGGGTTTCGGCAAGACCGAGGTCGCGCTGCGCGCTGCTTTTATCGCGGCGATGGAAGGCAAACAGGTCGCCGTACTCGCGCCGACCACGCTGCTGGTCGAGCAACACTTCCAGAATTTTTCCACGCGCTTCGCCGATTTCCCGGTGAAAGTCGCCGAACTGTCGCGCTTCCGATCCGCCAAGGAAACCTCCCAGGCGCTGAAAGATCTGGCAGATGGCAGGATCGATATCGTCATTGGCACACACAAGTTGATCCAGAAAGATGTGAAGTTCCACAACCTGGGCTTGGTCATCCTCGACGAGGAACACCGTTTCGGCGTGCAACAAAAGGAACGGCTCAAGGCACTGCGTGCCGAAGTCGATGTGCTGACACTGACCGCCACGCCCATCCCCAGAACCCTGGCGATGTCGCTGGAAGGGCTGCGCGACTTCTCGGTGATCGCCACCGCGCCGCAGCGTCGCCTGTCGATCAAGACCTTCGTTAGCAACTACAGCGCGGGCGTGATCCGCGAGGCCGTACTGCGCGAACTCAAGCGCGGCGGGCAGGTGTACTTCCTGCACAACGAAGTGGATACCATGCCCAACATGCTGGAGAAGCTGGCCGAGCTGCTGCCCGAGGCGCGCATCCGCATGGCGCACGGCCAGATGGGCGAACGCGAACTGGAAGCGGTGATGCGTGACTTCACCCACCAGCGCTTCAACGTTTTGCTCTGTTCCACCATCATCGAGACCGGCATCGACGTGCCGACTGCGAACACCATCATCATGAACCGTGCCGATCGCTTCGGCCTCGCGCAACTGCACCAGTTGCGCGGCCGCGTCGGGCGTTCACACCACCAGGCCTACGCCTATTTGCTGGTGAATGACAAGGAAGGTCTCACCGCACAGGCGAAGAAACGCCTGGAAGCGATTCAGGCGATGGAACAACTGGGCAGCGGCTTCTACCTCGCCATGCACGATCTGGAGATACGCGGTGCGGGCGAAGTGCTAGGTGAATCGCAAAGCGGCGAAATGCAGGAGATCGGCTTCTCGCTGTACAACGACATGCTCAACGCCGCCATCAAATCGCTCAAGTCCGGCAAGGAACCGGACATGGCGCACCCGCTGGGCGTCACCACCGAGATCAACCTGCACACGCCGGCACTACTGCCCAATGACTATTGCGGCGACATTCATCAGCGTCTGGTGATCTACAAGCGCCTCGCCAACTGCGCCAGCGGCGAGGAACTGGAAGATATGCAGCAGGAACTCATCGATCGCTTCGGCCTGTTGCCGGAACCGACGCAGGCACTGTTTGACTGTCACCGTCTGCGCCTTCTGGCCAAGCCGCTGGGCATCAGCAAGGTGGATGCCTCGGGTGAAGCCATCGTCATCCAGTTCATGCCCGATCCGCCGATCGACCCGATGAAAATCATCACCCTGATCCAAAGCCGGCGGCATATAAAAATGGCCGGACAGGATAAGCTGCGCATCGAGTTAAAATATGGCGACCTGAACCAGCGTGTACTGGCGCTCACCAATTTCTTCAAAGAACTCAGCTCATGAACCTGATACTTCAATCCCCGCGCGCAATTCCGGATGACCGCCTCGACACACTCCGCACACTCAGCCGTGCCGATGCCATTGAGACCCTGTCGCCCAATTGCTACCGGCTGAGTGAAACCCGTCCGGACTCTGCCGTGGCGGACTATTGCCTCGAACACGGTATCGATTACGGTTACGTCCCGGCGAATCGCCGTATCGGTGATTTTGGCCTGCTGGTCATGGATATGGATTCAACCCTGATCACGATTGAGTGCATCGACGAAATTGCCGATATGCAGGGCATCAAGCCGCAGGTCGCTGAAATCACCGAAGCTGCCATGCGCGGCGAAATCGATTTTTCCGAAAGTCTGCAACGCCGGGTTGCCCTGCTGGCCGGGTTGGATGAAAGCGCACTCGCGCGGGTTTATGAAGAACGTTTGCGCCTCAATCCGGGTGCGGAAATCATGCTGGCTACCCTTCGCCAACAAGGCATCAAAACGCTGCTGGTTTCGGGGGGATTTACGCTGTTCACGGAACGGCTGAAACGCCAGCTAGGTCTGGATTTTGCCCATTCGAACACCTTGGAAATCGTGAACGGCAAGCTGACGGGCCAGGTGCTCGGAAAAATCGTGGATGCCCAGGGCAAGGCTGACTGGCTGAATCAAACCCGCGAATCTCTAGGCCTGCGACCGGAACAGGTGATTGCGATGGGCGATGGGGCCAATGATCTGAAAATGATGACGGCAGCCGGGATCAGCATCGCCTACCACGCCAAACCAGTGGTGCAACAACAGGCGAGCTATGCACTGAATTTTGTGGGGCTGGACGGGCTGCTGCCACTGCTGGGCTGAAAACCTCCCGTCCGGCGAAAATCTACTCCATGTACATGCCGCCATTCACGTGCAGGGTCACGCCCGTGATGTAGGCTGCACCGGGGCCCGCCAGGAAAGCAACGGCAGCGGCAATTTCAGACGGCTGCCCCAACCGCTTGAGCGGCACATGTTCCACCAGTTTGGCGCGCTGTTCCTCGCCCAGCACCTGGGTCATATCGGTATCAATAAAGCCCGGCGCCACGCAATTGACCGTCACGTTGCGGCTGCCGATTTCCTGCGCCAGCGATTTGCTGAATCCGGCCATGCCCGACTTGGAGGCGGCGTAGTTGGTCTGCCCCGCATTTCCCATGCTGCCGACCACAGAGGAGATGTTGATGATGCGGCCGGCACGCGCCTTCATCATGCCCCGCAATACGGCGCGGGACATGCGGAAAACAGATTTGAGATTCGTCGCCACGACGTCATCCCATTCTTCATCGCTCATGCGCGCAAGCAGATTGTCGCGGGTAATACCGGCGTTGTTGACGAGAATGGAAACTTCACCAAACTGTTTGCGGACGCTGTCCAGCACCTGCTCAACCTGGGCGGCATCATTGACGTTCAGGGCCATGCCGGCGCCCTTGATTTCCGCAGCGTCCAGATAAGCGCTGATGGCTTGCGCGCCCTTGTCGCTGGTGGCGGTGCCGATCACGACAGCGCCCAACTTTCCGAGTTCCAGTGCAACCGCCTGACCGATACCGCGCGATGCGCCGGTTACCAATGCAATTTGTCCCTGCAGTGTCATCTTCCGCTCCTTATGCGAGTAAGGCCAAAGCCGCTTTCAGCGCTTCGCCGTCGTTGATGGCCAGCGCCTGTTGATTCGTGTCGATGCGTTTGTTCAATCCCGCCAATACTTTGCCCGGTGCGCATTCCACGTTATGGGTAATGCCCCGCTGGCCAAAAGCCTGCACAGTCTCGACCCAGCGGACGGGTGAATACAACTGGCGAACCAGTGCATCTTTGATTTGGGCCGCATCGCTGTAGGCCGCCACGTCGGCGTTGTGAAACACCGGGATTGTCGGCGCGCTGACCTGCACGTTTTCCAGATAAGCCCGCAGCTTTTCCGCAGCGCCCTTAAGCAGACTGCAATGCGAGGGAACGCTCATCGGCAACATCAACGCGCGCTTGGCACCTTTGGCTTTGGCGATTTCCATGCCGCGCTCGACCGCAGCGCGATTACCGGCAATCACGACCTGTCCGGGTGAGTTAAAGTTGACCGCTTCCAGCACCTCGCCCTGCGCGCCTTCGGCACACACAGTGCGCACGGTTTCGTCATCCAAACCAAGAATTGCGGCAATGCCACCCACGCCTTCCGGCACCGCTGCCTGCATGCACTGTGCACGGTAACGAACCAGGGGCAAGGCTTCGGCAAAATCCAGCGCGCCCGCGGCCACCAGTGCGGTGTACTCTCCCAGACTGTGACCTGCCATCAGCGCGGGTGCCGGGCCGCCATGCTGTGCCCAGGCACGATAAACCGCAACGCCGGCAGTCAGCATCAGCGGCTGGGTGTTGATCGTAGCGTTAAGCTGGCTGTCATCGCCTTCATTGAGGAGCTGCCAGAGATCCTGATCCAGCACATCGGAAGCCTCGGCAAACGCGTTGCGAACTTCCGGAAAGTCGGCATAGCCGTTCATCATCCCGCGTGACTGTGACCCTTGACCGGGAAATACAAAAGCAAACTTTGTCATGTTTGATCTACCACTCGATTAGAATTGCACCCCAGGTGAAACCGCCACCCACCGCTTCCATCAGAATTTTTTGACCGGCTTGGATGCGACCATCCCTGACGGCAACGTCCAGCGCCAGCGGAATCGAAGCGGCCGAAGTATTGCCATGTCGGGAAACGGTGAGCACCACGTGCTCCATTCCCAGACCCAGCTTTTTAGCCGTTGCCTCGATAATTCGGATGTTCGCTTGGTGCGGCACCAGCCAGTCGATGTCGGCGCCGGACAGATTACTCTCTTCCAGCAATTCCTCAACAACATCACTTAAGACTTTGACAGCAAACTTAAAAACAGCCTGACCATCCATCGAAATAATCGGGTCAGCCTTGAGCATCTGGCGATGCCGGCCATCAGCGTGGAGCTTACTGGCAAGGATGCCCGGCTGTTCGGATGCCTGCAAAATCACCGCACCCGCACCATCACCAAACAACACGCAAGTTGTACGGTCTTCCCAGTCCAGCATGCGCGACAACACTTCGGCGCCCACCACCAGCACCGTGCGCGCCTGTCCGGCGCGGATATACATGTCCGCGGTATTCATGGCGTACACAAATCCGCCGCAGACGGCTTGCATATCGAATGCCGGACCGCCATTGCGAATACCCAGCTTGTCCTGCAACACGCAGGCGGTACTTGGAAAGGCTTGGTCGGGCGATGTCGTCGCCACAATGATCAGATCGATGTCGTCCGCTGCAATCCCCGCCGCCTCGATGGCACGTTGGCTGGCCTGCAGCGCCAGATCACTGGTCAGCTCATTTTCGGCGGCAATGTGCCGCTCGACAATTCCACTGCGCGTAAAAATCCATTCGTGGGTCGTATCGACCCTCTTTTCGAGGTCATAATTGGTCAGCGTTTTTGCCGGCAGGTAGCTACCGGTACCGATGATTCTTGAATACATCAAGCCTCTCCCCCTTGCGGATTTTCCTGCCGATCGCTATGCCATTTTTCGAGATGCTGGCTAATATGGGCCAGCATATTGTCCCGCGCCTCCTCGGCAGCCCGTTCAATCGCACAGCCAAACGCAAACGCGTCGGCGGAGCCGTGACTCTTGACAACGATACCGTTCAGCCCCAGGAAACTGGCGCCATTGTAGCGCCGATGATCCACGCGACGTTTGAAAGCTTTCAGCACCGGCATGGCAATAAGCGCTGCGAGTTTGCTGAACAGATTGCGACCGAACTCTTCGCGCAGAAAACCGCCCAGCATTTGCGCCAGACCTTCGGTGGTCTTGAGCGCCACGTTACCGACAAAACCATCGCAGACCACCACATCTGTGGTGCCCTTGAAAATATCGGTACCTTCGACGTTGCCGTAGAAATTCAGGTCACTATTGCGCAGCAATTCAGCCGCCTGCTTGACGACTTCGTTACCCTTGATGTCTTCGCTGCCGATATTGAGCAAACCCACACTTGGATTGGCCTTGTGCTCAAGCGCACTGACCAGCGTTGCCCCCATGAGAGCGAATTGCAGCAGATGCTCTGCCGTACAATCGGTATTGGCACCGAGATCCAGCATGCAGATCTGCCCTACACGGGTCGGCAAATAAGAGGCAATAGCGGGCCGATCAATGCCCGGTAGCGTTTTGAGCACGTAACGCGCCGTCGCCATCAGCGCTCCCGTATTTCCGGCACTCACACAGGCATGCACCTCACCCTGTTTTAGCAGGTTGATCGAGACGCGCATGGAGGAATCTTTTTTGCCGCGCAGGGCAGACTGAGGTTGCTCGTCCATCGCCACCACTTCACTGGCGGGATGAATCCGTAATCGCGGGGAAGGCTGCGCCTTACGGGCGCGCAGTTCGGCTTCAATGTCCTCTGGAAGACCGACGAGGACGATGCTGTCACCGGGAAAGCGCTTCAGATAATCAAGTGCAGCCGGAACCGTGACCGACGTACCGTGGTCACCGCCCATCGCATCAATGGCTAATGTAACGTCCAACAGATGCCCCCGGTTAAGAAATTACACAAGGGTAGGCAAAAGAAAACGCAGCCGGCCGTAACGACCGGCTGCGTCCAATTATCACTTACTCACCCTTACTTTTAGCAACTTTCTTACCGCGGTAAAAACCGTTTGGGCTGACGTGATGACGCAGATGAACCTCACCGGTTGTGGGCTCAATCGCCGTTGCCGGGTTGGTCAGGAAGTCGTGAGCGCGGTGCATACCACGCTTGGACGGGGATTTTTTATTCTGTTGAACGGCCATGTTCCACTCCTCGAAAAAACTATTTAATTACTTTTAATTGTCCCAGCGCGGCAAAAGGATGACGCTCACCCCCCTGATCGGCCTGGCGGTAAACCGCAACGCACTCGCCTTCTGCATGCCGTGGCGCAATCGGCAAGCTCAGCAACACCTCGTCTTCCAGCAACGCCGCCACATCGAGATGACGATTCGGCGCAATGCTATCCGGCTGGTCATCGCCTTCCATCTGCTCCAGCCCGTCTTCCACCTGCAACAACAACCGGTTGGCAATCGTCACCGGATACGCCATAGCTTTCAGACAACGCTGGCACAACAACTGGCAAATACCGGAAATTTCCACTTCCAGATAAAGCTGTCCGTCTTTATCGCTGCCTCCGCGCAGGGCATAACGCACCCCCCCTTGCGAATCAGCCAGCAGATCGGACAATCTTTCCATTCCGGAAACAGGCAGTTCACCCCTGATTTCACTGTGATTTCTGGCGAAATCCTGAGTATCGATGAAAGACCGTGCGGACATGAGGCGCGCATGATATATTTTTCGCCACACTCTGTCAAAAATCCTTGGAAATATCTTGAATTCTCAGCTGCTTGTCCTTGCCTCAACCTCCGCCTACCGGCGCGAACTGTTACAAAGGTTACAACTCCCCTTTAAAACCATCGCCCCCGAGGTTGATGAAACCCCGCACGACGGGGAATCCGCACGCGAAACTTCGCTGCGTCTCGCCCAGGAAAAAGCCCGCGCGGTTGCCGATATCTATCCAAATGCGCTCATCGTCGGCTCCGATCAGGTTGCCCTACTGGAGGGGCAGCAACTCGGCAAACCAATGACCCACGATCGCGCCTTCGCCCAACTGCAAGCCATGCGCGGCAAAACCACCGTGTTCTACACCGCCTTGGCCCTGTTTAACAGCCGGACCGGGCACATACAAACCGGCGTCGAGGAAACCCAGGTCACGCTGCGTCCGCTCAGTGATAAGGAAATTGAACATTACCTGCGCAAGGAGCAACCCTATCATTGCGCAGGTAGCGCCAAATCAGAAGGATTGGGCATTGCGCTGATCGAGCGCATGAGCGGGAATGATCCCAACGCGCTGATTGGCCTGCCGCTAATTTTGCTGTGCGACATGTTGCGCAACGAACAGATCACGCCATTCTGATCATGTCCGGCATTCTCTACCTGATTCCTTGCCCGCTGGGCGACACCCCCGCCGAACAAGTGCTGCCGGCACACACTATTGCAATTGCCCGGCGCATCCGTCACTTTGTAGTGGAACATCCCAAAACCGCACGCCAATTCCTGTCGGCACTCAAACCGGAACACCCGGTTCAATCGCTGCATTTTGCCGAACTCAATGAACACACTCCGATCGATGCTTTATCCTCCCTGCTCGCACCGCTATTGGCGGGCGAGGACGTTGGCATCATTTCCGAAGCCGGTTGCCCAGGCATTGCCGATCCCGGCGCCGATTTGGTAAATCTTGCCCACAAGTCAGGCATCCGTGTCGTCCCGCTGGTCGGGCCGTCCTCTCTGTTACTCGCACTCATGGCCTCCGGCCTGAATGGGCAATGCTTCGCATTCCACGGCTATCTGCCCGTTGCCGAACCGGAAAGATCACAACGTGTCGGACAGCTCGAGGCCGAGTCCGCCAAACGGCGGCAAACCCAGTTTTTCATCGAAACCCCTTATCGCAACGAAAAGTTATTTCAGGCGCTGCTGGCGAAATGCCGGCCGGACACAGAACTGTGCATCGCCAGCAATCTGACCGTTGCTGATGAACTGATTGAAACTCGTACGGTCGGCCAGTGGCGCAACCGCCCAGCCCCCAAGTTACACAAGCGTCCGACCCTGTTTCTTCTGCTCGCGCACTAGCAAGACAGTTGCCCGCCCGCCGTCTTTCTGGTATTAAGGCAAACTTGATTTTTTGTTGGAGAACAAAGCATGCCGCAGAAGTCGCAACACGCTACCGCCTACAAGCCCAAAAAGGGCGAGCCCTACATGAGCCCGGCGCAACTGGACCATTTCCGCCAGATACTAAACGGCCTGAAGGCCGAACTCAGCGAGGACATCGACCGCACGGTACACGCCATGCAGGATGAAGCCACACTGTTTGCAGATCCCAACGACCGCGCGACACAGGAATCGGACATCAGCTTGGAGCTGCGCAACCGCGACCGTGAACGCAAGTTGATCAAGAACATCGACAAGATGCTGGCTCGAATCGATTCTGGAGACTATGGCTACTGTGATAATTGCGGCATCGAGATTGGCCTGAACCGTCTTGAAGCTCGCCCCACTGCCACCCTCTGTATCGACTGCAAGACGCTCGACGAGATTCGCGAACGCCAAGTCGCAAAATAAGCCCAATGCTCCTACAATGAAAAAGCCCCGCATCGCGGGGCTTTTTCACATCCGGAACAACAGCTTATTCAGCTGCCGGAGCCTTTTCCGGCGCGGGTTGCAGCGCCTTCATGCTCAGCTTCATACGTCCCTTGTCATCGACTTCCAGCACTTTGACCTTCACGATCTGGCCTTCTTTCAGATGATCGGACACGGCATTCACACGCTCGTGGGCGATCTGCGATATATGCAGCAAGCCATCCTTGCCCGGCAACACGTTGACCAATGCACCAAAATCCAGCAGCTTAACGACCGGGCCTTCGTAGATTTTGCCGACCTCGACCTCTGCCACGATATCTTCGATACGCTTCTGCGCAGCCAAACCGGCTTCACCGCTCACGCAGGCGATCGTGATATTACCCTCGTCATCGATATCAATCGTCGTACCGGTTTCCTCGGTAAGCGCGCGGATCACCGAACCGCCTTTGCCGATCACGTCACGGATCTTCTCGGGATTGATCTTCATCTTGATCATGCGCGGCGCAAATTCAGAAACCTCGCTGCGCGCGGATGGCATCGACTGCTTCATCAAACCCAGAATATGCATACGGCCTTCACGCGCCTGGCTTAATGCTGCCTGCATAATATCCTTGGTAATACCGTTAATCTTGATGTCCATCTGCAGCGCGGTCACACCCGTCTCACTCCCCGCCACCTTGAAGTCCATATCGCCGAGGTGATCCTCATCGCCAAGAATGTCGGTCAGCACCGCAAAGCGGTTACCGTCCTTGATCAAACCCATGGCGATACCGGCCACATGCGCTTTCAGCGGCACGCCCGCATCCAGCAGGGAGAGACAACCGCCGCATACCGAAGCCATCGAGCTGGAGCCGTTGGATTCGGTAATTTCCGACACCACGCGAACCGCGTAGCCAAAATCCTCCTCGTTGGGCAACACTGCGACCAACGCACGTTTGGCCAGTCGGCCGTGACCAATTTCACGACGTTTGGGGCTACCAACGCGACCCGTCTCGCCTGTGGAATATGGCGGGAAGTTGTAATGCAACATGAAGCGGTCCGTGTATTCGCCCTGCAACGCATCAATGATTTGCGCGTCACGCATGCTGCCCAGCGTTGCGACCACAATCGCCTGGGTTTCACCGCGGGTAAACAGTGCCGAGCCGTGAACACGCGGCAAAACGCCATTGCGGATCGTTATCGGACGCACGGTGCGGGTATCACGACCGTCAATGCGCGGCTCACCGCTCAGAATCTGACCGCGTACGATTTTGGCTTCCAGCGCACTGAAAATATCCTTGATCTGATTTTTTTGCGAAGACGTCGTTTCCGCCGTCACCACAGCCTCCAGCACCTTGTCCAGAATACTATTGAGTGCGTCGACTCGTGCCTGCTTGGAGCGAATAGCGTACGCCGCTTTCAATTCTGTCTCTGCCAATTCACTGATACGCGCAATCAGCGCCTCATCCTTGGCGGGCGGCGTCCAATTCCACGCATCCTGCGCCACGGCATCGGCCATTTCGTTGATGGCAGCGATCACCGCCTGCATCTGCTCATGGCCAAACACCACGGCACCCAGCATTACCTCTTCGGACAGTTGCTGCGCTTCGGATTCAACCATCAGCACGGCACGATCAGTCCCCGCCACCACCAGATCCAGTTGCGAAGTTTTCAGTTCGCTGGCTGTCGGGTTCAGCAAATACTGGCCGTTGGCATAGCCTACACGAGCCGCACCAATCGGACCATCAAACGGAATGCCGGAAATCGCCAATGCGGCAGACGCGCCGATCATGGCCGGAATATCGGAATCGATTTCGCTGTCGGACGACATCACGGTCGCCACGATTTGCACTTCGTTGTAGAACCCTTCCGGAAACAGCGGACGCAACGGACGGTCGATCAGACGGCTAGTGAGAATCTCTTTCTCGCTGGGACGCCCCTCGCGTTTAAAGAATCCGCCCGGAATCTTGCCGGCTGCGTAGGTTTTTTCCTGATAATCCACGGTCAGCGGGAAAAAGTCCTGATCAGGCTTGGCGTCCTTTTTACCGACCACGGTAACCAGCACCACGGTATCGTCCAAGCTGACCATAACAGCGCCGCTGGCCTGACGGGCAATTTCACCCGTTTCCAGCGTGAGTTGATGTTGGCCATAGGCCAGTGTTTTTTTGTAATGACTCAAGATAATCCCCTTGGAAAATGGCGCGACCCGGCAGGAATCGCGCAAATTGGGCAGACAAAACAACACGGGCCGCCTAAGCGACCCGCCTGTTAAAACCTTTTATTTGCGAATCTCGAGACGCTGAATCAGCGTACGGTACGCCGCGTCATCCTTGCTCTTGAGGTAATCCAGCAACTTGCGACGGCGGCTCACCAGACGCAGCAGGCCACGACGGGAATGATGATCCTTGGCATTATTCTTGAAATGCCCAGTCAGGTCATTGATGCGGGCAGTCATCAGCGCCACTTGCACTTCCGGAGAACCGGTGTCGCTCTGGCCGCGTTGATAATCAGTCACGATTTGCGCTTTTTGCGCAGTTGTAATTGCCATGTCTCTCTACTCTCCTAAAAAAAGTGCGGCATTCTACCCTTTAACTCCATGTTTACTCAAGCAGGATTTTCCGGTTGTGCCGCCTGCTTCGCTACACGCGACAAGAGCCTGTCCGGGCTGAGGCGACGCCCCTCCAGCAAACCGGTCCCCACAAAGCCCTGCGCACCTCGCAGAATGACTTTACCGCTCGGTAAACCCGTATCAAGGGCCAGCCGTTGCCCCTGTCCCAGCCGCTTAACGGCCACATCATCCAGCAACAATTCCGGTAGGCCGGGCATCAGCGATTCAATCGGCAACAGGCGCGCACCCCGCGCGTCGGCATCCATAGCCTGCAGGGAGGCCAAATCGCAAGCATCTTCAAGATTGAAATGCGCGATACCGGTACGGCGCAAGGCAATCAGGTGCGCGCCGCAACCCAAGGCTTCGCCGATATCTTCCGCCAGCGTACGCACGTAGGTTCCTTTGCTGCAATGCACAAAAATATCCAGCTGAACACCTTCAAGGCGCTCCAGAACCAAACGATGGATCGTAATTTGTCGCGCTTCGCGTTCAACGGTTTCGCCCTTGCGGATATATTCATACAGCGGTTTGCCCTGAAATTTCAGGGCGCTGTGCATCGGCGGCAGCTGACTGATTTCACCGAGAAAAGCAGAGAGTACGGATGCCACCTGATCCGGCGTAACCTTAACCGGACGCGTTTCAATCACCTCGCCTTCAGCATCCCCGCTGCTTGTTTTTTGCCCAAGACGCAAGGTGGCGCGATAACTTTTGTCAGCATCCAGCAAGGCTGTGGAAAATTTGGTCGCCTCACCGAAGCAGATAGGCAACAGTCCAGTCGCCAAAGGATCCAGCGTACCGGTATGACCGGCTTTCTCGGCCTGATAAAGTGAGCGGACTTTTTGCAGCGCCGTGTTGGAACTGAGTTCAAGCGGCTTGTCGAACAACAGCACGCCATCGAGCGGACGATAGCTGCGGCGCTTCAATTCAGGATTCGCTGTCGTTCTCGCGGTCCTGTGCGACCGCTTGGTCAATCAGTTGCGACAGACGGCTGCCGCGCTCCACCGACGCATCGTAAACGAAATGCAGCTGCGGCATGATGCGCAACTTCAGGCTGTGCGCCAGTTTGCTGCGCAAAAAACCGCCGGCGCGTTCCAATCCCTGCTGCGCTTCGGCTTGCTTACCGTCCAGCCGGGTAAAAAACACTTTGGCGTGCGAATAATCGTTCGCCACTTCCACACCGGTGATAGTCAGCAGCTTTACGCGCGGGTCGTTGATCTCCAGCCGAACCAGTTCGGCCAGCTCGCGCTGGATTTGCTGCGCTACCCTGTCGGTTCTGGAGAATCCCGTCATTGCAGGGCGCGCGCCACTTCAACAATTTCGTAAATTTCGAGCTTGTCGCCCACTTCAAGGTCGTTAAAACCTTTCATCGAAAGACCGCACTCGAAGTTGGACTTCACTTCCTTCACGTCGTCCTTGAAGCGTTTGAGCGAATCCAGCTCGCCATCGTGAATCACCACCTCGTTGCGCAACACACGCGCACGCGAGCCGCGGCGGACAAGCCCTTCCAGTACGTAACAACCGGCGATGGTACCCACCTTGGAAACATGGAACACCTGGCGAATTTCGACCATACCGATGACGCTTTCCTTCTTCTCCGGCGCCAGCATGCCGGACATCGCGGCCTTGATCTCGTCGACCATGGCGTAAATGATGTTGTAGTAGCGAATATCCACGCCACTGCTTTCGGCAAGCTTGCGGGCAGCCGCATCGGCACGGGTATTAAAGCCAATCACGATTGCCTTGGAGGCCAGCGCCAAATTGATATCGGACTCGGTAATCGCCCCGACTCCGTTGTGGACCAGATTAACCTTCACCTCGCTGGTGGAAAGTTTTTGCAGCGCATGAGCTATCGCCTCGGAGGAACCCTGAACATCGGATTTGACGATCAGCGACAACGAGCTGACTTCACCTTCAGCCATCTGGTCAAACATGTTTTCCAGCTTTGCCGCCTGCTGCTTCGCCAGCTTCACGCCACGATATTTACCCTGACGGAACAGCGCAATTTCACGGGCACGTTTTTCGTCGCTCAATACCAGCAATTCCTCGCCGGCCGCGGGCACTTCGGACAAACCCTGAATTTCCACCGGAATCGACGGCCCGGCGGATTCCACCGACTTTCCGTTTTCGTCCAGCATGGCGCGCACACGGCCGTAGACCGAGCCCACCAGCACGGAATCTCCGCGCTTCAACGTACCGGATTGCACCAGCACCGTTGCGACCGGGCCCTTGCCCTTATCGAGACGCGCTTCGATCACCAGCCCCTTGGCATTGGCCTGACGCGGCGCCTTGAGCTCCAGCACTTCGGCCTGCAGCAAGACACCTTCCAGCAATTGGTCGATGCCTTGGCCTGTCTTGGAAGAGATTTCCACAAACATGGCATCCCCACCCCAATCTTCCGGCACAACACCCTCGGCCACCAGCTCCTGCTTGACGCGCTCGCTATTGGCATCGGGCTTGTCGATCTTGGTCACAGCCACCACGACGGGAACGTTCCCGGCGCGCGCATGGCTAATAGCCTCACGGGTCTGCGGCATCACGCCATCATCGGCCGCGACGACAAGAATCACGATATCCGTGGCCTTGGCACCCCGCGCCCGCATCGCGGTAAACGCTTCGTGGCCTGGCGTATCCAGGAAGGTTACCATCCCGCGCGGAGTATCCACGTGGTAGGCACCGATGTGCTGGGTGATTCCACCTGCTTCGCCTGAAGCGACACGTGTACGACGAATATAGTCCAGCAAAGAGGTCTTGCCGTGATCGACGTGACCCATCACAGTCACCACCGGGGCACGCGGCTCCAGTGCCACATCAACCGTCTCACCTTCCTCGCTGAGGAAGGCATCGGGATCATCAACTTTGGCGGCTTTGGCCAGGTGCCCCATCTCTTCAACCAGAATCATGGCAGTTTCCTGGTCCAGCACCTGGTTGATGGTGACCATGGAGCCCAATTTCATCAGGGCTTTAATCACCTCTGTCGCCTTGACGGCCATCTTTTGTGCAAGCTCAGCCACAGTAATGGTTTCAGGAACAGATATCTCCCGGACCATGGGCTCTGTCGGCAGGGAAAAAGCGTGTGAGGGCTCTACCTGTTTGCTATGTTTATCGTGCCGGGGGGAACGCACAGGCGCGGACCAGGTGCGCCCTTTTTCGGCGGGCTTGGCCGGAACACGTTTTTTGTGGCCCTTGTCGTCCCAAGGGCTGTCTGCAGCCGGCTTGGCTTTTTTCACCGGGCGCTCAACCTTGTCGCCCGGTTTAAGTGCCGGCTTGTGCAGCGTTCCCTCAACCGGTGCTGCGGCAGCTGTAGTTGTCGCTGCTTTGGCTGCCTCTGCGGCTGCAGCCTGAGCCGCGACTGCTTCATCCTCGGCTTTTTTGCGTGCTTCAGCTTCGAGTTCGACCTTCGTAACTTTACGTTTCCGCTCTTCCTGTTTGGCTTGCACTTCGGCGGCCTGACGGGCGGCCAGTTCGGCGGCCAGGCGCGCTTCTTCCTCGCGCACAGCCAATTCCTGTTCGTTCAGCACAGTGGTAACTTCAACCTTGGCGGCCGCCGGCTCCGCAAGTTCGGGCGTCGGCGCTGCTGGCGCCAGCACGCGGCGTTTGCGCACTTCCACCTGGATGGTGCGAGCGCGCCCCGAGCTATCAGCTTTCTTGATCTCGGTGGTTTCGCGACGGGTCAGCGTAATTTTCTTCGCCGGCTTTTCCGCGCCATGCGATTGGCGCAAATGCTCGAGCAACCGTGCCTTGTCGGCTTCGGATACCGGATCCGTCTCCCCCGACTTATCCAGTCCAGCTGCTTTGAACTGATCAAGCAACAAAGCGAGCGGCAAGCCCAACTCTACCGCAAATTGCGCTACATTCATTTTTCCCATTTCAAACCTCTATAACCCGCTCCTCAGACAAACCAGGGAGCACGTGCCGTCATGATCAGCGCATTTGCGCGATCGTTGTCCATGCCAGTCATTTCGACCAGCTCGTCGCCATCCAGATCGGCCAAATCTTCCTGCGTCGCCACACCTCTGGAAGCCAGCTGGCGCGCGGTTTGTTCGTCCATACCTTCGAGTTTCATCAGATCCTCGATGCCATGCTCGACCTTTTCCTCGCTCGCAATCGCAGCTGTCAGCAAAGAGTTACGGGCACGACTGCGCAGCTCATTGATCGTCGCCTCGTCGAAGGATTCGATCTCCAGCATTTCTTCGAGCGGCACATAAGCCACTTCCTCCAGCGTATTGAAGCCTTCCTGCACCAGGATGTCGGCAACTTCTTCATCAACATCAAGTTTTGCTATGAACAGCCCGCGAATCTTCTCGAACTCTTCGGCATGCTTCTCGCTCGACTGCTCGACGGTCATGATGTTCAGCTCCCAGCCGGTCAATTCGCTGGCCAGACGGACGTTCTGACCGCCGCGACCAATGGCCTGCGCAAGGTTTTCTTCCTCAACAACCACATCCATGCTGTGTTTTTCTTCATCCACCACAATGCTGCTGACTTCGGCCGGGGCCAGCGCATTAATCACATAAGTTGCCGGATCCTCCGACCACAGAATGATGTCCACACGCTCACCGCCCAACTCGTTGGTCACGCCCTGCACTCGCGAACCGCGCATTCCGACACAAGTGCCAATCGGATCGATCCGCGCATCATGTGACAGGACGGCAATCTTCGCGCGCGACCCCGGATCACGGGCAGCACTCAAGATATCCAGCAGCTTCTCCTCGATTTCCGGCACTTCCAATTCAAACAGTTTCTTCAGCAGATCATTCGAGGTGCGCGACAAAATGACTTGCGGGCCGCGGGTACCGCGATCCACACGCAACAGATGCGCCTTCACGCGATCCCCCACGCGCAGATTTTCCTTGGGGATCATTTGTTCGCGGGGCAGCAGCGCTTCGATTTTTCCGAATTCGATAATGGCATTGCCGCGTTCCAAACGCTTCACCGTGCCGGAAACCAAATGCTCCTTACGCTCCATGAAATCGCTCAGCACCTGCTCACGCTCGGCATCGCGAATTTTCTGGAAAATCACCTGCTTGGCAGCCTGCGCGCCGATACGTCCAAAATCCACGTTCTCGAGGGGCTCCTCGATGAATTCACCGAGCTGAATTTCCGGATTGCGTTTTTGCGCTTCCTCAAGCTTGATATGGAGATCAGGCGTCTCGAAGGTCTCGTCATCCATGACCTCCCAGCAGCGGAAGGATTCGTATTCACCGGTATTGCGGTCGATAGACACGCGCACATCCGACTCGCTGTCGAAACGCTTCTTGGTCGCGGAGGCCAAAGCTGACTCCAGCGCGCCAAACACTACGTCCTTGTCCACATTCTTCTCGCGCGACAACGCATCGACCAACAACAAAATCTCACGACTCATTCCGCTCTCCTGCAAATATTCAGTCCCCGGGGACCATCCTTATCAATCAAAAAACCGGCACCAGGCGGGCCTTGTCCACATTGGACAATTCAATCGCCACCTTGCCACCATCTACATCCAGCTCCAGCACGCCTTCGTGCAGCGGGCCGAGCACCCCCACAAAATTCTTTCGTCCGTTCAACGGCAAACGCAGCCGGATCTGCGCCTTTTCTCCGACAAATCGCTCGAAGTCGGACGGCTTTTTCAGCGGCCGATCCAACCCCGGCGAGGAAACCTCAAGCCGGTCGTAATCGACGTTTTCAACCATGAACAGCCGTGTGAGTTGATTGCTGACAAGCTGGCAGTCATCCACCGAAATACCTTCCGGCTTGTCGATAAAAACGCGCAGCAGTCCGCCGCCGGCCTGCTCGAAATCGACCAGCTCATAGCCCAGACCATTGACCGTAGTTTCAATCAGTTTGATCGCATCCATTTTCGGACCCACAAATAAAAAACGGGCTCAAGGCCCATCTGAAACGGCGCGCATTGTAGCAAAAGGCAAAGCGGTTGGATAGCCCGTATCGGCCAAATAATTGATGGCGAGCGCCGCTCAGAAAGCGTCCTGATATTTTGCGGTAATGGGATAGCGCCAGTCCTTGCCATAGCTGCGCTCGGTAATGCGAACACCGACTGCCGACTGGCGCCGTTTGTATTCACTGATCCGGATCAGACGCACCACCCGGCGCACATCCGCTTCGGCGTAACCGCGCGCGACAATCTGCCCGACCGACAGATTCTGCTCCACATAACAGGCCATGATGGCGTCCAGCACCTCGTAGGCCGGCAGGCTGTCCTGATCCGTCTGATCCGGGCGCAGTTCGGCACTCGGCGGACGGGTAATGATGCGCTCCGGAATCACGCGTCCGAGACTGTTGCGATAACGTGCCAGACGATAAACCAGCAGTTTGCTCACATCCTTAAGCACGGCGAACCCACCCGCCATGTCGCCATAGAGCGTGGCGTAACCCACCGTCATTTCGGATTTGTTTCCGGTCGTCAGTACCAGCGCGCCAAATTTGTTGGAGAGCGCCATCAGCAGATTGCCGCGAATCCGCGCCTGCAAGTTTTCCTCGGTCGTGTCCGGGACCTGCCCGGCCAGCTCGGCATGCAAACCGTCCAGATAGCTCTGAAAAATCGGTTCGATTGACAGCTCGTCATAGCGCACGCCGAGGATACGCACCATTTCCCGCGAGTCATCCAGACTGATCTGCGCCGTATAAGGAGATGGCATCATGACTGCACGCACCTTATCCGCTCCCAAGGCATCGACTGCCACGGCAAGCGTCAACGCAGAATCAATCCCGCCGGACAAACCGAGCAACACGCCCGGGAATCCATTCTTGCCGATGTAATCTCGCACACCCAGACAAAGCGCACCATAGACTTCAGCCTCTTCCGTCAATGCCGGGGCCTGCGGCCCGGATAGTGACAGACTCTCCCCGATTTCGACCGGCAGCAGCGCTTCCTCAAAACGCGGCGCCAGTGCGACCAAAGTCCCATCGGCATTCATTGCGAATGAACCACCATCGAAAACCAGCTCGTCCTGTCCACCCACCAGATTGGCATACACCACCGGCAAACCGTTTTCCTGAATACGCTCCCGCAAGGTGCGGTAACGGCCCGCCTGTTTCTGCATGGCATAAGGTGACGCATTGAGCACCAGCACGACTTCCGCACCCGCTTCACGCGCGTCGCGCATCGCTGCCGGCGCCCAGACATCGGCACAGATGTTCAGACCAAAGCGCACTCCCTCATGTTCGAATACACAGGGCGCCGAACCCACATCGAAATAGCGCTGCTCGTCGAATACGGCGTAATTGGGCAAGACGTGTTTGTGATAAATCGCGACGACATGGCCATCACGCAAAACAGAGGCGGCGTTATAGCGATGTCCCGCCAATTCATGCGGATGACCGACGATCACCGTGATGCCCGAAAGCTGCGATGCCAGCGTCTGTAAAGCCTGATCGCAAGCCTGGTTGAAGCCGTCGCGCAACAACAAATCCTCGGGAGGATAGCCACACAAACTCAGTTCGGGCGTTAACAGCAGCGTTGCGCCGGCACGCTTTGCCTCTTCCGCGCGCTGGAAAATTTTGGCTGCATTTCCAGCCAAATCACCGACAACACTATTTACCTGAGCCACTGCAATTTTCATGGTATCGCTTCAGTTGGTTGCAATTCCCGTCAGACAATAAAAAAGCGGGCGCGCAGGCCCGCTTCCTGTCAACTCACCGCATCATTCAACAACACGCACGCGGGTCTCTATCTTCATGCTGGAACGAATCTCCACACGACGATTTTTCGCCCGGCCTTCGGCCGTCTTATTGTCGGCCATGGGCTGATCAAAGCCATATCCCTTGATGCCAATCCGCGCTGCGGCAACGCCTTTCCCAACAAGATAAGCCTTGACGGCAGCGGCACGGCGCTCCGAAAGTTTCTGATTGTATGCCTTGCTGCCACGGCTATCCGTATGGCCGCTCACATCAAGCTTGGCTTCGGGATATTTGGCCGCGAAGCTGACTACGTCATCCAGCTTCGGAAAAGCCGTCTTGCGCAGCTGGGCAGAATTGGTATCAAAATTCGCGCCTTCAATTTGCACCGGCTTTTCTTCCAGCAAGGTCTTCCAGGTTTCTTTCACCGGCGCGGGTGCAGGAGCCGCCAGCGGAGCCGGCTTGGGCGCTTCCTCAGCGACGACCGGCGCGGGAGCTGCCGGCTTGCCGAAGTAATAATTCAACCCCAGGGTCAGATTATTATTATTCAGTTTCAATCCGCCGGTCTTGGCGCTGGAATTGGCGTATTCACCGGCCAAACTCCAGTTCGGCGCAAGTTTGTATTCGACGCCCAGACCGAGGTGAACGTCACTACCACCAATAGCACCGGCATCCCCGTTACCGTCGGTCCGCGCGTAACCCAGCTTGGCGTAGGGCAACCAATTCCCCGCGTCAATACCCAGCTTCATATCCAGACCATAGGCGCTGCTGCCATAACTATAAGGCGCCGGATTATGGCTGGCCTTGCTGGTGGAATCGGCAAAGCCATCCACACCCAGCAGATAACCGCCCATATTCCAGTTATAACCAGCTTCAATTCCATAAGTGGTTGCTCTTTTGCTGTCGTAACCCGTCACGCTGGACTGGTTCGATCCAACTTTGGCACCCAGCCAGCCGCCGTCAAATTCGCCGGCTACCGCGGTACCTGCAATCAATGCGGCGCCAATTGAAACACTCAACAGGGATTTTTTCATCGTAAGTCTCCTTAATAATTTATGGCCGGATTCTACCCCCGCCAAAATTTTATAACCATATCTATTCAGAACGGGTCGCACGCTTGCGCTCATGTTCTTTCAGATAACGTTTGCGGATGCGGATCGACTTTGGCGTCAATTCAACCAGCTCGTCGTCATCGATGAACTCTACCGCAGATTCCAGCGTCAATCGTACCGGGGGGGTCAGGCGCACCGCCTCGTCCGTCCCGGATGCGCGCACGTTGGTAAGCTTTTTACCCTTGATCGGGTTGACGACCAGATCGTTGTCGCGACTGTGAATACCAATGATCATTCCTTCGTATAACTTGTCGCCGGGCGATACGAACATGCGACCGCGGTCTTCCAGATTCCACAAGGCATAGGCCACCGCCTCACCATCTTCCTGGGAAATCAGCACACCATTGTGACGACCCGGCAGGTCAGCCTTGATGGGACCGTAATCATCGAACACGTGACTCATCAGCCCCGTACCACGCGTCATGGTCATAAAATCGGACTGGAAGCCGATCAAACCGCGCGCCGGAATATGGTATTCCAGCCGGGTGCGCCCCATGCCGTCGGATTCCATATTAGTCAGTTCACCGCGACGGCGACCGATTTCTTCCATGATCGTGCCTTGATGACCATCTTCCAGATCGATGGTCAGATTCTCGTAGGGCTCGCACTTTTCACCGTTGATTTCCTTGTACACCACGCGAGGCTTGGCCACCGCCATCTCAAAACCTTCGCGGCGCATATTTTCCAGCAGAATGGTGAGGTGCAGCTCTCCCCGGCCGGAAACGCGGAAGATGTCAGCATCCGCCGTGTCTTCAACACGCAATGCAACGTTAGTCAGCAGCTCCTTGGTCAGACGATCCCGGATCTGGCGGCTAGTCACGAATTTGCCTTCGGTCCCGGCCAGTGGCGAAGTGTTCACCATAAAGTCCATGGTCAACGTCGGCTCGTCCACCATCAGCATCGGCAGGCCTACAGGATTTTCCCTGTCGCAGATGGTCACGCCGATACCGATATCTTCGAGTCCGGAAATAATAATGATGTCGCCCGCCTCGGCACCGTCCACCGGCACCCGGTCCAAACCCTGAAAACCGAGCACCTGATTGATGCGACCGCTGCCCACCTGATTTTCATGGTTCATCACCACAACCTGCTGGCCTGGTTTGATGCGGCCGTTGAGCACCCGTCCAACCCCTAGGCGACCGGTAAAGGTCGAGTAGTCCAGCGCGGCGAGTTGCAATTGCAACGGTGCGTCGACGCTACCCGGCGGCGTTGGCACATGCGCCAGCACTGTCTCGAACAACGGCCGCATATCGGAAGCGCCACCACCATTCGAAGGTGCATCTTTTAAATCCATACAGGCCCAGCCATTCAGGCCGGACGCATAAATAATCGGGAAATCCAGCTGCTCGTCCGTTGCGCCCAGTTTGTCGAACAAATCGAAGGTCTGATCGACGACCCAATCCGGACGCGCGCCCGGCCGGTCCACCTTGTTAATCACCACAATCGGCTTGAGCCCCAAACCCAGCGCCTTCTTGGTCACGAAACGGGTCTGCGGCATCGGGCCTTCAACCGCATCGACCAGCAGCAGCACGCCGTCCACCATCCCCAGCACGCGCTCCACCTCGCCACCGAAATCGGCGTGGCCCGGCGTATCAACGATATTGATGTGGGTACCCTCGTAATCGATGGCGGTATTCTTGGCCAGAATAGTGATGCCGCGCTCTTTTTCCAGATCGTTGCTGTCCATCACCCGCTCGTCGACTTTCTGATTGTCGCGGAATGTGCCGGATTGACGCAGCAACTGGTCGACCAGCGTGGTCTTGCCGTGGTCAACGTGAGCGATGATGGCGATGTTACGAAGTGCGCGGGACATGAGGTGCAACCTTGCTAAATTTAAAGGGCGCGCAGTTTAGCACAGCCAACGGGGAGTTACCTGTCCGGGCTGTACGAAAAGACGCCCGGACAGGTGCTCGCATTAATGTTGCATTTCCATCATCAACTGATTGATGCGTTTAACAAAAGTGGCTGGATCGTCCAGCTGACCGCCTTCTGCCAACAGCGCCTGATCAAAAAGCACCGCCGTCCAGTCGTCAAAGCGCACCGCCTCGCCGCGCATCCGCTGCACGACCGGATGCGCCGGATTGATTTCCAGAATCGGCTGCGAAGCCGGTGCCTGCTGCCCGGCAGCCTTGAGCATGCGCGCCAGATTACCGCCAATGTCATGCTCGTCCGCTACCAGGCAGGCGGGACTATCCGTCAGACGATGAGTGACGCGCACTGCTTTGACGCGTTCGCCGAGGCTGGCTTTGATCTTTTCGGTCAAGTCCTTGAATTCGTCCGCCTCTTTTTCCTGCGCCTGCTTTTCGGCTTCGTCTTCCAGCTTGCCCAAATCCAGACCGCCCTTGGCGACCGACGCCAGTGGTTTACCTTCGAACTCGGTCAGATAGCCCAGCGCCCACTCGTCCACGCGGTCGGATAGCAGCAACACTTCAATGCCCTTCTTGCGGAAGATTTCCAGATGCGGGCTGTTCTTTGCTGCATTAAAGGTTTCGGCGGTGACGTAGTAGATCTTTTCCTGACCTTCCTTCATCCGACCAATGTAATCCTGCAGCGATACAGTTTCTTCCGGCGTATCCGCCTGGGTGGAAGCGAAACGCAGCAGACCGGCGATCTTATCCTTGTTGGCGAAATCTTCGCCCACGCCCTCTTTCAGCACCTTGCCGAACTCTGTCCAAAAGATGGCGTACTTCTCGGATTCCTTCTCGGCCATGTCGGCGAGCAGGCCCAGCACCTTGCCGGTACAACCCTTGCGGATAGCTTCGATGTCTTTGGATTCCTGCAAAATCTCGCGAGAGACGTTGAGCGGCAGGTCGGCAGAATCAACCACGCCGCGCACGAAGCGCAGGTAAAGCGGCATCAGTTGCTCGGCGTCGTCCATAATGAACACGCGGCGCACGTAGAGCTTGATGCCGTGGCGGGCGTTGCGATCCCACAGGTCAAACGGCGCGTGTTTGGGGACGTAAAGCAGTTGCGTGTACTCTTGGCGACCCTCGACGCGGGCATGGCTCCAGGCCAGCGGGTCGTCGTAGTCGTGGCCAACGTGCTTATAGAATTCCTTGTATTGCTCTTCGGTAATGTCGTTTTTGGATTGCGTCCACAGCGCGGTAGCCTGATTCACCGTTTCGTTTTCATCCGTCAGATGCTGCTCACCATCCTTCCATTCTTCCTTCTTCATCAGAATAGGCTGGACGATGTGATTGGAATACTTGCGCACGATCTCGCGCAGCTTGTAACCGGCCAGCAAATCCTCCTGACCTTCGCGCAAATGCAAGGTGATCTCGGTGCCACGAGATGGTTTGTTAACCATCTCAATGGAGAACTCGCCGCCGCCATCCGATTCCCAAGACACACCCTGATCGGCATTCTCGCCCGCGCGGCGAGTGAGCACGGTGACCTTGTCGGCCACGATGAAGGCGGAATAGAAACCCACGCCGAACTGGCCGATGAGGTTGGCATCCTTCTGCTGGTCGCCGGAAAGCTTGCCAAAAAACTCGCGTGTACCGGATTTGGCGATGGTTCCGAGATTGTTGATGACATCGTCGCGGTTCATACCGATGCCGTTGTCGCTGATGGTCAGCGTGCGCGCGTCCTTGTCGAAGCCAATGCGGATGGAAAGATCTGAATCGTTCTCATATAAAGCATCGTTATGCAGGCCCTCAAAACGCAGTTTGTCGCAGGCGTCGGAAGCGTTGGAAACCAGTTCGCGCAGGAATATCTCGCGGTTGGAATACAGCGAATGAATCATCAGTTGCAGCAGTTGTTTGACTTCGGTCTGAAACCCCAGCGTTTCGCGTGTGCTCGTATCGGACATCTTGACTCCCTTGATAACAATGAAAAAACCTGAATCGGCAGTTTGGGGCGGACGGGTAAATTTTCAAGCCTGAAACGTCCAAAAAATATCGCTGGCTATTCTGTCGCCTATCCGTATAATGCGCGCCTTGCCGCAAACGCTGCGGCATTTTGTTCATCGTTTTCTGACCCGCCTCTCGTGCGAATCCAATCGCACCTGTCTATACAGAACTCCACATTTTCATTCGGGGTTTTCCGGTTAGCGACGATGTTTTATGCGCCGGTTAATCCTCATGCCCTGCTATGGGCATTGTTTTGCGCCTGCGCTTACCTTGATCAATAAGGAAGCAATATGTCATTTGAATCATTAAATCTTAATCCGGCCATTCTGAAGGCCATCGCCGACAGCGGCTACACCCAGCCCACACCGGTTCAGGCGCAAGCCATTCCGGAAGTCATGGCCGGACACGACCTCATGGCTTCGGCCCAAACCGGAACCGGAAAAACTGCCGCTTTCATTCTGCCCGCGCTGAATCGTTTGGCAACGCCGTCGCAGGTGCGCAGCAAAGGACCGCGTGTTCTGGTGCTGACACCGACCCGCGAACTCGCGCAACAGGTTTGTGACGCAGCCAGCAAATACGGCAAACACATGCACGTAAAAGTCATCAGCATCCTGGGTGGCATGCCCTACCCGGTACAAAACCGTCTGCTGTCCGGCTTTGTGGACATTCTGGTTGCCACACCCGGTCGCCTGATCGACCATCTCGAACGCGGCCGCATCGATTTCTCGCGTTTGGAAATGCTCGTGCTGGATGAAGCAGACCGCATGCTGGACATGGGTTTTTCCGAAGATGTCGAGCGCATCGCCGATGCCACACCCAAGACGCGCCAAACGCTGCTGTTTTCCGCCACACTGGAAGGCGTCGTTGGCAACATGGCAGCGCGCATGCTGAAAGATCCGAAGCGCATTAGCGTTTCTGCGGCTAAAGCCAAGCATGAGAACATCGAACAGCGCATGATGTTCGCCGACGATGTAGCCCATAAAAACAAAATGTTAAGTCATATTTTGACTGATATCGACGTCAATCAGGCTGTGGTTTTCACGGCGACCAAGCGTGACGCCGACTCGCTGGCCGACAGCCTCGCCGCACAAGGCCATGCCGTTGCCGCTTTGCATGGCGACATGAACCAGCGCGAACGCAATCGCACCCTGCAGAATTTGCGTCATGGCAATCTCCGTATATTGGTTGCCACCGATGTTGCCGCGCGCGGGATCGACGTCCCAGGCATTTCGCACGTCATCAATTTCGACCTGCCGAAATTCGCCGAAGACTACGTCCACCGTATCGGCCGGACCGGTCGCGGTGGTGCCAGCGGTATCGCCATCTCCTTCGCCTCCAACCGGGACGCACTGCTACTGAAACGCATCGAGCGCTACACCGAGCAGCGCATCGAAATGCACACGATTGAAGGTCTGGAACCGAAATTCAAACTGCGCACAGGCCCCTCCTCAGACCGTCCGCGTGGCAACAATGGGCCGCGCCGAAGCAACGGTGGCGGATTCGGCAGCAGCCAGGGCACCGGCAGTCGAAACGGCGGCGTTAACGGAAATCGCAGCGGTGCATTCAGTGGCAATGGCAACAACGGCGGGGGCGGTTTTCATCATAGCGCTCCGGATAGCCGTCACAGCCATGTCGGTCGCAAGGAAGGTCACGGTCAGTGGCACGGCCAAGCCGAACGCAGCACCAGCACCAGCACCAGCAGTAGCGGTGGTGCACGCCCGCAAGAGCGTAGTTTTGGCGGTAACCGCGGGCCGGCCGCCGGCGGCAAGCGCGGCGGCGATCGCCCGAGCTTCAGTCTGGGACGCGGGCATAATAGCGGCAATAAACGCTAGACTAGTAAAAACCCAAAAAAGCACGCTTATGCGTGCTTTTTTGTTTTAATTCATAATATTATTAATACATATTAATCTTTTTTATCAAGATTGAGGCGGTCCAAAAAACCCTGCAAATCCGGCGGCAAGGGCGCCTCGATGAGCAGCTCCTCGCCCGTTAACGGGTGTCGGAACCGAATCGAGTGCGCGTGCAAAAACATGCGCTTCAAGCCGGTCTTGGCCAACGTCTTATTGCGTGCGAAGTCGCCGTACTTATCATCACCCGCGATGGGAAAACCAAGATGCGCCAAGTGCACTCTGATCTGGTGGGTACGGCCGGTTTTGAGCTCGGCCTCGAGCAGGCTGAAAGCTTCCCAGCGTTGCACCAGATTAAAAATGGTATGGGCGGACTGCCCGTCCTCGCGCACCATTACCCGTTTTTCGCCCTGTGGGGTATCAAACTTGTGCAACGGCAGCTTCACATGCTGGCGCGCGTTAAGCCACTGCCCTGGCACCAGGGTGAAATAGCGCTTGTCGCTTTGGCCTTCCCGCATGATCTCGTGCAACCCCGTCAAAGCTGAACGCTTTTTCGCCACCAGCAACACACCCGAAGTTTCCCGGTCCAGGCGGTGAACCAGTTCCAGAAATTTCGCTTGGGGTCGCGCGCGGCGCAACTGCTCGATCACGCCGAAACTCACGCCACTCCCCCCATGCACAGCGGTACCGGCCGGCTTGTTCACCGCCAAGAGGGCGTCATCCTCGTAAAGCACCGGAAATTCCGCGGCAGGCACAAAATCCTGCTCAGCCCTCTCCGCCACCCTGACCGGCGGAATTCTCAAAATATCATCAAGCTGCAAACGATAAGTCTGGGCGATACGGCGCTTGTTAACCCGCACCTGGCCGTCGCGCAGAATGCGATAGACATGACTCTTGGGAACACCCTTGAGATGACGGAATAAAAAATTGTCGATGCGCTGCCCGGCCGAAGCCTCATCGATCGTTAGAAATGTTACAGATTCTTTGCCTAAACCATTCATATTGAATATACTTCGCCGCTCGCGTGTGCGCCTTCGCAAAACAGGACACGATGTCCTGCTGCAAACGATGCTGGCCTGTCAGGCCGCTTGCGAAGCAGACGCCCGCCCGGTTAACACACTCACCGGTACCAAGCAGTGATGGTAATTGAAATACGCGCTCAAAGCACCTGTGGATTTTTTTGTGACGCGCCTGTGAGGCGCCACTTTTGAATTTTTTTACCAAGCTACTGAACGAGAAACGATTTGATCAACCGGACACCTACCCAATTCGTGCCTGATTGCCTCCGACACGCCTGAAGCGTGTAGCTTGGTCTTGCCCGTGTCAGAGCGCGGGGGACCTTAAATGAAACGCATGCTATTCAATGCGACGCAGCCGGAAGAACTCCGCGTCGCCATTGTCGACGGTCAGAAACTGATCGACCTCGACATTGAAACCGCCGGCAAGGAACAACGCAAAAGCAACATCTACAAAGCCGTCATCACCCGTATCGAGCCCAGCCTCGAAGCCTGTTTTGTCGAGTACGGCGGCACCCGCCACGGATTTTTACCCTTCAAGGAAGTATCACCGGAATATTATCAACCCGGCACAACCAGCCGCTCGGGCATCCGCGAGGCACTCAAGGAAGGCCAGGAACTGCTAGTCCAGGTAGAAAAGGACGAGCGTGGCAACAAGGGCGCAGCCCTCACCACTTACATCAGCCTGGCAGGCCGTTACACAGTCCTGATGCCGAACAACCCGCACGGCGGCGGTGTCTCGCGCCGCATCGAAGGTGACGACCGCAGCGAACTGCGCGAAGTACTGTCGCATGTTGAAGTCCCGGCCGGCATGAGCATCATCGCCCGTACGGCCGGCATCGGGCGCAGCCAGGAAGAATTACAGTGGGATCTGAATTACCTCAAGCAATTGTGGGATGCCATTGAAGGCGCTGCAAACGCTGAAAAAGCGCCCTCCCTGATCTATCTGGAAAGCAGTCTGGTCGTTCGCGCCATCCGCGATTACTTCAACCCGGAAATCGGCGAAATTCTGGTCGACACCCAGGACATCTACGAGCAGGCCCATGCTTTCATGAGCACCGTGATGCCCGACAACGTGAACCGAATCAAGCGTTATGTCGATGATGTACCGCTGTTCTCGCGCTTCCAGATCGAACATCAGATCGAGTCGGCACACGCGCGCGAAGTGCGCCTGCCTTCCGGTGGCGCCATCGTCATTGACCACACCGAGGCACTCACCGCCGTCGACATCAACTCCGCGCGGTCGACCCGTGGCGGCGATATCGAAACCACGGCCTTCAATACCAATCTGGAAGCCGCCGACGAGATTGCCCGCCAGCTGCGTCTGCGTGATCTGGGCGGTCTGATCGTCATCGACTTTATCGACATGGAATCGAGCAAAAACCAGCGCGAGGTGGAAAATCGCCTGCGCGACGCTTTGCATTACGACCGTGCCCGCGTACAGACCTCCAAAATTTCGCGCTTTGGCCTGCTGGAACTGTCGCGCCAGCGTCTGCAACCCAGCCTGGGCGAAAGCAACTACATTCCCTGCCCGCGCTGCAGCGGCATCGGACATATTCGCGGTACCGAATCTTCGGCGCTGCATATCCTGCGTATCCTTCAGGAAGAAGCCATGAAGGACAGCAGCATCGCAATTCACGCACAGGTGCCCGTCGATGTGGCGACATTCCTGCTGAACGAAAAACGTGCCGACATTCATCGCATCGAATCACGCTTCAAAGTCGGCGTGACCCTGATTCCGAATCCGCATCTGGAAACACCGAACTACAGCATCAGCCGGCTGCGCCACGACGATTTGACCGAAGAAACACTGCAGGCCAGCTACAAACTGGTGGAAAAACCCACGGACGAGAAATCTTCCGGCGCACCGCAGGAACGTCAAAAAGCGACCCGGACAACGGCCGTCGTGCAGGGCATTACCCCCGCACAGCCGGCGCCCGTCAAACCTGAGGCTGCCGCCCAGCAATCCGGCACAGGCAATGGCGGCTTGCTGGGCAAAGTTCTGGGTTGGTTCAAATCTTTGGGTGGTACGGAAGAAGTCCAGCCTGAGCCCAAATCGGCACGCGGCGGGAAGCCTGCCTCCAGAACCCAGCGCGACCGCGCTGAGCGTAACGCCGAAGGCGGCAGCAGGCAAAAGCGTGAACGCAACGATAACCGGCGCGACCGGAATGAGAAGACCGCGACCACCGAGGCCAAACCCGCCCGCGAACCCCGTCAGCCCAAAACGGAACAGCAACCGCGTCCGCCAAAACAGCCGCGCCAGCCTAAAGAAGCTCCAGCACTCGCCGCCGCCGAGGAAGAAAAGTCAGCCGTCGTGGCAAGTGTTGAGGCCACGACCGCCGAGTCTGCGGAGAACAATAACGGTCGCGAAGGTGGACGTCGTCGCGGACGCCGTGGTGGCCGTCGCGAGCGCGAGCGTCGCGAGCAAACCGGCAACAGCGAAAACACGCGGAACGAAGAATCCGGCGACGATCGTCCGGTTCCAGTCGCATCGGCCAAGCCCGCACCGAGTGAGTACGTGGCGTATCCGGATGGCTATGTCAAACCGGCCGCGACTGAACCCAAGCGCACACCGACGGAATACATTGCCTACCCGACCACGGATGCCCGGCCGCAGCGCCCAGCAGACGCCGTCGCACCGCAACTTTCTCCGGCAGGCAATGACAGCGGACTGATTCAGATTGAGACCCGGCCGGAAAAACTCGGCACTTCTGCGGAACCGACACCCGTCACGGAGCGTCAGCCCCGCCGGCGTCAGCGGACACGCGAGGTTTACGTCGAAAATGAGCCCCTGGTTCAGGTGGAAACTCAAAATCCGCCGGCCTGAAAATTGGCATGACGATAAAAAAGCCGGCATCCGCCGGCTTTTTTGTTGCTACACCTGCCCCCCGAGATCAGCTCAGAAAACGATCCAGCCGCGCCAAGGCAATGTCACGCGGGAACAGGGCAACAACGGCATCAACTGAAGGCGTGTGAGTCTGACCCACCAGCATAACGCGCAACGGCATCGCCAGTTTCGGCATCTTCAAACCGTGCGCCGCCAGCGTGGCTTTCAGCGCGGCCGCAATGGAGGTCGCATCCCAGACCGGCAAACTCGCCAGCTGCGCACGCAATTCACGCAGCGCGGGCATCACTTCATGGGTCAGGTGCTGATCCCGCAATTCCTGAGCCGGTTGCACTTCGACATAAAACACCTCTGCTTCGTCCGCCAATTCCACCAATGTGGCTGCACGCTCCTTGTAAAGCGCGACGACGGATTCCAGCGCCGGCGCTTCCAGCACGCAAACACCGCGCCCGGACAATTGCCGGTTTACCAGTGCAGCAAGTCGGCCATTGTCGGCCAGCTTCAAATAGTGATTGTTCAACCAGTTCAGTTTTTCGGTATTGAACTGCGCCGCCGAAGGCGTGATGTGATCCAGATCGAACCACTCACAGAACTGCGCAACGGAGAACACCTCATCATCGCCATGCGACCAGCCCAGTCGGGCCAGATAATTGATCACCGCCTCCGGCAGATAACCGTCCTCGTCATATTGCATCACGCTAACCGCGCCGTGCCGTTTGGACAATTTGGTCCCGTCGTCACCGAGAATCATGGACAGATGGGCATATTGCGGAATCTCGGCGCCCAAGGCCTTGAGGATATTAATCTGCCGTGGCGTGTTGTTGACATGATCGTCGCCGCGGATCACCTGGGTGATCTTCATTTCCCAGTCATCCACCACCACGCAAAAATTATAGGTAGGCGTCCCGTCCGAACGGGCAATGATCAAGTCATCCAGCTCGCTGTTCTCAAAGGCGATGCGACCCTTGACCAGATCATCCCACGCCGTCACGCCGGTTTGCGGCGTCTTGAAACGCACGACCGGCGTTACGCCAGCCGGCGGCTCCGGCAATTGTTTTCCCGGCTCCGGCCGCCAGCGTCCGTCGTAGCGAGGCTTGTCGCCCCGCGCACGCTGCGCCTCACGAATCGCCTCCAACTCTTCCGGCGTGGTGTAGCAATAATAGGCGTGGCCTTCGTCCAGCAGTTGCTGAATTACCTCTTTGTAACGCGGCATGCGACGCATCTGGTAAAACGGGCCTTCGTCGTAATTCAACCCCAGCCAATCCATCCCGTCGAGAATGGCCTGAACGGCCTCGGGCGTGGAGCGCTCGACATCCGTATCCTCGATACGCAACACAAAAATGCCGCCATGCTTGCGGGCATACGCCCACGAAAACAGCGCGGTACGCGCGCCGCCAATATGCAAATAACCGGTGGGGCTGGGGGCAAAACGGGTTCGGACAGTCATAATTAATCGCGACAAAGAAACGAGGCGCGCATTTTACGACACAATCGGCATTTGTTCCTGATCGTACTCGGGAATACTAAGCTCATGCACCTGCATGGGCTTACCCAGTAAAAATCCCTGAAAGAAGTGACAGCCGGATTTTTGCAAGAAATCCAGCTGGATTTCACTTTCCACGCCTTCCACTGTCACCAGCAAATCCAGTGCCCGCGCCAACGCCAGAATTGTCAGCACAATGGCCGAAGAATTACGCCCCGCGTCATCGCCCGACACGAAGGATTTGTCAATTTTGAGCTCATCCAACGGCAACCGGTGCAAATAAGACAAGGAGGAATAACCCGTCCCAAAATCATCCAGGGCAAATGCAATCCCTTGATTTTTAAGGTCGATCATCTTGGAAACCGTATCCTCGACATCGCTCAGCATCACACTTTCGGTCAGCTCAATTTTCAAATTTCCCGGAAGCGCACCGGTTTCCTGCAAAACCTTGAGCACCCGATCAACAAAATTGGGCTGGTGAAACTCCTTCGCACTGACATTAACGGCAATTTTCAAGTGCGCCGTTTGAGGATTCTTATGCCAGTCGGCCAACTGCCGGCAAGCCAGCAGCAGCACGGTCTGGCCCACTTCGTGAATCTGACCGGTTTTCTCGGCCAGACCAATGAACTCATCCGGCAGCAATTGGCCGCGGATCGGATGCTGCCAGCGCACCAATGCCTCTGCCCCCACAAGCTCGCCGCTCTTGCCAAAAACCGGCTGGTACAGCAGATGAATCTGCCCCTGTGTCAGCGCTTCCCGCAATTCATGTTCGAGACGAATGCGTTCCGACAGGCGATATTCAAAAATCGGTTCAAAGAAACTGGTCTGATTGCGTCCCGCATCCTTGGCGGAGTACATCGCCATATCAGCACGTTTGAGTATTTCTTCCGTCGTCGACTCTCGCTCGTCAAGCATCACCACCCCGATGCTGAGGCTGGATAAATATTCGCGCTCACGCAACATGAAAGGCTCATTGCAGATTCGCGCCAGTTTCGCACCAATCACCTCCGCAGAAACCACCGCCTCGGCGAGCGAGTCGCCAATATCTGGCGCAAGCACGACAAACTCGTCCCCGCCCAAACGGGCAACTGTGTCCGTTTCTCGTACCGCAACCTGGAAACGCCTCGCCATCATTTGCAACATTTCATCTCCGGCCTCATGCCCAAGACTGTCGTTGATGATTTTAAAGTTATCAATATCGATAAAAAATAGCGCACCAAAATGATGCCCGCGGTGACACAACGCCATCGCATGCTGCAAGCGATCAATCAGCAAACGACGATTCGCAAGGCCCGTCAGGACGTCGTAGAAGGCCAGTTGCGAGATCTCCTGCTCAGCCAACTTCTGCGCTGTGATATCAGAGATACTTCCCACCATACGCGAGGGGCGCCTCATGGCATCCCATTCGACGACTCTACCGCGATCGGCAACCCATATTTCCCTGCCATCCTTGCGGATCATGCGGTGCCGGTGACGGTAATCACCACCACTTCCCAAAGCAGCCTGAATCGCCGCCATCGTGTCTGGCACATCTTCCGGGTGCAGCCTTTGACTGAATGCTTCGAGCGTATTTGACAACTCGCCCTGGGCATAGCCAAGCAGCTCCGACCACCGTGCATTATGTTCCACAGTCCCGGAGGAAATATTCCAGTCCCAGATCCCTTCCCCAGTCGCCTCCAACACATAACGCATGCGCCGTTCGCTTTGTTCCACCTGAATCTGAGCCCGTTTCAAGTCGGTAATGTCGTGTGCAATCACCAGAATCTGCTTCCGGCCATCCATTCCGACAAAAGGTTTTTTGATCGATTTGAAATAACGCACTTCGCCAGTACGATCGTCCGTGCTCTCCTCAAACACGATCTCCGTCTTGCCTCGCGCGATAATGTCCAGCACGTTTTGCCTGAAGAATTCCGCCTGCTCAGGCGTGGCGCTAAAATCGCCATCGTGCTTTCCGACCATCGCCTCCGGCGTTGTGCCATAAAAATCTGCCACCGGCTTATTCCCCAGCAGGAAATTACCCTCGTGGTCTTTTAAGACAATAAAATCGGGAATCTCGTCGATTACGGTGCGCAGAAACTGCTGTTCGGACAGCACTCGGTCTCGGGATGCGAAACGACCGGTGCCCTCCCCCGTATCAAGCAGCAACGAACGTAATCCGGCAATCTCTTGCGAGATTTCCGAAAGCTGGCTCTCTAACTCTTCCTTCTTGTTTGTCATCTCAGGGACGTAAAATTAGTTAGTTCAACACGCCGGCATCTGTGCACATCAGACGTGGACTTTTGGCGAGGGCTCAGTATAATGCGCGCCTCAACTCTCAGCAGCATTTTATTTACGGGGTTGCCAAGCAGGATATTGGGCGGTTAGCTCAGCGGTAGAGCACTGCCTTCACACGGCAGGGGTCACTGGTTCGAACCCAGTATCGCCCACCAATATCTCTCGCGTCATTCAATGGCTTGATGCTGTGATGTCGCTTGGAAGATGTGCACCACACCCGCCAGTTATTCCGCAATCAACACACGGTTCCGACCGGCGTTTTTGGCTTGATAAAGCGCCATATCCGCCTTGTGCAACAAAGCATCCAATTCGGTTTTTTCACCCGCAGCAGGCAGCAGAGTCAACCCGATGGAAACGGTAAAGTGCAATACGGTTTCGCCATCCGGCAGCGAAAGTTCGGATTCTTCCACCCGCTTGCGCAAACGTTCCGCAATTTCACGCGCCCGGCCAAGATCGGTTTCCGGCGGCAAAATGGCAAACTCCTCGCCGCCCATCCGTCCTACAAGATCGGTCTGCCGCACGACCTCGTGACAGGTAACTGCAAATTTTTGCAACGCGATATCGCCCGCCTTATGGCCGTAGTTATCATTGATTCGTTTGAAATAATCAATATCAACACCCAAAATCGCCAAGGGTTTTTGGTAGCGCCGCGCCCGCTCCAGTTCGCGTTCAGCCAGATCCATGAAATAGCGCCGGTTGCACATGCCAGTCAGATGATCAAAATTCGCCTGCTGGCGGATTTTGTTGATCATTGCCTGGCGCTCGGAAACATCCCAAACCACTGCCAGCAAGACCTGCCCCCCATCCAAGGACACGAGACTTAGCAGCACCTCAGCCGCAAAGCTCTGCCGGCTATCAAGCCGATGATGCACCCAATCGAAACGCACGCTGCCCTCTGCATAGGCCCGTGCAATCCATTGTTTCGACAAAATCACGGATTCCGTGCCGCAAGGCTGCACCGGGGGAGAAAGGTCATCTGGCATCCTTCGGCAGATTTCCTCCTTAGAGTGCGCGCCAAACATACGAACCGCCGCGGAATTACAGTCCACAAAATCCTCGCCGTCCATGATCAGAATGGCCTCGCTGGTCGACTCGAAAAGTGCCCGGAACTTTTTCTCGGATCGCTCAAGCGCCTGCTGGCTCCGCACCCGCTCGGTCACATCCACAATGACCCAGAGCGACTGACCTTCTATGGGTAGCCGGCTGCCGCTTAAGTCAACCCAGATCAGCTTGCCGTCTTTCCGTATAAATTCGAAATCGCGCTTGAGCGCAGTCAAATCTCCATACACCTGATAAGCCTGGCCGACTGCGACGAAGTCTTCTTCATGCGCATAAAACTGGCGTGTCGTTTTGCCCTGGAACTCCGCCAAATCGGCGTACCCCATCATCTGCAGGAACGCCGAGTTACACCACATGATTGTTCTGGCCTGCAATGTCACAAGCCCCACTGTTTGGTTATCAAGCAGCGTAGCGCGCTCATTCAGCAAATTCCGCAACCGGTGATTGCTCTGCTCAAGCTCGCCGGTTCGCTCTTTCACCTGTCGTTCGAGCGAATCATGCGCCGTTTTAATAGTCATCGACATCGCATTGAATGCCCGGGTTGCCTCGGCAATTTCATCGTGCCCGCGTACGGGCAGTTGGAGCCCAAGGACGCCCGTGCTGATTTGCCTCGCTCCAGCAGTAAACTGGTTAATCTCGCGAATCAAATAGCCCCCCAGCAGCATTGAGAATACTGCCACCAGGCCCATTTCAATCAACGCAATTGCGACGCTCCAGCGTTTTGCCGTGACAAAGGTATCTTCCAGAAAGTCCACATCAAACCCAAACTGGATGGACGCAAAATTGACACCCGACATTTCAATCACGGAAGCCGTACGGTAAACACCATTCGCCGCGTCGTTCAAATCCACGGATGCAGTGAATGGCCGTGCTAATGCCTGAGCCTCCCCGGCTTCAGCCAGGACGCGATTTTGGGAATCCAGAATCCGCACAAAACTGACGCCGGGATTTTTACCTAACAAATTGACTGCGGAGTCCAGCTCGGCCAGATCCGCAACCAGCACTTCATCGCTAATCAGGGAAGTGAAAACATTGCGGGTCGTTTCCACGTGCGTGGCAAACTGGGACTCGTTGGAGTCATGCAGAAAACTCAGAGTGCTGTAAATCAGAATGCTGAGCAGCACCGCCTCAATCAGGGCAATCCCGAGGATGGTTTTTGCCCGAAATGAAAAATTCATTTAGTCCGGCTCCTGGATGATGCCGCTATCTTCCGGCCGAATCCCCAACTGGCGCACATCATTCCAGTCAGCATCGTCAGCTGCTTCAAAACCGGCAAATCCGATTCCTTTCAGCAGGCTTAATCCGACAGGATCCCGGGACATTTTTTGCATCGCGGACCAAACCCGCTGTGCGACAGCCGGATCCATCGTTGACCGATAGGCAATGGCATGCGTGGTATAAGGCCGGCTTTCCCACAACACGCGCAAATCGTCGCGATACTGTGCATCCAGCATTCCAAATGTGCGTGGGACTCCACCGCCGGCCGGATAAAACCCTCGTGCCACATTCATGTAAACAGAGTTGTGCGAGCTGACATATTTTGGCTGGAATTGAACGCCGTTCCGGCGCAATTCAGCCCTAACAAGGAGACTGGCCGCAAACGCCGCAGGAGAAGGAAATACCAGCGTGTTTCCGGCCAAATCATTTATTTTTTTCACCGGGCTATCCTTATGCACTACCAAAATGCCCTTGATAGTTTCCCCCTTGGCACGTGCCAGCGCACGGTAGCCTGGATTCTGGTTATAAACCGTAAAGTGATAAGGGTTCATGTAAGCAAAATCAAAATCACCGGCCGCCAACTTTTGCTCAAACGTCGAGATATCTTTGGTGGTGGCAAAACTGAGTGATATACCGGAATCTTGAGACAGCCAAGCCAATACGGGCCCCCAGGTTTTGGCAAGCGTGGCAGTGGATTGCTGTGGCACGATGGCAAAAGACAGAACGCGCTCCGCAACTGCGGAACCACTCAGAATCAATAGCCAGAACAGTAAACAAAACCTGGATAATCTCATCTGATCTTTCCCTTATTGCGCGGAACGAAACTGTAAACAACTGCGAGGCTTCAAGTAAACCCCCCGAAATAACTAGGCCAATGGCCTAGTTATTTTTAACTATAAGCGTCTCTCAAACATCCAGCAGGACGATGCCCGCTTTTTTTGCCGCAATTCTCAACTGTGCCAGCGCTGAGAAAAAATCAAATTTCTGAATCAATTTATCAATATTTCCGGCGTCTTCACCCAGAGCTGACTGAAGTAACTGCCGGTTATTTTCAACGCTTTGTATTGCGGAAAAATCATCCAGCGCCAACTGCCCCGCCAGCGCGCGACAGACCTCCGTCAGTTTTTCCGTGTCTACCGCAACCGGCGCAGGTGCCGAAGAAGGTAGCGGCAGCTGCGCGCTGATTTCTTGAATCAGTTTTTCCAGGGCATCACAGGTTTGCTCGACTTGCGGATCGAGATCCTGATCTGTCGGAATTTTTTTCTCCCGCAAAGCATTCTCAAGCTTCTCGGCAAGTCCGCGGACATAGTGTGCACCAATTTGGGCGGACACCCCTTTGAGGGTGTGCGCCAGGCGGTGGGCCAGCGTCCGGTCATCACCGGCCAGTGCGGCCGATATTTGCTGACGAAAATCTTTCTGGGTTGCCACAAACTTGCCCAGAAGTGACAAATATAACGTCTCCCGACGCAACGACAAGCGCAGACCGGCCGCAACATCCAACCCCTCAATTCCGGCCAGTGCTGCCACCACTTGCGGAGCGGCTTCCGCCGGAGTCGCGGGTGCATCCGCCGCAGGGAAATCGCGCCGTTTAATCCAATGCAGCAACCGTGCCAGCAGATCGTCGGGATCGATCGGTTTGCCGATGTGGTCATTCATCCCCGCCTGGAAACAACGCTGCCGGTCGGATTCCATCACATTGGCCGTCATGGCGATAATCGGCAACTTGGCAAATTCCGGGATGGCGCGGATTTGACGCGTGGCTTCCAGCCCGTCCATCACCGGCATGTGCATATCCATCAGCACTGCATCGTAGTGCTTTCCTGCGCGGATTTTCTCGAGCGCGATCCCCCCGTTATCGGCCACATCGATGACCAGCCCGGCATCGCGCAACAATTCCGTCGCCACTTCCTGATTCAGGATATTGTCTTCAACCAGCAGGACGCGGGCGCCCGTAATGACCGAAGGATTGATATCCGACGCTTCCGCCTGCTGCACTCCGGAAGGTTGTTGTAGTTCCCGCTCCGAACCCAACGCATGCATCGCCGAATTGAACAAATGCGAGGGCGTCACCGGCTTGATCAGAATATCCTCGATGCCGGCACGGCCGGCAGATTTAATCAACTCGTCGCGACCATAAGCCGTCACCATGATCAGCTGGGGCGGATTTTTGAGATGCAGTGCACGGATTTCCTGTGCCGTCGTAATGCCATCCTTGTCGGGCATTTGCCAATCCAGATAAACAATTTCAAACGGATGGCCTTGCGCCTCGGCCTTAAAAACCTGGGTAATAGCTTCCGCACCCGAAGCCGCCACGTCTACTGTGAAGCTCATTCCCCGCAACATGTCACGAATCACTTCACGGGCATTATCGTTATCATCCACCACCAACATGCGGCGACCGCGCAAATCCGGCTCGGGCAGCAGCACTCGTGAAGTTGCGACACCGCGCCCCAGTCGAGCAGTAAACCAAAACGTTGACCCCGCACCCGGTTGACTTTCGCAGCCAACCTCGCCGCCCATGAGTTCCGCCAACCTGCGAGAAATCACCAACCCCAGCCCCGTGCCTCCGTAGCGCCGCGTGGTGGACATATCACCCTGCTGGAACGGCTGGAACAACTGGGCTTGCTGTTCCTCGGAAATCCCAATGCCGGTGTCGCGCACCGCAAAACGCAGCGTGACCGAATTTTGATCGGATTGGGGCACGTCAATCCGAATTTCCACTTCACCTTTCTCGGTAAATTTGATCGCATTGCTGGAAAAGTTGATCAGAACCTGACCCAGCCGAAGCGGGTCACCCAGCAGATTGGAGGGCACATCATCGGCCATGTTAACCGTGAGTTCCAAACCCTTCTCCGCCGCCCGCTCCGAAACCAGGCCGATCACATCTTCCAGCATCCGGTCACGGTCAAAGCTGATGCGCTCCACCTTCAACTTGCCAGCTTCAATTTTTGAAAGATCCAGCACGTCATTGATGATGCCGAGCAAATGCTGGCTGGAAAATTGGGTTTTCTTCAGATAGTCCCGCTGCCGATCATTGAGTTCGGTTTTACCCAGCAAATGCAGCATGCCCATGATGGCATTCATCGGCGTGCGGATTTCGTGGCTCATATTGGCCAGGAAATCCGACTTGATACGCGCCGCCTCCTCGGCCATTTTCTTGGCTCTGGCCAGCTCCAGTTCATGCTGTTTGCGCACGGTCAAATCGGTATGTGTCCCCACCGCCCGCAGCGGATGCCCGGCTGCATCGCGCTGAACCACCTTGCCGCGACTTAAAATCCACTTGTGTTCGCCATTGCGCGTTTGCATGCGGAATTCGAGTTCGTAATGTCCTGGCTGTTCCAGCAATCGCTGCGCCTCGGCAACGACACGCTCGCGTTCTTCGGGATGAATCAATGCCACCCAGACGTCAGCCGCCTCATCACCCAACTCGTCAGGCTTGTAACCCAGCATGCGGAAATAAGCCGGGTTGCAATATGCCTTGCCGGTACGGATATCCCAATCCCACACGCCGTCGTTGCCTGCCTCGAGGGCGAAGCCGAAGCGTTCCTCGCTCAAACGCAAGCGCTCCGTCGCCTGATGCAAGGCATCAGCGGCGACACGCCTTGCCGTAATATCCTCAACAATGTCCACGACGCCCTGGCTGCGGTCCTCGGGGTCAACGGCCTGCGCCGTCATCCTGGCCCAGAACACGCTGCCGTCTTTGCGCACCATTTGTAATTCGCGGTCGAAAAATTCGCCCTGCCAGATGTGCTCATAGGTGCTGGCACTGGATATGTCCCATGACTCGGAATCCTGATACCAGATTCGCGTTGGCCGACCAACCTGTTCACCTTCCTCATAACCCAGCATTTCATCCAGCCGCTTGTTGCAGTGCTGAATGATGCGATCCTTGATCAGCACAATACCGACACTGGCCGCATCGAAAATGGCGGCCTGCTCTTTATTGGCTTTCTGCAGCAATTTCTGTTGCTCATCCAGTTTCAAGCTGGCCTTGACATAGGCATCCAGACCATCTGTCAGACGGGCAATTTCGTAGGCATCCGATGGTAGGGAGAACGTCATATCCCTGCGTCCCGCCAACAATGCCTGGGTTTGTTCGGAGAGTCGCATCAGGGGAGAAATAATTGTCCGCCGGTAGAACAACAATAAAACCACCAGAATAAGGCCGACATTGAGAAGCGCTGCGAGTAAGGCCGCCCTCTTCATTATTTCTGCTCTTGTCGCCAGCTCGGCATTCGCCTTGCCCTGGCGCTCATTCATCAAATACAAGGCAGCATTTACGGATTCAAGAATGCGCGATTTATAGGCGTAGTACTCGCCGCCAAAGGCCAGCGCAATCGCCTTGCGGGTATCCCCCTTCTCTCCTGCGGCAAAGACCTCCGACTCAATCTTGAGCAGTTCGTCGGATTCCCGTTTGGCATTGCCGATGAATGCCAGCTCGGCGGGGGTCAGTCCAAGCTCATTCAGCCTTGCAACGGCACGATCACGCGAACGGGTAATGTATAACTCGTTGTCAAATGCGGCGCGATAGCTTTCGTCACCTGTGGCGGCAAACGCACGAACCGAGCGTGTAAGCTCGTCGCTGCCATCCTGGAACAGCTCGGCCGCGATTGTTGCCTCGTGGTGCAATTCCAGCGCCTCGACACTACGCTGGTGGGCATAGTCTGAATAAAGGATCGTCGCAACGCTGATAACTGAAAAAATAACGACCAAAAACACGGCCAGACGATTTGTGGTTTTAATTTTCATCCGCGCTCTCCCTGAATTTCCGCACCCGTGCCACCAGACAACCCGTCTAATCAGGCCTGGTCTTCATCGTGAAACCGGTTGGCAATTTCAGCAAACTGCTCCCGCATGGCGAGATAGGCATCGACCACATCCGGATCAAAATGCCTGCCCCGTTCCTCGACCAAAAACGCCGTCACATTCTCCAATGCCATAGCGTCCTTATAAACCCGGCGACTCATCAGAGCATCAAACACATCCGCCAGCGCCATGAGTCGCGCCGAAACCGGAATATCCTCACCCGCCAATCCCGCCGGATAACCGCTGCCATCCCATTTTTCGTGATGTCCACGGCAGATCTCCTGGGCCACCCGCAGGAACTCGAAGGCACCGGACATTTGTTCGACCACTGCCGTATCGAGGCCAGCCAGCGCGTTATCGATCGCACTTTCGATCGCGTTCGCACCCAGAACCGGATGTGCTTTCATCACTTCGTATTCTTCCGGTGTCAGCTTGCCCGGTTTCTGCAGGACAGCATCAGGAATGCCCACCTTGCCGATGTCATGCAGCGGCGCCGCCTTGACGATCATCTGCAGTTTGTTGCCGGCAAGCGCGTCCCTAAAGCGGGGATGATCTTTTAGTTTGTGTGCAAGTATTTCAATACTCCGTTGTGTGCGAACGATATGCAGACCTGTTTCCAGATCGCGAATTTCGCCCAGCGCCGCCAAGGCACGAATGGTCAAATCCTGCACCATCACGTTTTCGCGCATACGCCTCGCGATTTCCTTTTCCAGCCAGGTATTCTGGTCGGACAAAATGTCGCGGGCTTGTTTCAGCTCCAGCTGGGTTTTAATACGGGCCAGTACGATGTCCGGATTGAACGGCTTGGTAATGTAGTCCACCGCCCCCAGCGCCAGACCACGCTGCTCTTCGCTACTTTCGGTCAGTGCAGTCACGAAAATGACTGGAATCCCGCGGGTAGCTTCATCCTGTTTGAGTTGCCGGATCACCTCGTAACCGTCCATGCCGGGCATCATCACATCAAGCAGGATGATGTCCGGCTGCAGGTCGGAACGTGCAATCGCAAGGGCACGTTCTCCTGAATTTGCCGCACGCACGCGATAAAGCGGCTGCAACAACTCTCCCAGTATGCTGAGGTTTTGCGGTGTGTCATCAACAATCAGAATTGTTTGGTCGCTCATTTCCGGATTACCCCAGATAAGGTGCCGCCGCCGCAAGGCCGGTAATCAGCAAGCCCAACGTCAGATTAATACCCACCCAGCGGCGAATCTGTCCGAGCACGCCACCCGCGGTTTTCCACTCCTCGGCCAGCACCCCCCGGGCCAGGGACTTGTAAAGGGAAAAATAAACATAGGCGTAAATCAGCACCATCAGAATTCCGCCCCCCAGCATCACATGGACATACAGCGGCGCGCTGTCACCATACGAATGCAGCATCCCCAACCCCGAGACCAGAATCAATCCGACTACCGCCCAAACCCAGACAAAGAACCGCTGGAATACGTTGCGCCACAGGCGCAGACGCTCCGGCGGCTGAAGTACGTCCACAGCGGCGGGACGCAAAATAACGTAGGCAAAAAACATACCGCCGACCCAGATCACGGCGGAAAGCAAATGGAGTAGTTTCAGTATGGCCATTGGATTCTATTCTCAGAAAAATGAAATTTGTTCGGGTGCCTGCAAAACATCCCTGACCGGCTTGAAGCTCCGCCGGTGTACGGCGCTGACACCGTGTTCACGCAACGCGGCCAAATGTGCCGCCGTCGGATACCCTTTGTGTCGGTCAAAACCATAACATGGAAACTGTTCATGCAGCTGCATCATCCATGAATCGCGCGTGGTTTTTGCAAGGATGGAAGCGGCCGAAATCGCAGCGATTTTGCCATCGCCCTGCACAATGGCTTCGCTGGGAATGCCGGTTTGCGGGCAATACAAACCATCGACCTGAATCTGCTGCGGCCTGATCGGTAGCGCTTCCACGGCACGGCGCATGGCCAGCAGCGTGGCCTGCAAAATATTCAGCCGGTCGATCTCTTCGACATCGGCAAACGCCACCGCCCAGGCCAGCGCCCGTTCCTTAATCAGCGGCGCGAGTGCATCGCGTTTTTTTTCAGACAATTTTTTGGAATCGTTCAACCCGTCGATCGGTCGGCGTTCATCCAGAATCACGGCTGCCGCACTCACCGGCCCCGCCAGCGGCCCCCGCCCGGCTTCATCAACGCCGCACACGAGCAACTGCAGGGTCATGCGTCCGGAAGAAACGGCAGAATCGCCGCGGCCGCCTTCTCTGCCGTGTTTTGTTTGAGACTGCGGTGAAGTGCCAGAAACGTGGATTCGAGTCTCTCGACCGCCGGCTTGTCATTCACCAGATTAAGCAACGCCTGCGCAAGATTTTCCGGCGTCGCATCTTCCTGAATCAGTTCCGGCACCACGAAGCGCTCGCACAAGATATTGGGCAGGCCATAGTACGGCTGATAACTCTTGCGTTTCATCAGCTTCCACGACAAGGCGGGCATCCGGTAAGTGATTACCATCGGGCGCTTGAGCAAGGCGCATTCCAGCGTGGCAGTGCCCGAGGCGACAATCACGCCGTCGGCAGCAATCATCGCGTCCTGCGCATGACCGAACAACAGGGTGAAGGGCAACGCTTCGGCATCGGCCTCATAACGGATCTGCTCGAAAATGGCACGGGTTTCGCGACTCACCAGCGGCACCAGAAACCGTGCCGCCGGCACCTGCTGCCAAATCTGTTTGGCAGTATCAATCAGCAGACGCGCCAGTTGTTTTACTTCACTTTGCCGGCTGCCCGGCAGCAGTGCGAATACCGGCACATCCAGCGGAATGCGCATGGTTTCGCGCATTGCCGCCCGATTGGGTACCTCTGGCAACATGTCCGCCAGCGGATGTCCGACATAGGTCACGGGAATGTCCGCCTGCTGATAAATTTTCGGCTCGTGCGGAAACAGCGCCAACATGTGGCTGACCGCGCGCTTGATCTTGTGAATGCGCTCGCCGCGCCAGGCCCAGATCGAGGGGCTTACGTAGTGAATGGCGGGAATGCCCCGCGACTTAAGCGCAAGTTCCAGATCGAGGTTGAAATCCGGCGCATCGATGCCGATAAACGCGTCGGGCTTGTGCACGAAAAAATGGTCGCGCAACTGGCGGCGAATGCCAATGATTTCGCGATAGTGGCGCAGCACCTCGACATAGCCGCGCACGGCTAGTTTTTCCATGGGGAACAGGATTTCCATGCCGGCGGCTTTCATCTTCGGACCGCCGATGCCTACAAAATGGAGGTCCGGGCGAACCTGTTTAAGCGCCGCAATCAGATGACTTCCCAGCAAGTCACCCGAAGCTTCCCCCGCGACCATGCCGATGACCGGTGTTTTGGGTGACATTAAAACTCCCGCGAATCAGCGCACAATGCCGCGCGTTGAAGTCGCCAGAAAATCGGCCAACAGCTGCAACTCGGGATGCGCCGGCAGCTGCGATGCGATTGCACTGCGCGCTTCATCCAGACCCAGTCCGGACTTGTACAGTGTCTTGTACGCCCGTTTGATCGCCATGATGGCCGGGCTGGAAAAGCCGCGACGCTTGAGTCCCTCGGCATTGATACCGTGCGGCGCGGAGGGATTACCGGAAACCAGCGTGTACGGCGGCACGTCCTGCAGCAGAATGGATCCCATGCCGCTGATGATGTGCGCGCCGATACGCACAAACTGATGCACCACGGTGAAGCCGCCAAGAATGGCGTGGTCGTGAACGTGCACGTGACCGGCAAGCTGGGCATTGTTGGCAAAAATCGTGTGGTTGCCAACCTGGCAATCATGCGCCAGATGCACGTAGGCCATGATCCAGTTGTGATTGCCGACGCTGGTTACACCCGTGTCCTGTGCCGTACCGAGATTGAAGGTACAGAACTCGCGAATGGTGTTGTGATCACCGATTTCCAGCCGGGTCGGTTCATTGGCGTATTTTTTGTCCTGGGGAATTTCACCCAGCGAACAGAACTGGAAAATGCGGTTGTGTTGGCCGATGCGGGTATGGCCATTAATTACGACATGCGGACCAATCGTGGTCCCCGCACCGATCTCGACGTGTTCGCCGATAAGCGAATAGGCGCCGACTTCGACGTCGTCTGCCAGACGGGCATTCGGGTGAACAATGGCGGTGGGATGAATCATGCTATTCGCTCGCGTGAGATGCTCAGGCGACCGTTTTCACGGTACACATCAGCTCCGCTTCGGCAGCCAGCTGACCATCTACCTCAGCCCTGGCGGAAAATTTGAACACACCGCGCATGCTGCGGGTCAGCGAGACCTTGAAAATCAGCTGATCGCCAGGCCCGACCGGACGCTTGAAGCGCGCGTTGTCAATTCCGGCGAAGTAGTACACCGATTTCTCGTCCGGCTTGCTTTCCATGGACTGGAACGACAGCAGGGCGGCAACCTGGGCCATCGCTTCGATAATCAGAACCCCCGGCATGACGGGATGATGCGGATAATGCCCCGGAAAAAAGGGCTCGTTGATGGTCACGTTTTTCAGGGCGACGATGTCCTTGCCCGGTTCGAGCGCGAGCACCCGGTCCACCAGCAGGAACGGATAACGATGCGGCAGGCTTTCCAAAATGGCGTGTATATCCATGGTGTGACTCATCTTGCTTCTCCCTCGGAATTGTCTTCTTTTAATATTTCAATCTGTTTTTCCAGCGCCTTGAGGCGCTTGGCCATGCCGTCAAGATGGCGCAGGTGCACGGCATTTCGGCGCCAGTCGTCATTCGGGCTGAAGGGGTAAATACCGCTGTAGCTGCCCGCCTCGCGTATCGATTTTCCAATCAGCGTGAACGAGGATATCTCGACGTGATCGGCGATCTGCAAGTGCCCCAGAATTCCCGCGCTGCCGCCGATGCGACAATAACGCCCGATGCTGGCGCTGCCCGCAATACCCACACATCCGGCGATAGCGGTATGCGCACCGATGCGTACGTTATGCGCAATCTGAATCTGGTTGTCGAGTTTCACGCCGTCTTCAATCACGGTGTCGTCGAGTGCGCCACGGTCTATGGTGGTGTTCGCCCCGACTTCAACATCATTGCCAATCACGACACGACCGACCTGGGGAATCTTGATCCAGCGTCCTGCTTCCATGGCGAAACCAAAACCATCGGAACCGATCACCACGCCCGAATGCGCGATGAAATCATCACCAATAACGCAACCGTGGTAAATCGTCACGTTGGGATACAAGCGTGCGCGGGAACCAATGCGCGTACCTTCGCCGACAACGCAACCCTCGCCGACAATACTTTCGGCACCAATGCGTGCCCGCGCGCCGATGACTGCCGTTGCCGCGATGCTGGCGGAAGGATGAATGTCGGCATCCGCCGCCACGACGGCAGACGGATGGATACCCGCAGGCACGGACGGCAGCGGATTGAGCAAACCCGAGACTTTGGCAAAATAAGCATAGGGGTTTTCGGAAATGATGCGCGGCAAGCTCGTCGCGTCGGCATCATCCTCACCCAGAATGACGGCGGCCGCAGCGGTAGCGGCCAACTGTGCGCGATACTTGCTGTTGGTCAGGAAGCTGATGTGCTGTGGCCCGGCGTGTTCCAGTGTGGCGACCGCCTCGACACGCGTGCCGGCATCCCCTATCACCCGGCCGCCGAGCCGGGCCGCAATATCGCCAAGTTGCCAGGAAACTGCCATTGCCGGAGATTATTTGGTTTCGGCTTTTTCAGTCGCCAGGAACTTGATCACCCTGTCGGTGACATCGATTTTCGGATTGCGATAAACCGCCTCTTGCAGAATCAGGTCGTACTTCTCGTTCTCCGCGATGGCTTGAATCGCCTTGTTGGCCAGTTCCAGCACGATGGCCAATTCTTCATTCTTGCGCAGATTCAGATCTTCGCGAAATTCACGTTGCATACGCTGAAGATTGACATTGAGCGCGGTCAGTTCGCGTTCCTTGTTGCGATGGTCGGCATCAGACAGCTTGGTCCCGTCCTTTTCCAGAGAGGATTGCAGCTCCCGGATCTGTTTCATCATTTTTTTGATTTCCTGGTCGCGCCCGGAAAACTCTTTCTCGATACGTTTTTCCGCCTTGAGCGCCGGCGCGGATTCCCGCAGGATGCGCTCTGTATCAACGACTCCGACCCTGAAATCCGCGGCCTGACTCAGCCCCGAAAAACATAGCGTCAGCAAAATTCCTGCTTTGAAAAATACATTCATCTTCATAACTCCTCGAAAAAATCGATCTCTCAATAACGCTTCACGCCTAGAACATCGACCCCAAACTAAACTGGAACTTTTGCAGCCTGTCGACGGGCTGTTTATTCAGGGGCACAGCATAACTGAATTTGATCGGCCCAATCGGCGATAGCCAGGTCAACGCCACGCCGCTGGAATAACGCAAACCGGCGGTCCCCGGTTGATCACCCGGACCATAAACCGCTCCGCCATCTATGAATCCGCTCAGCCGCACTGATTTTTCCTTAATCCCGGGAAACGGCACCAGCAATTCGGCGCTGCCAACGACACGGCGATCACCGCCCAAAGAAGCGCCTGCGGCATCTCTGGGGCCCAGCGAGTTCGCCTCAAAGCCGCGTACCGAGCCTGTGCCGCCCGCATAGAAGTTTTTGAAGAAAGGTAGTTCCTTTCCGCCATATCCTCCAGCCACACCCGCCTCCCCGTTGAACATCAGGATCACATCCTGGCTGACCGGGTAATACCACTGGTGCTGGTAGTTAAGTTTGTAATAGCGCATATCCAGAACCGGCAATGCCCATTCCATAAATGCACTCTGAACCGTACCTTCTGTCGTATAGATCGCACTGTCGCGACTGTCGCGCCCCCACCCTACCGTGCCCAACAGGTTGCGGTTAGTCGCACCGAAGGTATTCACATAATCCACAATTCGCGCCGGCGAATTGGGCAGTATTCCCAGCTGGGTTTCTTCGACCGACAAGCCGTAACGGATACTCTCGTCTTCGGCAATCGGGACGCCAAAATTCACGCCACCACCCATGGTATGGGAGGAATACTGAGTCACGGACGTACTGCGGGAATCCGTGTTGCGTTTAAAAAGGTTGAACCCGCGACTCACACCTTCATCCGTGTAATAAGGATTGGTATAAGAAAATGAATAAACCTGGTTGATTTTCCCGGTATTCAATTGCACCGCGGCGTGATTGCCACTACCGAACAGGTTGGCTTGGCTAACTCCGCCCGTAAACGTCAATCCCTCCCCCCCAGAGTAACCTGCGCCCACCGAAATGTTGCCGGTTGATTTTTCCTCGACGGAAACATCCACATCCATTTGATCGTTGGTCCCGGGAACCGGCGGCGTTTCCACATTGACCGCCGCAAAGAAGTTCAGCTTATCGGTACGCTGCTTGGACTTCTTGATCTTGTCCACGTCAAACCATGCGCCCTCAACCTGGCGGAATTCGCGGCGAATCACCTCGTCGCGGGTTTTGTCGTTACCGGCAATGTTGATGCGACGGATATACACGCGCTGACCGGGGTCCACGACAATATTGAACGCGACCTGATGTTTTTCCTTATTGATTTCCGGAATCGCATTAACGTTGGCAAATGCATAGCCATCCTTGCCCAGCCGGTCGCTGATCAAGCGGGTTGTTTCGGTCAGCGATTTGCGCGAGAACGTGTCACCAGGCTTGATCTGAACCAGCGCCTCAATTTCCGGTTTCGGCACCAGCGTATTGCCTGCGACGCCCACTTCTGACACCGTATACTTCGGTCCTTCAGTCAGGTTGATCGTGATGTAGATATCTTTTTTGTCAGGCGTAATGGAAACCTGGGTTGAATCAATCCCGAATTCCAGATAACCGCTATCCATGTAGAACGAACGGATCGTCTCCATGTCGGCCGAAAGCTTTTGCTTGGAATACTGGTCGTTCTTGCTAAACCAACTCATCCAGTCCGGGGTGCTGAGCTTAAGCATATCCAGCAACTCATCCTCGGGATAAGCCTTGTTGCCGACCAGATTGATCTGCTTGATTTTGGACACCTCGCCTTCAACCACATTGAAGACAATCGCCACGCGATTACGCTCCAGCTCGGTCACCGTGGTTTTAACACTCACCGCATATTTTCCACGGGCGACATACTGGCGCTTCAAATCCTGAACCGCCTTGTCCAGCGCGCCCTTGTCGAAAATGCGCGCCTCGGCAAGGCCGGCGTATTTCATGTTGTCCTTAAGCTGCTGCGCCGGGAAGTCCTTGATGCCATTCAGCTGAATGCTGGCGATCGAGGGGCGCTCGCGTACCAGCACGATCAATACGCCCTGTTCGACCTCAAGTCGGACGTCCTTGAAAAAGCCCGTGGCATACAGCGCCCGGATAGCTTCCGCGGCGCGCTGGTCATCCAACGTCTCACCGACCTTGACCGGCAAATAGCTGAACACCGTTCCCGGCTCGGTTCGCTGAATACCCTCGACCCGAATATCGGTGATTTTGAATGGCTGGATCGCCCAGGTAACGGGCGAGATACAAAGCAGGGAGAACAACCCCACCAGTTTTTTCAGTTTCATGAGTTACCCTGAAATAAGGCGATTGATATCGTTGTAAATTGCAAACACCATCAGCGTTCCCAGCAGGGCCACACCAATTTTCTGGCCCAGCGCCCAAGTCTCTTCCGAAACCGGACTTCCCTTGAGCAATTCCGCGACATAATACAGCAAGTGCCCGCCATCCAATAAGGGGATCGGCAGCAGATTCAGCACCCCAAGGCTAACGCTAATCAGCGCGAGAAAACCGAGATACGCCACCAATCCCATACCGGCAGACTGGCCGGCGTAATCGGCAATCGTGATGGGACCGCTCAGATTCTTCATGGAAACCTCGCCCAGCAACATTTTGCCCAGCATTTTCAGGCTGATCAGCGAGGTATCCCAGGTTTTACGCAGCGATTCTTCCAGCGCTGCGGCCGGGCCGTAGGAAACGGAGGTCAACAACGCTGAACGGGCGTCGGGGTCCACTTGCGGCGCGGCACCGATGCGGCCGACAAGCAAACCGTTTTCCCTGACGGACTGGGGAATAATTTGCAACGACAACTGCTGCTCACCGCGGAAAATTTCCAGCCCGACAGGTCGGTCCGGATGTGCACGGACAATATCCACCACTTCCTGCCAACGCCCCACCTGAAGCCCATCCGCAGCCACGATCCGATCTCCCGGGAGAAGGCCAGCCCGCTGCGCCACGCTGTCTTCCAGCACATGGCCGATGACCGGCAGCAACAACGGCTCGTAGAGTTTCAGTCCCAACTTTCCAAGAAAATCACCCTCCAAATCCTGAACAGAAAGATGGCGCATATCCAGGAGATGGTAGCGAAGGGTACCGTCCGGCGCGCGCCCCTGAAGCTGCAAATCGCCACCGTTTCGGTCATCACTGCCAAGTAAATTTTTCATCACCAGCCAGCGTACATCCTGCCAGCTTTTTACAGATTCGCCCTCTATAGACGTTAGCATTTCGCCGGGGACAATCTTCGCGCTGGCCGCCGGCGTTCCCAAAGGCGGCTCGCCGAGCAGCGGTTTAAGTGCGGGGACCCCATGGATGAACAGAATCCAGTACAACACAATCGCCAGCAAAAAATTGGCCAGCGGGCCGGCCACCACAATCGCCATACGCTGCAACACCGGCTTCCGATTGAAGGCACGCTGAACTTCGTCGGGAGCCACGTCGCCCTCGCGCTCGTCCAGCATTTTGACGTAGCCGCCCAGCGGAATCGCCGAAATCACCCATTCAGTTTCGCCATTACCAAAATGCTTGCGCAGCAAAACCCGACCAAAACCCACCGAAAAACGCAGCACCTTGACATCGCACAGCCGCGCAACCCAGTAATGCCCCAACTCGTGAAAAATCACCAGCAGTGCAATCGCACCAATGAAGGCAAGTAGGGTCGTCATGTGATGAGCCTGATCTGTTCCAGGGCAACGCGCCGTGCGGCGGCATCTGCGGCGGTTACATCATCGAGGGAAGTGACCGGATACACCGGCAATACATCGAGCACCGATTCGATGACGCGCGGGATGTAAAGAAAGGGAATCTGGCGCTCGAGAAAAGCAGCCACGGCGATTTCATTGGCTGCGTTCAGCATGGCCGGCGCGGTTCCGGCTTCACGCAGTGCCTGGTAAGCCAGTGCCAGACAGGGGAAACGCTCGAAATCCGGCGCCTGAAAATTCAGGGTCGCCACTTTAAACAAATCCAGCGGCGCCACACCGGCATCCATGCGCTCCGGCCACGAGAGGCCATAAGCAATCGGTGTACGCATGTCCGGATTACCCAGCTGCGCCAGCACCGAGCCATCCACATACTGCACCAGCGAATGAATCACGCTCTGCGGATGCACCACGACCTGAATATCCTCCGCCGCCGCATTGAACAGCCAGTGCGCCTCGATCACCTCCAGGCCCTTGTTCATCATGGTGGCCGAATCCACCGAAATCTTGCGCCCCATGCTCCAGTTGGGATGCGCGCAGGCTTGCTCCGGGGTGACATTCTGCAGCGCGTCCAGCGGCGTATTGCGGAAGGGGCCGCCAGATGCAGTCAATAAAATCTTGCTGATGCCGCTGCGCTGCAAATCACCGGAATAATTGTGCGGCATGGACTGGAAGATTGCATTGTGCTCGCTGTCGATCGGCAGCAGCACCGACCCGCTGGCATGCACAGCATCCATAAAGACGGCACCGGCCGTCACCAGAGTTTCCTTGTTCGCAAGCAGGATTTTCTTGCCCGCCCGGGCGGCTGCCAGCGTCGGGCGCAAACCGGCGGCACCGACAATCGCGGCCATGACCGTATCCACTTCCGGCAATGCCGACACCTGTTCCAGCGCCTCGATGCCACAAAGCACTTCGGTTGCCAGCTCGGCATCGGACAACATCACGCGCAACCGGGCGGCGGCAACTTCATCCAGAACTACAGCGAAGCGCGGCATGAATTGCACACACTGGTGAAACAGCAAATCAATCTGGGAATGACCGGTTAGCGCCACAACCTCGAAGCGTTCCGGATGCCGTGCCACCACATTCAGCGTGCTGGTGCCGATACTGCCGGTGGATCCCAGAACCGTCAGGCGTTGCATCAGTTGAATTCCTGAAACAATAGCGCCAGTGCGGCCAATGGCAAGGTTGATGTCAGCGCATCAATTCGGTCCAGCAAACCGCCGTGGCCCGGTAGCAAGGCGCCACTATCCTTGACCCCGGCCTGACGCTTGACGGCCGACTCGAACAAATCGCCGATCACCGCCAGCACTACCCACCACCAGGCGGTCAACAGCAAAGGTGGCAAGACCTGCCGCTCGGAAAACAATGGACTGAAACTCCACACCAGCACGACATAAACCGACACGCCAAAAATCGCACCGGATACGCCTTCCCAGGTCTTGCCCGGGCTAATGCTGGGCGCCAGTTTGTTTTTGCCGAAGCGCCGCCCCGCGAAATATGCGGCACTGTCAGCCACCCAGACCAATCCCATGACGAACAGCAGCAACCAGGGCGCCGGCGCAGCCTCGCGCAAGTCCATCATCGCCAGCCCGGTTGGCAGCAACACCGCCCAGCCAACCAATGCCATCAGATAAACATTCGTCACCTTCCAGCCGGCAATCAGCCAGCTGGGCACGACGACCAGCCAAAGCAGCGCTGACAGGCTGTACACAACCAGTTGCAACACGAGACGCAAGTCTTGCGCCAGATAGAGATCGGCCCAGACCAGACCGGCCATCATCAGCACAGTCAGTAACCAGTAAAGTGTGGCCGGGCGCCCTTCCAGTTTGGACAGGCGCGACCATTCCGTCGCACCCTGCATGACCATTAAAACGACCAGCCCGGCCCACAGTAGCGGCGACAGGAAAAACAGTGCCAGCAAAAAGATGGCGAGCAAGACTATGGCAGTAAGGACGCGGGATTTAAGCATCATCCCCTTCCCGCCGCGCCTTCAGCTGTTCGCTGGTGCGGCCGAAACGGCGCTCGCGCTTGCGATAGGAAGAGATCGCAAGTTCGAGTTCCTGCCGGGTGAATTCCGGCCAAAGTACCTCGGTGAAATAGAGCTCGGTATAAGCCAACTGCCACAGCATGAAATTGCTGATGCGCTGCTCTCCCCCGGTGCGGATGAACAAATCCGGTTCCGGCTCATCGCTGAGCGAGAGATAGGGGGTGAGATCTTCTTCGGAAAATCCCTGCGCCAGCCCGGGCTGCTCGCGCAACATCGTCTGCACCGCATTCATGACATCCCATCGCCCGCCGTAATTGGCGGCCACGGTCAGCGTGAAAGTCTTGTTGCCGGCGGTTAATTGCTCGGCGGCTGTCATCGCCTGAACGAGCTTGGGATCAAAACGGCTGCGATCGCCGATAATGCGCAGGCGGATGTCATTCCGGTGCAGATTGGCGACCTCGCGCTCCAGCATCTTCATGAACAGCGACATGAGGAAATTGACCTCCTCCAGCGGCCGGCGCCAATTTTCGCTGCTGAAGGCAAACACGGTCAGATATTCGACCCCCAGATCGCGGCAGGCGCGAATGACTTCGCGCAGTGTTTCAACACCACGCTGATGCCCCATGATGCGCGGCATGAAACGCTGTTTGGCCCAGCGGCCGTTGCCGTCCATGATGACGGCAATATGACGCGGGACATCGGAAATGTCAGGGATGCTGCGAGTGGAACTCGGCAGAAGACCCATCACACCGCCATCAGGTCGGTTTCCTTGGCGGCCAGCGCCTTGTCGATTTCCACGACGTAGCGATCGGTCAGTTTCTGAATCTCATCCTGCGTACGGCGCTCTTCGTCCTCGGCAATTTCCTTTTTCTTGAGCGCTTCCTTCAGGTGATTATTGGCATCGCGGCGAATGTTGCGTACCGCAATCTTGGCGTTCTCACCCTCCGCCTTGACGACCTTGATCAAGTCGCGGCGGCGCTCTTCCGTGAGCATCGGCATCGGGACGCGAATCAGCTCACCCGAGTTCGCCGGATTCAGCCCCAGATCGGAATCACGAATTGCCCTTTCAATTGCGCCCACCATGTTTTTCTCGTAGGGCTGTACGCCTATCGTACGGGAATCCACCAGCGTCACATTGGCAACCTGATTCACAGGAGTCGGATTACCGTAATAGTCCACCGTGATATGGTCCAGCAGCCCGGTATGAGCCCGCCCGGTGCGCACCTTGCTCAGATCGTTCTTGAGCGCCTCCAGGGATTTTTGCATTTTCTGCTCGGTTGTTTTTTTCAGTTCGGCAATCATCGTTTCGCCTCCGGAATCAATCGACACGCACCAGCGTGCCCTCACCTTCCCCGAACACCACCCGTTTGAGTGCGCCCGGAGTGAAAATACTAAACACAATAATGGGTAATTTTTGGTCGCGGCACAAAGTCAGCGCCGTCGCATCCATCACTTTCAGGTTCTTGCTGATGGCTTCGTCAAAACTCAGACTTTGGTAGCGGATAGCATTGGGATCCTTTTTCGGATCCGCCGTATAAATGCCGTCAACCTTGGTAGCCTTGATCACCACGTCGGCCATCATTTCCACGCCACGCAGCGCAGCCGCCGTGTCGGTGGTAAAAAACGGACTCCCAATCCCGGCGGCAAAAATTACGACCTTGCCGTCTTCCAGGTAACGCAGCGCCTTGCCGCGAATAAAGGGCTCGGCCACCTGCTCCAGACTGAGTGCAGACTGCACACGGCACTCCAGCCCCGCACGGGTCATGGCATCCTGCAGCGCCATGGAATTCATAACCGTCGCCAGCATACCCATGTAATCAGCAGTCGCACGATCCATCCCGGCTGCGGCCGGCGCCACGCCACGGAAGATGTTGCCACCGCCAATCACCATCGCCACTTCCACGCCCAGCTCCACGACCTCCTTGATTTCGGCCACGATACGTTCGATCACGGCACGATTGATGCCATAACTATCGTCACCCATCAGGGCTTCGCCCGACAGCTTGAGCAGGATGCGCTTGTAGGCTGGCGCGGTCATGGTCTTAACCCTGTGCGGCGGCAACCGCAGCGGCTACTTCTGCCGCGTAATCTTCGACCTTCTTCTCGATACCCTCGCCCACCACATACATCTGGAAAGCGGTCACGGAAGCGCCCTTGCCTTTCAGCAATTGCTCCACAGTCTGCTTGCCATCCTCCGCCTTAACGAAAATCTGGCCCATCAGCGTCACCTCACGCAGGAATTTCTGCACCGTACCTTCGGCGATCTTGTCCAGCATCGCTTCCGGCTTGCCGGATTCCTTGGCCTTCTCGATGGCGATGCGGCGCTCGGTCTCGATCTCTTCGGCATTCACACCGGAAGCATCAATCGACTTCGGCTTGCTCGCAGCAATATGCATCGCGATATCGCGACCCAGCGCTTCGTCGCCGCCGGCATAATCCACCAGCACGCCAATCTTGCTGCCGTGCAGATAACTGGACAACTTGCCGGTCGAGGTTTCGTAACGCTCGAAACGGCGGATCGTGATGTTCTCACCGATCTTCATCACCAGTGCCTTGCGAACCTCCTCAACCGAACCCTCCGCATTAGCCAGCGCCATGCCGGACAGCGCATCGATATCGACAGGATTCTGCTTTGCAACAGTTTCAGCCACGTTCTTTGCGAACGCGATGAAGTCATCGTTCTTGGCCACGAAGTCTGTTTCGCAGTTAATTTCCACCACAGCGCCGCTCTTGGCATCCGGCGCGATGAACGCGCTAACAATACCTTCCGCGGTTACGCGGCTGGCGGCCTTGCTGGCTTTCGCGCCACTCTTGATACGCAACTGCTCTTCCGCCACTTTGGCATCGCCATTGGCTTCCACCAGTGCTTTTTTGCATTCCATCATGCCAAGACCCGTGGCCTCGCGCAGTTCCTTGACCATTGCTGCAGTAATCTCTGCCATTTCCAACTCCATTCAAAACAATAAAACTTGTAAAAAAGGGGCGCGAACGCCCCTTCTCGCGTCGGTTACAGTGGCTTAGGCCGCCTGTTCCGAAACTTCCTCAACCAGTTCTGTCAGTGCCTGGGCTCGACCTTCCAGAATCGCGTCGGCAATGCCGCGAGCGTACAGGCGAATCGCTTGGGTGGAGTCATCGTTACCAGGAATAATGAAATCCACGCCGGCGGGCGAGTTGTTGGTATCAACAATACCGATCACCGGAATACCCAGCTTCTGCGCCTCGACAATGGCACCCTTCTGGTAGCCAACGTCGATCACGAACAGCGCGTCCGGCAGACCGCCCATATCCTTGATCCCGCCGAGACTACGGTTCAGCTTTTCCAGTTCGCGCTTCATCATCAGCGCTTCTTTCTTGGAAATCTTTTCCGACGAACCTTCCGCCGTCAATTCCTCAATTTCGCGCAGACGCTTGATGGACTGTTGTACGGTCTTGTGATTGGTCAGCATGCCGCCGAGCCAGCGGTAATTCACGAACGGCGAATCCGAACGCACGGCTTCTTCCTGGACGATATCGCGTGCCTGACGCTTGGTACCCACGAACAGCACGGTACCCTTCTTGGCTGCCAGCTTGCGGATAAACGCTTCAGCTTCCGCGAACTTCACCACGGTTTTTTCCAGGTTGATGATATGAATCTTGTTGCGATGGCCGAAAATAAAGGGGGCCATCTTGGGGTTCCAGAAACGGGTTTGGTGACCAAAGTGGACACCGGCTTCCAGCATTTGACGCATTGTTACAGCCATGAGTTACTCCTGAGTAAGGGTTATTAACTACCGCTCGCCAGCTTGACCACACCGATATTTGGTGAGCACCCTGACATGTGCGAACGGGAAATTGACTCCGGACCATCCGGAGCGGCGCGCATTCTAGCACTAACCCCCGGCACGACTCAAGCCATCGCCGGCAGCAAATCCGGGTCGCCGGGACGGGCAAAACTCACTGAAAATGCCGCTTTCCCAGATGCTGCAACAATCCCTCGGCTGCATCCTCCACCATATCCAGCACGCGCTCAAAGCCATCCGCCCCGCCGTAATACGGATCAGGCACCTCGCGTTCGCGGTGATGGCGGGCAAATTCCAGAAACAATCCCAGATGCCCGCCGGCAGCGTCCGGACGCAAGCGCTGCAAAATGGCCAGATTGCCCTCGTCCATCGCCAGTACATAATCAAATCGGGAAAAGTCGGCACGATCCACCTGCCGCCCGCGCAACCGGCCCATGTCATAGCCGCGCTGTTTGGCCGCGCGCTGTGTGCGGGCATCGGGGGCCTCGCCGATGTGATAGTCATGCGTGCCGGCCGAATCGATTTGGATGTGCTCACTTAGTCCAGCCCGCTCGACGTAATCGCGAAATACGACCTCGGCCGTCGGCGATCGACAGATATTGCCCATGCACACAAAAAGCACTTTGATTGTCATCGAGCCCCTCACAACGGCGAAATAAAAACGCTTTCGCGCAATTTTTTCAGCTGGTCGCGCAATTCGGCGGCCTTTTCAAATTCCAGATTTTTTGCAGCTTGCAGCATCTCTTTTTCCAAACGCGCAATCTCCCTGGAAATTTCCTTTTCGCTCATGGCGAGATATTTCGCCTCGGCCTGCGCGGCCTTGAGCTGTGATCGCTCGGTATCGAGATTGTATTCGGTGGCGATGATGTCTTTGATGCGTTTGATGACCGACTTCGGCGTAATGCCGTGGGCTGTATTCCAATCCAACTGTTTGCTGCGGCGACGTGCCGTCTCGTCCATCGCTTTGCGCATCGAATCGGTGATGCGGTCGGCGTACAGAATGGCCGTCCCGTGCAAATGTCGCGCGGCGCGACCGATTGTCTGGATCAGCGACCGCTCGGAACGCAGGAATCCTTCCTTGTCAGCATCCAGAATAGCCACCAGCGACACCTCGGGAATATCCAGCCCCTCGCGCAACAGGTTGATGCCCACCAGCACGTCAAACACGCCCAGTCGCAGATCGCGGATGATTTCCACCCGCTCGACGGTTTCCACGTCCGAGTGCAGATAACGCACCTTGATGCCGTGCTCGGAAAAATATTCGGTCAGCTGTTCGGCCATGCGTTTGGTCAGCGTGGTCACCAGCACGCGCTCGCCGGCCTTGATGCGGGCGTTGGCAACACTCATCAGATCATCCACCTGATTCGTCGCGGGACGCACTTCGATCAGTGGATCGACCAGACCGGTGGGACGCACCACCTGCTCCACCACCTGTCCGGCGTGCGCGGCCTCGTAGGCCGCCGGCGTGGCGGAAATAAAAACCGCCTGACGCATCACTTTTTCAAACTCGTCGAAACGCAAAGGCCGGTTATCCAGCGCCGAGGGCAGGCGAAAGCCGTAATTGACCAGATTTTCCTTGCGTGCGCGGTCGCCCTTGTACATCCCGCCGATCTGGGAAATCGTAACGTGACTTTCGTCTATAAACATCAGCGCATTCGGCGGCAAATAATCCAACAGTGTTGGCGGCGCTTCGCCGGCCTTGCGCCCTGACAAATGGCGGGAGTAATTTTCAATACCCTTGGTGAAGCCGATTTCGGCCAGCATTTCCAGATCGTGCCGCGTCCGCTGTTCGATGCGCTGCGCTTCCACCAGCTTGCCCTCCTTCTGAAAAAAGGCGATGCGGTCGGCCAATTCCAGCTTGATGGTTTCAATCGCACGCAGGGTAGTTTCGCGCGGTGTCACATAATGGCTGGAGGGATAAACGGTGTAGCGCGGCAGGCGCGTCTGGATGTGGCCGGTAAGTGGATCAAACAGCGCCAGCGACTCCACTTCATCGTCGAACAAGATGACGCGCAGGGCATTCTCGTTGCTTTCCGCCGGAAAAATATCAATCACATCCCCGCGTACGCGGAACGTGCCGCGCGCAAAATCCATCTCGTTGCGTTCGTACTGCATCGCCACCAAGCGCTGAATCACGTCGCGCTGAGCGATCTTTTCGTGTTCGCGCAAATGCAGAATCATGCCGTGATAATCCACCGGATCGCCGATACCGTAGATGGCGGAAACAGTCGCGACGATTACACTGTCTTCGCGTTCAAGCAGGGATTTGGTAGCCGACAAGCGCATCTGTTCGATCTGCTCGTTGATGGACGAATCCTTCTCGATGTAGACGTCGCGGGCCGGCACATAGGCCTCGGGCTGGTAATAGTCGTAGTAGGAAACGAAATACTCGATCGCGTTCTCGGGAAAAAACTCGCGCATCTCGGCATAGAGCTGCGCCGCCAGAGTCTTGTTCGGCGCCATAACGATCGCGGGCCGCCCGGTGCGCGCGATAACGTTGGCCATGGTGTAAGTCTTGCCGGAGCCCGTCACCCCCAACAGGGTCTGGAATGCCAGCCCGTTGTCGATGCCTTCCACCAGCTGCGCGATCGCCGCGGGCTGATCCCCGGCCGGCTCAAAGGGCTGGTGCAGGCGAAAGGGGCTATTGGGAAAGGTAACGATACTCATACTGGGCAGTGCTTCGGGCAAATGGCCGCACATTGTAGATCATGCGCGGCCGGTATTTCGCCCTGACTTGGGGGCGAGTTGATCAGCCCTGAAAGCCGCGACGAGCTGCCATGCGTTTCCCCAGCACCGCACGTTGATTGAAATCCAGCAGGCGCTCGGCCAGCGGCAGCAGCCTCGTATTTTCCAGCGCGATGTGCGCGGCATAGCCCGCGTTGAAGCGCGACACGACGCCCTCTTCAAGCCGCGTCGAAGCGCCCGAGGTTAGGCCGAACAGCTCAGGCCGCAGCGCCCGCCAACACTGTTCCAGCTCCCGATGTTCGGCCAGTAAAGCGGCCATCAACTCTGCCGCCGCCGGATCACCACTCGCCAGCAACTGCGGGAATAAATCCAGCTCTTCGTCCTGATGATGAAATTGCCCGGCAGTATCGAAATAACGCAGAATCTGCGTCGCTGCCTGAGCGACCTGTTCGTCCCATCTCCTGGCATCAAGATGCTTCGCCAATTTGTCGAGCAGCGCACACTGCGCCGAAATGCGCCCGTGGCAAGCCTCCAGCATACCCAATGGATCATCAAACGTCGGTGCGAGCGCGTCCGCGCCGGGCAGGCTGATTTGCTTCACAGAATATCGGCCAGCGTACTGCCCTCCAGCGACTGCAGAAACTGCTTCTGGGCATTGAAGAAAACCTTGCGCAATTTGCACGCCGGCATCAACGGACAGCAATCATTGGTCGCTTCCTGCCGCAAGCAGTACAGCAGCGCCAAATTACTTTCCATCACGCGCACCACTTCGCCGACCGTAATTTCTGCCGGATTTCTTGCCAGCCGAATGCCACCGTTGCGGCCGCGCTCACTAAGCACCAGGTTGGCTGCAACCAGCGCCATCACGACTTTCATTAAATGGGTTCTGACGATTGAAAACGCCTCGGAAACCTCCGCAATGGTCGCACTGCCCCCTTTCCCACCCAGATAAATCAGTGTTCTAAGCGCAATGTCTGTCGAAAGATTGAGCTGCATGACAAACCTCCTTCATTAGAAGTTCGCAAATTATGCCCCAGCCGGGCATCTTCGCGTGAATTAATATTCATTGTTATTGAATATTATTTGCATTCGGTATATATTCACATTTAATGAATCATTAAAATACATATACCCGGGAGGCAGCATGATCGAACCCGCACTGTTGGCAAACTTTTTCACGATATTTTTTTCCTCCGCGATGGTTATCCTGCTCGGCGCACTATACGCCCTCCTCTTTGCATTCTCGCGCATAAAAGGCGAGCGTCGCCTAATGCCGCTGGCCTATTTGTCTTACGCCGGTCTGGTCGTCGCCACTCTCACGCTGGCACAGGCGGCAAACCTGCTCAAACAACCGTTCTGGTTCAGCATCGTCCTGCTGATGCTGCTGGGCTACCTGCTCGCCCCCCACGGAATATGGCACTTGTGTGTGAGCACGCATGCCGATGAGGCGCCCCGTGACAGCGCAATACCGAACAGCAAGCAAGATTTCATTTCGTAAACCTGAAGGAGAAAACCATGGCAACAAGTCAGTGGTGGTCGTCTGAGTCATTCTGGCGCAAGACGGCTATATGGGTGACCGGTGGTTCAATGGTTATATTGATACTACTTACTATGGATACGCTGCCGCAGATCAGCGCTGGCTCAAAACGTGTACCGGCGTATTCGGTCATCAATCATCGCATTGAATACCAGCTCGATAACACACGGCATGTGCAGGTTCCCGTTATCGGTAAGGAAGAACCCCTGTTTGGTGTCAAGCTGACAGAGGAAGAAGCAGAAGCGCTGGTTTCGCACGGAAAAATGACCGTTCAGGCGAAAAACTGCATGAACTGCCACACCCTGCTGGGTAACGGTGCCTATTACGCACCCGACCTGACGAAGGCGTGGCTGGACCAATATTGGGGCAACAGCGACATCCGCGAAACCCAAATGGTGGAGTTCATCAAAGACCCGTCGAACAAGCTGCACAACAGCCTCAATCGGCGTATGCCCAACCTGGGCGTGACCGATGAAGAAGCCCGCGCGGTGGTGGCTTTCCTGAAATGGATGTCCGCCATCGACACCAACGGCTTCCCCTATAACTTCAAATCCATCGAACAGGAGAATTGATCATGGCGACCACGATGGGACGGTTGGATAGCGCCAACCTTAACGGCGGCCAAAAACTGGCGGTCAAATATTTTCTGGTTGCAGGCATTTTGTTTGGTGCGCAGATCCTGTTCGGACTGATTTCTGGACTGCAATACCTCATGCCGGAACTGCTCTACGGTGTACTCGACTTCAGCGTGAACCGCATGGTGCATATCAATGCACTGGTCGTCTGGCTGTTGTACGGTTTCCTCGGCTCGGTTTATTGGATGCTGGAGGAAGAATCACAGCACGAAGTGGTCGGTCTGAAACTCGGCAATCTGATCTTCTGGGTACTCACCTCGGCAGTCACGGTCGTCGTTTTGGTTTACCTGCTCGTGCAAGTCGGGCCGGGCAATCAGACCTCCCTCTGGCTGATCAATGAAGGCCGCGAGTACATCGAGGCCCCGCGCTGGGCGGATATCGGCATCGTCGTGAGCGTGCTGGTATTTTTCTACAATGTCGCGACCACCTTCTCCAAGGGGCGCTATACCGGCATCGCCGGTGTGCTGGTACTCGATCTGCTGGCGCTGTTCGGTCTGTATCTCGCCGGCATGTTTTATACGCCCAACATTTCCGTCGACCAATACTGGTGGTGGTGGGTGATTCACCTCTGGGTTGAAGCCACTTGGGAAGTGATGGTCGCCTGCATCATGGCCTACGGCCTCATGAAAGTTCTGGGGGTACGGCGCAAAATCGTCGAAACCTGGCTCTACATTGAAGTCGCGCTGATGTTCGGTTCCGGCATCCTCGGTCTGGGTCACCACTACTTCTGGATCGGCACACCGGAATACTGGTTCACCATCGGCGGTCTATTCTCGGCGCTGGAACCCGTACCTCTGGTCGCCATGGTCGTGCATGCGGTATTTGACGCGGGTGCCCGGCATGCAAAGAACTCCAACCACCCAACCATGGCTTGGCTGATCGCCCATGCCTTCGGCAACTTCTTCGGCGCGGGCGTCTGGGGCTTCATGCATACCCTGCCGCAGATCAACCTCTACACCCACGGCACACAATGGTCGGCTTCCCACGGCCACCTCGCCTTCTTCGGGGCCTATGCCACCATCATCATCGCCTTCTTCTATCTGGCCGCACAGCGCTGGCGCGGTGGAGTCTGGATGTCGGGCGAGTTGCCGGGTAACGGCTGGAAGTGGAAATGGGCGCTGGGCCTGCTCAATCTGGGCATGATCGGCATGACCGTGGCCCTGCTGATTTCCGGTTACGAGCAATCGCAGATCGAACGCGCCATCGAAGGTTCCAGCTGGATCGGATACTTCGCCGCGCAGGCGCATCCCTGGTTTATACAGGGCATGTGGTGGCGCGAGGCATTCGGTGTGATGTTTGCGCTGGGTTTCGTGTTGCTGGTGTGGGATTTACTCACCATCGGGAAGGGTGAAACCAGAGCCCAGCAAGCGATTGCAGCAGAATAAGCGGAGATTTCCATATTGGCCCCCGAAACATACGGGGGCCAGCAGATGAATCAGGAGGTTGCAATGACAACGAATTACCCAAACAAACTGGGCGCGATAATAGCTCTGACCCTATTTCCTCTCGCCATTCAGGCTGCCCCACGTGTAGCCGCAGAAGTCGGCGCTCACCATTCGGGCAGTTCGCCGGTCGGTGAAATCGTGATGCATAAAGACGCCAATGCTGCGGCACCCAAAATGACCGCCGCCGAATTTGAACAGGCACGCCAGCTGTATTTTGAGCGCTGCGCCGGCTGTCATGGCGTATTGCGCAAGGGCGCGACCGGCAAGGCGTTGACGCCGGAGACCACGTTGAACCAGGGGACCGAATATCTCAAGGCCTTCATCGGCTACGGTTCACCCGGTGGCATGCCGAATTTTTTAACTTCAGGTGATTTCAACGAAAAAGAAATCGATCTGATGGCGCGCTACCTGCAACAGGAGCCGCCTGTGCCGCCCGAGTGGGGCATGAAGGAAATGCTCGGCAGCTGGAAGCTGGTGGTCAAGCCGCAGGATCGCCCGAAGAAGCAGATGAACAAGGTCAACCTGAAGAATGTGTTCTCGGTGACCCTGCGTGATGCGGGCGAGGTCGCGCTGATCGACGGCGACACCAAGCAGATATGGGGCATCGTCAAAACCGGTTACGCCGTGCATATCTCGCGCGTCTCCGCTTCTGGACGCTATGTCTATGTCATCGGCCGCGACGGCAAGCTGGACCTGATCGATATGTGGTTCGAAAAACCGACCGTGGTGGCCACCCTCAAAGTCGGTATCGAAGCGCGCTCGGTAGACACCTCGAAGTTCAAGGGCTATGAAGACAAGTATGCGATCGCCGGTTCCTACTGGCCACCGCAGTACGTGATCACCGAGGGCGACACGCTCAAGCCGCTGAAGATCGTGTCCTCGCGCGGCATGACCGTCGACGGCGAATATCATCCCGAGCCTCGCGTCGCGTCCATCGTGGCGTCGCCGCACAAGCCGGAATGGGTGGTCAACCTGAAGGAAACTGGCATGATCCAGCTGGTGGATTATTCGGATTTGAAGAATCTGAAGACCACCACTATCGAATCGGCCAAATTCCTGCATGACGGCGGCTGGGATTCGACCAAACGCTATTTCCTGGTGGCGGCTAATGCGTCTAACAAGGTGGCCGTGGTGGATACCAAGCTCGGCAAGCTGGCCGCGCTGGTGGAGACCGCACCCAAGCCGCATCCGGGGCGCGGTGCAAACTTCGCGCATCCCAAGTTCGGTCCGGTGTGGGCGACCTCGCATCTGGGATCTGATGTGATCACTTTGATCGGCACGGATCCGGTCAAGCACAAGAAATATGCATGGAAGGTGGTACAGGAACTCAAGAACCACGGCGCCGGTTCCCTGTTCGTCAAGACGCATCCGAAGTCCGGAAACTTGTGGGCGGATGCACCGCTCAATCCGGAGAAGGAGCTGTCTGAATCGGTCTCCATCTATGACATCCGCGATCTGAGCAAGGCGCCCCAAGTACTCAATATCGTCAAGCTCTCCGGCCTGCCTGAAAGCAAGCTGGTCAAGCGCGTGGTGCATGCCGAGTACAACATGGCGGGTGACGAAGTCTGGTTCTCGCTGTGGGCGGGCAAGAACGAGCCGTCTGCCATCGTTATTCTGGATGATAAGACCCGCAAACTTAAGGCAGTCATTGATGATCCGCGCCTGATCACCCCGACCGGAAAATTCAATATCTGGAACACTCAGGAAGACGTTTACTAGGCAGGTCTAACCATGGGCGCCACCGGCGCCCATGTTCTTTTCAAGCGCCCCATGAAAAATTTTCACGCTCCCGGCATCACTTTAATCCTGCTGTTCGGAATTGGCACGCAGGCAAGTTTCACCCATGCACAAGAACGCGACCCCGCTTTACTGGACGAATTGGTTATCACGGCAACCCGCGTCGACACACCGGTCGCCGATGTTCCTGCAGCAGTTTCCGTCATTGACTACAAAGATATCGCGATCAGAAACGTATCGCGCATTGGCGATGCGCTTGTGCAGGTACCCGGCCTGTATCTGCGCGGCGGCGCACTCGGACAATCACAAGGCACTCAAGGCACCAGCGGTATGTCGCTGCGCGGAGTGGACCAGTCCAGAGTCTTGGTTCTGCTGAACGGACAGCCCCTGCAGGATGCGAGCTCCGGCAAGGTCAACTGGCGGGTGCCGTTTATCGACGATATCGAACGCATAGAAGTCGTCCCCGGTGCGTTTTCGGCCTCCTACGGCAGCAACGCTATGGGCGGGGTGATCAACATCATAGGCAAACAACCCGACAGGCACGAATTCATCAGCAGAATCCAGCAAGGCTGGGGAGATGCCAGCGGAACCGATACCAGCGTGTATCTACGCGACAAGCTGGATAACGGCATAGGCTTTACCGGCGGCCTGAGTTATCAGGATAGGAGTAGCTACATAAATGATTTCGTGGTAAAAACTCCGAGCGCAGGCGTTCCCGGTACGCCGGTTGTCGGCGCAACGCCCATCACCACTCGGGATGGAACACCGGCTTATTTGGTCGGGGATCTGGGCGCAACGTCGTGGCGATCCCTTAACGCCACCGCAAAGCTGCATTACGACCTAAATCCGGCCGACAAGATATTCACCTCGATCAGCTACCAGCAAAGTGACCAGCGAGCCACTGCATTCAACAGCTACCTGCGTAATGCCGCAACCGGAGCACCGGTCAGCAGTGGCAATCTGGATATCAACGGGCAACTGGTCAAACTATCAAACTACGATTACACCCTGTTCTCGTTTCTTCCCTTGCAGGAGACCACCACGCAAATCCGCGTCGGCTATGACGGAACACTGGGCGACGACTTTCTTCTGAAGGCAGATCTGGCGCAGATCTCCCGCGGATACCAATTCACACTCGCGAACCCGACTGCGAATTGGGTCAACGGCGCAGGATCGCTCTCCAGCACGCCCAATAATGCGCTGGATGGCACGCTGCAGCTGAGCTTCCCCCTGACCGAACGGCACTTTTTCGTGACCGGAATGGCATGGCATCAGGACGAGGTCAATCAACAAATCAGCGCCTTATCCAACTGGCGTGATCCCCTGACAATAACGGCACTCAATACCACCTATAACGGAAAATCGCGAACAGCATCCCTGTTCGCGCAGGATGAAATCAGTTTTTCGACGCCCCTCAAGCTCTACTTAGGTGGACGCTGGGATGAGTGGAGCACTCAAGGCAGCAACACAAACTACGCGGCTCCGGCAACATCGAACATTTTCCCAAGCAGGACTGTCTCCGCTTTTAGCCCAAAAATTTCGGGCATTTACCCTTTTGATGACATGTTCACTTTACGCGCATCGTTCGGGCAATCTTTTCGCGCGCCAACCAATCAGGACCTGTACACCACCTCAACCAGCCGTGGACGCACCACCTCGGGCGACCCAAACCTGCAACCGGAAAAGGGACAAACCTGGGAACTGGGTGCCGACTGGCAACCCAAAGACGAACACAAACTCAGCGCAACTATTTACGTGACCGAATTGAAGGAGATGATTTATCTGCAACAGGTATCTCCCACACAGTCACTGCGTATCAATGCTGGAAAGGCGCGCATTCAGGGGATCGATCTCAGCAGCCATCACCTACTCTCCAAGAGACTGATGCTGGAAGCAAATTACGCTTATGTTGATTCAAAGATGCTGGACAATCCGGCGGATCCGCTGAGCGTGGAAAAACGTTTGACAGATTCGCCCAAAAATATTGCCGGCCTTACGCTGACTGCACGGCGGGAAGCCTGGACGGGCGTGGTGGATGCGCATTATTACGGACACACCTTCTGGACGGCGCAAAATACCGACGTAGTAGAAGGCGTACCGGGAAGCTATGACGCCTACAGCATGTTCAATGCCAGCCTGAGTTATCGGTTTAGCCCGGAAATCACCGGGAAAATTTCTGTTAACAATCTTATGGATACTGTTGCTTATTCCTACTTTCTTTTGCCGCGCCGCAACCTGACCGCCGAACTGCGCTTGGAATACTAGCCATCGGTTTGCGCACGCGGAATAACGCAGGATGCAGCGAGCTGCGCAAATTGGTTACAGCGTCCGACAATTTGTAGTGTCCTAGCCCAATAACGATCCGCGAGTTTTTTTATATATTTAATTGTCAGGACATTCCGCATGTTCAAATCTCTCGTCGCTGCACCTCACCGTGTCATGTTTTTTGGAGGGGCCGTGCAGACCCTGCTCGCCATGCTGTGGTGGCTGTTCGATCTGTCCACGCGTTACCTCTTCCCCGCGCAGACTTTGGCCTGGCCGCTGTTTCCGACCGCCCTTCACATCTGGCTGATGCTTTTCGGCATGTTGCCGTTTTTCTTTTTCGGTTTCCTCATGACCACCTTTCCGCGCTGGATGGCGGGGCACGAAATTCCGGCGTCACGCCATGTACCGGCCTTCGCGTTCATGTTTTTCGGCGCCATGCTGTTCTACGCCGGGCTTTTCGCAGGCGCGGCGCTGCTGGTGCTGGCGAGCACATCCATGCTGGTCGGCTGGGCTATCGGCTTGTACGCGCTGTGGCGCGTTCTGCGCGATACACGGCCCGGCAACAAGCACCATACCGTGGTGCTGTTTATCGCGTTCTGCAGCGGCTGGCTGGCGCTGGTTTCATTCCTGATGTGGCAATTGAACAATGAGCATGACTGGCTGCAATTCGCGTTGCGCGCCGCATTGTGGGGTTTCGTGCTGCCGGTATTCGCCACCGTGGCACACCGCATGATCCCGTTCTTCACCTCCAGCGCGTTGCAGCAACAGGATGTGCCGCGCCCGATCTGGCCCTGGTGGACCATGCTGGCGATGAGTCTGGCGCACGGCGTGCTGGAATTCTTCAATCTGTCCGCCTGGTTGTGGTTGGCCGACCTGCCGCTGGCGTTCGCGTCCCTCAGGCTGAGCTGGCTGTGGGGCTTTCGTCGCAGTTTCAGCAATCCGCTGCTGGCTGTGCTGCATGTCGGGTTCGCCTGGCTGGGCATCGCCATGCTGCTGTATAGCGCGCAGAGCTTGTGGCTGCTCATGCACGGAGGCACCAACTTCATCCTCGGTCTGGCGCCGCTGCACGCGCTGACCATCGGCTGCTATGCCACGCTGATTATCGGCATGGGGACGCGCGTCACGCTGGGCCACTCCGGTCTCCCGTTCACCATTGACACACCACTCAAGCTAATGTTCGCCGGCATTCAGCTCACCGCACTGCTGCGCATCGCGGCCGACCTGTTGCCGGCGCAATCCGGATGGATATATCTCGCCGCCACCCTGTTGTGGCTGGCCTGCTTCGGCCCGTGGGTGTGGCGCTACCTCCCTGCCTACTGGCGACCGCGCGCTGACGGGCAACCGGGCTGAGTGATGCAACGTAGTCCCTTGCTGCAGCCGTTGTCGCGTGAACATCACCAGGCGCTGAAGCTGGCGAAACGATGCGCGCGCGCGGCCGCAACGGGCGATGCGGAACAGATCGCGCAGGCTTGCGAAGCCGCCTTGCAGGCGTTTGCAGCGGAGCTGGAGCCGCATTTCCAGATCGAGGAGCGCGAGCTGTTGCCTAACTTGCGTACGGATGCGGGTCTGGCACTGGTGCAGCGTACGCAGGTGGAACATCGCGTCTTGCGCGAACTGCGCACAGGCTTGCAGCATCGCGAAGGGGCGGCATTGACCGAATTTTCCAGGTTGTTGCATGCGCATGTGCGTTTCGAGGAGCGCGAACTGTTTCCCTTTATCGAGGCTTTGCTCGGCTGAAGATCGTTGCATCTTGTGTGTTGCAATTTATCCGACTAAGATAGTAGCAAATTACTTATCTGGTGGCAGACATGTCCGGGCAAAAGATCAAACTTCTGGTGGTGGGTGGCGCTGTGCTGGCGCTGTTCGTGTGGGTCATCATGACGCAGGGACCGCTGGCGTCGGTGAAGGTCACGGTCGAGCAGGTGCAGACTGGCGACCTGACGAACAGCGTGTTCGGTGTGGGCACGGTACAGGCGCGGCACCGCCATGATCTGGCACCGACCATGACCGGCAGGGTGAAGAACGTGCGCGTCGATCAGGGCGATACGGTCAAGGCAGGGCAGGTGCTGGCCGAGATGGACCCGGTCGATCTGGACGACAAGCAGGCGGGTGCGCGGCGCATGGTCGACAAGTCGCTCAATGCGATCCGTGCGGCGGAAGCGCAACTGAGCGAGGCACAGAGCCGGCTCAAGACCGTGGATGCCACCATGGTGCGTTATCAGGAGTTGCGCAGCGGCGGATTCATCAGCAAAGAAATGTTCGATGCCAAGCTGCACGAACAGAACGCGGCACAGGCTGCGGCTGTCGCGGCCGCAGCCAATCTGGCCTCTTCCCGGGATGAAAATGCACGTACTGAGGCCGAGTTGCGCGGTATCGGCAAGGCGCGCGCGCAGATGCAGCTAGTCAGTCCGATCGACGGTGTCCTCACGCTGCGCCTCATCGAGCCAGGTAGCACCGTGGTTGCTGGGCAGCTTGCGCTACAGGTGATCGACAATAGCAAGTTATGGGTCGAGACGCGCATCGCGCAACAACAAGCCGGACAGGTGCAGGCCGGACAGCCGGCGCAGATCGTGCTGCGTTCCCGCCCGCATGCGCCGGTCGCAGGCCAGGTCGCGCGCGTGGACCGGGTGAGTGACGCGGTGACCGAGGAGCGCATCGTCAACGTCACGCTCGACGTGCCGGATGTCAGCCTCGGCGAATATGCGGAAGTCACCATCGCATTGCCGGTCATGAAACAGGTGCGCAGCATCCCGAGTGCCGCCGTGAAGACGGTGAGCGACCAGACCGGCGTGTGGGTCTTGCAGGACGGCGAAGCACGCTTCAAGCCAGTGCGGATCGGCCTCGCCACCCTCGATGGTCGCAGCCAGATCCTGGAGGGGCTGGCTGATGGTGAGGCAGTGATCGTGCACAGTCAGCAATTCCTGCGCGCGGGCCTGCCGGTGAAGGTGGTCGCTGCGCTGGTGCGGGGCTGATCCGTGATCAATCTGGCGAGTCGCGACATCCTGCACGGCTGGGGGAAGTTCGTCTTCACCGGCGTGGGTCTTGGTCTGTTGATCGGCGTGACGCTAACCATGGCCGGGGTGTATCGCGGCATGGTGGATGATGCGCGCGTGCTGATCGAGAACGCGGGTGCCGACTTGTGGGTGGTGCAGCAGGACACGCTGGGGCCTTATGCCGAGCCGTCCAGCGTGCGCGATGATGTGGCGCGCGATCTGTTGGGGCTGCCGGGCATACGCGAGGCCGGCAACGTGACTTACCTGACCATGCAGATGAATCATGCCGGCAAGGATATCCGTGTGATGGTGGTCGGTTTTGAAACCGGCAAGCCGGGTGCGCCGGGTTATCTGGTGGCGGGACGTCCGGTAACCCGCTCGCATTACGAGGCGGTGGCCGACATCAAGACCGGTCTGGCGCTGGGCGACCGGGTCAGCATCCGCCGCCACGAATACACGGTAGTCGGCCTGACGCGGCGCATGGTCTCGTCCAGTGGCGACCCGATGATCTTCATCCCGCTGAAGGATGCGCAGGAAGCGCAGTTCCTGAAAGACAACGATGCGCTGGTCAACGAGCGTGCGCGCACTGCCGCCAATCCCGCCTTCAATCGCCCCGGTGTGCTGGAGGCGGTGCAGGCCAGCCAGACTTCCAGCCATCTGGTGAACGCGGTGCTGGTGCGCACCGCACCGGGCGAGGAAGCGGCGGTGGCCGCGCAGATCGAACGCTGGAAACATCTGCAGGCCTATACCAAACCGCAGATGGACGAGATCCTGGTGGCGCGCCTGATCGCCACCTCGTCCAAACAGATCTTCATGTTCCTGGTGATCCTCGCCGTGGTCAGCGCGGCCATCGTCGCCTTCATCATCTACACCATGACGCTGAACAAGGTGCGCGAGATCGCGGTGCTGAAACTGATCGGCGCGACCAACCTCACCATCAGCGGCATGATCCTGCAGCAGGCGCTGGGCCTTGGGCTGATCGGCTTCATGGTGGGCAAGCTGTCTGCCACGCTGTGGGCACCGCTGTTCCCAAAGTTCGTACTGCTGTTGCCGGGCGACGCGGTGACCGGCTTCATCCTAGTCATGCTGATGTGTGCCGTCGCCAGCGTCTTCGCCATTCGCGCAGCTCTAAGTATCGATCCGGCTACGGCCATCGGAGGATAGGCAAATGAGCGAACCCGCGATCAATATCGAAAATTTGAAGAAACGCTACGGCGAGGGCGATACCGCAGTCGATGCGCTCAAGGGTGTGGAAATGACTATCTGGCCAGGCGAGGTAGTCGGCCTAGTCGGTCCCAGCGGTTCCGGCAAGAGCACGCTGCTCAAATGTCTAGGGGCGGTGATCGAGCCCACCGCCGGGCGCATGACGCTAGGCGGACAGACCATCTTCGACGAAAAGTGGCTCATCGACGATCTGCGCGAACTGCGCCGCGACCGCATCGGTTTCGTGTTCCAGGCGCCCTATCTGATCCCCTTCCTCGATGTCACCGACAACGTCGCCATCCTGCCCATGCTGGCTGGCATGGCGGATGCACCTGCGCGCCAACGTGCGCTGGAATTGTTACAGGCACTGGATGTGGCACACCGTGCGCAGGCGCGTGTATCGCAGTTGTCCGGCGGCGAACAGCAGCGCGTCTCGATCGCGCGCGCACTGGCCAACCATCCACCAGTGATCCTAGCCGATGAGCCGACCGCGCCGCTGGATAGTGAACGCGCGCTGAACGTAGTGCGCATCCTTAACCAAATGGCAGAGCAGTATCAGACAGCCATCATCGTGGTGACCCACGACGAGAAGATCATCCCGACCTTCAAGCGCATCTATCACATCCGCGATGGGCGTACCTACGAGAAAGCCGGCGAAGGCAGGCAGGTTTAAGGAGGCAAGAAAATGAACCAGAAAACGGTGAAGAAAAGACTCAGTTCTGAGGAACGGCAGAGCGAGATCATCCGCGTATCGATCGAGCTGGCGGCAGAAAAAGGCGTAGACAGCGTCACCACGCAGGACATGGCTGATGCCATGAATCTAACTCAAGGTTCGATCTTTCGACACTTCGCGACCAAGGACGATATCTGGGTCGCGGTCATCATGTGGGTGCGCGAACGGCTGATGAAAGTGCTGGACAAGGCGGCGAGCGGTGCGAGCGATCCCATGCAGGCGATCGAGCTGATGTTTTTCGCGCACATCGCGTTCATCAGCAAGCATCCTGCCATACCGCGCCTGCTGTTTTCCGAACTGCTGCACAAAAAGAACAGTAAACTGCGGCAACTCATCGAGGGCATCATTTCCGGCTACGAGGCGAAGGTAGCGGGCCTGCTGGAACAGGCCAAAGCGCGGTCACTGGTACCTGCCGATCTCGACAGCCGGAGTGCGGCCGTCCTCTATATCGGCATGATCCAGGGGCTGGTCATGCAGTCGTCCATCTTCGGCGGCAAGCGCGCCTTGCAGCGGGAAGCGGAAAAGATTTTTCAGATATTTTTACATGGCATAAAAAAGCGCAGTTAACACTCAACACACATCCGGAGTCTTTATGAAAAAGCTATTTACCTTTGTCGCGTCCATTGTTACGTTGTCGTTGTCCATCTCTCAAGTGCAGGCAGCCGAGCCTCTCGAGTTGCAGAAAGTGATGAAGGAGCTTGGCAAGAACATGCAGATCATTACAGATGGAATCTCGCGTGAAGATTGGGAGTTGGTCGCCAAGACTGCTCCTTTGATTGCATCACATCCACAGCCGCCGGCAACAGAGAAGATGCGCATCATGAAATTCATGGGGAGCGATATGACCAAGTTCAAGGCATTTGACGGCAAGACACATGAGGCCGCACATGGTCTGGAGCATGCAGCACATGAGAAGAATGGGCACATGGTTATCGCTGCATTCCAGAATGTGCAAACCACCTGCCTGAATTGTCACCAGACATTTAGAGGTAAGTTCGTTGAACATTTCTACGGTGCTGCGACCAAGTAAGCAGGTTATCGGTGCGCATCACATAAAAAGCAAGTCCTAATGTCTTGCTGTTGGAGATGCGCGTCTGGTTTCATAGGGCGCAGGGCATCTTGGTTGCCGCATCGGCAAAATATTTGCGGTCGTTAAGACTGCCCAAGACTACGGCGTGAAAGCCGAAGCCGATATATCAGGTTTATTGTTCAGGAAACCTCCCAGTCGAAATGAAGGCGCTGGGTTTAGATACACGAAGAAAGTTCGATGGCATAGCTGCTGTGGCAAGCCCCAAAAAACAGTAATCACACCGTTTGTCTTTAATTCAATAGAAAGGCGATAAATCATGACTGCTGTAAAAAAATCCAGAGGAACCCTAATCAGTTTGATCTCGGTCGTGGCAATCCTGTTTGGTCTGATGACAATCAAAGAAGGTGGTGCGGTATTGCTGGGAAATGAGACAGCAGTCGCAGCAGCCGGCAACTATGTTTCATTCGTGCTCTGGTTCAATTTCCTGTCAGGAATTATCTATATCGCTGCTGGTATTGGCCTATGGCTCCAGCAACGTTGGGCAGTTTGGCTGAGTGTGGCACTGGTTGTCGCCATTGCCATAACATTTGCGACATTCGGCTTGCATATATATTCCGGCGGAGCGTATGAGCCGCGCACTGTGGTCGCGATGAGTGCCAGGCTACTTGTGTGGTTGGCGATCGCTGCAATATCCGTTATGAGTATTGGTCGTTCAAGATTGCGCGAAGGCTAATAGCATGAAGCTTTCGCTCCGGGGGATTCTATGCGCGATCTTGCTCTTCCACTGCTCCTTGGCGATGGCAGGGATCGGGTCGGATGCCACATGGATTATCGCAACCGACTCTGGAGAGGTATCTCGTGGCGAGTCGATTGTTCTGACGGTCATTCGGCCCGCGGGTATCACCGTCTGGCCTGATTCATTACAGGCCAGGATCAGGTGGGGTAGTAAAGCTGAGACTGTCACCCTGCTGCAGGGAAAGGAACAGCACGAAACTGAAGCGTATCGCTATTACAGATTCGAAGGGACTGTGCGTCATTCTGGATTGGTTCAAATCGAGCTGGACGATGTGAGGTCCAATCGAGTACTGATTCGGGTCATGGAAACCGCAGTTCCGGGCGAAGCGTTGGCAGGCAATGAGACTGCGGGCGTACCGGGACGTTTCGAGCCGATGCCAGAAAGCGAACCTGCACTTTCCGCGTTGGAGCCTGTGTACTTGCTGGCAGGTGTAAACCATGGCATGGATGCGCGCTTTCAGCTCAGTTTTAAATACCGTCTGTTCGACCCAGAATCAACACCGGTGCAATGGCTACCAGCATTAAGCAAATTACATTTCGGTTATACCCAGACCTCGCTCTGGGACTTGGGTGCAGATTCGAAGCCACTCCATGATACAAGTTACCGGCCCAGCCTATTCTGGCAATCGCGGCTGGATGAACGCCCTTTCGGCCCATCATATCTTCGCACCGGATATGAGCATGAATCCAATGGCAAGGATGTGCCCGATTCGCGTAGCATCGACATCCTCTATGTGCAGCCGGTGCTGCGTAAAGACTACGCCAACGGCGATTCGCTGTTTTTCGCGCCTCGCTTCTATGCCTATCTTAACCGGGATGAAAATCCGGATATCGCGCGGTATCGCGGCTATGTGGATTGGCAAGGACGATATGGTCAGGCGCAGTCTTGGATGTTAACCGGTCGTGTGCGTACCGGAACGGCTGGCTATGGTAGCCTCCAACTCGACCTTTCAGCTCCGCTGCGCAAACCCCTGTTCGCACGCACCGGCAGTTTTATTCATCTGCAAATGTTCAGCGGTTACGGCGAAAGTATGCTCGATTACAACATTCGCACCCCGCTCCAGATCCGAGTTGGATTTTCGATCATACGTTGACTGGCACCATACTTGGCTCAGTGTACTGACGAATGGAATGACCAATGTCATGGGGCGTATAATGCCAAGCTGCATCCGCCTATCAACGAAGAGACAAACACATTGAACACCGTTAGTTTTGCCGATCTGAAACTCGCCCCGCCGATCCTCCGGGCGCTCACCGAAAGCGGTTACCTCACGCCCACACCAATTCAGGCCGAAGCCATTCCGCTGGTGCTGGAAGGTCATGATCTGATGGCCGGCGCGCAAACCGGAACCGGCAAAACGGCGGCATTCGCCCTACCCCTGCTCCAGCAATTATTACCGCATGCCAGCAGCAGCACTTCTCCCGCCCGTCATCCTGTACGCGCCCTGATTCTGACCCCCACACGCGAGCTGGCGATCCAGGTGGAAGATAGCGTCAAGCACTACGCCAAACACACGCAATTACGCTCGCTGGTGGTGTATGGCGGCGTGGATATTAAAACCCAGACACCCACACTGAAAAACGGCGTGGAAATTCTGGTCGCAACGCCGGGACGCCTGCTCGATCATATCGAGCAAAAAACCGTGCAATTGAATCAGGTGCGCATGCTGGTGCTCGACGAGGCCGACCGCATGCTGGATATGGGTTTCATGCCGGCGCTCAAGCGCATCCTTGCCCTGTTGCCACGACAGCGCCAAAGCCTGATGTTTTCGGCGACCTTTTCCGACGAGATCAAAAGGCTCGCCGATGATTTTCTGATTTATCCGACACTGGTCGAAGTTGCCCGCAGCAACGCAACCGCGGATACCGTAACCCAGAAGGTGCACTTGGTCGACTCCGATCAAAAACACGCCCTGCTCGCGCAGTTGCTGCAGGAAGACAACAACTGCCAGACCATCGTTTTCACCCGAACCAAACTGACCGCCGGCCGTCTCGCCCTCCAGCTGCAACGTGAAGGCATTGCCGCCGGCGCCATTCACGGTGACAAAACCCAGCAGGAACGGCTCGATGCGCTGAATGCCTTCAAGGAAGGTAAAATTACCGCGCTAATCGCCACTGACGTCGCCGCGCGCGGTCTCGACATCGATAATCTGCCCCGCGTTATTAATTATGAAATTCCGCATGCTGCGGAAGATTACGTCCATCGAATCGGCCGGACCGGCCGTGCGGGAGCGAGCGGCACAGCAATCTCTTTGGTCGCGCCAGAAGAAGAGAAATTTCTCGCGGAAATCGAAAAACTGATCAAAACTTCACTGAAGCGCGAACCCTTTACGCTGCCGGGGAAACCCAGACCCGCCGGGATGACTCCGCCTCGGGAAACCAAGCGTGAATACCATGCGCCACAACACAAAAAACCGCTGCATGACCCGTGGTTTGATCAGCCTTATGAACCTGGTGTAAAAACCCCGGAGGCGCCCAAAGAAATAGCGGAAACGCCCACAAGCACCGGAAAAGCAATACCCGCGCTCTTTCGCCGCAAACCCGAATAAAAAAGCCGGCGAACACAAAGGTACGCCGGCTTCCATTCCCCAAAAAAATCCGCTTTAATCGCCAATCATCGGATTTTTATTTTTTGAACTGGTGATAATCAGTCGCGCCCGGCGGACACGAGCGATTGCCATGATGACATCGGAAACCGATGCCTTGTTGGCCGCACAAACCGTATCAATCGCAGCGGACAAAGCCGCCATCCCCTCACTATCCTTCCCCAGCTCTGCTTGGGATTTCTTTTCACTACGGCTTTTAAGCTTTTTAAGCTTGGCTTCCATATCGGCTATTTGCTGCTCGGTTGTCCTACGAACTCTAGTTTTAGTCATAACGATCTCCTTATATAGATAAGCATTTAATCAGGCCTGCCCCGCAATTCTATTTCAGAAAAACCGCATATTCAATAATTTTAAAAAACAATTACTATTAATAGTAATTAACAAAAAAAATAACCCCGAATAATTTAACAAAATTCAATTTAAATTCGTTTAAAAAACGTCACTTTGTAAAAATTTCAACCGAAAAAACCCATTTGGCGGTTTGTTTGACAGCTACGCCAAACACATACAGAATTCGCCGACCGTTCAAAAACTCGGAAATTCCCCCAAGAAAATCCTCAAACCCATCGAAAGGTAATAAATGTCCAAAATAGAAGCAGGAAATGAGGCTGGGGAAATATCCCAAGGCGACCGCGGTCGCATTATCTTTGCCAGCATGATCGGCACGACGATCGAATTTTTCGATTTTTATATCTACGCCACAGCCGCCGTTTCCGTCTTTCCGCTGCTCTTTTTTCCGGCCGGCGATGCGAGCGCCGCGCTGCTGGCTTCGATGGCCACTTTCGGCGTTGCGTTTGTCGCCCGTCCGATTGGCTCCGTAATTTTCGGGCACTTTGGCGATCGCGTCGGACGCAAAGCCACGCTGGTCGGCTCACTGCTACTGATGGGCACTGCCACTTTCCTGATCGGTCTGCTGCCCACGTATCACCAGATCGGCATCTTCGCCCCCACGCTGCTCGCAATCATGCGTTTTTGCCAGGGACTGGGGCTGGGCGGAGAATGGTCCGGCGCCGCACTGCTGGCCACCGAGACCGCGCAAAAAGGCCGGCGTGCCTGGGCGGCTATGTGGCCTCAACTGGGCGCACCCTTCGGTTTTATTCTGGCTAACGGTTTGTTTTTGCTGCTGACCATCTGGTTTACCTATGACTCAACCTCGGCAACCACTTCTGACAGCTTCCTGACCTGGGGATGGCGCACGCCTTTCCTGCTTTCGATCATCATGGTCGGCATCGGTTTGTATGTCCGCCTCAAACTGCATGAAACGCCAGTCTTTGCCCGCGCAATCGAACGTGGCGAAAAACTCAAAACACCCATCACTAGCTTATTCCGCGAACATTTCGGCACCTTGATGCTGGGCATGTTTATCATGGTCGCCACTTATGGTCTATTCTATCTGATGACCACTTGGGTGTTGTCCTATGCCATCGGCAGCACTGCTCTGGGGTTTTTGGGGATTGGCTACCGCGACTTTCTCGTGCTGCAACTCATCTCCGTCATCCTGTTTGCGGCATTCATTCCGGTCGCCGGATTGATGGCTGATCGTTTTGGCCGACGCACGTTCCTGCTGGTTGTTACTGCAGCCATCATTCTCTTCGGCTTCAGCTTCAACTTCTTTCTGTCTCCCGATCTGATCGGCACCGGCGAACAGGCAAGCAAAGGTTTGATGCTTCTTTTTCTCAGCATCGGCATGGCACTCATGGGACTGACTTTCGGCCCGATGTCGGCACTGTTGCCCGAGCTTTTCCCAACCAATATGCGCTATACCGGATCCGGGGTTTCCTACAACATGGCCTCGATACTGGGGGCCGCGCTGACCCCCTTCGTCGCCGCCTGGCTTGCGCGCAATTATGGTGTCAGCTCTGTCGGTTACTACCTTGCCGCACTGGGAAGCATGACTTTTGTCGCGCTCTGGTTGAGCAAGGAAACAGGCCGGCGGGATCTCGACACGATGGAAGATCGTGCGGCAACCGCCGGGGTGGAAATCACCTCGCCCTGATTTATTTCTGTACGACTTCGATGCGGGTGATAAACCACTTTCGCCCGTCATCACTTTCCAAACTAAAACGGACATCCTGGCCAACCTTCACCGCATCACCTTCAGCGCGCAGCTCAAACCACATCGTCATCGCAGGCCATTGCAACGAGGCGATGGGGTTGTGGGTGATCTGCACCTTGCCGTGTTTTATCGCTTTCACCACGCCGGTGCCCTGGGCGCGCATGTCATGAGAAGACATATCGTCGGATGACGTGTTGTGATTCATCGGGTGCTCATGCGAAGCGGCTTGGGCGACGCTGATAAAAACGAACAGCACGAGTCCTAATGTGATTTTTTTCATGGGAGTCTCCTTGGCTGGATTGAGGTCGTTGAGGAAAGTTGCCGCTGCTTGATAAGTGCGTAGATGACCGGGATCACCAGCAGGGTGAGTACCGCGGAAGACACCATGCCGCCGACCATGGGCGCGGCAATGCGGCGCATCACTTCCGAGCCGGTGCCGCTGCTCCACAGGATGGGCAGCAGGCCGGCCATGATGGCGACCACGGTCATCATCTTGGGACGCACGCGTTCCACCGCACCGTACATGATGGCGGCTTGCAAATCCTGGGCAGAAGGCGCACGGCCAGCCTCAGCGCAGCGTACCTGCACTTCCTGCCACGCTTTCTCCAAATAGATCAGCATCACCACACCGGTCTCGGCCGCCACGCCGGCCAGCGCGATGAAGCCGACCGCGACCGCGACAGAGAGGTTGTAATCGAGCAGCCACAACAGCCACACGCCGCCGACCAGCGCGAACGGCACCGACAGCATCACCACCAGCGATTCGGTGACGCGGCGGAAGTTGAGATACAACAGCAGGAAGATGAGCAGCAGCGTGACCGGGATGACGATCTTCATCTTGGCGATGGCGCGTTCCATGTATTCGAACTGTCCGCTCCAGGTGGCGTAGTAACCGGGCGGGAAGGTGACCTGTTCGTTCACTGCGCGTCGTGCCTCGGCCACATAGGAGCCGATGTCGCGATCACGGATATCCACGTAGATGTAGGCGGAGAGCAGCGCGTTCTCGGTGCGGATGGAAGGCGCGCCTTTGCTGATGCGCACGCTGGCGAGCTGGCCGAGCGGGACCATCGCGCCGTCCGGTGTGGTCACCAGCACTTCGCGCGCGATCTTCTCGGGCGAGTCGCGCAGTTCGCGCGGGTAGCGCACACTGACGCCGAAGCGTTCCAGTCCTTCCACCGTGGTGGTGACGTTCACACCGCCCAATGCCGAGGCGATCACGTCCTGCACCGTGCCGATGCTCAGCCCGTAGCGGGCCAGTGCGGCACGGTCCGGTGTGATGTCAAGGTAATAGCCACCGGTGATGCGTTCCGCATAGGCCGAACTGGTGCCCGGTATTTGTTTCACTACGGACTCAATCTGCTTGGCCAGCCGCTCCATCTCGCTCAAGTCCTTGCCGAACACCTTGATGCCGATGGGCGTGCGGATACCGGTGGAGAGCATGTCGATACGCGCCTTGATCGGCATGGTCCACGAATTGGCCACGCCGGGGAATTGCAGTGCGCGGTCCAGCTCGGCGATCAGCTGGTCGGTGTCCATGCCGTCGCGCCAGTCCTCCTGCGGCTTGAGGTTGATCACCGTCTCGAACATCTCCAGCGGCGCCGGGTCGGTGGCGGTGCCTGCGCGGCCCGCCTTGCCATACACCGACGCGACCTCGGGGAAGCTCTTGATGATCTTGTTCTGCGTTTGCAGCAGTTCGGCGGCTTTGGTCACCGACATGCCGGGCAACGCGGTGGGCATGTAGAACAGCGTGCCCTCGTTGAGCGTGGGCATGAATTCGCTGCCCAGCTTCAGTGCAGGATATAGGCTCACCAGTAGCGCGCCGACCGCGATGGCCAGCGTCGCTTTCTTCTTCGCCAGCACCCAGTGGATGAGCGGGCGATAGACGGCGATCATCCAGCGGTTGAGCGGGTTCTCTGCCTCGGACCGGATATGCCCCTTGATGAACAGCAGCATCAGCACCGGCACCAGCGTCACCGACAGCAGCGCTGCGCCGGCCATGGCGAAGGTCTTGGTGAAAGCCAGCGGTGCGAACAGTCTGCCTTCCTGTGCTTCCAGCGTGAACACCGGCAGGAAGGAGACGGTGATGATGAGCAGGCTGAAAAATAACGAAGGGCCCACTTCCTTGCAGGCATTCAATATCGCATCGAAGCGTGATGACTCATCCTTCATGCGTTCCAGATGCTTGTGCGCGTTCTCGATCATCACGATGGCGGCATCCACCATCGCGCCGATGGCGATGGCGATGCCGCCCAGACTCATGATGTTGGAATTGAGGCCCAGCGCACGCATGGCGATGAAGGCCATCAGCACGCCGATGGGCAGCATGACGATGGCGACCAGGGCGCTGCGTGCGTGCATCAGGAACACCATGCACACCAGTGCCACGATCAGCGCTTCTTCGAGCAGCGTGTGCTTGAGTGTGGCGATGGCGCGCTGGATCAGCTCGGAGCGGTCGTACACCGCGCGGATCGTCACGCCATCCGGCAGACCGGCGGAGACTTCGGCGATCTTCTGCTTGATGTTGGCGATCACCTCCAGCGCGTTCTGGCCGTAGCGCGCCATGGCGATGCCGGACACCACTTCGCCTTCGCCGTCCAGTTCCGCGATGCCTCGCCGACTGTCCGGCCCGAGTTCGACGCGTGCGATGTCGCGCAGCAGCACCGGCGTGCCGCGCTCGGCTTTCACCACCAGCATCTCGATGTCCGCCTTGCCGCGCAGATAGCCGCGTCCGCGCACCATGTATTCGGTCTCGGCCATCTCCAGCACGCGTCCGCCGACATCGCGGTTGCCGTCGCGTATCACCTGCGACACGCTGCTGAGCGGGATGCCGTAGGCGCGCAGCTTCACCGGATCGACCGTGACCTGATATTGCTGCACCTGCCCGCCGATGCTCGCCACTTCGGCCACGCCTTGCGCCTTGGTCAGTTGATAGCGCAGATACCAGTCCTGCAGGGTGCGCAGCTCGGCGAGGTCATGTTTGTCGCTCAACACCGCGTACTGGTACACCCAGCCCACGCCGCTCGCGTCCGGCCCCAGTTGCGGCGACACGCTGCGCGGCAGACGACCCGCCGCCTGATTCAGGTATTCCAGCACGCGCGAACGCGCCCAGTAGATGTCGGTGCCATCCTCGAAGATCACGTACACGAACGACGCACCGAAGAAGGAAAAGCCGCGCACCACCTTCGACTTCGGCACGGCCAGCATCGCCGTGGTGAGCGGATAGGTCACCTGATCCTCGACCACCTGCGGGGCCTGACCGGAATATTCGGTATAGACGATCACCTGCACATCGGACAGGTCGGGTAGCGCATCCAGCGGCGTCTTCAGCAGTGCGTAGATGCCGGACAGTGTGATGAACAGGGTGGCGAGCAGAACCAGGAAGCGGTTCCGCGCCGACCACTCAATGACTGTGTTCAGCATGAGCCGTCTCCTTCGCGTTCAGTTTGGTGACGACCCATTCGCCCTGCCCGCGTTCGACGATCTCGAACTCGATGGCGCTGCCCGGTTTTACATTCGCCGCCAGTGACGGATTCGCCAGCGCGAAGTCCATGGTCATGCTCGGCCACTTGAGCGAGGGGATGGGTTCGTGGGTGATGCTCACGCTGCCGTCGCCATATTCTTCCTCCAGCACGCCGGTCGCGCTATGTCCAACCGTTTTGGCTTTCTGTGGGGCCGGGGTGTCGCCCATGCCGCTGAAAGCCGCTTGCAGGTTGCTCTCGGAATCGAGCAGGAAGTTGGCGCGGGTGACCACTTGTTCACCTTCCGTCAGGCCGTCGCTGACTTCCACATAGTCGTCACTGCGTTGGCCCAGCGTGACGGCGCGCGGCGCGAAGCGTCCTTCGTCTAGGCGCAGCAGCACGGTCTGTTGCGTGCCGCTGTCGATCACTGCCGAGGTCGGTATGGTCAGTACTTTGGATGGCTTTCCGGTCGCGATCTGAGCATGGGCATACATGGCCGGCTTGAGCGCGCCGTCCGCATTGGGCAGTACGATGCGCACCTGAACCGTGCGCGTCATCTCGTTCAGGGTCGGGTAGATGAAATCCACCTTGCCGGTGAAGGTACGGCCGGGATAGGCATCCACGGTCACCTGCGCATCACTGCCCAGGCGGAGGCCGGCGAGCTCCTGCTCTGCCACGTCGGCGATGGCCCACAGCGTGGACAGGTCGGCAATACGGTACAGCTTCTCGCCCGGCATGAAGCGCATGCCCTCAACCGCCATCTTCTCCAGCACGATGCCGTTGGCAGGCGCGTGGTAGGTCACGCGGTCACCATTCAGTTGCGCACCGGCGACGTCCCAGTTCTTCAGGCGTGCCGCGCTGGCTTCGACCAGACGCTGCATGCTCTGCTGTGCCGCTGCATCGGCATCCTTGAGTTCCGCCAGTCCACGTTTGGCCAGTTCCAGTTCGCGCAGGGCGGACACCAGTTCCGGGCTGTAGACCTCGAACAGCGGTTCGCCCTTGCGTACGCGTTGGCCGGTGGTGTTGACGTACAGCTTCTCGACCCAGCCTTCGAACTTGGGCGCGAGTGTGTACAGGCGTTGCTCGTCGGTTGCTATGCGCGCGTTCAGGCGCAGGCTGCGGCCCAGTTCGCGCATCGCGGCCGCTTCGCTCTGTACGCCCAGCTTCTGCACCTTGGCGGCACTGACGCTGAAACCTTCCTTGTCTTCCGTTTCCTCACCCGCATACACCGGGATGTAATCCATGCCCATCGAATCTTTCTTGGGCACCGGCGAGGTGTCGGGCAGTCCCATCGGGTTGCGGTAGTAGAGCGGTTTACGTTCGCTGCTCGTGATAGCGGCAGACGTATCGGTCCGTTGCGCGCCAAACCAGTAGCCGCCTGCTGCAACGCCCAGCAGCAGAGTAATACCCAGCACAGTTTTGAGGATGGGGCTCATAGCTCTTCTCCCAGAAGGTTTTCGATATCGGCCAGCGCGAGCTGCATGTCGGCCTGCGCTCGCAGCCGTTGCTGACGGATGGTCAGTAGTTGTTGTTGTGCCTGGATCAGCATGGCAAAGCCGGATTTACCCGTTTCATAGGCAGCCAGCGTGGCATCCAGAGACAGTTGCGCCTGTGGCAGCAGACGGGTAGCGATCAGTTGCTCGGTGCGGCGCGCGGTCTCCAGTGCAGAGATCGATTCCGACAGCGCCGCACGTTTCTGTTCCAGCAACGACTGTTTGCGGCTGCTTGCCGCAGAGAGCCGGGCTCCCGCCTCACCTTCGCGTGCACGGCGGGCGGCTTGTTGCAGCGGAATATTTAGTTCCAGCATCAAGTCCCAGCGCGAGAAGCTGCCGTTACTGCGCGTCGGTGCAATGCCCAGCGTCACGTCCGGATAGCGGTCGGTATATTGCAGTTCGCGCTGGCGGTCGGCGGCGAGCAGGCTGGCCTCGGCCATGCGCAGTTGCGGATTTTGTGCATCCAGCCGTTCGCGCAGAGCGGTCTCATCCAATTGAGCGGGCGTCGGCATGGGACGCAGCGCGGCGGGTTCGGCCAGTGCGGCATTGCCGGGACGCGACAGCAGTGCGTTCAGTCGCACATGGCTGTGGTGGTGGGCGTTCTGCACGGCGATCAGCTCGGTCTGCAAACGTGTCTGTTCCAGCTGAATACGAATTACATCCTGTTGCTGGCCGAGTCCGTTGGTATAGCGCGTCCGCGCGATCAGCTCCAAGCCATTCAGCAGATCGAGCGTCTGTTGCGTCAGTCGTTCGCTGCCGATGGTGTAGTAATAGCGCACATAAGCCTGCTTGATACGTGTGGCCAGCTCAGCCCAAGTGGCAGCGACGCGGCCTTCTGCTTCCTCGCTACGCGCATCCGCAACCTCGTGGCGCAGGTCGCGTGTGCCATACCATGGCAATTTCTGCATCAGGGTGAACTTGGTGGAAGGATTGCCGTTAGTCACATCCATCGGTTCGATGCGCAGCAGCGGATCGGCCAGTGTGTCGGACGACTCGCCGGCCTGCAGCGCTGCCGTCGCTTCGTGCCGTGCGGCGGCCAGTTCCGGGTTGTGCTCGCGCGCATATGCCAGCATTCCGGCAAGATCGGCTCCCAATGGCGCTCCGGCAAAAACGGGCTGGAAAACCAGGATGGATAACAAGGCAATGCCCCGCATCCGTAAAATTATTTCAGGTATCGTCATAACCCATTCCTCAGTAGCAATACACGAGAGGCAGCGCAGCGCTGCCGCCGAGGCGGGATAGTGTTGTTAGCGCAGTGAACTACAGGCGCACTTATCCCGCATCAAACGCGGGCAAGGGGCGGAGGAACGAGCGGCGTCGAAATGACAGAATGAAATGTAAACAGGTAAGGGGTATTGCTGAGTGTGCTGTGCTGTGCAAGCGCCACGATATCCGGAACCGATAAATAGACGCTGCAAGCCAAATGGCACACGCCGCAATTGCTGCATATATTTCCGGAATTTTCATCGGCCTGCGGATCTTGGGCTGCAACAGAATCCGAATGATGTGATGCACCAGAATCACCATGACTCATCGCCGGCATTGCAGATTCATGACATGCGCCCTGCCCAGCCTGCATGGAAACCGAGGTCGCAAGCACGCCTGCGCCGGAAAGCGGCATCCAGAAGAGCAACAACAAGGCAATCCATTTTCGGGTTAGTCGGGACATGGTGAACAGACTCTCAAAATTCGGAGGGAGTGTCAATCCGGGCCCAGACTTCGGCCGGGACGAAAATACGCCGTATTGTCGTAATAGGCGGGATCTGCGTTGCGTTCATCCCAACCCGGAATACCGAGCAACGGCACCGGCGTCAGTTCGCGGGTATTGCTGCAATGCGCCGGATCATCCAGATAGGCGGCGAGCAACTCATCCAGATACACCGCGCGCCGCGCGGCCGGCATGGCGAAGTAATCCGATCCCACATCCAACAGCAACCCCTGCCCGGTCATGCCGATGTAAGGCTGCAGCGCCTTTTCGTAAAGGCCGTGACCGAACAGACAAAAATCCAGCGCGCCGGGCAACTGCGCGCGTCGTTCCCAGAACAATTCCTTCCAGCGGAATTCCCGCAGCATTCGCCCAAAATCAGAGGCCGCGCAAGCCACAATAACGCCGGACTCATCCAGCAGGGTCACCGCGTCCCGCGTTGCACCGCGTCCCTTGGCATCGCCGCCTCCGGCATCACACAGCACCGCATAATGACGCGCATTGATGGCCGCCTTGGCACGCGGAAAACGCATCCACACCAGCGCATTGAAGAGATCGTGCCAATTGTATTCCCGCGTTTGGACTTCGCCCTGCAGATAACAGCGCGGCTCGTACTGTGCATCAAAAGGCAGTTTCCCCTGCGACTGAGGCACCCACCGCAAGGTCCGACCGTTGCGTACCCGGATCGCCGGATCGCAGTCGGCCAGTAGGCCGTTCAGAGCTGTCAGGTCGGGAAACTTATCGTCACGAAGACGTGAAATGAAAGGTTGCAGCGGTGCGAATGGCCGCGCCCGGGACAGGTATGAATAAGGCCACTCCGCTTGATCACTCATGGCTGAAGAGTCAATTCCGAGGGGCGATTACCCGTATTTTCTTCGGCCGATAATACGTGCCCGATGGGCGCGGCGCTTTTCTTCCTCGGTCAGTTCACGCTTTATCCCCTCAAACGGATTCTTGCTGCTGACAAACTGGATTTTCAGCGGCGTACCCTGCAGGCGGAACATGTCACAGAACGAGCGCTCAAGATAACGCTGGTAGCTCGCCGGCACATCGTCCAGTCCGCTGCCATGAATCACAATAATCGGAGGGTTACTGCCGCCTTGGTGGGCATAGCGCATTTTCGGACGGAAACGGGCGCCCTTGGGCGGTTGCTGTTTTTCCAGAATTCCCAGCAAGGCCCGGGTCAACTTGGGCGTCGGCAATTTGATCATGGCGGCCGCATAAGCGTCATCCACCGACTTCAGCAGCTTGTCGATGCCGGTACCATTCAGCGCGGAAATGTAATGCAACTTGGCAAAACTCAAAAAATGCAGCTTGCGTTCGATATCGCGCTTGACCGTATCGCGCTGGTAGGCATCAAGGCCATCCCACTTGTTCACGGCCAGTACCAGGGCACGCCCCGCCTGCAAAACGAAATCGGCAATATGCGCGTCCTGCTCGGTAATCTGATCACGCGCATCGACCACCAGCACGACAACATTGGCATCCTCGATCGCCTGCATGGTTTTGATGACAGAAAATTTCTCGATCGCCTCACTAACCTTGCCGCGCCGCCGCACCCCCGCCGTATCGATGATGGTGTAGTGCCGCTCGTCGCGCTCGAAATCGATGTAGATACTGTCCCGCGTCGTTCCGGGTTGATCGAAAGCAATGACCCGCTGCTCGCCCAGAATGGCATTCACCAGGGTCGATTTGCCCACATTCGGCCGCCCCACGATCGCCAGCTTGGCCGTTTCTTCCTTCTCGTCGTGTTCACTGGTTTCGGCCGGCAAAGTCTCAAGCGCCAGCTCGATCATTTCTTCGACATTCTCGCCATGCGCCGAGGAAATCGGCAACGGTTCGCCCAAACCCAGCTCGTGAAAATCGGCCGTAACGCGTGCCCGCTGCATGCCCTCGGCCTTGTTCACCAACAGCAAAATCGGCTTCCCGGTCCGGCGCAGCTGCTGGGCAATAATCGCATCCTGCGGCGTACAGCCCGCGCGACCATCCACAATAAAAAGCACCACATCGGCTTCATCTACGGCCTGTCGGCTTTGCTTCGCCATCTCGTGGAGGATGCCCTCCTTGGCAACCGGCTCCAAACCGCCGGTATCGACAACCAGATAAGGACGCTGCCCCACACGGCCGCGACCGTAGTGACGATCGCGCGTCAGTCCGGGCTGATCGGCGACCAGCGCATCGCGCGTACGCGTCAGACGATTAAACAACGTGGATTTGCCCACATTCGGACGACCAACCAGAACCAGCGTGGGCAGCATCAGTGCAATCTTTCTTATTGAATCGACAGCGAATAGAGATCGCCATCGCGGGTTTGCACGAGGAGGCCATCATCCATGCGCTGCATCGGTGCATCGACAGCTTCGCCTAGGTTGATGCGACCCACAATGCGGCCATCATCGCGATTCAGCGCATGCAGATAGCCCTCGTAGTCGGCGACCACCACGACATCTCCAATCGCATGCGGCGTCGAAGTTTTACGTAGAAACAGCTCATCGTTTTTCCAGAGCGTAGCGCCACTCAGTTTGTCCAGCATCATTACCGCCCCCTTGTCATCGCTAAGATACAGATGCTTGCGCAACAGCATCATGCCCTTGTCGCTGGAAATATCCCTGTTCCAGAGCGGATTCCCCCGCAATCCCTCATAGCAGGCCACGCGCCCCTGAAAAGCAATGGCACAAACCTGCTCGTCATCCACCGCGGGATTACCGGTGATGTCGCTGATTCTTTCCAACTCGGTATTGCCGCGCGGCTGGGACACGGAAACTTCCCAGAGGATGGAACCGTCGCCGGCCCGGATGGCTGCAAGTTTGCCACCGGCGAATCCGGCAAAAGCCACGCCCCACTGTATCGTCACCCCGGCATGGCTGCGCACAACCAGCGCGGGCGTCGCGCGCTCGTACAGCCAGCGCCGCGTTCCGTCCGCCACATTCAAACCGGCAATATTGCCGTCGCCACTGCGAACGATTACGACACCCTCGGCGACTTGCGGCGCGCTCAACACCTCGCTGCTCAACTGGCTCTTCCAGCGCAGCTGTCCATCCTCGCCATAAGCCAAAACTTCGCCCTTATTGCTACCGATCAGTACCAGACTTTCGCCCACCCCGACGCCGCCACTCACCGCAACGCCGGTATCCACCCGCCATACTTGCCGTCCTGTAGCACGGTCAAGCCGCGTCAGCCGGCCATCACCCGATACCCCGTAAACGGCATCCGAAGTCAACCCCGGTTGCAACAGACCGAGGCCGGTCTCACCAAGATCGGCATGCCAGCGTTCACGAAACTTTACCCGCTCCGAAATCTCTTGCAGTTTGGCAGGCTCCACAACATTGGATTTACCTATCCAACCCTGCACTGTATCCACCGCCGAACAGCCGCCCAGTGCCAGCAAGGTCAGCAGCAACGCGTAGCGCAGATAGATCCCTCTCATTTTTTCACCCCGAGCGCATCCAGTTTCATCTGGATCAGATTGCGATACTGGCTGCTTTCCGGCGTTTTGTCATAGGCCAGCGCGTAGGCACTGCGCGCCTCATCGCGCTTGCCGGAGGCATTCAGCACATCGCCGCGCAGATCTGCATAAAGCGCATCAAACCCGGCCGGATGTTCGGCATCCAGCTGTTTGAGTGCCTCATCGTATTTTTTTTCGTCAAGCAAGATCGCGGCTAAACGCAAACCGGCCACACTCTTCAAACCCGGCTCTCCCGTATGCGCCAGCGCCCACTGCAGTTGCGTGCTGGCGCGTCCCGTATCGCCCGCCTGCTCGTTGACCTGGGCGGCCAGCAATGCCGCACGCGGCGCATAAGCCGTGCGCGGATAACGCTCCATCACTTCGGCAGCCGCATCGTTAATCCGCTTGCTATCGCCGCTGTCCACCTGCTGGATAAATCCTGCATACAAGGTCGCCGCTTCGACCGCCTGCGTGTTCTGGTAATACTGCCAGCCGCGCCAGCCCGCTGCCGCCAGTGCGACGACCAGCACTAGGCCAATCAGCTTGTTGGCGTTTTCCTTCCACCAGGCCTTGAGGGCGTCGATTTGTTCCTGTTCCTGTAAATCCAGAGCCGACATAATTACTCCTGCTTGATAATTTGATTAACCGCCGCCACCAGCGACGATACATTGACACGAACCTGCTCACCGCCCTGCATGGGCTTGAGACTAACTTCATTGGCCGCCGCCTCGTCATCGCCGATCACGGCCGCAACACGGGCACCGCTAGCATCCGCCTTCTTCATTTGCGACTTGAAGCTGCCGCCACCGCAATGCAACAGCACGCGCAGCCGGTCATCGCGCAGTTGTTCAGCCACCTGACGCGCCAGCCGTCCGGCATCGTCACCCTGATGCACCACATAGACATCCACTTCCGGGCGCGGCGGTAGCATGCCGTCATCCTGCAACAATGCCAGCAAACGCTCGACACCCATCGCAAAACCCATCGCCGGTGCCGGTTTACCACCGATCTGTTCAACCAGCCCGTCGTAACGGCCGCCCGCACAAATGGTGCCCTGCGCACCGAGGCGCGTGGTCACCCACTCGAACACCGTACGGTTGTAGTAATCCAGCCCGCGGACCAGCCGCGGATTAATTTCATAGCTGACGCCGTGCTCCCGCAGCATCTGTTGCAAGCTGTCGAAATGCACGCGCGCCTCGTCATCCAGTTCATCCATGAGCCGGGGCGCGGCGGCAATCAGCGCTTGCATCGCCGGATTCTTGCTGTCCAGAATGCGGAGCGGATTCGTGTGCAGGCGGCGCTGCGCATCGGCATCCAGGACATCCTGATGCTGTTGAAAATAAGCGACCAATTTTTCGCGGTGACGCTGCCTGGAAGCGGCATCTCCCAGCGTATTCAGTTGCAGCGCAACATCACGCAGGCCCAGCTTGTGCCAAAGCCGCGCGCACATCACGATCTGCTCGGCATCGATATCCGGCCCGGCGAAACCCAAGGCCTCCACGCCAACCTGATGAAACTGGCGATAACGCCCTTTTTGTGGCCGCTCGTGGCGGAACATTTGACCGCTGTAATACAGGCGCTGCGGCGCGTTGTACAACAAATTGTGCTGCAACACCGCGCGCACGCAGGATGCCGTCCCCTCGGGACGCAGCGTCAGCTGGTCGCCATTGAGGCTATCCTCGAAACTGTACATCTCCTTTTCGACGATATCGGTGACTTCGCCGATCGCGCGTTTGAACAGCGAGGTCGGTTCTACCAGCGGCATGCGGATATTGCGATAACCGTAGGCGTGCAGCCAGTCGCGCACAACGGCTTCGAACCAGAGCCACAATTCCGCCTCATCCGGCAGGATATCGTTCATGCCTTTTACAGATTGTAGAATTTCTTTACTCATTCGTTTCCAGGGGAAAGCGCATTCGGGGAAAGTGGCCAACAAAACCGGGCACCCTTTCCCGTTACTGCTTACGCTTCCCTCGCTTCCCTCTTCACATACTTTCCTGCCACGTATTCGTCGACAATCCGGACGAATTCCGTCGCGATGTTGTCGCCGCGCAATGTCATGGCTTTCTCACCATCAATATAAACCGGCGCTGCGGGGCTTTCGCCGGTACCGGGCAAACTGATACCGATATTGGCCAGCTTGCTTTCACCGGGTCCGTTTACCACACAGCCCATCACGGCCACCGTCATCGTTTCGACGCCGACGTACTGCTTGCGCCACTGCGGCATCTGCTCGCGCAAGTGCAGCTGAATACGCTGCGCCAGCTCCTGAAAAAAAGTACTGGTTGTACGGCCGCAGCCGGGACAGGCCGTCACCATGGGCGAGAACGCGCGCAAGCCCATGGTCTGCAGGATTTCCTGCGCGACGATGACTTCTTCGGTGCGCGATCCGCCGGGCTGCGGCGTCAGCGAAACCCGGATCGTATCGCCGATACCTTCCTGCAACAGCACCGCCAGCGCCGCCGTGGAAGCCACGATCCCCTTGGATCCCATGCCTGCCTCGGTTAATCCGAGATGCAGCGCATAATGGCAAGACCGCGACAACTGGCGATACACGGCAATCAGATCCTGAACCTCACTCACTTTGCAGGACAGCACAATACGCTCCGCCGGCATACCCAAAGCTTCGGCACGCTGTGCGCTCTCCAATGCCGACGCAATCAGCGCGGAGCGGGTCACTTCGGCCACATCCTTCGGTTTCGGCAGTTTGGAATTTTCGTCCATCATCCGCACCACCAGCCGTTGGTCAAGGCTGCCCCAATTCACGCCAATACGCACCGGCTTGTCGTAACGGATAGCCGTTGCGATCATCATCGCAAAGGGATCTTCATCTTCGCGGGCGCGCCCGACATTACCGGGGTTAATACGGTACTTCGCCAGGGCCTCGGCGCAATCCGGAAACTCGGCAAGCAAACGATGGCCGTTGTAATGAAAATCGCCGATCAGCGGCACATCGCAGCCCAGTGCATCCAGCCGGCGGCGAATCTTGGCCACGGCAGCAGCAGCAGCCGGCGTGTTCACCGTAATGCGCACCAACTCGGAGCCGGCCTGCGCCAATTCATAGACCTGCTGCGTCGTGGCCGTCACATCTGCGGTGTCGGTATTGGTCATGGACTGCACCACGACAGGCGCACCACCTCCCAGCATTACTTTGCCGATCAAAACCCGCTGCGACGGGCGGCGCTGAATTACAACATGCGTCATGATCTATTCCAGTGTCAGGCGGGCGACGCCGCTCTTGGGGTCGACCGTCGGCGGCAAAGCCACCGGGCGACCGTTAAAAATTAGCTGCGCACCTCGCGTCTGGCCAAGCACCAGAGATAACGGCGCCATCCCCTCGATTTGCACATCACTGCCTGCCGGATTATTTTGCGACAGCAATACATTGCCTGCACGGTCGCGAATTTCCACCCAGGTTTTTTCGCTCATCTTGAGATGCAATTTTCCGACCGGTACAGACTCCGGCAAAACAGCCGCGTCCGGGGCAACGGGAGCAACCGTCTCTGAAACAGCAGAAGCCGGCTGATCCTGATCCGGTGGCAAGACGTTCTGAACAGCCGGCGGGGCTGTCTCGTTTTGCGTTACCGGCGCGGGCGACATAAAGTTCCAGACTGCCAGCAACCCGCCCAGCAAGACCAGTAGCAAAGTAGCCCCCACCACCATCAAATTGCGGCGCTGCATCATAAAAGGAGACGGAAATGGCGCCTCAACCGAGGGCGGCATCAACGGTACGCTGCTGTGCCCTTCGGGCGGCAGAACTGCCAACAGGGGTTCCGGATCTATCTGCAACAGGCGGGCGTAACTGCGTATAAATCCGCGCACGAAGGGAAGCTCGGGCAAGTGATCGAAATCATCGGCTTCAAGCGCCTCAATTTGTCTGGGAGCCAGACGCGTGTGTTGCGCCACGTCGGCGACACTCAGTCCGAGACGCTCGCGAGCCTCGCGCAGCATTTTTCCGGGCAGCACAGGTGTCGTTTGCGAAGTTTCGTTCGCCACAGCATTGATATTTTCGGGAGTTGTGACTTCGTCCATCATTCACCTGACATCATTGATCGGGTTTCAGGGGCATCCGGAAAACGCTTGCGCAACTGCACGGCATACTGCTTTTCCAATTCGTGGTTGCCGGCACTGCGCTCGATACGCACGCCCAGCCATATCTGTTCTGCAGTCATCGCTTCGTTACGATCCGCAAACCCGGAAAAATATTTCCGGGCCGTCTGAATATTGCCGCGATTGAAATTCAATTCGGCCAGCGCAAACATGGCCTGCGGCAAGGCCGGCTGTACCGCCAGCGCACGCTGCAAAAATTCTTCGGCATCTTTCAAATTACCCGCCCGCCGGGCGCACAGCCCGGCATTGAGATAAGCACGCTCGGGCGTGGCATACAGCGGATTTTTCAGCGCGGCCATGAAATGCGGCATCGACTCCTTCTCGCGGCCGCGCTGGCACAGGAACCAGCCGTAGTTGTTATGTGCCTCCGAATCATCCCGATCCAGGCTCAGGCTGCGGCGGAAGTCCGCCTCCGCGTCCTTGTCCTCGCGCAAGGTCATGTGCAACAAACCGCGCATATTGTAAGCCGGCGCATAGCCCGGGTCGGCTTGCAGCGCCTGATTGATTTCACCCAGCGCGATCCCCAGTTGTGACCGCTCGAAATACATTGCCGCAAGTTCTGTGTGAACTTTGGCGCTCGCGACGGCTTGGGCTTTTTCCGGATCAACCGTCGCGCGTTCCGAGCCCGACGAGGCGGCGCAACCCGCCAGTAAAATCATGCACAGCAATGCCGCAAGGAATTTCATGCAATCACCTCAATTACGCGCTGGCCCGTGCGCTTGGTGCGATCCTGCACCTGACCGGCCAGCTGGCCGCAGGCCGCCGCGATATCATCGCCGCGCACCTTGCGTATTGTCGTCACGATACCGGCCTGCGCCAGCACATCGCGGAAGCGCATCACCACCGGCATCGCGGACCGGCGATAAGGTGCCTGCGGGAACGGGTTGAACGGAATCAGGTTGAACTTGCACGGCACATCGCGCACCAACCGGAGCAACTCGCGCGCATCCTGCTCACTGTCGTTAACACCCGCCAGCATGACATATTCGAAGGTCACGAAATCGCGCGGCGCCTTTTCCAGATAACGCTGGCAGGCTGCCATCAGTTCGCTCAGCGGATATTTCTGGTTGATCGGCACCAGTACGTTGCGCAATTTGTCGTTCGGGGCATGCAACGAAACGGCCAATGCCACGGGACATTCCTCGCGCAGGCGATCCATCGCCGGCACCACACCGGAAGTAGAGACCGTCACGCGGCGGCGCGACAAACCATAACAGTGGTCGTCCAGCATCAGGCGTAACGCGCTCACGGTATTCTCAAAATTCAGCAGCGGCTCACCCATACCCATGAGCACGACATTGGTCACCGGCCAGTGGCCGTCCGCATCCTTGCCGAGCTCGTGATTGGCCCACCACACCTGCCCGATGATCTCGGCGGTGGAGAGGTTACGGTTGAACCCCTGCTTTCCGGTGGAACAGAAGGCGCAATCCAGCGCGCAACCTGCCTGCGTCGAAACGCACAGCGTGCCGCGGCCCTCTTCCGGGATGAACACGGTTTCCACCGCGTTGCCTGTCCCGACATCCAGCAGCCATTTGCGCGTCCCGTCGCCGGCCAACTCTTCACGGACCACCGAAGGAATTTGCACGCAGGCGAGTTGCCTGAGTTTTTCGCGGAGTGATTTGGCCAAATCACTCATCGCATCGAAATCGGACTCCCCGGATTTGTATATCCAGCGCATGACCTGGCGCGCGCGAAAGGGTTTTTCGCCCTGTTCCGCGAACCAGGCCGTCAATGCCGCCGGATCGAAATCGAGGAGATTTTGCTTCACGCGCTCGGTTTAACGCGAATAGACGTTCAGTGCCGGGAAAAAGTAGGCGATTTCCACCGCTGCTGTTTCCGGCGCATCGGAACCGTGTACGGCATTCGCGTCGATACTGTCGGCGAAGTCGGCGCGGATCGTACCTTTTTCGGCCTTTTTCGGATCGGTTGCGCCCATCAGGTCACGGTTCTTCAGGATCGCGCCTTCACCTTCCAGCGCCTGGATCATTACCGGGCCGGAAATCATGAAGCTCACCAGATCGTTGAAGAAGGGGCGCGCCTTGTGCACAGCATAAAAACCTTCCGCCTCGGCACGGGACAAATGGGTCATGCGGGCCGCGATCACCTTCAGACCGGCGTTTTCAAAACGCGAATAAATCTGGCCGATCACATTCTTGGCGACGGCGTCGGGTTTAATGATTGACAGGGTACGTTCTACAGCCATGCTTCTCTCCAAATAGTTAAAGTAAATCGAAAATTCCGGGGCCGCGATTTTATCAGGGTTTACCGGCGCCGTGTCCGGCGTTTGGACGAAGCTCAGACGGCGCTGAGCGCAGGCAAAATACCGGTCTCACCCGGGTCGGCCCGAAATTCGGCCGCCATTGCGACCCCGGGAATCCACACCAGCAGGTCCCCGCAATACAGCAGGGGAAAACGTGCGCGCTGCCATGGGGGAATCGCCGATTCCTGCAGCAGGTTTTTCAGGCTGCGGCTGCGGGCCCCGGGCTGCGGCCGCAGATGATCCGCGCCCTGCCGCAGACGCAAAGTCACCGGCGCTTGGCGCAATTTGGCAAGACTCAGTCCGGCACCTTGAGCCGGATTAAAACCAACCGAACACCCGAGTGGCGGCCAAAACAGCGCAGATTCGCCCTGCCAGGACAAGCTTGTCGCCGGATCAAAAACCTCCGGCGCCGGCTCCACCCAAGCCCGGTTGCGGTAACGTCGCAATTGCCAACCCGCGAAATCAACGCAAATAGCCGCATCGGCGCGCTTGCTCGCAAGTTGGCCGAGCATTTCTTCAAGCTGTGCGGCCGAAGGCACGGCTGCGCCACGCGTCTCCAAATAATGACGCAACAGGTTTTTGGCGCGCGGCAAAGAAATCTGCGCCAGCGCGGTCAGTTCCAGCCAGCCGTCGCTGATCGCGCCCCGTGCATCCTGCACCGCCAGTTCATCCATCAGTCCGGCGGCTTCTGCAAAATTCGCGGCACTGCGCGCCAGCGTATGGCGTGCAGCGGGAAAATGTTCCATCAGGCGGGGGAAAATACAGTGGCGCAAAAAATTGCGCGCGTAACGCGGATCGGCATTGCTTTCATCCTCAACCCAGGACAATTGATGGGCACGGGCATATTCGGCGACAACCTCCCGGCCGAACGCCAGCAACGGCCTGACAAGACGCGCGCGCCCCGAAGTTTCCGCGACATAGGGCATGGCGGCCGCGCCGCGTACGCCGCTGCCACGCAACAGCTGCAGCAGCAAGGTTTCCGCCTGATCGTCGGCATGATGCGCCAACGCCACGACATCGCTGTCACTGCGCGCGTAGGCCTCGTGGCGCAACATTCGCGCCGCGGCTTCGAGTCCGTGGCGCTCGCGCAGTGGCGAGATATCGACATGAACGGTTTGCAAAGGCACCCCGAGCGAGGCGCAATAGCCGGCACAAAAAGCCGCCCAGGCATCAGCGTTCGGACTGATACCGTGGTGCACATGCAATGCGGAAATTTGCCAGTGAAAGTCGGGCGCCAGCCGATGCAGAAGGTGCAGCAGGACAACCGAATCCAGTCCGCCGCTTAATCCCACCTGAATCCGGGAATCGCGGGACAAGAGCGCCGACAGGCGCATCGCAACCCGCGCGGCAAGGTCAGTCGAGCTCGACTTCCTTGAATTTGCCATAACCCATCAGACGGTTGAACCGATCCTGCATGAGGCTGGAAACCGGCTTGTTCTGCGCCTGTTTGAGCGCATCCTGCAAAGCCTTGCGGACGCTTTGCATCGTTGCGGCATAGTCGCGATGCGCGCCGCCCAGCGGTTCCGGGATGATCTTGTCCACCAACCCCAGTGTTTTCAGTCGGACCGCGGTAATCCCCAGCGTTTCTGCCGCATCAGACGCCTTTTCGGCGCTCTTCCACAGAATCGAGGCGCAACCCTCCGGTGAAATCACCGAATACGTGGAGTATTGCAGCATCATCAGCGCATCGCCCACCGCAATCGCCAGCGCACCACCGGAGCCGCCCTCGCCAATCACAGTACAGATAATAGGCACCCGCAACTCGGCCATTTCGTACAGATTGCGTCCAATCGCCTCGGATTGGCCGCGCTCTTCGGCACCCACACCGGGATAAGCACCCGGCGTATCGATAAACGTAAGGATTGGGAGATTGAATTTTTCGGCCATGCGCATGAGACGCAAAGCCTTGCGATAGCCCTCGGGACGAGGCATACCGAAATTGCGCGCAATTTTCTCTCTGGTATCACGGCCTTTTTGATGGCCGATCACCATCACGCTCTGGCCGTTAAAACGGGCCAGGCCACCGACAATTGCCTTGTCGTCGGCAAACCCGCGGTCGCCATGCAGCTCCTCAAAATCGGTAAACAGATGCTCGATATAGTCCAGCGTATAGGGACGCTGCGGATGGCGCGAGACTTGGGAAATCTGCCAGGGCGTGAGCTTGGCATAAATGTCCTTGGTCAGCGATTCGCTCTTTTTTGAGAGGCGATCAATCTCATCGGCGATATCCAGCGCGGAATCGTCCTGCATATAGCGCAGCTGCTCGATCTTTTCTTCAAGATCGGCAACCGGCGCTTCAAAATCCAGAAAAGTCACTTTCATAGTCTTCATCCTTATCAAAGGGCGGCGCGATGATACTACAGTCGGCTATAGTCCGAAGAACCTCTTTACGATGGCCAGCACTTCAGTGCGTGGGGGATGTTGTTCCTGAACGAGATCAGCCTGGCCCATGCTATTTAATGCGGCATCCAGCTCTTCCTGCCGCACCATCAGAACATTGGTAACCTCCTCGGCAATCGCCGGACGGGCACGCAAAATCTCCTCAAATGATTCCTTGTCGAGGCGATAACACTCAAGATCGGTACGCGCAATCACACTGGCCACACGCGGCGAGCCGGTCAACAGGCTCATCTCGCCAAAGAAATCTCCCTCGGTCAGCACATTCAACACACGCCTGCCCGCACGCAAGTCCGGCAAAAAGACCTCAGCTTCGCCGCGAATAATGATGAAGAGCCAATGTTCGCTCGCCTCCCCCTGGCGCGCGATTACGTCACCGGAAACGTAGGAAACATACTTCAAATGTTCCGCCAGCGTCTGCAATTCAGCATCCGTCAATTGGGCAAAAAGTGCAATTCGGCGCAAAGTTTTGTGGCGCAATGCCAGCTCGCGCTGATGCAACGCTTCTGCGCGTTTCTCGTTGTATTTCACATAGTGAACACTTTGCTCTTCGACCGTCAGGCGGATATCTGCTCGCGCCAATGCAGCATGTAAATGCCGCCGCATAGCACTATCGGTGGGATCGTCAACCGCCAAATCGGTCAGCCAGTAACGCAGCGCATAACGGGCGCAGCCGCGATCAATCTCCATGAGCACACAGTTGGGGGCGGGTTGTTGTGCTACATGAGCGATCTCAGCGCGGGAAAGCGCGGTTTCCACCGCCCCGATCACCTTTGCCGGACTGACTTCCAGATCGGTATTGAACCAGATCCAGCGCCGCCACTGCACCGGCTGGTCGGCCCGGCGCCCAAGCACCAGGAATTTGTTCTTCATTAACTGGCTGTTGGGGAAAACCACCGTTTCCCAATTGCGGGTTTCCACCAGCGTGGAGCGCCAGCGAATATCCACCACCCGTCCCGAGATGTCATCCACCTTGATCCAGTCACCAATCTCGATGGAGTTATCAAGTTGCAATGCAAGACCGCCGAGAATATTGCCCAAGGTGTCCTGCATCGCAAACGCAATCACGGCGGTAATCACGGCGGACGTCGCAAGTATGCTGCCCAGATCCAGTCCGGCATGGCTGAGCCGCACGAGAAACCAGACGACGTAGCACAGAATAACGAAGAAATCCTCGGCAATTCTCGGCGGATTCACCCGCATACGCGGCAACACAATCCGGAATAAAAGCAGGCCAAACAGCCGGATCAGTGCGACACCGGTACCAATCAGACCGATTTCGTAAAAAACATTCGCAATCAGAGTGAATTCCAGCGCATGCACCAGACTACTTAAAAACTGGATAGCCCAGCAGGCCAGAAAAAACAGCAGGGTATTGGTCACACTGCTGCGTGACTCGCGCAAAAAGCGCAGCAGAACCGCCCCCAGCAACAAGGCAAAAACCAGCAACAGCAGCGATTCCTCGCGCCAGAAAAATTCCATCACATGCTGCCAGTACACCATTCCTGCCTCCACGTTGACGGCAAAATTCTACACCCGGTCCGAAACGAAGCTGGCGGCAGAACGCCAGATTGCCCAACTATCCCGGCGGGACAATATCGCCCGGCGCCCCCCGTCCCCGCCACCGGTATCCAAAACAATCCGCGAAATGCGACCCGCGCGCAAAGCCTGCCACAATGGCCGTGCCACCAGAGATTCCAGCCGGATCACCGACTCACGCCAGGCATACCAATCACCCTGACGGGCGGCTTCCCGCAAGTCCTCCCAGACCAGCAATTGCACCCCCGCCACAGCATCCTGCCAGGGCAATTGCCACGGGGAATGCGCCACGCCACCAGCCTCCGCCAATTGCCGGGAAAAACCATGCCCCGTCATCAATTGTGCATATTCCGGCCACCATTTCTCGGGTAACACACCCTCGCCCCAGAACCACACGCTATTAACCGGCATTTGCCCGGCCGCCTCACGGACCTCGTTTTGCGCGTGCCCATAGAACAACATCTGAATTTCATTGAAGCGGCGGACCCATGCCAGCGCATCATCACCTGCAGGCAGCAAGGATTGAACATCGTTGCCCACCGCCTCGAACAACGGGGTGGTTTGCATTCGGGGCGGTGCATCGCAGCGCACATACCAGCGCTGCGGATGCGGCGCCAGAAATACCAGTCCGTCCGCCGAGAAATGCCGGTTAAGATCGGCACACAGGATCGAGGCGGTCTCTGCATCCAGTGGCACTTCCTGCAAGACAAGACGATCCCGCTGCACATCAAGATAGACCGGGTCCGCACGCAGCCAATGCCCATCCTCCAGTCCGCTCTGCCGCGCAAACAATCGTGCAAAACCGGCCTCCGGCGGCAAGCCAAACAATTTCGCAATCTGTTGTTCCAGGGATGTCGCCGGATTCCTTTCCGGCGCGGGAACGGCGCGGCCCAGCATGCGGCCCAGCACGGGCGTATCCAAATCACGGCAAACCGCCGTCGCCAATTCTGGGGGAAGCCACAAATCGGGAATGACCAAATGCACACTTTTCATGCGGCGAGTTTACCACCCGCGAGAATGGCAGAATCGGGATTTGACTTGGCAGACCAGACGTAAAAAGGGCCGCATATAGCGGCCCTTGCATTTGGTGCATCTTTCAACTTGTTAGCGTCCAGAGCACAAATCCCAATCTTCTTGGTAGGGCGAATAATAATTTCTAAAAATCGTATCGTCAATAAAATAGCGCTAAAATTCACCAGAATTACAGGGGAAATAATATGCAATCAAAGATGCGTTACCGACTTGCTCTTGATCTGGGCTCGACTTCTCTTGGCTGGGCAATGATCCGGCTAAGTAAAGAAAATAAACCTTGCGCCGTTATCAAGGCGGGCGTTCGTATTTTCTCGGATGGCCGAAATCCCAAAGACGGATCATCGTTGGCAGTGACACGCCGTGCGGCAAGGTCAATGCGTCGGCGCCGCGACCGTCTGCTAAAACGCAAACAACGCATGATGGAAGCACTCGTTAGGCATGGCTTCTTCCCCGCAGATACAACCGAGCGCAAGGCACTGGAAACATTAAATCCTTACACACTTCGCGCCAAGGGTCTGGACGAAGCACTGGCACCTGCCCAGTTCGCCCGCGCCCTATTTCACATCAACCAGAGGCGGGGATTCAAGAGTAATCGCAAGACGGATAAGAAAGAAAATGATAGTGGTGCGCTGAAAACCGCTATCAAGAAACTGCACGAAATGCTGCAAGTGGAAAACTGCCGCACAGTGGGCGAATGGCTGAATAAACGCAATGATTCCGGAAAAACGGTCCGCGCCCGTTATAGACAGGAAAGAACCGTCAAGGAAGATGGCAAACCCAAGATCGACAAATACTATGATCTCTACATCGACCGATCAATGATCGAACACGAGTTCGATGCCCTCTGGAAAAAACAGGCAGAACTAAATCCAGAGACATTCAACGAAACCGTACGAGATGAACTCAAAGACATCCTGCTACACCAGCGCCCGCTCAAGCCTGTCAAACCTGGGCGCTGCACCTTCCTGCCGGAAGAGGAGCGCGCACCGTTAGCACTACCCAGCACTCAGCGTTTCCGCATGTATCAGGAGGTAAACAATCTGCGCATCCTGCGCGAAGGGTTGAAGGAAGAGCCCTTGACGCTGGAACAACGCGATACCCTCATCGCCTCGCTGGAAGAAAATAGCAAATGCTCGTTCACCAAGATCAAAAAATTGCTTGGTGTTGGCGGCACAGCTCAATTCAATTTTGAAGATCCGAAACGACAGGAACTTAAAGGAAACACCACCAGCGCCATCTTGAGCAAGAAGGATTTGCTCGGCCCGGCTTGGTTCAAGTTCGATGAAGCCAAACAGGATGCCATCGTAATAAAACTGCTCACGGAGGAAAGCGAAGACTCTCTGATTCGCTGGCTGCAAAGCGAGACAGGAGTTGATGAAAAGACCGCCGAAGCCATTGCCAACACCGGCCTACCAGAGGGCTATGGCAGCCTGAGCGCCAAGGCGCTCGCTCTCATCCTGCCGGAACTACGCCGTGAAGTTGTGACTTATGACAAGGCCGTTCGGGCTGCGGGTTTCGAGCACCACAGCAAGCTGGGATCGGATACCGAAATACCCGGCGTTACCTTCAAAGCTGAACAAATAGACCAGGACACGGGCGAGATAAAGTCATTCCACATTCACCACAAATTGCCCTACTACGGCGAATATCTGCAACGGCACGTTGGCTTCGGTAGCGGCAAACCTGAAGACACTGCTGAAAAGCGCTACGGCAAGATCGCCAACCCGACCGTTCACATCGGCCTGAATCAAGTTCGCCTAGTCGTGAATGCGCTTATCCAACGCTATGGGCACCCCAGCGAAGTTATCGTGGAGGTCGCCCGCGAGCTGAAACAGAATCAGGAACAACGGAAGGAAGAAAACAAGCGCCAAGCCGAAAATCAGGAACGTAACAAACGGCTGCGCAAAAATGCTGCGGATGTCTTACAGATCGGAGAAGCGCAAGTCAGCCGCGACGACATCGAGAAGATGATTCTATGGGAAGAACTCAGCCACGACGTGGCTGACCGCAAATGTCCTTACTCAGGCGTCACCATTAGCGCTGCCATGCTGCTCGGCAATCAAGTCGAGATCGAGCACATCCTTCCCTTCTCGCAGACATTGGACGACAGCCTGAACAATAAAACCGTCTCGATGCGTCAGGCTAATCGCATCAAGGGTAATCGCACGCCTTGGGAAGCACAGCAGGATTTCGAGGCACAAGGCTGGAAGTTTGAGGACATCCTCGCCCGTGCTGGCAACATGAAAAAAGAAAAACGTTATCGCTTCGCCGAGGATGGCTATCAACGCTGGCGCAAGGAAGACAAAGGCTTCCTCCCACGCGCCCTGAACGACACCCGCCATCTGAGCAAAATAGCGCGCGAGTATCTCACCCTGATCTGTCCGCAAGCCACTCGTGTTATCCCCGGACGCATGACTGCCATGCTGCGTGGCAAGTTCGGGCTGAATGACGTGCTGGGTCTGAATGGCGAAAAGAACCGCAACGACCACCGCCACCATGCCGTGGATGCCTGCGTCATCGCCGTGACAGATCAAGGCTTGCTGCAACGCTTCGCCCAAGCCAGCGCCAGCGCACGCGAGAAACAACTGAACAGACTTGTAGAAAGCATGCCGCTACCGTGGGACAGCTATCGCGAGCATGTGCAAAGAGCGGTTGAAAATATCTGGGTAAGCCATAAACCTGACCATGACTATCAGGATGAAATGTTCGACCAAACGATCTACAACGCCGAAGGGTTCAGCAAAATCGCCGCAAAGGTACGCACGGTCATTCCATTCGGCGCCCGTCAAGGCAGCTCTAGTGAGCAGCGACATAGGGACAAAGATGAGCAACCAAAGCCTTACAAAGGGCTGCTGTCCAACAGCAACTACTGCGTCGAAATTGTGCGAGCAGGTAAGACTTGGGAAGGTGAAGTAATCCCTACATACAAAGCCTATGAATTTGTACGAGAGTTCAAAAATCAGAATCGCTGCTGTACTGAAAAACAGGCCTTTGATGCTTTGCGCAACCCGGCCAGAAGCCTATCTGGAAAACCCCTTGTAATGCGCCTCAGCATCGACGACACCGTCCGTGCCGAAATTAACGGTGCAACCGAGAGCCTTCAGGTTCTGAAAATCAACAGCAGCGGCTCCATTACTTTCATCAGAGTAAATGAAACCAATATTCCTAGTCGGTACAATGCAAAGTTAGCTGCTCAAAAACTTGTAGCCGAAGGAAAAAAATTTGACGAAGGTGCGCTGAATGATGAATTCTTTCAGAAGGCGATTATGGCTGGCAGCCTGCGTGAACTAAAAGCCCGCCGCATCAACATCTCCCCCATCGGCGAACTTCACGATCCGAGCTTCAAGGCATAATTGATGATAGGCCGTATCATCGAAGTGGCGGACGACAGGAGGCATCTCTTCCTGTCGCGCGGCTTTCTGGTGGTGCAGGATACGGAAGGTGAGCGCGGGGAACTGGGGCAAATCCCGCTGGACGACATCGCCGCCGTCATCGCCAATGCGCATGGGCTGAGCTACACCAACAACCTGCTGGTGGCGCTGGCAGAACGATGTGCCCCGTTCGTACTCTGTGCGGCAAACCATAATGCCGTCGGCATGGTGATGCCCATAGACGGCAACTACCAGCAGGCCAAACGCTTCGATGCCCAAATTGCCGCCACGCAACCATTGATTAAACGCATGTGGGCGGACATCGTTAAATCCAAACTTCAGCAACAGGCCTCCGCACTCGAAGCGGCTGGTGCTCCGCACGTTCCCTTACAAGCACTCGTACGCAAAGTCCGCTCCGGCGACCCGGAGAATTTTGAGGCGCAAGGTGCAAAACGCTATTGGGGGCTGCTATTCGGCAATGACTTTCGTCGCGAGCAGCAAGGAGGCGGCATCAACGCCATGCTCAACTATGGCTACACCGTGCTGCGCGCCGCTACGGCGCGCGCCGTCATTGCGGCAGGGTTGCACCCCACAATTGGCTTGCACCACAGCAACGAAGGCAACGCCATGCGGCTGGTAGACGATCTGATGGAACCCTTCCGCCCTATGATCGATTTGAAGGTGTGGCAACTGAGCAAAAAAGGGGAAATGACGATCACCCCGGAAAGCAAACGCGCACTGGTAAAGACCTTGTATGACGACATGCAAACCAGCGCCGGAGCAACGCCCGTCATGGTTTGCGCGCAAAAATTGGCCGTTTCTCTCGCGCAAGTGTTCATGGGCGAAAGAGATAAGCTCGATCTTCCACTCCCAGGGCTACCACTCAACTTGGCTGCATCATTCCAGAATGAATAGTGCCAAATGCTCTCTGGATATCGCCTTATGTGGGTCGTCGTAATGTTCGATTTGCCCGTGGTAGAAAAGTCGGAACGCAAGGCAGCCACCGATTTCAGGAATACGCTGCTGGATATGGGATTTGAGATGTCTCAGTTCTCTGTTTATATGCGCTTCTGCACCAGCCAGAGCCAATTGGACACGTATTGCATACAAGTCGAAAAGAACTTGCCCACAGGCGGGAAAGTAAACATACTGCAATTCACCGACAAGCAATATGAGCGCATCATCACCTTTCAAGGAAAAGCCAAACAACCCGCCATGAAATCACCCGATCAATTCTCTTTATTCTGAATGCAACACGCAATTTTCAGACCGCAAAAACACAAAAACCACCTGAATAATCAGGTGGTTTTTGCATTGCGAGTCTAGCAGATTGGGATTTGTGCTCTGACCGGAACTGACCGGGGCGACAGGGCGAGCGCGCAATTAGTCTAGCAGATTGGGATTTGTGCTCTGACCGGAACCTTTAAAGTTTTTTCGATTAAAAAAAAGTGAGTCTAGCAGATTGGGATTTGTGCTCTGACCGGAACGCGGACTGTCCACACTGGAGAAGAAGGTCTAGTCTAGCAGATTGGGATTTGTGCTCTGACCGGAAC
>JAQVVH010000002.1:293148-414174 GCA_028699065.1 Gallionella sp.
AGTCTAGCAGATTGGGATTTGTGCTCTGACCGGAACGTGCATCATCTAGTCGATATTCAGCCTTTAAGTCTAGCAGATTGGGATTTGTGCTCTGACCGGAACCTGATTGCAGAACTTGAAAAGCTGCGCCTCAGTCTAGCAGATTGGGATTTGTGCTCTGACCGGAACCACATAGTACGATTGAAACAGGTAAAGCCTAGTCTAGCAGATTGGGATTTGTGCTCTGACCGGAACATATCAAGGTAGGTGATGTTGATGTAATGGAGTCTAGCAGATTGGGATTTGTGCTCTGACCGGAACTGTGAAGTACGAAGAGGTGGAGAAATGAAAAGTCTAGCAGATTGGGATTTGTGCTCTGACCGGAACCCGCCTCTTTCATTGCCTCTGTAATCAGGGAGTCTAGCAGATTGGGATTTGTGCTCTGACCGGAACATGCCCCAACCGGTATGGTTACCGCCTGCCAGTCTAGCAGATTGGGATTTGTGCTCTGACCGGAACGGTCATCACCATTTGCGTCATGGTGTCGGTAGTCTAGCAGATTGGGATTTGTGCTCTGACCGGAACACGATGGCTCCTATACGTCAGGCTCAAGCCAGTCTAGCAGATTGGGATTTGTGCTCTGACCGGAACTGCTCGGTCGCGTGTTACCTATACCCGGCTAGTCTAGCAGATTGGGATTTGTGCTCTGACCGGAACGCATGTAGGCAGTCATGCCGTACTTGGTCAAGTCTAGCAGATTGGGATTTGTGCTCTGACCGGAACCTAATCAGCCACGTCCACCTTCTGCCGTCGAGTCTAGCAGATTGGGATTTGTGCTCTGACCGGAACCCTTTGTCTTTCTGGTTGTATGCAGTTTCGAGTCTAGCAGATTGGGATTTGTGCTCTGACCGGAACCGGGTTGATCATCTGGGCTGCAGGGGCGAAAGTCTAGCAGATTGGGATTTGTGCTCTGACCGGAACCCATCCAGGTCATGCTCGCTGCGCCGGTTTAGTCTAGCAGATTGGGATTTGTGCTCTGACCGGAACCCATACCTGCTTTGCTCGACGTGCCGCGATAGTCTAGCAGATTGGGATTTGTGCTCTGACCGGAACTGATCTTTATAGACCGAACACGAACAGCGTAGTCTAGCAGATTGGGATTTGTGCTCTGACCGGAACATTTTAGCTGTCATCGAATGTCTTACCAGTAGTCTAGCAGATTGGGATTTGTGCTCTGACCGGAACAGTATCTGCACCGTGGCCATGAAAGAATGGAGTCTAGCAGATTGGGATTTGTGCTCTGACCGGAACAACTTTTTTATTTTCCTTTTGTAGTCAATAAGTCTAGCAGATTGGGATTTGTGCTCTGACCGGAACTTGATGGTAAACACCTTGTCTGCGATACGCAGTCTAGCAGATTGGGATTTGTGCTCTGACCGGAACTCGGTCTTATCAAGTATCTGACGTTGCGTTAGTCTAGCAGATTGGGATTTGTGCTCTGACCGGAACCTGACATTGCAGGCAACTGATTATGTGGAAAGTCTAGCAGATTGGGATTTGTGCTCTGACCGGAACCAACCGCACCCCGTCCCGTCTCTCCTGTCGAGTCTAGCAGATTGGGATTTGTGCTCTGACCGGAACTAATTCCTCTAGATGGAATACGCGATCATCAGTCTAGCAGATTGGGATTTGTGCTCTGACCGGAACTTACGGCACGACCAATTCACTTCAGACCTCAGTCTAGCAGATTGGGATTTGTGCTCTGACCGGAACTTTGCGTGAATCCGATAGTTTTAATAAGCGAGTCTAGCAGATTGGGATTTGTGCTCTGACCGGAACAATCCATGGCGCTTCCCTGCTCCGCCGCGAAGTCTAGCAGATTGGGATTTGTGCTCTGACCGGAACGTCAACTATTACGCTTCGCCTTGTCTATATAAGTCTAGCAGATTGGGATTTGTGCTCTGACCGGAACCAGACGACGAAGTGCCACCCCATGGGGCGGCACTTCGTCGTCGCGCTCCGCGCGGTTTTGCAAAATGTGCCTAAACTTCCACCTTGTGGCAAACTGGCGGCCATTTCATGGAAACCGAATAACCTTGCACGCTTTCGAACTGCTCGTCGGATTGCGTTATGTCCGCGCCAAGCGACGCAATCATTTCATCTCGTTCATCTCGCTGATCTCCATGCTGGGCATGGCGCTGGGCGTGATGGCGCTGATTGTGGTGCTTTCCGTCATGAACGGCTTTCAGAAGGAAATCCGGGCGCGCATGCTGGGCGCCACCCCGCACCTCGAAGTCATCGCGGACGGCGGTCGGCTGTTTGATTGGCAACCCGTATTGCAGACCGTCACCCGGCAGCCGCAAATTGCCGCCGCCGCACCTTATGTTCAGGGACAGGGCATGCTGTCTTTCGGCCAGAGCGTACAGGGCGTGATGGTGCGCGGGATTCTGCCTGAACAGGAAAGTGCGATTACCGGACTGTCTGAAAAAATGAAGGTCGGCGCGCTGGAAGATTTGCATGCGGGTGAATTCGGCATTGTCATTGGCAAGGATCTGGCCCGTGCACTGGGCGCCAGAATCAATGACAAAATTCTGCTCATCGCACCCCAGGGGCAGATCACACCGGCAGGCATGCTGCCGCGTCTCAAGCAGTTCCGGGTTACGGGCATTTTTGAAATCGGCATGGCGCCTTATGACAGCAGCCTCGCGCTGATTCATCTCGGCGATGCGCAGAAGCTGTTTCAGCTGGGCGAGGCTGTCACGGGTATCAGCGCACGCTTGCATGACAGCGAACAGGCCCCGATCGCCAGCCAGGAATTGCAAACACTCTTACCCACCGGCCTGTATGCCAGCGACTGGACCCGGCAGAACAGCAATTACTTCCGTGCCGTACAGATGGAAAAACGCATGATGTTTATCATCCTGTCGCTGATTGTTGCGGTCGCCGCATTTAATATCGTCTCAACGCTGGTGATGGCCGTAACCGACAAACAGGCCGACATTGCTATCCTGCGCACGCTGGGCGCCGCACCGCGCAGCATCATGCGGATTTTCATGGTGCAAGGCGTCATCATCGGCCTGATCGGAACCCTTCTGGGGGTCACCGGCGGCATACTGCTGGCTTCCAACATCGGCGCCGTGATCGGATTTATCGAGCATCTGTTCGGCATACAGTTCCTCGCCAAGGACGTTTACTACATCAGCGACTTCCCTTCGGACCTGCGCTACGACGAAGTGGCACTGGTCGGCAGCATCGCCTTCCTCACCAGCCTGCTCGCCACAATTTATCCCAGCTGGCGCGCCGCCCAGACCCAGCCGGCAGAGGCATTGCGCTATGAATGATCCCGTCATTTACTGCAGCGATCTGAAAAAAACCTTCAGCCAGGGCGGACTGAACGTACCGGTACTGAACGGCGTCAACCTCGAAGTCAAACGCGGGGAGCGCGTGGCCATCGTCGGCGCCTCCGGCTCCGGCAAAAGCACTTTGCTGCATTTGCTGGGCGGACTGGATTTACCGGACGGTGGAGAGCTTCGCCTGCTGGGCCAGAATCTGCGCAATATGAGCGAAGTTGAACGCGGCAGGTTGCGCAATCATTCACTCGGTTTCGTGTATCAGTTTCACCATTTGCTGCCGGAATTCACCGCCCTCGAAAACGTGGCGATGCCGCTGCGCATTCGCGGCATGAAACCGGAAGCAGCGAAAACCCGCGCAGCTGAGATGCTCGAACAAGTCGGCCTGAAGCACCGCCTACACCACCTGCCTTCGGAGCTCTCCGGGGGCGAACGCCAACGTGCGGCGGTAGCGCGCGCGCTGGTTACCGAACCGGCCTGCGTACTGGCCGACGAACCCACCGGCAATCTGGACCGCGGCAGCGCGCGGGCACTGTTTGACCTCATGCAGGAATTGAATGCCCGTCTGAACACCAGCTTCGTCATCGTCACCCATGATCCGGAACTGGCCGGACGCATGCAGCGCACGCTGCATCTTGTCGACGGAAAACTCCAAACCGCCTGAACCAAACAACGCTAGCGGTGGCGATTCCGCCACTTGTAAAGCACCCCCCAGTACCAACCCCAGCGCACAAGCAGATAGCCGGCCAGCGCCAGTCCGATCGCCAGCAAGGGCAGGCCAACCAGCAGCGGTTTACCCAAAAGTTGCAGCCAGCCCCACAGTTCGCCAGCCCACTGATGCCAGTGCATTTCCGGCAAAGACGGCGGAATCATCCCGCCGTTGTGTGACCCCGTCACCCAAGCCCCAATTTCATAAGCGGCAAGATACAACGGCACGATAGTCAGTGGATTCGTATACAACGTCACCAGCAGTGCAATCGGCAGATTGACGCGAAACAGCACGGCCAGTAATGCCGCACCGAGCATTTGCAGCGGCCCGGGAATCAGCCCGCAAAATAGTCCGACGGCCACCGCGCCGGAAGCCGAACGGCGATGCAGATGCCAAAGATCGGAATGTTGCAGCCAGCGCCTGAACGGGCTGAGCCAGCGGCTGCGGAGCAGGCCATCGTGGTGAGGCAGCCACTTGCGGAATAATTTGCGCATGACGGCATTCTAGCGGTGCGTTACCCTGCGCGCATGGCGATCTTCGCGATCAGTTTTGCCCTGGGCACCTGGCTGTTACAGCAACAGCCGGTCTTGCCGGATTTTGTCTGGGCCTGGCTGTTGCCAGTTCTGCCCGTCGTACTTTTCATTCCCCAAAAAAGCCTAACCCAGCGCTTGCTGCGCAATCTCCTGATTTTGCTGTTGGCCGCGGGCGCCGGCTTTTATCACGCAGCCTGGCGCGCCGAGCAACGGCTGGCCATCAGTCTGCCTGCTGATTGGCAGGGGCGTGACATCCAGATTGAGGGCGTGGTCGCAGAATTGCCGCATCAGCATGCACGCGGTCAGCGTTTCGTGTTCGACGTAGAACATACGCTGACGCCGCAAGTCAGTGTGCCGGATCACATTTATCTGAGCACCTACGCGAATGACAAATTTCCACCGCCCCAGCTACAGGCCGGCGAGCGCTGGCAACTCACTGTCCGACTGAAACAGCCGCATGGCACCGCCAACCCGCACGGCTTTGATTTCGAGGTCTGGATGCTGGAACGCAATCTCCGCGCCGTCGGTTACATTCATAACAAGGGCGACAATCAGCTTTTGACAGCGACGGTTAACGGCTTCGGCTACCAGATTCAGCGCGGGCGGGCGGCGGTGCGTGAGCGGCTCACCCGGACGCTGGGCGACGCGCCTTATGCGGGCGTAATCATCGCGCTGGCCGTGGGCGACCAGCAGAGCATTCCGGCCTCGCAATGGCAGGTCTTCACCCGCACGGGCGTGAACCACCTGATGTCGATTTCCGGTCTGCATATCACCATGCTGGCCAGCCTGGGATTCGCGCTGGTTTACGGACTATGGCGACGCAGCCCCCGGCTCACCCTGTGGCTGCCCGCACGCAAGGCGGCGGTGACATTCGCACTGCTGGTCGCAGCCGGTTACGCTCTCCTGGCCGGATTCGGGGTGCCAGCCCAGCGCACGCTCTACATGGTCGGCGCAGTGGCCGCCGCGCTTTGGTTTAACCGCAATTACAGTCTGGGACAATTACTCTCGTTCGCGCTCCTGGCTGTGCTGATTCCTGATCCCTGGGCCGTGCTGTCGCCGGGATTCTGGCTGTCGTTCGGTGCGGTTTTTTTGATTTTGCTGGTCACGGCCCATCGCCTCGGCAAAATTCACTGGCTGATTCAATATGGCAAAGTGCAATGGGCAATGACCATCGGTCTCACGCCGCTGCTGCTGGCCCTGTTTCAGCAAGTGTCTCTGGTCTCGCCGCTGGCCAATGCCTTCGCCATTCCGCTGGTAAGTCTGATCGTCGTACCGCTGACACTCCTCGGCGCCGTTGTTCCGCTGGAGTTTCCGTTGTGGCTGGCTCATTTCACCTTATCTCTGACGATGGCCGGACTCGAATGGCTGAATGCCCTGCCCCAAGCTGTCTGGACGCAACACGCACCGCCGCCCTGGAGCATTCCTCTGGCTATTTTCGGAGCCATCTGGATTTTGCTGCCGCGCGGTTTCCCGGCCCGGTGGATTGGGCTGATTCTTATCCTGCCGCTATTCTTTAGCCCCCGCCCCCGACTGGAACCGGGAACCCTGGCGCTCACTATTTTCGACGTCGGGCAAGGGCTTTCCGTCGTTGCCCAAACACGCAACCATGCCCTGCTCTACGACACCGGGCCGGATTTCAGTGGTGAAGCGGACAGCGGCAATCGCATTCTGGTGCCCGCACTGCGGGGCATGGGCATTTCTCACCTGGATAATTTGATCCTCAGTCATGACGACATCGACCACACAGGCGGCACGGCTTCATTGCTGGAATCACTGCCGGTTGAGCAAATCATCACCTCGGTTGCGCCGGATCGCGCCTGGCTGGCCGATGCCAGAAAAATCACGCCCTGCGCTGACGGGCAACGCTGGAACTGGGAAGGTGTCACATTCGAAATGTTGCATCCTGCGGCGGATCAGCGCGCTGGCGACAGCGACCCGCACGACAACGACAAGAGTTGCGTATTACGCATCAGCACGGGACGACAGCAAATATTGCTGGTGGGAGATATGGAAAGCGGGACAGAACAACGCCTGCTTGAACGGCATCCGGACAAACTAAAAACCACACTACTGGTGGTGCCGCACCACGGCAGCAAAACCTCATCGGGCGAGAGTTTCGTCGCCGCGTCTCACCCGGAATACGCAATTTTTACCGTGGGATACCGCAACCGCTTTGGTCACCCCCGACCGGAAATTTGGCAGCGCTACATCGCTACCGGCGCGAAATTGCTGAGAACCGACGAATCCGGGGCCATTCTTGTGCGTATGAATGGACAAAACATTGAGGTCGAAACCGAGCGGCAAAAACATGCCCGCTATTGGCAGCCGCATACCAACCGCGACTGAAACAATTGATTACATTTGTCGGGAACTATTCCGCACAACGCTCAGTCTGTGCATGCAGGTAGCGAAAGCTGCCACACGTTTCTCCTCCCTGAGCGTGTGTCTCAACTCCCTCTTTTGGTTGAGACTTTGCCCCCGATCCTCAGGATTCGGGGGCTTTTTTTTCAGTGTGCGGTCAAATGCGAAAGAATTTTATTTCTGAGCAGCGCGAACATCCGCCAACTGCGCCACATTTTGAACCCTGACCCCAAAACTCCCAGCAACCCACGCCGGCGCCACAATACCAGCAGCGCAACCATGCCCGCGACATAAGGATGCTGGCGAACATGATCCAGCGCGGACAAACCGCGATCCGCCCAGTTCAACGCGGGTTTCAGCTGGCCCGCGAGTTCAGACACCTCGACACGCTGCTGGCGGATGCGCCCAAGAATTTCGCCGCGCCGAAGCAGCAGTTGCGACAGCTCCCTATCCACGATCAGCCTCAAGCTGCTGACGGTCAGCCTTCAATTCGGCCAGACTGGCTGCAAATAAATGTGGTTTGGCCCGTGCCTGCTGCCGGTACAACATCACCATCAGCAATCCGGCCAGAAAGAAAAACACACTTAGCATGAACAAGACGGCCAAGCGATGCTCATCCCAGAACAGCACCACCACAAAAACCGTCAGGGTCAGCACGGTCATGCCCAGAAAAAACAAGGCGCCCAAAGCAAAAAAGAGCATCTGCGTTAAACGCAGACGCTCTTCCTGTAACTCATTGGAAAGCAACTCAAGCCGGGTAGCGACAATTTCCAGCAGCGTATCCAGCAGCCGCTTCGCCGATCCCATCAAACCGCCGGAATCCGGCATCGGTTAACGTCCGCGCGAAATCAGCATGCCGATAACCAAGCCGACACCCGCAGCGATGCCCACCGACCTCCAGGGATTCGCGTGGACATACTCATCCGTCGCATGCGCAGCGGCTTTGGTTTTGGCGATAACAGCCTCCTCGGCATCGGCGAGACGCACTTTGGCGGCAGCCAGATTTTCCTGGATACGCTCCCGCGCGGCAGTCACCTTTTCGCCCGCCTGTCCTGCGGTCGCCTTCAAAAGCTCCTCGGCATCCGCCACGACCACACGCAAATCCTGCATCAATTTTTCCTTGCTGACACCACCTTCAACGACGGCATTCATGATCTTTCTCCTTGAAAAATTCAACGACACACTTGCCGGAAATCAACAAACTTCCCGTCAAATCCCATGGCTCTTTGTAATCCTAAACCCCGCTGCCGTCAACCTGTAAGGACGAATATAAAACGCAATTAACTTGATGGCTTGGTGAACACGCCACAGCTTCCGGATAGGCCTCATGGCAACGCGCTTCGGCCTTGGGGCAACGCGGCGCAAAATGGCAGCCTGGCGGCGGGTTTGCGGGCGAAGGCATATCTCCCGAAAGACCCAACCGCATGGAACCATCGGCTTCCATGCGGGGCACCGCCGCAAGCAGCGCCTGCGTGTAGGGATGCTTCGGTGTGCGCATAACCTCTTCCGCCGTACCACGCTCGACAATACGTCCCAAATACATCACGCACACCTCGTGCGCCAGAAATTCCACCACCGCAAGATTGTGGGTAATAAACAAATAGCTTAGTCCGAGTTCGTCCTGCAAGGATTTCAGCAGATTTAAAATCTGCGCCTGCACCGACACATCCAGCGCACTCGTCGGCTCATCGCAAACCAGCAGTGCCGGCGAAACCGCCAGCGCGCGGGCAATGGCAATGCGCTGCCGCTGCCCGCCAGAAAACTCGTGCGGATAGCGCCACTTGGCGGCTTGCGGCAAACCCACCTGCGCCAGCAGCGCATCGATGTGCGCCTGACGCGCGTCGCCACCACCGCCAACGCCCAGCGCCGTCATACCCTCCTCGAGAATTTCCGCAATGCGCATTTTTGGATTCAGCGACGCATACGGATCCTGAAAAACCATTTGCATCTCTGCACGCCCCGCCCGCCGATCATTCGCATCCAGCAACCGGCCGCCGAAACGAATACGCCCCGCCGTAACGGGCACCAGATGCAGCAGCGCCTTGCCCAGCGTCGTTTTGCCGCAACCCGATTCCCCCACGAGCGCGAGCGTTCTGCCCGGCGCAATCGAGAGAGAAACGCCGTCCACCGCTTTCACGTAACCGGCCGTGCGCTGCAAAATTCCCCGACGAATGGGGAAATGCACTCGCAGGTTTTCAACGTGCAAGCGCGCGGGGCTTTCCACAACTGACGCCACGCTTTCGTCCGCCGCCTCCGGCAAAACGGAAGTCGGCGATTCGGCAAGCGCACCTTGCAGGACTGCGTTTTCGTACAGATGGCAGCGCACGCCGCGACCATCCGGCATCCGGGTCCACGCGGGCGCCTGCGCATGACACAGCGCCCACGCCTGCTCGCAACGCGGCGCAAACCGGCAGCCCGCCGGCATCTCCCCCGGAGACGGCACGCTGCCCGGAATAGCCGACAAAGGCTGGCCCCGTCGCCGCATATCCGGCATCGCCGCAAACAATTTTTGAGTGTACGGATGCAACGGTTGCGCAAACAATGCCTCACGCGTGGCCTGCTCGACAATCTGCCCCGCATACATCACACCCACGCGATGCGCGTTCTCCGCCACCACCCCGAGATCATGCGTAATCAGCAGCATTGCCATCCGACCGTCCTGCTGGATCTGACGCAACAATCCAAGCACCTGCGCCTGAATCGTCACATCCAGCGCCGTCGTCGGCTCATCCGCGATCAGCAGCTCCGGCTCGCCCGCCAGCGCCATCGCAATCATCACACGCTGCTTCATCCCGCCCGAAAGCTGGAAGGGATACTCATCCACCCGTCGCGCCGGATCAGGAATTCCCACCTGCGTAAACAATGCAATCGCCTTTTGGCGCGCGGCCTCACCGCGCAAGCCACAATGCAGCGCCAGCACCTCGGCCACCTGCGTCCCGACCGTCATCACCGGATTGAGGCTCAGCCCCGGCTCCTGAAAAATCATCGCCATGCGACCACCGCGCACCTGCTGCATCTCACGTTCGGACAGCGCATGCAATGCCGTCGTGCCCAACCTCACCTGCCCGCCGACATTCCGCACGCCATCCGGCAGCAATCGCAGCAACGACAGCGCCGTCATCGACTTGCCGCAGCCAGATTCACCCAGCAGCGCAAACGTCTCGCCGGCGGCAATCTCAAACGAAATGCCGTCGACGATATGCGCCCCGTTGGGCAAAGCAGTGGTCAGCGATTGGACAGAAAGGAGTGTCATATGGCTTCGCATTGTATGGGCAATGCCCTAATTACCAATCCAAAAATAGCTTTTTTCGGGTTTAGTAGGCTTTAATACTTTGGGTGGATGACATCGGCCATCTTCCTAGCAAGCGCTTCGGCACATTAATCACGCCCTCTGCCCCAGATTTCTTCCCAACCTTCGACCCAACAGCAGTCATGGCTGAATTCTGGAATCTCGATGATTTTGGGCCGTCGACTGGCAGGAAAAAATGATGCGAAAGACTCTGTAACACTCGCGGTGACCACGCTATCTGCCCCACCAACAAAGTGCCGCTGTGGGATAGCGGCCAGCGATTGCCATGCATCAACCGGATTCAAAGAGGCATCCAACGGCTGAACACGGTGCATGCGAGTCCAAGCCTGATGATCGAGATTCCCGGCGACGGTTACCAGTTCAGCGACGTCGTTGCGCCGCGCCGCCACCAAAGCCGCAACCGCCCCGCCCCCTGAATAGCCAACCAGCACCAGTTTGCGCGCGGAGAATCGCCTTTTTAGTTCATCGATTGCCTGATCACTCGCTGCAATGACCGCTTCGGAAAACCGCCCATTGGTCCAGTAGGTCTGCTTGCAATTACGTGGTGAACTTTCGTTCACATACTGACAAGGGCGGGCGAGATATGCCGCAGCACCTTGCGGATGGTGCATCGCCAATCGCAAGCCGACGGGATTGCGCGGTGTCGGATCGCTCGAGGGGCGGGACCGAGAGAGCCAAGCCAGTCCATCCCCTTCGATATAGACGGTCAACAAGTCACGCTGCTCAATAAATGTCGGAATGAATGCGGTCAGGTCGAACGTGTCCGTTCGAATACTCAATTTCTGCCAGCCAGCCTGCGCGGCTAATTCATCCGCATGTCGCCATCTGTCTTGCAGAGAGACATGTGCACATCCCCCAAGCGTCAGCAGCAATAGGAATATCAGGCTGCGCAAATTCAATTGCTATCCGGCACCAGATCGCCCAGCGCATCCAGCAGCGGCCCAAGATGTTTTTCATAAGGCCGCCAGCGTTCAACCGATGAGTTATAGATCGGCTGGCGTACCTGGGTCACACTGGCGGTGCGGATGGCCCGCTTATGCTTGTGGAAATCGAGGCAGGCATCGTCCCATTCCAGGCCGCAGAAATCGAGCATGCGCCGCGCCTGCGCTTTCTGATCCGCCACAATATCCTCGTACTGCACATCGAGGAACGCGCCAGCGGGCAGCACCTTGCGCCAGTGTTCCATCAGGCGGATGTAATCGACGTAGTAGTGCCCCAGTTCGGCCAGATCGTAAGTCTGTTCCTGTTTGCGGTTAAACAGTCGCGTAAAACAGGACAGGCAGGTATCCACCGGATTGCGGTTGACGTGAATGATCCTGGCGTTGGGCAGCATCAGGTGGATCAAACCCACCGCAAAGAAATTCGCGGGCATCTTGTCGGTGATGTGCTGCGCATCCGGCGCGCGCTGGCGCAGGCCGGCAACATAGTCCGCACCCCATGCCGTCAATTGCGTTTTGTCGATGCTGCGGATGTTCTCGGGGTACGCCGTGCCATTCAGTTGACGTTGTGTGATGGCAAGCAGATCTGGCAATTCGCCCGCACCGTAAACATCGGGATGGCTGGCGATAATCTGTTCGGTCAGTGTCGTGCCCGAACGCGGCATGCCCAGCACGAAGATCGGCACGGAAGAAGGTTCGCCCCCACCGCGCAGGCGCTCCAGTGTTTCCTTGTCGAACACCTGCATGATGGAATCAAAGTGCTTCGTCACCTCGCTGGCATCGTAGCTATAGGTCGCGCGCTTCAAGCGGCAGCCTTCGAGAAAGTGCGGGAACGCTTTGTCGTGCTGCTTGCTGTCGTCGTAGCACTTGCCCAGCGCGAAGTGCAGTGCCATCGCCTTCTTGGCGGGAAGCGGTTTTTCGGATTCCAGTGCGGCCGCTTCCAGCGCTGTCAGATTCTCGTCGCCGGCTTTCACCTTCTTTACCTGCGCCAAGTGGAAGCGCGCGGGCAGATTGTCTTGCTTAAGCGCCAACGCCTGGAGAAACAACGTCTCCGCCTTCGCCATGTCGCCGCCTTCCATTTCCAGATGGCCCATGCCAAGCAGTGCCTCATTGTTCTCCGGATCGATCTCGAGCGCGCGCAGGTACATCTGTCGGGCGTCGTCACTGCGCGCCATCTCGGTATAGATGCCCGCCAACTGGCTGTACATCTCGGCCTTTGTCGGTGCCAGCTCGACTACACGGCGGGCGCAACGTTCGGCTTCTTCGATGTTCTCCTTTTCATGGCACACCCGCGCCAGCCCGACGAACGCCTCCGCGTAGTCCGGCCTGAGCTGCAGCGCGCGCTGCAACAGCGGCAAAGCAGCATCGTGCTGTTCCAGCGCGTTGCGCACCATACCCAGATTGCACAACGCTTCGGCGTAATTCGGATTAAGACGCAACGCCTGTTCGAGCGGGGCGACCGCTTCCTCGGCACGCTCATCTTCCATCAGCACCGCACCGAGATTGCTCAGCGACTCAATATAGCTGGGATCGGCGGAAATCGCCCTGCAATACCAATCCAGTGCGGCTGACGTTTCTTTGCGCGCGCGGCAGATGCTGCCCAGATTGTTCAGCGCGGGCGCGAAGTTCGGATCGAGTGCCAACGCGCGCTGCTGGCAGTCTTCCGCACGTTGGTAATCTTCTTGATCGAAATAGGCGATGCCCAGATTACTGTGCGCCGAAGCCATGTTCGCATCCAGCGCAACGGCGCGCTCGCCATGTCGGACGGCCTCCTCCAGTTTGCCCAGTTGACGATACATCTCGCCCGCATTGGCATGGAACAACGCTACGTTGTCGTTCTGCCGGATTGCCTTGCCGATCAGCTCAAGCGCCAGTTCCGACTTGCCACACTGATGCGCGATGATGCCCAACAGGTGCAGGGCAAATGCATGGCCGGGCTGCACCTGCAATATCTGGCGCAGCAATTGTTCTGCCTGTTGCAGATTGCCTTCTGCTTGATGTTGTGTCGCCAGCAGCATGGCCTGTTCGATGGAAAGTGGCTGTGGTTGCGATGCCGCCACAATGGGTTCGGCCAGCAGCTCGGCGGGGGACTTTGTTTTCTTCATCTTCAAATATTCCGGTAAGGCTGCACGATATCGAACAGCGGTTGCAGATGTTTCTCGAATCGTTGCCAGCGCGCCACCGACGTCTTGTAAATCGGCTTGCGCACCTGCGCCACGCTGGCGGTCTTCACATGCCGTTTGTTTTCGTGGAAGGCCAAGCAGTTGTCGTCCCACGGCAGGCCGATGTAATCGAGGATGCGCCGCGCCTGTCCCTCGGTGTCCGCCACCATGTCTTCGTAGCGCAGATCGAGAATAGTTCCTGCGGGCAGCACCGCGCGCCAATGCTGCATCAGCGTGATGTAGCGCGCGTAGTAGCGGCCAAGCGTGCCGAGGTCGTAGGCGAACTCCATGGTGTCGTTGAACAAGCGCCCGTAGTTCGAGAAGCAGGAATCCATCGGGTCGCGCATCGCGTGGATGATCTTCGCGTTCGGCAACATCAGACGGATCATGCCGATGTAAAAGAAATTGGCCGGCATCTTGTCGGTGATGCGTTCGGCAGCGGGTGCAAGTTTCCACACCCGTTCGGCATACGCCTCGCCCATCTTCCTGAAATCATCCGCAGACAGGCCCGGCACGAATTCCGGATAGCGCTGATCCGGCGCCGCATTCATGATCACCTGATTCAGATCCATCAATTCGCCCGCGCCGTGCACCGCAGGATGGCTGGAAAGGATCTGCTCAAGCAATGTCGTTCCGGAACGCGGCATGCCGACGATGAAGATCGGCGTTTTGTCGCAGCCCTGAATCTTTTTGCGCGCCGCGAAAAATTCCCGCGAAAAAGTCGTCATCACCTGCGCCAGCATCTCATCGGCCCTAGCTTCATCGTAAGGGAGTTGCGCATGTTGCAAGCGGTTGCCCTCCGCATAGGCCGCGAACGAATCGTCGTAGCGCCCCACATCTTCGAGAGCCTTTCCCAGTGCAAACCAATAGCGGATGCGCGCTTTGATCGGCATCTCGCCGGATTTTGAAAGGTTGCGTTCCAGATACAACAGATGTGGATCGTCCTCGCGATAAGTCTTGAGCGAAGACAGATTGAAATGCGCCTCGGAGAAATCCGGATTGGCCTTGATCGCATCATTGAAGCAACGGCTGGCCTCTTCCAGCTTGCCCTGCTCGCTGTAGATCGCCCCGAGGTTATTCTGCGCCTCGTGATGCGATGCATTGAGCTCGACCGCCTTCGCATAAGCGACCTCGGCTTCCGCCATATCGCCCTTCTTCTCCAACGCCGCACCGAGGTTGTTCCAGGACAATCCGTGCTTGGGATTGAGTGACAGCGCACGGCGGTAAGAGAGAATGGCGGCATCCCATTCGGCCTTATCGGTGAGCGCGAGGCCCAGGTTGTAATGCGCATCCAGATCGTTCGGCGCGAGGGTGGTCGCGCGTTGACCTGCGGCGATTGCCGCATCCAGTCGCCCCAAGCGGCGGCACATCTCGCCGATGTTGCGGTGATACAGCGCAACCTTGTCATCGAGCTCTATCGACTTGGCGATCAAATCCACCGCCAGCGGAAGCTTGCCCACCTCATAGGCGATCAATCCCAGCGTGTGATACGCGGGATGAAAATTCGGCGCGGCGGCCAATATCTGTTTCAGGAGGGTCTCCGCTTCGGCGAAGCGACCTGCGGCCTTGTGCTGCTCGGCCAGTTGCAGCACTTGAATGGGGGTATGGGATTGCTTCAACTGATTCCCTTTATGTCAGATGCCGTAAGCACACATGTTTATCGCTACCGAGTGGAAACCACCGGCACCGTGTTTGTTCGGTCAAGGATTGTTCACCGAAATCTTTAGCCGCTCGCACAAGCGGTAACCTTTTCCGCGAATGGCGCGAATGGCATTGTCTGCGCTTCCTGCTTGTGACAGCTTCTTGCGCAAGCGGCTGATATGTACATCCAAGTTCGATTTGCCATAGTTTTCCGGAGATTTTCCCAGCAGCTCGATCAACTGCCAGCTCTCCAGTTCATGTCCCAGTGCGCGGGCAAGTGCGCTCAGCAGCGTGGCCTCTTGCGCGGACAAGCTCACCGTGGATTGCGGGCCGGACAGGGTGAGCGAGCTCAACATCAGCTGCAACCCGAAGTGCCCCTGATCCGCATTTCGTAATCGCCGCGCGAGCGCGTTGATCGCGGCGGTCAGCGCTTGCTGCGAAGTGGGTTTGGTAATGTAGATATCAGCACCACTTTCGTAGCCGTTTATCTTGTCCGCAGACAAGTTGCGCGCGGTCAGCATGATGATGCCAATATCGGGTTGGTTCTCGCGCATGCGACGGGCAAGACTGAAGCCGTCTTCGCCCGGCAGGTTGAGGTCAATGATCATCAGATCAATCTGTTCGACGGGCCTGTCGGCAAGCGCCTCGGCGCAGTCCAGACCAACCACATGGAAGCCGGATTTTTGCAGCGCCTCGACCGTAACTTCGCGCAGGACATCATGGTCTTCAATCACGATGATGTTTAACGGGGTATGCATAGTGTAAATGTCACCTGATTTTGTATAACGTCGTAGCGGATGCTGCCGCCCAGCAGTGTAGTGATGCTGTGTGCCAGATACAGCCCTTGCCCGGATCCGGTTTTGCGATGGGCGCCTGGGCTGCGGTAATACCGGGTGAAGACGCGATCCGGGTCGGGCAGCCCCGCAACGCCGGCTGCGTTGCTCACGATAATCTCTACGCCCGATTCCAGCACAGACGTCCGGAGCTTGATCGGGCTATCGGTAGCGCCATATTTCAGTGCATTGCTGATGAGATTGTGCAGCACGATGTGCAGCAGTTGCGGATCCGTTCTGACCAACGGCAACCCGGCCAGTTCATTATGTATACGTTGTGGCGCGCCGCTGGTGCGGATCAATTCGGCCAGCAATTCGGCGGGGTCGCAATGGACATTGCGCACTACCATCTGCTTTTGTTCGAGCTGATCTGCAAGCTGGCATCGGTCGACGATTTGCTGCATGTCTTCAAGCGCGGTTTCACTGCGGCATTTGACGGGATCTTCGGCATCAAGCGACCCGATCGACATGCGGATGATGGACATCGGGGTCTTAAGTTCATGCGTGAGCATGGCAAGCATGCCCGTCCGAATCTCTACCTGCTCGTGCTCTATCTCAAGCTGCTTGCGCGTCCGCTCCAGCGCCAACGCCGATTGCGCGGCCTGTTTTGCGATCGTGCGGGACCGCAATTGCAGCAGTATAAAGATCAGCATAGCGGAAATAAAACCGTGTATCAGCGTGGCGTGCAAACTCCACTCCGTGGCATCCACCAGCCCGAGCAGTGGCAACATGGAAAACAAAAAGGACAGACTTTGCAGCGTATGCACCATCCGTAGCATAAACAGGCCGGGCGGTGCCGGGCGGCGTGCAAGCCAAGCCAATACCAGCAGCGTCGGTGCGGCCAACAATGCATTCAGCGAATTCAACTGCAGCGCAAGACGTGCCTGCCCGAAAACCAGAAGCATGACGAGCAGGCAAGCAACGGCGATCTGTACATCCAGCACACGCAATACCCTGCGCGGGGGCGCGAACAGCGCCAGCAGCGCGCGATGGAACCACAGCCCGACGAGCACAATACCGCAGACCAGAAAGCTGGTCAGCTTATCCAGCGTACCGGGGGCGGCCTGCGTAAAGATTACGGGGAGATAACCCATCAAGGCGATGGCATAAACCAAATAGATCGCCTGAAATATCAAGAAAACCCCCACTGCCGGATCACGATTTGCGGCGAAATCGTTGGCCGCCCAAAACAGCAGCCATAACATGAATACCAGATAAATCGCCTGCCAAAAAAAGAGCTGGAGATCCTTGTTTTCGGCCTCCCGGAGACTCAGTGCCTCCACATACAGCAGCGATGAACTGGTTGTTTTCAGACGCAGGTAATAAGTACTGTCTTCCGCCATCGGTTTCACTTCGAAACCCAGCGTGACAGCGGCACGCTGGCGCTGGTTGAACGACTGTGTATCACCGGTGCTGCGACTGAGCCAATGTCCCGGCGATGCAGGGTCGGCTTCATAGAGTTGCACCTCATCCAGAAATGTCGGACGGATGCGCAACTCAATGACTTTTCCGGGATGGGAAGTGTGAACCCGCAAGCGAATCCAGTGCGCCGAATCGGTATAGCCCCGGGCAAGAATGGCGGCTCCCGGCGCGAACTCGGCCTGCGCCACCTCCGCGATCGAAAGCGTGCCGGCCCGATCCTCCAGCACGGCGCGCGCAACGATGAAGTCTTCACCCCACACCACAGGCGGAATAGCGCAGCCACACAGAAAAATAAAAAGCAGGAAGAAACGTCGCATAGGGCGATTGTAAAGCCAGCGCGCAAGAAGATGCGCGCTCAACTTGCACATGTAAGGTTTGGTAAGGATTCCAGTTTTCGAATTGATACGATTGCGCCGAATAAATTTCAGGTCTACAGCCAATCAAGGGGAAATACATGAACAAATCCTATCGTATCGTCTGGAGCGCCGCTCGCAATGCCTATATCGTTGCTGGCGAAAACGCCAAAGCCAAAGGCAAACCCTCTTCCACCCGCAAGGGCATCGTCAGTGCCGTCGCCGCGGCACTGCTGGCAATGGGTGCAGGGCAGGCGATGGCGGCGGATCAAACGTTGTCTGCCTCGACCACCGGGCCCATCTTGTCCACTGGTCTTATTACGATTAATTCCGGCGTTACGGTGACTGCCGGGGCTGCTATTTCTGGCTTAGGCGGCAACGCAGGCATCCAGGTGACTGCTGCTGCAACGGGGGGCGCCATCACTAACAACAACGGCACTATCGCCGCTGCTACCGGATCTGCACAGACGCGTGGTATCGCAATTCAGGGCACGCTCAATGGCGGCATCAGCAACACGGGCACCATCTCAACTTCGTTTATCGGCATCGAAGTGATTGGCGGGGCTCTGAATGCCAACGTCAGCGGCCAAGCCATCTACAACAACGGGACGATCCAATCTACGGGCGGGTTTCAATATGCATCCGCCATCGCTGTCGATTCCTTGGGAACTGTTACCGGCGATATCGTCAACGATACGTTAGGTACCCTGCACGGTAATTCGTCGGGTGTTCTGCTGCTAAACAGCACTCTGGACGGCAGCATCACCAACAGCGGCACGATCTCCGGCTCTGCTGCTGCCGGTATCAAGGTGATTTCTTCAACCATTACGGGGGCGATCACCAACAATGCGGGCGGGACGATAAGTGGCGTTGTCACCTTCGGCCTTGCTGCAGGAATTAATGTGACTGGAGGCTCTACGGTCGGCAGCATCACCAATAGCGGCACAATCTCGGGCACTAGTAACGGTATTAAATTGTCCTCTGCTTCAACCATTACGGGGGCGATCACCAACAATACGGGCGGGACGATCAGTAGAGGAATTGATGTGGCTGGAGGCTCTACGGTCGGCAGCATCACCAACAGCGGCACAATCTCGGGCACTAATAACGGTATTAATTTGGACTCTTCAACCATTACGGGGGCGATCACCAACAATGCGGGCGGCAATATAAGTGGTACAAGCGACGGCATTTATCTTGGTCGTAGCACAGTCGGTTCTATCAGCAACGCGGGTACCATTAGCGGCAGCAGTACCGCTGCAATCTGGCTATGGCGCAGCACCATCACCGGCAGCCTGAGCAACAGCGGGTCAATCAGTGGTGGCTCATCGGGAATCTTAGTTAATAATGCCTCCACCATTACCGGTGACATCACCAATGAGGCGAGCGGCACGATCAGTGGTAGCTCATCGGGAATCCATGTTAGCCGAGCATCATCTATTGGCGGCATCACCAACAGCGGCACGATCTCCGGCTCTGCTGCTGCCGGTATCAAGGTGATTTCTTCAAACACTGTTACGGGGGCGATCACTAATAATGCAGGCGGTACGATCTCGGGTTCTACGGCCGGCATCGCTATATCCTCAGCGGCCTCGACCAGCAGCATCACCAACAGCGGCACGATTTCCGGTAACCAATACGGCATTTCGGTGTGGTCAGTGAGTTCCCTTGGCGCTGTTGTCAATGAAGTGGGTGGCATCATCTCTGCCCGCTCATCCTCGGGCTCCGGCATTCTTGCCTTGAACAACAGTACCATCAGCAGCATCACCAACAGCGGCACCATCAGTGGTGGCTACTACGGCATCGCGATTTTGAGCGGCAGCTCAATACAGGGCGCAATCACCAACAGCGGCACCATCTCAGGCAACACCAACGCGATTTTCGTTGATGGGACATCAACACTTTCCAACATATACATCGCTGGCAACGACACCGCCAGCTTCGTCGGTGAGGTAAACACCCCCAACACGGCGGTCTCTGTGCTGACCGGTGCCACCTACACCATGAATAACGGCCAACTGTTCACGCTGAACGGCACTTCCAGCGGCTTCACCGTTGCTGGCACTGGCACACTGGCCGTTGCTGCAGGCGGCACCGCCACCATCACCGGAAACTACACGCAGGAAGCGGCAGCTACCTTCCGTACCAATGTCACCGATGACACCACCTACGGCAAACTGCTCGTGACCGGCACAGCAACACTGCCGACAAACGCCAAGATCGACGTGAATGTCGCCAATCCCAACTTCGCCTTCACCGCGACCGGCATGGCGGGCATCATCAGTGCAGGCACCCTGACATCTGACGGCACTTTTGCGGTGACTGATAACTCCGCCCTGTTCGACTTCACTGCGACCAAGAACGGCAATGCCGTTGATTTGTCTCTGGCTCCGGTTGGTGCAGGCGGCACCAGCACCGCTGTCGTAACGGCCGTCACCGGAACCGGCAACACTGCTGCGGCAGGTGCGGCGGTGGTTCTGGATAGTCTGGCAACAGCCTTCGCAGGCGGCGGCACGGGCAACGCTGATATGGATACCGTGATGGCAGCCCTAGGCGGGTTGACCACCAATCAGCAGCTCTCCGATGCCGCCAGCTCGACCGTGCCGCTGATGACCGGCCAAGCCATGGCCACCAATCTGAAAGGTGTAAACCGCGTTGTGCAAGCCCAGTCTGAAGGGAATCTCGGCTTGTCTTCCGGCGATGCTTTTGTCTCCGACGGAAAGCTCTGGCTTAAGCCTTTGGGTTCGTGGGCCGATCAGAAAAATGCCAATGGGGCCTTCGGCTATAACGCGCAGACCTACGGTATGGTTCTGGGCGCGGATGGCGATCTCTCGCAACACAGCCGCGTCGGCGCAGCCTTTGCCTACACGCACAGCAATGTGTCCGACAATTCGGGAACACAGAGTGCCGGCGTGGATAGCTACCAGGCGGTTCTGTATGGTTCAAACAGCATTAGCAGCGATGTCGAGTTCAATTGGCAAGCCGATTACGGTTACAACCAGAACAAGGGGAATCGTTACATTGCCTTCGTAAATCGCACTGCCGTCGCAAACTACAACAGTGACAGCCTGCATCTGGGCACGGGCATCGGCCACACCCTGACGATCAGTGAGAAGACCCGCTTCACGCCTTCTTTCCGTGCCGATTACACCTCCATTACTGACAAGGGCTATACCGAAACCGGTGCCGGTGCTTTGAACCTCACCGTCAATGGAAAAACCACCGAGGAATTTATCCTTGCGCTGGATGGGAAGATCGTACATAGCGTGAATGAAAACGCCCAATTCACCACGAATCTTGGGCTGGGTTATGACGTCAACGCCAAACAGAACTCGATCACCTCCTCCTTCGCTGGCGGCGGCGCGGCGTTCACCACAACAGGCATCAAACCTTCCGCAACGCTGGCTCGCGCCGGGCTGGGCTATGTGCACAACACCGACAGTGGCGTGGAGATCACGGCTCGCTACGATGTTGAAGCGCGCACGGGATTCACAGCGCAGACGGCAAGTGTGAAATTGAGAATGCCGTTCTGATGTGAACTGCAGAGTTAAACCGGGAAGCCCAGCGATGGGCCTCCCGGTGCGATCCGCCCACCACAATGATCGCAGCTCAAATCACGTGAATATTGGAAATACCAAATGAACTATTTGATTTTATTTGTTGTATTTATTTTGTTACTGGCATTTCTGGTGATGAGTGATCTGAAGAAATAGCGGGCAGCAGCGCGCTGCTCAGCTCCGATTCAACCTCGGATCAAACGCGTCCCGCACCGCATCGGCGAACAGGTTGGCCGCGAGCACCAGGATCAGCATGAAGCCGAAGGCGGCAGCGAGTGCCCACCAGACCATAGGCTCACGTCCCATTTCCAGCCGCGCGGCGTTGATCATTGTGCCGAAGGAAATCATCGAGGGATCGACGCCGACGCCGACATAAGACAGCACCGCTTCGGCCAGCACCAGTGCGGAAAAATCCATGACCAGCGCAATCAGCACGATGTGCATGACGTTGGGCATGATGTGCCGCGTAAGGATGCGCAGGCTTGAAACGCCAAAGGCCTGGGCCGCCTGGATATATTCCAGTTCGCGCAGTTTGAGGGCCTCGCCGCGCAGCAGACGGCACAGCCCGGTCCAACTGGTCAGGCCGAGAATGAAACACAGTGCCACCAGCCGCAGATCTGCCCGGGCCGCCGAGGTCTCGAACCAGTCGGGATGGGTGTCGATGGTGACTTGCATCATCAGCACCGCCGCCGCGATCAGCAACACGCTGGGGATGGAACTCAGCACGGTGTAGATGTACTGAATCACGTCGTCCACCCAGCCACGGAAATAGCCCGCAGCAACCCCGAGAAACAGCGCGAGCGGCAAAGTTACCAGCGTCGTGACCGTGCCGATGATGAGCCCGGTGCGGATGCTTTTTAGCGACAGATACAGCACGTCCTGCCCGACCTTGTCGGTACCCAGCACGTGATACACGGCCGCCAGACTGGCAACCATTCCGATCAGCATCGTTACGGCCGGCACGGCCACGCGCAAACTGCGCAGTTGCAAACGCGCACGCAGCAGCCAGACCAGCAATACACCCGCGATCAACCCGCCCAGCGCGCCGATCAGCCCGCGCTGAAGCACGTCCGCAGTGCGCTGCGATTCATCCGCCAGATGCGCGCCGCCATATTGCAGTCGCGGAAACTCGCGCACGATCTGGCCGGCTTCGTCCGTCACGCTTTCGCGGGCATACAGCTGCAAGGCAAAAGGCGCGGAATAGGTTTTTTCGGTTTGCGTGCGCAAGGGTTCGAGCCCTTTGTCCAGCACGCTCAACACCTCGGGCGAATAGATTTTTTCGCCGCTACTGCTCTGCGGCAGTGCCGTGCGGAAATGCAGGGTGTCGAGCAGGCCAATCGTCGTAAACAGCGCCAGCACCAGCAGCGAGACCATCGCCACCCCGCTTTGGGCCACACGCCGCCAGGGCAGCCGCAAATGCTCGTGCCGCCGGATGTAACGTGCCGCAATGATGCCCGCAGCCAGCAGCAAAAATACCAGCGCATCGCTCCAGAGAATGACCGGAATAAAACTCATGACAATCTCACCCGGGGATCGACGAGGGTGTAGGAGATGTCGGTCAATATCAGCCCCGCGATGTACAACACGGAGCCGAGAAAGACCATGGCGCGCACGACTGAAAAATCCTGCGCGTTGATGGCGTCGATGGTGTAACTGCCCAAACCGGGAATGCCGAAAAATGATTCCGTCAGCAGGCTGCCCATAAACAGCAAGGGAATGACGACGACCACGCCGGTGAGGATGGGAATCATCGCGTTCTTCAATACGTGGGTAAACAGCACGCGCAACTCGGACAATCCCTTGGCCCGCGCCGTGCGGACATAATCCCGGCTGCGTTCTTCAAGAAAAATCGTGCGATACCAGCGGCTGCTGGAGCCGATGCCGGAAACCACGCCGATCAACACCGGCAACAACACAAAGCGCAACGCATCCGCGCCTTCACCATAGCCGGAAATCGGCACCCAATGCCACAGTTTGCTCACCAGAAACTGGCCACCGATGATGTAGAACAGCCCGGAAATCGACATGAGCACGACGCAAAGCGCCACCCCTGCGATATCCAGCGCCGTGCCGCGAAACAGGGTCATCAGCAAGGCAAAGCTCACATAGGCGATGAGACCAATCAGAAATGTCGGCAAGGCAATCGCCAGGCTCGGCCCCATGCGCGCGGCAATTTCGCGGCTGATGTTGCGCCCGTCATCGGCATAGCCGAAATCGAAAACAAACATGCTGGCGGATTTCTGCCAGAAAATCGTCTCGGTCATTTTGTCAGTTCCGGATGCCGCGCTGTTCAACAGCAAGGGCTTGTCATAACCGCGCTGCTCTTTCCACTTTTCAATTGCCTCCGGCGTCACCCGCTTGATGCCCAACTGCATGCGCGCCATGTCGTCCGGCGTGTTCACCACAAAAAACAGCGCAAAGGTGAGCAGGTTCACCCCGATGAGGATGGGAAGCGCATAAAAAATGCGGCGGATGAGGTAGGCGATCATCCCTCTTCCCTCCGCTGCAGCACCCGCCAGAGCCAGATACAGGACAACAACACCAAGGCTGCGCTAAGCGCCAGCGGCCACCCGGCCGGCTGGTTCCATTGCTGCCGAAGAGCTTCGCGCTGTTGCACATCAACGCGCCAGTATTTGAGTTTGTTGTTGGCCATGATGTTGGGTTTGACGTTATGCAGCCAGGCGTGTTGCAGCACGTAGTTCTTGGGATGGAACCCCCACAGCCAGGGTGAATCGTGGCGAAGAATTTCCTGCATCCGGTCAATGATGGCTTGCCGGGCCGGGCCGTTTTCCATGTTTTTCATCTGCATGAACAGCTGGTCATATTCCGGATTGCTGTAGTTGGCGGCATTCTCGCCGCCAAATTTAACCTTGCCCTGCGGGCCGTACAGCAGGAATAGAAAATTTTCCGGGTCGGGATAATCGGCGTTCCAGCCGAAATAAAACATCTGCGTGTCGCCACGCCGAATCTTGTCCTGAAAACGGTTGTAGTCGGTGCTGCGCACGTCGAGCTGCACCCCGATCTTGTCGAACTGTTTGCGCATCCAGTCGAGGCGCGATTTGTTGCCCACGCCGTTGGCGGTGGTATCGAGGTGGATGACGAGCGGCTGTCCGGTTTTGGCATCCACGCCATTGGGATAACCGGCTTCGGCCAGCAGCCGCTGCGCCTCGGCCACGGGCTTGCGCCGGATTTCGCCGTTCACGCAGTCATACACATAGGTATCCCTGCCCGCGCAACCCTCGCGATATCCGAAGATGCCGGGCGGAATGGGCGACTGGGCGCTGATGCCACGGCCATTGGCAAAGATGGAAACGAATTCCTCGAAGTCCACGGCGATGGCGATGGCTCTTCGCAGCTTCGTCGCCCGTTCCGAAGAACCGCCGATCGCAGGGTCGAGCCAGTTAAAGCCGGTGTACATGGTGGAAGTGGCGACCGCCGTGGATAGGCTGATGCCCTGCGCCCGCATCGCGTCGGTGACGTTGGCTTCGCCGCTGACGCCAACCTGCACGGCCTGATCGAAGCTGTCGGAACTGATACCGGAGGCATCGTAATAGCCCTGCAGGAATTTATTCCAGTAGGGAATGGTTTCCTTTTCCAGACTGAAAACGACTTGATCGATTAGCGGCAGCGGCTTGCCCGCATCAGCCAGCAGGCCGGTGGCCGCATCGCCCGGTTCGCCTTCGACCGGATAGGTTTCGCTCTGATAATGCGGATTCCTGCGCAGCACCATGCGGCGGTTGGGATCGTTCTCGCTCAGATAATACGGGCCGCTGCCGACCGGCCACCAATCCAAACTGAGATTGCGTTCCTGCATGCCCGGCTGGGCATAAAAGCGTTCGGCTTCCTGCGGCATGGGTGCAAAGAACGGCATCGCCAGCCAGTAGGTGAACTGCGGATATTTGCCGTGGATGGTGACGCGATAAGCCGTGTCATCCACCACCTCGACGCCCGGCAAGGCATAGGCGTTCAGGTCGAGGAAACCTGCGGGATGGGCTTTTACGGCCTGCTGCAATTCGGCGGCGTAATCTTTAAGACCGACGATGTATTCACTCATCACCCCCGCAATCGGCGTGTGCAGTTGCGGATGCACCAGCCGTTTGATCTGATAAACATAGTCCGCTGCCGTAACGGTGCGGCTGGCGGTATGCGCAAAATCCGCCAGCGTGTGAACGGGACGCAATGCCGCTTCACTCAAATGCAGATTTTCCGGGACAAAGGCCGGATGCGGCTGATAACGCATCCCGGGTTTTATATGGATTTCATACACGCTGAAGGCGACCGTCTGCGATGGCGCATCGGCAGACAGCAAACGCTGTTGTGCGTCGTAATAGCGCACTTCGGGCATCTCGCGGGCTGCCAGCGGCACAAGCTGGTAGGGGCGTTTCAGGTAGTGGTATTGCAGCGGCGGCGCGTAAATATTCGCCAGCAATTCGTATTCGTTTTCACTGTAGGCTTGGGCAGGATCGAGATGTTTGGGCCGCTCGGTAAACGCCGTATAGAAAATGGCCTGCCCCGCATCACCCGCCGGATAGGGGTTGTTCCATTGCCCGCCACAAGCGGCCAGAAGAACGGAAACCAGTACGGCAAGAATGGATTTCATGGCGCGAGAGTTTAGCCGAAACCGTATGCTTCGCGGTAAGATTGGCGCCGGAATATCACCCGAAAGTATGAGGCGAGAATGAATCAGGACTGGCAGCTTTTTCTGCAAACGCAAGGCGCGCAGATCGAAAATGACATCGTGCAGCATTTCGGCCATGCGGAAGCCGAGCGGATTGCAGCCCGCGATGGTGGCGTCGTCTGTGATTTATCGCAGTTCGGCCTGCTGCGCGTTTCCGGCGAGGAGGCGCAAACCTTCCTGCAAAGCCTGTTGAGCAACGACATTGGCGAAGTGAATGGCCGGCGCGCCCAGCTTAGCAGCCTGAATGATGCCAAGGGCCGGATGATCGCGTCGCTCTTCATTTGGCGCGACGCCGATGATTATTTGGTGCAACTGCCGCGCGACTTGTGCGAACCCGTGCGCAAGCGACTATCGATGTATGTCTTGCGTGCCAAGGTCAAAATTTCTGACGCCGGTGACGAATTTGTTCTGTTGGGGTTGGCCGGTCCGGAAGCCAGCGCGGTCGCGCAAACGCTGCTGCCGGACTTGCCCGCCGAATCGGGCAGTATGCACAGCAACGCCGGCATCAGACTGATCCGCCTCGATGCAAGCCGTTATCAGATCTGCCTTTCGCCGGTTGAAGCCCCGGCATTGTGGACACAGCTCTCTGGTCGCCTGCAACCGGCAGGCAGCCCGTGCTGGGACGGGCTTGGCATCCGAGCCGGAATCCCGGTCATCACAACGGCAACGCAGCTGCAGTTTGTAGCGCAGATGGTCAACTTTGAAGTGATCGGCGGAGTCAATTTCAAGAAGGGCTGCTATCCGGGTCAGGAGATCGTCGCGCGCATGCATTACCTCGGCAAGCCCAAGCGCCGGATGTTTCTGGCGCATGTGGATAGCGACGCGGCCCCGCAACCGGGTGACAGTCTGTACAGCGCGGAGATGGGCGAGCAGGCTGCGGGCATGATCGTGAATGCCGCCGCCGCGCCCGAAGGCGGATATGACCTGCTCGCCGTGGTGCATATTGCCAGCCACGACAGCCAGACGATTCATCTGTCCGCGCAGGATGGGCCGCCGCTCGCGTTTCGGGATTTACCCTACCCGCTGCCATGAATCTGCCGTCACAGCTCTTCCCCAACGACTGGCTGTGGCTCGGCAACCTGATTTTCACTCTCCTGCTCGGACGAGCACTCTGGCGCGCGGACTGGCGTGATCTGCTGGGCAATGCCACCCGCATCAACGCGCTGGTCGCACTCACCATCGGTGCCTTTGTCTTCTGGCAAATGAATGCCGGCTTCCGCCCCGGACTCAATCACCACATTCTCGGCACGACGCTGTTCGTCCTGATGTTCGGCTGGGAAATCGCCATCGTCGCCATTACCACCGTCATGCTGGCCACCTGGGTGCGCATGGACATGGCGCTCGAATCCATCGGCATCAACGGATTGACGATGATCGTCATCCCGGCACTCTTTAGCGAATGGGTATTGCGTCTCAGCCGCCGGCATTTACCCAGGAATCTTTTCCTCTATGTTTTGGGTAACGGTTTTTTGTGCAGCGCGTTTGCCATTCTGCTGACTGTGGTCCTCGGCACAGCGCTGCTACTCGCGCTGGGACCCTATAGCTGGAAAATGCTCCAATACAGTTATCTGGTCGCCGCCCCCATCATCATTCTCGCCGAAGCCTTTATGACCGGCGTACTGATTACCGCATTTACGGTATTCCAACCGCAGGCCGTCCTGAATTTCAGCGACGAGGAATATCTAGTCGGCAAGTAGCGATTTGACCATGCGGATGTGCGGCAATCCGGCATCCATGAACGGCTTGCCCTCTTCCCGAAAATCGAAGCCGTGATAGAACGGCATGGCCTGAACCTGTGCGTCCACGTCCACCTGTTTGAAATGACGGCCGCGCGCTTCGGCCAACAGTGCCTCCATGATGGCGGTCCCGACTTTCTGCACGCGCCACTGTGGCAAAACTGCAATGCGGCCGATATGACCATTCATCAGCATACGGCCGCTGCCGATCGCATCGCCGCGCAAACTCAACGCCAGCGCGTGCCGGCAAGTCGCGTCGAATTCGTCCCACTCCATCTCTTCCGGCACGCCCTGCTCACGAATGAACACAGCCTCGCGCACGAGGCGCAGCAAGGGTCCGCCGTCATGCCATGAGACCAGACTGACCGTAAAAGGATTCACCATCGTCCACCTCCTCAAGCGAAGATTTCGACTTCCGTTCCTGCCTTGATCCTGCCAAACAGCTCGATCAAATCGGCGTTGCGCATCCGGATACAGCCGCGTGAACCGGGCTGCCCCAGCGCTGTCGTCTCCGGCGTGCCGTGAATGTAAACATAGCGCCGCATGGTATCGCAGGAACCAAAACGGTTGTAACCGCGCTCGCGCCCGCACAGCCAGAGAATCCGGGTCAAAATCCAGTCGCGCCCCGGAAACTGTGCTCCCAGCGATTCGGTGTAGATCTCTCCCGTGGGACGGCGGCGCACAAACACACTGTTTTCCGGCTGGCCCTCACCGATTTTGGCCCGAATCACATGCTTGCCCCGCGGGGTGCAAAAACTGCCGCTCTCTTCCCCCGCGCCGTTTTTGCCGGTTGAGACCCTATAGAGACGCACCAGCGTACCGCTCGCATCGAACAGACTTAGTGTTTGTGCCGGAATGCTGATTTCGATTTTCATTGTGTTTTCTGTTCTGTCCGGCGCCGGGCGAAGAAACGACTAAGCGTTGCGCTGCACGCTTCGGCCAGTACGCCACCTTCCACGCGGGTGTGATGATTAAGCCGGGATTCCGCAAACGCGTCCAGCACGCTGCCGCACACTCCGGTTTTCGGATCTCTGGCACCAAATACCACGCGCGCAATTCGCGCATGCATGATGGCGCCGGCGCACATCAGGCAAGGTTCCAGCGTCACGAACAACTCACATCCCACCAGACGATAATTGCCCAGGTTTTCCGCCGCATCGCGCAGCGCCATCATCTCGGCATGCGCGGAAGGGTCGTGACGCGAAATCGGGGCATTGAACCCGCGCCCGACGATTTCCCCGTCCCTGACCACCACAGCGCCGACCGGCACCTCGCCCGCCGCCTCTGCTTGCGCGGCTAGCTCAAGTGCAATCTGCATAAAATCCTGATCGTTCATTTTGCCAACTTGCCATTTCAAGTGGCGGGCACCGTAGCACAAGCAGTCAATTTTGACGAGCCATCCCGGCGCTTGCCTTTACGGCATTTTTTGACAAGAATGTCGGCACCTTACAGCGAGAACCCTCATGACCCAGAACACGATCGCAGATTTCTCCATTCCCGCCACCGGCGGCCAGACTTTCACCCTTTCCAATATGCGCGGCAAAAATTTGGTGATTTATTTTTATCCCAAAGACAATACGCCGGGCTGCACCACCGAAGCACAGCAGTTTCGCGACTTGTACGCCGATTTCCAGCAGGCGGATTGCGAGATTGTCGGCGTTTCACGCGACAGTCTCAAATCGCATGAAGGATTCAAGGCGCGCTTCTCGCTACCGTTTGAGTTGCTGGCCGACACGGAGGAGACCATGTGCAATCTGTTCGGCGTCCTCAAACAAAAGATGATGTATGGCAAGCAGGTGATCGGGATTGAGCGCAGTACGTTTGTAATCGACAAGGATGGCCGCTTGTGCCATGAATGGCGGGGACTCAAAGCCGACGGCCACGCCCGGGAAGTGCTGGATTTCGTTAACACCCTCAACTGAAGGAATCTCATGGCCACGCGCAGAAGAGCAGTTAAAACCGCACCGACGAAACTGTTCGTGCTCGACACCAATGTGCTGTTGCACGACCCGACCAGCTTGTTCCGTTTTGAGGAACACGATGTCTGCCTGCCAATGTTCGTTCTGGAAGAATTGGACGACAAGAAGAAGGGAATGACGGAGGTGGCGCGCAATGCCCGCCAGGCCAGCCGTTTCCTTGATGAAATTGTGAGTGATGCCCCGCATCAGATTGAACAGGGAATCTCCCTGCAATCCGATGCCCACAAGAACAGCACGGGCCGTTTATTCCTGCAGACCGAATCCATCCGAGACGAACTGCCGTCCAACATGGCGCAGGGCAAGGCGGATAACGCGATTCTCGCGGTGGTTATGCACAACCAGCGCAGCCAACCGGATCGTGCGGTCATTCTGGTTTCCAAGGACATCAACATGCGCATCAAGGCGCGTGCATTGGGACTGGAAGCGCAGGATTATTTCAATGACAAGGTGCTGGAAGATAGCGATCTTCTTTACACCGGCAGCCTGTCATTGCCCGAAGACTTTTGGGAACGACACGGCAAGGATATGAAGTCGTGGCAGAAGGAAGGCCACACGTATTATCAGGTTCACGGACCGCTGTGCGCCGCCATGTTCGTCAACCAGTTTGTCTACCAGGAAGACGGGGGTACGCCTTTCCACGCCATCGTCCTGGAGCAGGACGAAACAACGGCATTGCTGCGCACCCTCACTGATTACACCCATAGCAAGAATAATGTCTGGGGCATTACCGCCCGCAATCGCGAACAAAATTTCGTCCTGAATCTGCTGATGAACCCGGACATCGATTTCGTGACGCTGCTGGGCCAGGCCGGCACCGGAAAAACACTGCTGACGCTGGCGGCCGGTTTGCTGCAAACGCTGGAAACCAAGCTTTACTCGGAAATCATCATCACCCGGGTGACTGTGCCGGTGGGAGAGGATATCGGCTTCTTGCCGGGCACCGAAGAAGAGAAGATGTCGCCGTGGATGGGCGCGCTGGAAGATAATATGGAAGTGCTGAACAAGAACAACGAGGAAGGCGGCGACTGGGGACGCGAGGCCACGCGTGATCTGATCCGTTCGCGCGTCAAGGTGAAATCGCTGAATTTCATGCGCGGCCGGACTTTCCTCAACAAATATCTGATCATCGACGAGGCGCAGAACCTGACGCCGAAACAGATGAAAACCCTGATCACGCGCGCCGGCCCCGGTACCAAGGTAGTCTGCATGGGTAACATCGCGCAGATCGACACCCCCTATCTCACGGAAGGCAGTTCCGGCTTGACCTACGTGGTGGATCGCTTCAAAGGTTGGGCGCATGGCGGCCATGTCACACTGCTGCGCGGCGAACGTTCACGCTTGGCAGATCACGCGGCGGAAGTTCTGTAAAGTGAGCTCTTGCATAGAAAAGTCCGATGCCGAATGGCGGGAAACCCTGACGCCGGAGCAATATTCGGTCTGCCGCTGTTCGGATACCGAGCCTGCCTTCACCGGGCAATACTGGGACTGCCACGATCCGGGAATTTATCGCTGCGTCTGCTGCGGCGCGGCATTGTTCAACTCGGAGGATAAATTTGATTCGGGTACAGGCTGGCCCAGTTTCAGCCGCCCGGCGATCGCCGAAAACGTGAGCAGCCGGACCGACAACAGCCACGGCATGCAACGCATCGAAGTGTTGTGCAAAAATTGCGGCGCCCATCTGGGCCACATCTTCCTGGACGGACCACCGCCCACCCACCTGCGTTTCTGCATCAATTCCACCGCGCTGGCGCTGGATCGCAACTAATATTTACGGACACTCATGAAGCTGCTTTTTGATCTTTTTCCCATCATCCTGTTTTTCATCGCCTTCAAATTTTCGGGCATTTATGTCGCCACCAGCGTGGCCATCGCCGCGACCGTGGTGCAAATTGTCTGGAGCAAATGGCGCCACGGCAAAATCGACACCATGCTCTGGGTGAGTTTCGTCATCATCGCTGTGTTCGGCGGCGCCACTTTGTGGTTGCATGATGCGACTTTCATCAAATTGAAGCCGACCGTGCTGTATTGGCTGTTTTCGGTAATCCTGCTGTTTGCCAGCCTGATCTTCAAGAAAAACCTGATCCGCAGCCTGCTCGGCGAAAAAATCGCGCTGCCACTGCACGTCTGGCACCGCCTCAACCTGCTGTGGAGTCTGTTCTTCGCCGTACTGGGTTTGCTCAATCTGTACGTCGCGTTCAATTACTCAGAAGACGCCTGGGTTAATTTCAAACTGTTCGGTTTTACCGGGCTGATGATCGTCTTCATCCTGGGTCAAAGTGCTTGGCTGGCACGTTATGTCGACGAGAAAAAGGAACACAACTGATGTGGTATGCCATCGTGGGTGAGGACGTGCCCGACAGTTTGCCAAAGCGCTTGGCCGTGCGCGCCGATCATTTGGCACGCTTGCAAGTCCTGCAGAATCAGGGGCGGCTTTTGCTGGCCGGCCCCTTTCCGTCGGTGGATGCTGCCGACCCGGGCAGCGCGGGTTTCAGTGGCAGCCTGATCGTGGCAGATTTCGACAGTCTGCAGGCCGCACAAGAGTGGGCGGCAGCCGACCCTTACGTGACGACCGGGGTGTTCCGCAGCACCCGCGTTAAACCGTTCAAAAAAGTGTTGCCCGCATGACCAAAGAAGAAAAAATTCGGCAGCGGCTCGAGAGTCTGGAACCGATCGTTACGACGCTTGTCGATGACAGTGCTCGCCATGCAGGGCATGCGGGTGCCCGTGACGGTGGCAGTCATTTTCAGCTGCAAATCGTCTCGGCGCAGTTTTCCGGCAAAACCACGGTGGCTCGCCACCGTATGATATATTCCGCGCTCGGCGACATGATGAAACACGATATTCACGCGCTTAACATCCTCGCACTGGCGCCGGATGAAACTGATTTACAAACTTAATTCCTGGAGAATCGATCTCATGCTGAAACCCGTAAAGTTTGCCACTCTGGCCCTGCTGTCCGCACTGGCAGTCCAGCCCGCCCTTGCAGAAGAGAAAGCCGCCGCACTGGTGAACGGCGTTGCCATCCCGCAAGCGCGTATTGATTTTCAGGTCAAAGGTGTCGTCGCCCAGGGGCAGCCCGATAGCCCGGATCTGCGCAAAGCCATCAAGGAAAAAATGATCGAGGTGGAATTAATTGTGCAGGAAGCCACCCGCCTCGGTCTGGACAAAAACTCCGACGTCAGCCAGCAAATTGAAATCAGCCGACGCACCGTATTGGCAAGTGCCTTCATAGAAGATTTTGTCAAAAATCATCCAATCAGCGAAGATCAACTCAAGCAGGAATATGACAAACTGAAAGCCAAGCTCGGCGACAAGGAATACAACGCCCGCCATATTCTGGTTGCAAGCGAAGACGAGGCCAAGGCCATCATCGCGCAGCTGGGTAAGAAGGTGAAGTTTGAGAAACTCGCCGCCAAATCACTCGACGCCGGATCGGCCAAACAAGGCGGATCACTGGGCTGGACGATTCCCGGCACTTTTGTGCAACCTTTCGCAGAAGCTTTGCTGTCACTGAAGAAAGGCGAGTACACCAAGACTCCGGTACAAACCCAGTTCGGCTGGCATGTGATCCGGCTGGATGATGTACGCGCACTGAAGGTGCCCAGCTTCGATGAGGTCAAACCACAACTGCAACAGCGCCTGCAGCAGCAAGCACTGAAGAAGGCCGTGGACGATCTGCGCACCAAGGCCAAGATTGAATAATCCGGCCACCTGCTTCTGTTTAACAAAGGCACCTGCGGGTGCCTTTTTCATGCCTTTGCATCCGGGTGAACTTTGCCGTACATTTCGCGCCATGAAATATCTGACCGGACTATTGCTTAGCCTTTTGCTGGCCGCTTGTGCCAGCACGCCGCACGACGCGCCCCCGTCATCCGCACAAATGAACGAAGTGGCGCTATATGCCCTCAGTCTTGCGGACACGCCCTACCGTTACGGTGGAAACTCGCGCGAAAACGGTTTTGATTGCAGCGGTTTCGTGCAATTCGTTTATCTGAATACGCTGGGACTGCGCTTGCCAAGAACCAGTGCAGAAATGAGCCGTATAGGGAGCCACCTGGACCGCAACCGTCTCCTGCCCGGTGATCTGGTATTTTTCAACACCAGCCGGCTGGCTTTTTCGCATGTGGGTATTTATGTCGGCGATGGCCGTTTTGTTCATTCACCCAGCGCGGGCAAACGTATTCACGTCGCCAGCCTCAGTGACAGCTACTGGCAGCAACGCTACGACGGCGCACGCCGGGTCAGCGTGTCGAACTAAGTTTTTTCGACTCCGCCAGCCGTCCGGCCAGTTGGGTCACGGACATGGCGTAGTAATTGCTGTTGTTGTAGCGGGTAATCACCTCAAAATTGTTAAAAACCAGCCACCAATCCTGCCCACCATCACTGTTGGTAAAGCCAAGCAAGCGCGCCGGCAATCCGGGACGATCCGCCGCATGCGCGGATAGAATTCCCAGCGCGGTCCATTCGGCCAAAGTGTGTGATGCCGTATCCGGCGGCATTTCTCCGAGCGTCACCGGCTCCGCAATCGGCTCACCCGCCACCCAGCCGTAGCCCCGCAGATAATTGGCCACACTACCGATGGCATCGCGCGCTTCGCGCCGTAAATCAATTTTTTGATTGCCGTTAAAATCAATCGCGTAACGCCGGTAACTGCTGGGCATAAACTGCGGAATACCGATCGCACCCGCATAGGAGCCCCGTGTTTGCAGTAAATCCAATCCGTTTTCACGGGAAAGCAATAAATAGCTTTCCAGTTCACTACGGAAAAAATCTGCCCGGCGGGGGTAATCAAAGGCCAGCGTCGTGAGCGCATCGAGTACCGGATAATTACCCATATTTTTGCCGTAAATCGTTTCAACGCCGATCAGCGCAACGATCACCGCTTGCGGAATACCAAAATCGCGCTCGGCACGCCGCAATGTCAGTCGATATTTCTCGCGAAACTGGCGCCCTAAGCGGATGCGTTTCGCATTTACAAAGGACGCGCGGTATTCCGGCCAGGAACGTTTGCTCGCCGGTTGCGAAATGGCGTCGATAATGGCCGGCCGATGTTGCGCCTGCGCAAAAATATCCGCCAGCACAGCGCGGTCAAACTCGTGGCGTTCCACCATTTCATCGATAAACCGGGGAATTCCGGGAAGTTCCGCCGCGGCGGCAGACCATGAAATCAGAAGGGAAATAAGCAGAATGACGTGTTGCATGGGTGCATTTTAACTCGACAGGCGGACACGTCGCTGCTAAATTCCGGCCACCAAGATCAACCCTGAATGAAAGTTGCACATGAAGCAAAAAATCCAACACCACCGCCTTGTAATTCTGGGCTCCGGTCCCGCCGGTTACACCGCAGCTGTCTATGCCGCCCGCGCGAACCTAAACCCGGTGCTCATCACCGGCCTGGCCCAGGGCGGACAACTGATGACCACCACCGAAGTTGATAACTGGCCAGCCGATGTGAACGGCGTGCAGGGGCCGGAGTTGATGCAACGCTTCCAGCAACACGCGGAGCGTTTCGGCACCGAAATCATTTTCGATCACATTCATACCGCCAAGCTGCAGCAAAAGCCTTTCCTGCTGGTGGGCGACAGCGGCAGCTACACTTGCGACGCGCTGATCATCTGCACCGGTGCCTCGGCCCAGTATCTGGGCCTGCCGTCGGAAGAGGCTTTCATGGGGCGCGGGGTTTCCGGCTGCGCCACTTGTGACGGATTTTTCTACCGCGGGCAGGAAGTTGCCGTTGTGGGTGGTGGCAATACCGCCGTCGAGGAAGCCCTTTACCTGTCCAACATCGCCAATCATGTCACCCTGATTCACCGCCGGGACACTTTCCGTGCAGAGCGCATCATGGTCGATCACCTGATGGAAAAAGTGAAGGAAGGAAAAATCACACTGCAACTGAACAGCGTTCTTGATGAAGTGCTGGGCGATGACAGTGGCGTAACGGGCGTGCGTGTCAAAGACGTCCAGTCGGGCGATAAAACCGATATCGCCGTCAAAGGTGCGTTCATTGCCATCGGCCACAAACCAAACACCGACATGTTTTCCGGCCAGCTGGAAATGGACAACGGCTATATCAAAACCCGAGGCGGGTCGAATGGTAACGCCACGGCAACCAGCATCTCCGGCATATTTGCTGCCGGCGATGTGCAGGACCAGATATATCGCCAGGCCTGCACTAGCGCGGCAACCGGCTGCATGGCCGCACTGGATGCGGATAAATATCTCGCGGCTACCGGCAAGGTTTGAATCCGGGCGAGGACGAGGAAACCGATGATGCCGCCCTGTTCCGGGCGGTTGTCGGTCCGGTAAAGCCGCTTCCCGCAAGCGGCCGTATTGCCCCTGCCCCGGCAGCGCCCAAACCCAGGCGCCGCACGACTCAGAAATCTTCTGCCGTTGCCGACACCCTGTCCGATTTCGGCGCGGACAGCAATGCCACCGAATATCTTGCCAATGGCCTGTCGCGCCAGACCCTGCGAAAATTGCGCCGGAATTTCTGGCCTGTGGCCGACCGCATCGATCTGCACGGACTCAATAGCGACGACGCGCGCCGTCTGCTTCAGCATTTTTTATTGCAAGCCGCACGGCACGGCATGCGTTGCGTATTGGTCATTCACGGTAAAGGTATGAACAGTCCGGATGCGCAGGGAAAATTGCGCGTACTCAGCCGTCACTGGCTGACACAGCACCCGCAAGTGCTGGCCTGGTGCGAGGCTCCGTTGCAGCTCGGCGGCAGCGGCGCCGTGCTGGCTTTGCTGAAAATCCCGGAAAAAATCTGAGTATTCGCTGTGCTAGACTTTCACGCACAAAAATTCTGTTGCGGAGTTGTCATGTCACGCCTGCCCGTCGTTCTGCTTTCTCTGTTGCTGAGTCTGCCCGTTGCGGCCGAGTTGAATAAATGGGTCGATGCGCAGGGAAACATCGTTTACTCTGACATGCCTCCCCCTGCCGCGGTCAAATCTGAAACCCTGCGCGCCACCCCCGCACCGGAGGTAACCCGGACAAATCCCGCACCCGAAGCCCCGGCTGATGCCGATAGCGCAAAACAGGCGCGCAATCGTGCTGCCGTGGAAGCGGAAAACCGTAAAATCGCGCAAGCCAACTGCGATGCGGCACAACAAAATCTGCGCACGCTGCAATCCGGCATGCGCATGGCCGAGGTCAACGAAGCCGGGGAAACGGTTTATCTGGATGACGCGCAGCGCGAACAGCGGACTGCAAAGGCAAAGCAGGATATCGCGGAGTGGTGCAAATAAACGCTAGGCGACGACGACTTCGTCACGCATGCGCAGGGCTTCTTCGATATCCACCGACACCACCTTGGAAACACCTTTTTCCTGCATGGTGACACCCACCAGCTGCTGCGCCAGCTCCATGGTGATTTTGTTGTGACTGATAAAAACGAACTGGGTCTGCTCGGCCATGCGCTTGATCAGCGCGCAAAGCCGCTCAGTGTTGGTATCGTCCAGCGGCGCATCGACTTCGTCGAGCAAACAGAACGGCGCCGGATTCAGACGGAAAAGTGAAAACACCAGCGCGATCGCGGTAAGTGCCTTCTCACCGCCCGAAAGCAGATGGATTGAACTGTTCTTTTTACCCGGCGGTTGCGCCATCACCTGCACCCCGCTGTCGAGAATTTCCTCGCCGGTCAGCACCAGTTTGGCTTCGCCGCCCGCAAACAGAATCGGGAACATTTCCGCCAGATGCTGGTTGACCTGATTGTAAGTCGCCAGCAAAAGCTCGCGGGATTCCTTGTCAATGCAGCGGATCGCTTCTTCCAGCGTGTTCATCGCCTCGGTCAGATCGGCGGCCTGGGCATCCAGATAAGCCTTGCGTTCACTCGCAGTCTGCAACTCTTCCAGCGCCGCCAGATTCACCGCACCCAAGGCCGCGATCGCGGCACCCAGACGATTGAGTTCGTTCTGCAACGCGCCCGGTTTGAGGGCGGCATTTTCCAGCAGCGGCTGCAGGGCCATCTCGTCCACGCCCTGCAATTGCTCCGCCCACTGTTCGAGGTGCAGGCGCGCCTCCTGTTCCTTGAGAATTTGCTCGTTGAGCTTTTCGCGCAGAGGATCCAGCTGATGCTCGCAGGCCAGACGGTCATGCTCCAGCTTCTGCAGTGCAGCCGTGGCATTTTCGAGCACGTTGCGTGCCTCGGCCAATGTTTGCTCACAGCCCTGTCGCTGCGCCAGCGCGGCCTGTAACTGCGCTTGTGCTGAGCCGTCGTCACCCACGGTCAGCTCGCCCTGCAAATCGCCGAGATCGAGTTCAAACTGCGCCAGCGCTGCGGCGAGTGTTTCACTGTTATGTTGCAGATCCGCAATTTTTTCCGTGCAGGTTTGGGCAAAGAAACGGGCTTCCTGCAGGGCGTGTTGAGCCTGCTGGGTGCGGCTGCGCTGCTCGCGCAGCCTCATGTCGGTCGCATTGGCGTGACGCTGCGACTCGTCCACCTGAGCACGGAACGCGCTGATGGTTTCACGCAGGCTGTTCATGCTCGTCTGCGCCGATTGAAATTGCGTCCGCTCCGCCGCCAGCAAATCGGCCGATTCCTGCAATTCCTGTTCGATTTGCGCCGCACGCTCCGTACTGCGTTCATGGGCCTGGTTGAGTTTCAGAATCTGCATCTGCAACTGGTGCAGGCGCTGCTGGTTTGTATTGCTCTCGCTGCGCAACGGCGCGATCTGCGACTCGGTGGCCTGATAGTGTTGCTCGGCCCGTGCGAGCTGCTCGCGGGTAAATTCCACGCCGCTTAATTGCTCGGTACGCAATTGCGCCAGCGACTCGATCTCGCGCTGGCGCGCCAGCACGCCGTGCAACTGGCTGTCCGGCGCATGAAACGAAACGCTATGTGCCGAAACGACGTGTCCCTGCGGCGTCACGAAACAGGCACCGGGCGGCAAATCGGTCCGCCGTGCCCAGGCTGAAGCCATCTCCGGCTGGACGTAAACCCCGGCCAGCCATTCCGTCAATGCGGCGGCCACCCGCGCATCCTGGCATTGAACGTATTGCAGCAAAGGCGTAAACGTCGTCGAATTGGCGGAGGACAGTACAGATTCGCCCGTCGCGAACAGCGCCACCTTGGCCGGCGGTGCGGCCTCCCACGTCGTTGCCGGTGACAAATCCGGCAGCGCAATCGCATTCAGGCGCTCACGTAACACCGACTCCAGTGCATCTTCCCAGCCGGCCTCCATGCGAATGGACTGCCAGAGGCGCGGCGATTGTTCGAGCTGATGCTGTTTCAACCAGGCGGCGAGATTCTGGTCGCTGTCGAGCCGCTGCTGCAATTGCTGCAGCGCGGCCAGCTGCGCTTCGGTTTGCGCCAGTACGCGTTCCTGCTGTGACTGGGCCGCACGCTGGTTGCGCCGTTCGATATCGGCCAAGGGCAGCTGTTCCTGCAATTGCGCAAGCCGGGTAAGCTGGCCGGCCAGTTCTGTTTCCAGTTCGGCAACCTGCTGGCGCGACTGCTCCAGCGCGGCGAGATCGGCGCGCGGCAAATTGTCCTTTTCCAGCAACAGGCGGGATCGGCGCGATTCGATTTGCTGAATATTGCGCTGCAGCAATTCACGCTGCGAATCGGCCAGTTGCAATTCCTGTTGCATTTGCAGCTGTTCGCGTTGCAATGCGTTATAGCGTTCCTGGGCTTCGCGGGCTGATTGTTCGGCTTCGGGCAGGGCTTGCGCTTCCTGTGCGGCAAGTTGCTCCGCCTCGCCCAGTTTGCCTGCTGCACCCGACTGCTGGCGTTGCCAGTGTTCGAGCAGGGATTGCAGCCCCTGACGCTGATGCTGCTGTTGCTCAATCTGGCGACGGGTATTGCTGATTTGCTGGCTGACCCGCTGGCGCTGGTCAGCGATGTGTTTGATTTGCTGTTCGAGACGGGCGATTTCGGCATTCGCGCTGTAAAGCTCGCCCTGACGCACATGCACGGCATCCGACAACTGATAGTGTCCGCTGCGCGCCGTTTCAAGTTCGCGTTCAATCTCGCGCAGACGCGCCGTCTGGGCTTCCAGTTCGGTTCGCGTCTTTTCCGCAAACTGGGCAAAGCGCACGCGCTGCGCCTCGGCTTCCTGTTTTTTAACAAACCAGAACAAGTGCTGGGTCGTCGTGCGTTCGGCTTCCAGCGCATGGTACTGCTTCGCCACCTCGGCCTGTTCGGCCAGATGTGCGAGCTGTTTTTCCAGCTCCTGCAGGATGTCGGAAACACGCAGCAGATTGTCGCGCGTATCGCCCAGTCGTAGTTCGGTCTCACGTCGCCGGTCGCGGTATTTGGAAACGCCGGCTGCCTCTTCCAGAAAGATCCTGAGCTCCTCGGGCTTGGCTTCGATAATGCGCGAGATCATGCCCTGCTCGATGATGGCGTAGGCACGTGCGCCCAGACCTGTACCGAGAAAAATATCCGTGATGTCCTTGCGGCGGACGTGCTGGTTATTGATGTAATAACTGGAATCACCATCGCGCTGCAACACGCGCTTGATGGAAATCTCGGCATAGGTGGACCACTGCCCCGCCGCTTTGCCCAATGAATTGTCGAAGATCAGTTCGACGCTGGCACGCGCGACCGGCTTGCGCTTGCTGGAACCGTTGAAGATCACGTCCTGCATGGTTTCGCCGCGCAGGGCGGATGCCTTGGATTCGCCCAGCACCCAGCGCAGCGCATCGATGACGTTGGACTTGCCACAGCCGTTCGGCCCGACAACGCCCACGATCTGCCCCGGCAGGGGAATCTGCGTGGGATCGACGAAGGACTTGAATCCGGCGAGTTTGATCTGGGTAAGACGCAATTTGGCGGCCACAACGTTTTATAATGCGCGCCATTCTAACCGAACCCCACAGGCTGACCAACCATGAGTACACAAGCGAATAAATCCTTGGAAACCTTCGACAATCCCAATCCTGCCCGGGACTACCATATCCACATGGAAATTCCGGAATTTACCTGTCTGTGTCCCAAAACCGGGCAGCCGGATTTCGCCACGCTGACGCTTGATTACATCGCCGACCGGAAATGCGTGGAGCTCAAGAGCCTCAAGCTCTACATGTGGTCGTTTCGCGAGGAAGGACATTTTCACGAAGACGTCACCAACCGTATTCTCGATGACCTGGTCGCGGTCACCGAGCCGAGATTCATGCGTCTGACCGCCAAATTCTATGTACGCGGCGGCATCTTCACCAACGTCGTCGCCGAACACCGTCAACCCGGCTGGCAACCTGCGCCGTTCGTCGAGCTTAGCCGGTTCGGCAGCCAATCCAACACCCGGGGCTGATGTACCTCGGGCTGGACTTTGGCACCTCCGGCGCTCGCGCCTGTGCCCTCGCCGCCGATCGCAGCACGGCATGGGAACTGCGCGTTCCCTATGCAAATCCGGCCAACCAGATGCCGGAGGATTGGCGCAGCGCCCTGCTGCAATTGCTCGGTGCCATCCCGCCCGGAATTGCCGGCCAGCTCCGGGGTATTGCCATTGATGCGACGTCCGCCACCGTCCTGCTCTGCGACGCGCAACTAACGCCTGTTTCACCCGCCCTGCTCTACAACGATAGCCGGGCACAAGCGGAAGCCGGATATTTAAGACAGCTCGCTGGCAACAATGCCCTTGTTGGCAGTGCCACCTCGGGGCTGGCGAAATTTCTCCGGCTGACGGCACAGCCTGGCAACGACCAGGCGCATTACTTCATGCATCAGGCCGACTGGCTGACTGCCTTGCTCAGCGGACAACCCGGTATTACGGATTATCACAATGCCCTTAAAACCGGCTATGACGTGGCACAGCTGCGCTGGCCGGACTGGATACTGGCGTTGCCCCATGCTCACCTGTTGCCGGAAGTCCGCGTTCCGGGCAGCGTCATCGGGGGAATCCGGCCGGCACTCGCCGCGCGCTTCGGCATTGCCCCCGCCTGTGCCATTCATGCCGGCACGACCGACAGTACGGCGGCCTTCGTCGCCAGCGGCATCACCGAAACCGGCGCGGGACTCACCTCGCTCGGCACTACGCTGGTACTGAAACAACTTTCGGACACACGTATCGAGGCACCGGAGTACGGCATTTACAGTCACCGTCTGGGCGATCGCTGGCTGGTCGGCGGCGCATCCAATTCAGGGGCCGGGGTACTCCGGCAATTTTTCGATGACCCGCAACTTGCGGAACTGAGCCGACACATCAATCCCGCCACAGATAGCCCGCTGAACTACTACCCGCTCCCCGCACCGGGCGAGCGTTTTCCGTATGCAGACCCGCAACTGGCGCCACGACTGGAACCCCGACCGGTGGACGATGCCGCATTCCTGCATGGCCTGTTGCAAGGGTTGAGCCGCATCGAGGCGGCCGGTTACGAACGCCTTGCCGAATTGGGCGCACCCGCGCTCAAGCGCGTTGTCAGCACCGGCGGCGGGGCAAAAAATCCGGTTTGGCAGCAACTCCGCCAGCGTCGGCTTGGAGTGCCGGTGAGCATAGCCGATCATAGTGAAGCTGCTTACGGCACTGCACTGCTGGCCGCCCGCGAGGGCATCTGAATAATAAAAACATTCCCCATCACCGTCCCAGTTCGATAGGGTAAACTGGCGCGCCGAATCCGTGCGTACACGGTGTGCACTTCTGAAAACGGGCGCTTATACGCCACACCGACAGCCTCAACAATTAATCCAATGACAGGGAGATCAATATGACGGTCAAGCAATTGGGAATCGCAATACTGTGCATGGCAACCGTTTTGCTCGGCGCGTGCGCCAAAACCGACGAACAGAATGTTGTAAATGTGGCCGTTTCTCCCGCCTCCCCACCCATGCTGTTTGATGAAGGCGGAGAACTCAAGGGCGCGGATCTCGAAATTTTCAAAGGCTATTGCGAATCACGCCACTGCACTCTAAAAATCACCCCCTACGACTGGCAAGGCATGCTGGGCGCCGTTTCCAGCGGTCAGGCAGATGTTGCATTCTCAGGTATTTCGATCACCGACAAGCGCAAGGAAGTCATGGACTTCTCCCAGCCCTACTACGACAACTCCTGGCATCTGGTGAGTCTGAAAGACCGCAATATCAAGATCACCGATCTCGCCCAGCTCAAGCAGTATTCGCTCGGCTATCCGCGCGGCATGGCTTACAACGATTTGATCAAGAATGAGCTGGAACCCAAGGGTTATTACTCGCTCAGCGAGGTTAAGCTTTATCCGTCCTACAGCGAAGTGGCGGCCGATCTGCAAAACGGCAACATTGATCTGGCGTTCATTGAAGAGCCCGTCCTCATGAACTTCAAAAACAAATTGCACATGCCGTTTGAAAGCAGCTACGTCTTTACCGGTTTCGACCAGCTGGGTTTCGCATTCGCGAAGGGTTCCAAAATGCGCGACGATTTCGACAAATATCTTACCGAACTCGGCCCGGAAAAACGCAAGGCCATCATTAGCAAGTGGATGGAGTAAACGCTGTTGTCTGAATCGCTCGGTATGCTCGACATCTTTGCGCTGCTGGCAAACGGTATCGGTTTTACCGTACTGGTCACGGTGACGTGCAGCCTGACGGCGATGCTGGTCGGGCTGCTGATCGCCGGTACCCGCCGTTTGGGATTCCGTGCCATGAATCCTTTTCTGGATGTGTACACCTACGTGTTTCGCGGCATTCCGGTTCTGGTTCTGCTTTTTATGGTCTATTTCGGGCTACCGGGCATCGGTATCAAGGTTCCGCCGCTGATGGCCATGGCACTGAGTCTGGGACTTATTTCGGGCGCTTATCTGGCGGAGGTGTTTCGCGGCGCCCTGAATGCGGTTGATCCGGCCGAGCTGCTGGCTGCCGAGTCCATGGGTATGAGCCGGCTGCAAATTTTCAGATACATCGAATTTCCGCAGATGCTGCGCTTCTCTCTGCCCGGCATGGTGAACGAATTCACTTCGGTGCTGAAATACTCGCCGTTCGCATACACCGTCGGCATTCCGGAAATTACCAAGCAGGCCATTGCACTGACCGCCACCACGCTGCGCGGCACCGAAATCTACTTTGCCGTGGGCGTGCTTTATTTTGCGATTTTCAAAATCCTGCTGATGGCCGTCAAATTCATTGAACGGCGCTATTGCGCGCCGGACATGCTCGCTTCGTAACACACAACCATCCATACCCGGGACAATCTCATGCCGCTGATCTCCGTTCACAATCTGGTCAAGGAATTTTCCGGCCAACGGGTACTCAATGGCATCAATCTGGAAGTTTACGAAGGGGACTTGAAAGTTGTCATGGGCCCCTCCGGTTGTGGAAAATCAACGCTGCTGCGCTGCCTGAACCGACTCATAGAACCCACCAGCGGCACGATTCATTTTCGCGGCCAGGATATTACCGGTGCGGATGTCGACATTCGCGCACTGCGGCAAAGCATCGGCTTCGTGTTCCAGCAGTTTGCGCTGTATCGCCACCTGAGCGTGCTGGATAACGTGACACTCGCCCTGCTGAAATTGCGCGGCATGTCTAAAGCCGAAGCTGAAGAAAAGGCCTTGCACGAATTGAATCGCCTCGGCATTGCCACCCATCGCGACAAATATCCTTCGCAGATTTCCGGCGGACAAAAGCAGCGTGTCGCGCTGGCACGGGCATTGGCGATGGATCCGGTCGTCATATTTTTCGACGAACCCACGTCCGCGCTGGACCCTGTCATGTCGCGCGAAGTCGCCGATCTTATCAACCAGATGCGGGCCGAAAATGTCACCATGCTTTGCGTGACGCACGACCTGCGGCTGGCCCGCCAGATCTCCGACCGCGTGGTATTTCTCGACGAAGGTGTCGTAAAAGCCGAAGACACGATCGATCATCTTTGCAACGCCCACAGCGACAGCAAGATCAACGACTTCTTCAGCTCCGGAGTCCGCGGGCAGTGAGCGACTGGTCAATTTTTCGGGATGATCTGATCGAGCAAATGCCGCTGATCCTCGGCGGTCTGGGCAAAACGCTGGAGCTCACGGCCATTATCAGTCTGACCGGATTTTTGCTCGGTATCGTTGTTTTCTACCTGTCGCTGAGTCCGAGCCGCTTTGTGCGAAGCATCATCCGGGGGTACATCTCTTTCTTCATCGGGATGCCCCTGATTGTCCTTCTGTTCCTGATTTACTATGGCATGCCCCAATGGGGAATTTCACTCTCGCCGTTCACCGTGGCCGTTCTCGGGTTCACCTTCAACGTGGCGGCTTACAACGCCGCGTATCTGACTACTGCCCATAATGGGCTCGATCCCGTCGAGGCCGAGGCCGCACGGGCGCAAGGCTTTAACCGCCTGCAAATTTTCAAACTGATTACGCTGCCCCAAGTGCTGAGACTTTCAATCCCTGCGCTGACCAATCAGGTCATTTGCAACTTGAAAGACAGCTCGGTCGCATTCCTGATCCAGTACACGGAATTCTTCGCACGTATGCAGGAAGTGGCCGCTACCAATTTTCAATTCTTCAAAGCTTATTTTTTCTCGGCACTGGTTTATCTCGCACTGGTGTCGCTGATTGTGCTTGCCTCACGAGCGCTGGAAAGACGCTACATCCTGCCGACTTGAAAGGGACTGAAAACCCTGCCATGCGGCGCAGGCGGGCTTTATTCAGGCGTCGCGCTACTCACGTCTTGGCAACACCCAAAAGATCAGCGCCATACCAAGATAACCCAGCACAAACGGCCAGCTCGTGTCCATGCCGTAGGCATTGATTACAGCACCGTTGGCAATCGCGTATCCATGCATCAATCCTGTTGCGCTCACGAACGCAGCCACCACAGACCATATCGCGGCGCCCCTGAAGTTTTTTTCCACCAGACACACCGTCATCGCGGCCATGAACATGGAAGTAAAAATAAACCCGCGCTCCAGAGCAATCATGCCTGCGATCGGAAGTTGCAGAGAAAGCGCCTGCAAACCCACCGCTTCGATATTGCTGCCCGCCGCCCGCAGGGTATTTTCGAGCATCAGCAACCCCCATGCCGCCAGAGCGGGTAAAAATCCGACGATCACTGCCGGAGCATGCTGTCGCGGAGTGGCTTCAAAAGCCTGCGCGGCAATAGTAATGCCAATCCACAACAGGATCGCAGCACCGGCCTCTACCGGAATTAATGCCGACACCCAGCCCACAAGGCCGAAAAAACACAGCAAACCGATCACCAATCCATTGGCGACCGAATAGCCGGCCCCGGCTCCCATCCGCTTCCAACCGGGATGGCCGATGTAAATGGTGGTAGGAAATACGCTGCCGAAACTTGCCGCCACTAGTGTACCGATGCCATTCATGGTCAGTGAACTTCTAACGGAATACCGATCTCCCGCTGCTTCCGCGCTTTCGAGATTCTGCAAAGAGCCCAGCAGATTAAACAATCCCATGGGGATGATCACCGGCAAGAATGCCAGCATGTATGCCGAGAACGTTGTGCCCAGCATTTCCCCCAGATAAAGATGGGGCAAACTCAAATGCATCGGCGCCAGCGACGCAAGGGCGGACACATTCATGCGCCCCAATCCCCATGCCAAGGCGGTGCCGATGACTACGGCAACCAGCCCGGCTGGCAAACCGAAAGGTAGCCGTAAGCGACCGATATATTGCACCAGGATAATGGCTAGCGGAATCAAGCCAATCAAAGGATCCGCATAAATACGGAAAACAAAATCCATGGAAATGAAAGTAATGGCAATACCCGCCAATGTGGCCAGCAATGCCGCCCTGGGCGTGACGTGTTTTACAAAACCTGCAACAAAAGCGCCCGCCAGCTCAATCAATCCCGAGCCCAGACATGCCGCAAGTCCCACTTGCCAAGCCAGCTCGATATCATGGGTCGTGTCCAGCACGGGCTTCATGACAAAGATGATGAACGCGAACAGCGACACGGTATTTACGCCGTAGGGAAGTGCGGTCACATCGCCCCGGCCGGACGCGAGACTAAGCTTTCTGGCCTGAAAAGCGTAAAACAGATTGCCCACCAGCAGGCTGACAGCAACGCCGGGCAAGATGCGGCCAAAAATCATCTCGCCGGGCATGCCCAAAATTGCGGCGCATAACATGACGATCAGAATCAATTGAATGAGGTTGTCAATGAACAGACCAAAAAATCCGTCCAGATCACCGCTTCGCCACCACTGGAAAGGCTTGCTCGCCACCGCCATCATTCTCGTCCTGAAATTACGTTAATCCACCTGTGGGATCCAGTACTGCACGCCCGATGTTTACCGGGTTAAGGCTCGGATTATCTCCTGATGCTGGGGATACCTGGCGATCAGATGCTCACTGTCCGCCAGATGAAAATCATCAAAGTGGAAACCGGGGGCAACCGTACAGCCCACCAGGGAAAAATGGCCGCCCTCCGCGACCCTGCAAGCAAACCAAGTATGCGCCGGAACAACATACTGATGCAGGTCGCCTCCCATAAAATTGGCGCCCAGCCGCGTACAGCGCAACTCGCCCGCTTCCCTGATTTCAATGATTTCCAGCGCTTGACCCGCATAAAAATGCCACATCTCGTCGGACCCAATCTTGTGAAAGGCCGAGAAATTACCCTGTTCCAAGAGAAAATGTATCCCCGTACAGACATTGCGCGACAGCAGGCTTCCTTCGCCACGAAGGTCAACATCAACCAGCTGAACACTGCGGTAAGTCTCCCGATAAAACCCCCCTTCGGGATGAAGCTGAAGATCCAGCTTGTCGATATACGCCTGAATAATTTGTTTCATGATCGTAAAGACACAAAATGTGTCGCCAGTCTACCGCAGCGGGCTGCAACTATGAAACCGCCCGCGCATGCACAACGATCACGGCGTGCACAAGGCACCCGCGTAAATTATCTTGACGCCATTCCGGCGAATACGGTTTACTGCGACCCTGCATGGATCTGCTTTACATGCATGGCGCAGCAAACAACCGACCGAATTTCAAATCCCTGTCCGGAGGCATTGAATGAACAAAACCGCACGCTGCAGCAAACTTATGGCCGTAGCATTTATCACTACCCTATCGCTGGGTAATTACGCCGGCGCCGAATCCGTTGCCAGCGGCCAAGTAGCGTCCGGCTTTATTCCGGACTACAGCCTGTTGCAGCCGGTCAAAAGCCCGGAGGGAACCAAAATATCCCGCTATCAAAATCCTGATGCAAACGAGGAAAGCTATACCGCCATCATCATCGAACCCATTTTCATCAACCAGGCGCACGTTGATGAAAAACTTACTCCGGAAATCGTCGAGCAAACGCGGCAAACACTGAACCAGGCCATACGCGATCATATTGGCAAAACCCGGTTCAATATTGCCTCGGAACCCGGCCCAGGTGTCGCACGGGTAGCGATTGCCATCTCCGGTGCCGAGCTGGATAACGAGGGCCTCAAACCCAGAAATCTCATGCCGATTTCGGCAGCCATCAAGGCGGTTTCTTTTCTGGCCGGCAAAAACTCGAAAATTCCGGTTTTGCTCATTGAAAGCAAAATCACGGACAGCCAGTCCGATGCATTGTTGCGCGCCGGCATGATTACCATCAACGGCGAAACCTTCCGCAACGAATCGGACACGACTGCGGCGTTTCAGCGTCTGGCACAGCAAGCGGTTACCGCGGCAGTCTCAGCTGCAACGAAATAAATCCGGATCCATATATCTTTAATACAGGAGTGACCTTATGAAGCTTTCGACCCGCCTCTTCTTACTTGGCATGTCTATTGCCGGCTTGGCAGCAAGTGCCACTGCCCATGCGGATGACTCAAGACGCAATCAGCAGATTGATTCAAAATTCAAAGCCGCGGATAAAAACAACGACGGAAAATTGACACTGGAGGAAGCCAAAGCGGGGATGCCGCGCGTCGCCCGCGGTTTCAGCAAAATCGACGCCCAAAACAAGGGCTATGTCACCGCGGACGAAATCAAGGCGATGGCAAATAACTAACGCTTCAACGCAGCACGTTAGGGTCCCATGTTTTTTCTGCTGACCGGCCTCATCGGGCTTTACGTCATCGCCAGAACGATTCCGTATCTGCCGTGGCAAAAGCCGTGGAAAATCCTGGCGGCTCTGGCGTTGCTGCTGATTTCGCTGGAACACCTGATCTCCCACACCCTCTATGGGAGCATGGCTTCACCGGAAGCCCCCTTTGCGGTGGCCGTCACACAAGGCTGGCTATTTAGCGCACTCGTTCTGATCGCAACCTTTCTGTTGCTTGTGGATATCGCCACGGTCGTTCAATGGGGGACAAGAAAAATTGCCAAAATTTCAACGCCGCGAATTGCAAGATATCGCTTGCTGGCAGGGATTTATGCAGCCGCACTGACGCTTTCCGGCGCCGGAGTCTGGCAGGCGCTACAGGTTCCGGATGTACGCACAGTCGAGATCACCCTCCCGAACTTGCCGGCTGAAATGGATGGCCTGCGCCTGGCCCAGATCAGCGATCTGCACGCCAGTCGCTTGTTTGAGGCGAACTGGGTTAAGTCAGTCGTCGACAAAACGAATGCCTTAAAACCCGACTTAATCCTGCTCACCGGAGACATGATTGACGGCTCGCCTGAAGCCCGCGCAAACGATGTTGCACCTTTAAAACAACTGAAAGCACGACTGGGCGTTTTCGCTATTCCGGGCAATCACGAATACTACTCAGGCTATGCGCGATGGATGCGCGAATTTGAACATCTCGGTCTGCGAATGTTGCTGAATCAGCATGTTGTCATTACGGAAAATGGATTCCCTCTCGTATTAGCGGGTTTAACAGACCGGACTGCTGACAGATTTGGCGAGGAAATGCCAGACATAGCCAAAGCGCTCGCCGGCGCACCGAAAAACGCATCGGTGATTCTGATGGATCATCAGCCAAGAAATGCAGAAAATAACAGCGAGGCTGGCGTGGATCTGCAACTTTCCGGACACACACATGGCGGCCAGATAATCGGCATCCACTGGCTGACACAGTGGGCCAATAAAGGATACGTCTCGGGGCTATATCAAATCAGCCGAATGCAACTTTATGTCAGCAACTGTGCCGGTCTGTGGCCTGGTCTCCCGCTCCGCCTGGGCCGCCCATCGGAAATTGCCCTGATCATCCTCAGAGCCTCTTAGCCGCGCCCAAAATCAGCAGAATTGGCGTCACTTAGCGCTGGTTTTTGCTTATTCCTGCAAACAAACTGGTGGGCCAGATTCGGCGTCAACTGGTACAAAAAATGAGGATTTTTCGTTTTTATTGGGCATGATGGTGAAATTGTTTCTGGTCATCCCGGAATTCAATTGGGAAAGCATGACCAACCGTCCGCCGGATTTCCAAATAACGCTATTACATTTCCCTTCCAAGTCAGGGACGCTGCAATTGTTTTCCGACTGGGGTTCCCCATACAACCTATAGAACGATTTTTTTACTGCCCCGTAGTATTCGGGATCGAAACTCCCGGATACGGAAAAAAGGGCGCCATCCCTGTATATCAATTCAGCCGCCACCCGTATTCCAGTGATCCTAAAATCCCCGTAAACAATTGAGCCTGATTCAGCCTCATCTTTCATCTCACGAATTGAAAAACTTCGGTTAGCCAGCAAAGCCCCTCTGTCCGAGCCATAAATAAAATTACCAATCATCAGACATTTATGTGGCCTACTACTACTGATCGCGTCTATTTTTGAGTGACTTCTTGAATCGGCATATTTGCTGACCTGAACATTGACCTTCTGAACCGTTTTTACCGGCTCAGAAGACTCAACAGGAATTTTTTCGTACCTCTCGTGGAGAAACAGAACAACAAAAAGGCCGATTGAAACCACGATGGCGATCAACAAAAAATCTTTGAACGAGTAATATCTGATCATAAAGCTCCAGTTATTTAAATTGTGTCAGGCGGTCCAGCCGATATCGGCATTATCTGCCTTGCAGCAAAAACCCGAATTCACTGGCCCCAACACGTTCGCGCAGCATCAATGACGTCGATTTTGTTGTTTTTATGTCAAAAAACTGTCGCATGGTAACAACAGTAAACCGCGAACGCCAGATCATAAACTTCGCCGGTGCACAGTAGCCCCTGCAACAAACGTACGAACTGCAAGTCCGCCGGATTTAATGGACCGTTTGAACTGCATTTCCCCCAAAATCTTCGCGGCAGGCTTCGCTTAGTGACAATTTATGTAAAAGCCTATATATTTCGGCCTAGTTATTTTCGATATATATAACTGCCCGGATCAGTGTCCAATCCGCAACGTAGCCCAAGAGTGCAGAGTGATTTAAATCGACCCGTTTAAAGGAAAACACCATGAATACAGTTCGCCGCGCCCGCAAAACCAAAGCTCAAGTCATCGCTCATCTGGAAGCACGATTGCAACAGCTGAAGAACAAGAAGCAACCCGCAAAAGCAGAAGGCTTGTCCATTGAAAGTCCAGGCGTAAGTGAGTTGGTTGCGGCCTTTGACGCTGCGCTCAAAGCCAACAAGGTCAAGGGCTCCGAGCTCATCATGGCGCTGGCAAGAATCAAGCGTGCCCGCGTCACTATTACGCCGACAACCCAGAAATAAAATTCACTTAAAAACTTAAGCGAGGGCCACTTCGGTCGCCCTTTATTTCTGGTTACTCACAAAATCCGTGGATAAAAGTGTGCGCAAAAAATACGCACAGTGTCAGGACCAGAGAGCGTCAGCTTTGCTGAAAAACGGACAGTCTCGCGGTGGAATGTCGCCCCTCTTCCGAGAGCTCGACCAAGGTAGCGCTTGTGACGACGACAACTTGGGGTAGATTTCCCTCCCGATGTCCACCCGCAGACCTTCTGAAAGACGCTCTGCCATTAGCCTAGCCGCAGCCCTCGCAACCAGCGCGAATACACCTCCTCCGCCACACGGTGCAGGGTTATTAATTTATCGCGCATTTCGATCTGGATGACCTCTACGGGCTGCACTGCGGGGCTACTGGCAGCGACCATAATCTCATCCGCCCCGGCGCTGCACCAATTGCGGACCATATCTTCAGTCATCTCAATATGGCATTGCATGCCAAAGTGATTACCGAGCGCGAAGGCCTGATTGGCGCAGTGCTGACCGGACAACACCAACTCGGCGCCGGGTGGCAGCGTAAATGTCTCGCCGTGCCAGTGAAATGCATCGAAGTTTCCAATTCCGCCAAACCATTTGTTTGCAGTAGCGCTATTCGTAACGGAGACGCCGCCCCAACCAATTTCCTTGATTGGGTTCAGGCCTACCTCGCCGCCCAGCGCCTTGGCGATGAGCTGACCACCCAGACAGTGCCCCAGCAACGGTATGTCCTTGGCGTAGGCGTCACGAATCAAAGCCAGTGTGCGGGGTATCCACGGCAGATCATCATTGACGCTCATCGGTCCACCCATAAAGGCCAAGCCGGAATAAATATCGGCCGCCAATGGAATGGGCTCACCTTCATCAACACGGATTAACCGCCAAGGGATAGCCTGATGATCAAGAAACAAGCCGAGGTAACCCGGTCCTTCTGTCGCGGTATGTCGAAAAATGGCAATTGGCTTCATAACCGCCTCCCAGCACTACAATTCTGAAATGATGCTATCTGCTGGCAATCTCGACTTCGGCAGATTGGCATTAAAGTCCTCCGGACTGCGATAGCCCAAAGCCACCAGCACCACACTCGAAAAACCTTGCTTGCGGAGCCCGAGTTCCACGTCCAGCGCGTGTGCATCAAAACCCTCAATCGGGGTCGCATCAACTTCCAGAAGCGCAGCTCCCAGCAACAAGGTTCCGAGCGCCAGATAAACCTGCTTCTCCATCCACTGCCGGGTATCTTTGTTTTCGTATCGGTGCATGTTGATGTAGTAATTCCGTCCTTTGTTCTGCGCATCTTTGGCTTCTGGCGTTGGTAGCCGAGCGTCTGCCACTTCCTGCTCCAACAGTTTGGCAATATGGGCATCATCCAAGGCTGTCCGGGCACAGAATACCCCGCAATCACGTAGTCGCACATTTAGGACGGCTCCACCAGTTGAATCGCCAGCGCACCGCCCAGTGCCGACAAAGAGAGCGTTCGGTAGTCTTTTAAATTCAACGCGGTCATTTATTGATCGCCAATATATTCGCTCATATTAAGGCTCGTGGGCCCGCCTGACCGGCACCCAGCAATACTTATAGCCAGGATTTGGGACAAAATATACTGCCCCACGAATTATTTGCCGACCTCCACCATTACTTCATTACGGCGCAGGAACGGCAAGGTCCACGGAGGATTGTAAAAAGCATAGGTCGCCACAGAAAGCGGCTGGAGCTGCTTTTCCTTGATGAAGGATGCCAGCTTACTCTCGTGCACTTCGAGATTATCGCCACTACTCATCCCAGAAAAACGGATAACCGCAAAGCGCTTACCTTCAATCGCTCTGAGTTTCACCGCGTCATTATTGGGTTTAGGCAAAGACTCCATCGTATAACTGCCAGGCATCACAAACCGAATTTTCCAACCCGCACCCTCTGCCTCCTGCGTAACCGGCGCGGTCATCGCGATCTGTTCGCTGGCCTGCTGAGTGACAGGTGCAGTCATGGCGACTTTCCTGACGCTGGCATTATTGCCAAAAATGTAGTCCGCAATCATGCGGAAGCCCTGATTGATCGCGGCTTTGCGCTCACCTTGGACTTCAGCCTCTGCGACGATCATCGGTGGATAATCACGAATCTCGATGGAACCCAGAGACTCCACTACTGCATACTTGGGTTGTTCCACATTGCTCATAACAGGCCCCCATGCCGCCGCGCCAAAGGCGACGACGCCTAGGATAATCCACCACATATTCTTCCTCTTCATTTTGAATCGACCCCGATTTACTAGACACTTTCCTGCCTCATAAAATGCCGCCTCTCGAACTCTACAGGAGACAGGCGATTATTGTACCCATGACGCTATAGTGGCCCCCGAATTTTAGACAGTAGATTAAGCTGTTGTCCGAAGCGATTTGTACTTTTCGGCTAAGCCCTTGTGAAATAAGCATTCAATAGAGACACCTGCGGACTTCCATAGACACCCGCGGATTTTTTCCCTATGCTCAAGGCCATGATCCTTATGGCCTATTTGACACACCTGCGGACTTGCGCAGGACAAACAAAAAAGCCACCCGCAATGGATGGCTTAAGTGCTTGATTTCTTTGGCTCCCCGACCTGGACTCGAACCAGGGACCTGCGGATTAACAGTCCGTCGCTCTACCGACTGAGCTATCAGGGAATTGAGGGCGCGAATGATAATAACTTTGCCGTGCTTGGTCAACCTTGAATTTCGCTTTTATGAGACTACTGAAAACTTTGTCGATCTTGGCAGCAGGACTTCTGCTGCTGCTAACTTTGCTGATCTCTCTCATTCCTCTTGATAGCTATCTTGCACAAACCGAGCAAACCCTCTCCGCACAATTGGGCGCGCCCATGCAGATCCGGCAATTGCGACTCGGCGCTCTGCCCTGGCCCCATCTTATTTTGCAGAATGCCCGCCTCGGCGCAGACGATGAGCACATCACAGCCGCGACTGTTGAGATTCGACCGGATTGGAGCGCGCTAATCCATGGAAATTTCGTCATCAAGCGCATCCACCTGCACGAAGGTTCGGCACACGCAACACAGATAAGCAAGCTCGTCTCGCATCTGTCTGCCGCCCCCTCAGGTGGAGGAAATTTTGAGCTGCAAGCCTTGGGGTTTTCCGAGATGCGTTTGCTATTGGCTGACCAAACGCTGGATTCAGTGGAAGGTGATCTCAGATTTGCAGCCGACGGCAAATTGGAGCATGCATGGTTCGGTCTTGATGGGCGCAAGCTGACGGCGGTGCTACTCGCGAAGAAAGCTGCCGGATTCAATCTTAAACTGCAAGCCAGTGAGTGGACGCCGGCTTTGGCACCGCAACTCACACTCAAAAACCTCAAAGTTGATGGCGATCTTTCCATTTCAGATTCGCGGCCGCGGTTTTCCGGAAATATCAAGCTCGGGCAACTCGCCACGAAACTGATTTTCTCAGAACGCGACGCCTTGTTGAGCCTCGAGCAAATTGAAACCGGAATAATCTTGTCCCCACAGGAAATAATGCTACAACCACTCACGGCAAATTTTTTCGGCGGAACGCTTTCCGGCAATATTCAATTCAATCGGACATCGGCCCGTGTCTCCGGAAATTTGCACTCCGAAAACGTCGCGCTGGAACCTTTGATGCAGCAGCTTTTCAATCAGTCACGTTTCTCCGGAAACCTTGAAAGCACGATCGATTTTTCCCTGCCCACAAAAACCGATCAGCCCCTGCACGAGGGGCTTGAATTTGGCGCCCAATACACTATTCGCAATGGTGTGCTGAAAGACATCGATTTGGTTGAGGCGGCAAAAAATCCCGGCGAAGACAAAAACGTGACGGGATCCACCGCGTTTGACACCTTGAGCGGCCTAGTCAAAGGAGATGCCTCTGGGTATCATTTCGAGCCCGTGCAGATTGCGTCCGGATTGCTGGATGCCCAAGGGGGCGTAAGCATGTCGCATGAGTTGGCGCTGGCCGGCTGGCTGGACGTGGACGTCAAGAATACGGTGGGGTTGGTGAGTATGCCGATGAATATCTCGGGCACGCTGTCCGAGCCGGTGATTCGCCCCAGCAAAAGCGCTATTGCCGGAGCTGCCGTGGGCACAGCAGTATTGGGGCCTTTGGGCACGGCACTGGGCGTCAAGATCGGCGGCTTCATCAATCGGCACATGAATAACACACCCAAACAGAAACCGGTGCGCCCTCAGGCTGCGCCGCAATAAATAAAAAAGGCTGAGCACACGTATATGGATAATCAAACCACCGCATCGGCACCGCGCAGCATTATTGCCACTGTGCTGTTTTTTGACGTCGTGGGTTACACCAAACAGCCGGTCGACAGACAAACCATCATCAAGCAGCAATTTACCGACCAGCTCGCCAGCTGTCTGGGGGGCATCGGCGTGGAAGAACGCATCATTCTGGACACCGGCGACGGCGCGGCCATCGGATTTCTGCAACATCCGGAAGACGCGATCAAGGTCGGCCTGTGTTTCTGCACTCAGGCCCAGGAAAAATATCCGGAAATGAAAGTACGCACCGGCATTCATCTCGGTCCGATCAACGTCGTGCGCGACATGAATGGCATCAACAACATGGTGGGTGACGGCATCAACGATGCCCAGCGCATCATGAGTTTTGCCGGCACCGGCGAGATTTATGTTTCCCGACCCTATTACGATTTCATCTCGCGACTGAATGCCGAATACGAATCCATGTTCGTGTACCGTGGCGCACAAAAAGACAAGCACGGTCGCGCGCATCAGGTTTACGAAGTGCACCAGCCCAATAGCAACAAAACGACCGAAGATTCGGCCAGCCGCGCGGAAAGCAGCGGCATCACGCTGGAACCTTTCAGCCTCGACATCCCCGAGCCCGAACCCATGATGAACGTGGCTCCGGTGGAAATCCCACCCGAACCTGTTGCCCGCGAAGAGAATCAGCTCCTGAGCGACCTCAACGCCTTTCTCACCGATAGCCCGGAAGCGGAATCCACCACTGAGAGGATCGCGCCGGTAACACCCGAAAAACCTGAAATCGCACGCGATGAAAAACCACCGGTCGTCACGCAAGCCGAACCTGCGCCCGCTTCACCGCCGAAGCCACAAGCGCGAGTGATCAAAGCAAAGCAATCCAAAAAATCAGCCGGGCCGGCAGATCAAATTTCGGGCCGAAAACGCGGATCGCTCTGGCTGGCGCTGATCGGCGGCGGCATCGTTCTGCTCCTTGCGCTCATTTTTGCTCTGCCCTATGTGATGCCATGGGAAAGTTATGCGCGCAAAGTAGAACAGAATCTCTCTGCAAATCTCGGCATGCCGGTCAAAGTCGGTGGGATGCGCGGACATCTGCTCCCCAGTCCGCAGCTGGAATTCAGCGACATTTCAGTAGGCGCGGCGGGCACGACCCGCATCGGCCAGGCCCGTGCCCATTTGGGTTTCAACAGTCTTTTTACGACGACAAAACCCGTCAAGTTGCTGGAGATTCAGAACCTGCAACTTGACGCGTCACATTTGCAAAACCTTGCGGGTCGGCTGAACCAGCTCGGCACGAATGGCGAATTCGCACTCCAAACCGTCTCACTGGAATCAGCCAATTTGCACATTCCGGGCGAGAAACCGATCACCGATATTGGCGGAACACTGAATTTCTCACCGGAGGGAAAATTCACACGGGCGCGTCTTGAAGGGACCGGCGGCAAATACCAGTTGGATATCGACGCTATGGACAACGGCCCGCTTCAACTGGTGCTGAATGTACGCGGCGCCGTGCTCCCGCCCTTTGGCAAAATGACATTTGACGGCTTGGAGCTGCACGCCGAGGCCGGTCGCGACAGCCTGCTCGTGCGCAAGCTGGATGGACGTATTCTCGGTGGCGTTCTGCGGGGCAATGCGCGATTGAGTTGGGAGTCCGGCTGGCACGCCGAAGGATTACTGCTGGCCGAAACACTCACCCTGGGTCAGCTGCAAACCGCCGTCGAAGGCGACATGGATGCTGAAGCACAATTTGTAGCGTCTGCATCAAGCTTCAGCGGCCTTGCGGAAAATCTGCTCATGCGCGGCAACTTTCAGGTCGGCAAAGGCGTTCTGCACGGGCTGGACCTGGTAGCTTCCGCTCGGCAGCGCGCCGCAGAAGTTCCCGCGGAAGCCCGTACGGAATTTGATTCAATGCGCGGGGAAATCGAGCTCGTTTCCGGTCAGTTGGGGCTGCGCGGCGTAAGCCTGCAATCAGCGCTTCTGAATGTCATGGGCACCGCCGACATTCGCGACCAACAACTCAGCGGCACCCTCTTGGTGAATTACAACAGACTCAGCGGATTGCGCAGCGCACAGTTCCGGCTGGAGGGCTCGGTAACCGAACCGCGGCTACGCTGAATTTTCAAATCCGTGGCTATCCGCCCCGGATTTTAGCTTGCACTAGGCCAAGGCGGCAGCGATACGGGCCAGCGCGGCCTGCAGATTTTCCATGGACGTTGCGAAAGACAGGCGAACATAACCTTCGCTGCCGAACGCCGAACCCGGCACCACGGCAACGCCGGCGTTGACCAGCAGGTATTCCGAAAAGGCGATATCGGTCGCCTCGGCGAGGGTGCCCTTCTGATGCAGTTTGGCAATCGCCTCACGCGCATCCGGGAAGGCATAGAACGCGCCCCCTGCCTTGATGCACTTCAACCCCGGAATGGCATTCAGTCCGCTCACCACAAATTCGTGGCGATCGCGGAAGGCCTTCAGCATCGGCGTGATGCAACCCTGGTCACCGTTCAGCGCCGCTTCGGCCGCCACCTGCGAAATCGAGGTGGGATTGGAAGTGCTTTGCGACTGCACGTTTTCCATCGCGGTGATGATCGCTTCCGGGCCCGCCGCATAACCGATACGCCAGCCGGTCATCGCGTAGGCCTTGGAAACACCGTTCAACACCATCGTACGGTCGTAAAGATCCGGGCAGGCATTGAGAATATTGACGAATTTCTCGTCGGTCAGCGCAATGTGTTCATACATATCATCCGTGGCAACGAGTATGCCGGGATGCTTGCGCAAAACCTCGCCGAGCGACTTCATCTCATCCAGCGTGTAAACCCCGCCGGAAGGATTGCTCGGGCTATTGATGACCACCATTTTGGTTTTCGGTGTAATCGCGGCTTCGAGCTGCGCAGGGGTCAGTTTGAAACCCTGCTCAATACCGGCCTGCACGATCACCGGTGTGCCTTCGGCAATGATCACAATGTCCGGATACGAGACCCAGTAAGGCGCCGGGATGATAACCTCGTCACCCGGATCAATCACCGCCAGCGCGAGATTGAAAAAGCTCTGCTTGCCGCCACAGGACACCAAAATTTGTTTGGCCGTGTAATCGAACCCATTATCCCGCTTGAATTTGGCGATGATCGCCTGCTTCAGCGAGGGCGTTCCGCCCACCGCCGTGTATTTGGTAAATCCTTTGTTGATCGCCGCTATTGCCGCGTCCTTGATGTGCTGCGGCGTATCAAAATCTGGCTCGCCGGCCCCCAGACCGATGATGTCCTTGCCCTCAGCTTTGAGCTTCGCGGCTCGGGCAGTGACGGCAAGAGTTGGGGACGGTTTGATGGCCTGAACGCGACGGGAGAGAGACACGATATTTCCTTGATTAGGGTGAATGTAAATGCCGAAATTATACCCGTCCTGATAACCGCGGGAATGGGGTGAGCGCAGTATTTTAGGCGCTAGGGCAAATTCCGGCTGCGCTTGATCAAGTCATACGCTAGCTGGATCTCCTTGGTCTGCTCGGTCGCCAGTTTGATCATATCTTCCGGCATCCCCTGCCCCGTCAGCTTGTCCGGATGGTACTGGCTCATCAGCTTGCGATAGGCACGTTTAAGCTCCTGATCGCTGCTTTCCGCTTGCACGCCCAGGGCCTTGTAAGCATCGGCCAGCGCATGTTCGCTATTCACCTGCCCCGCCCCGAAATGGGTCTGGTTCAGCACCATGTCCAGCAGCGCTTTGAAGGCCTGCGGGCCATAGCCCAGACGTCCGGCAACCTGGGTCAGCAGGGCCTCTTCATCCGGATGATAATGGCCGTCGGCCATCGCCATGACGATGAGATAGACCAGCAACATCTGTTTCAGATCGCGGGTATGACCGCAGACCGCATTGAATTTGGACAGCGCCGACTCAAGCTCAAAATCCGGGGCAGCACCGCGTTTGAACAAGGCGATCGCCTGCTGCCGGTGCTCTGCTGTCATACCAAGCTGCTGCATGAAGCGCTCGGCATGGTCGACCTCTTCCTGCGATATCCGGCCGTCAGCCTTGGCCAACATCCCCATGAGACTAAATGCAGTTTCCAGAAAAACCGCTTGCCGAAGAGCATTCTTAAGCGGATTAACGGCACCCGCACCCAATGCCCGGATCCGGTCGATCAGTGCGCCCAGCATCAACCCCAACAAGGCCACGAAGAAGCCGCCGATCCAGAAACCCAGCGCGAAACCGATCAACTTAAACATTTGAATTCCCTTTCCTGATGCCGGCGCGCCGGAATTGAAAATTATTCGTGATTAACGTAATGGGTGGGATCGGCAACGCCCGCAGCAGCAAAACCGGCACGGCGCAACCGGCAGGAATCACATACCCCGCAGGCCCTGCCGGCAGTATCCGCCTGATAGCAGGACACCGTCTGCGCATAATCGACCCCGGCGGCGAGACCCCGCTGAATAATTTCCGCCTTGGACAGATGCAGCAACGGCGCATGCACGCTGAGACGCTTACCCTCAACTCCGGCCTTGGTCGCAAGATTGGCCATCTGCTCAAAGGCCTCGATAAAAGCCGGACGGCAATCCGGATAACCCGAGTAATCCACGGCATTCACACCGATAAAAACATCCTGCGCCTGCAGCACTTCGGCCCAAGCCAGCGCGAGAGACAGCATGATGGTATTGCGTGCAGGCACATAAGTCAGCGGAATGCCCACGCTGGGCTGCTGCGGCACGGCAATGCTGTTATCGGTCAGCGCTGAACCGCCGAACGCAGTCAGGTCGATGCTGATAACACGATGCTCCCTGGCGCCCAACAGCATCGCCACACGCTGTGCAGCATCCAGTTCGGAGTGATGCCGTTGGCCGTAATCCACGCTCAGCGCAAAACACTGAAAACCCTGCGCGCGCGCCAGCGCCAGCACAGTAGCGGAATCTAGTCCGCCCGACAGCAGAACGACTGCATTTTTCATCAGCGCCCCCGCTCCGCCGGCCACAGGATTTTGTGCAACTGCACCTGCATGCGCACCGGCAACCGGTCGCGCAATATCCATTCGGCGAGGTCAGTCGGACTCAGGCGATCCTGCACGGGCGAGAAGGTGACAGCGCACTTTTCCTCCAGCCGTTGTTGCCGCAACAATGCAACCGCCCAGACATAATCGGCCTCATCGCAGAGCACGAATTTAATCTCGTCATGCGAATTGAGCCGCGGCAGATTATCCCAGCAGTTTTTGTCCATTTCACCCGAAGCCGGCGTCTTGATATCCAGCACCCGCATGACACGCGGATCGACTTCGCCAATCGGCAATGCTCCTCCGGTTTCGAGCGAAACCCGGTACCCGGCATCACACAGGGCACGCAACAGCGGCAGGCAATTTTTCTGGGCCAGAGGCTCACCGCCGGTTACCGTCACATAGCGCGGCGCAAACCCGGAAACCTGCTGCAAAAGAGATTCGAGCGTGCGGTTTTCACCCCCGGAAAAAGCATAGCTGGTATCGCAATAGGTACAGCGCATCGGGCAACCGGTCAGGCGAATAAACACCGTCGGCAGGCCGATGCGGCGGGTTTCGCCCTGAATCGAATAGAACACTTCGCTCACGCGGAGCTGGATTTCTGCGGAGGAATGGGTCATGCGGGACTACTTTTTGGCGGCTAGCAATTTTTTCGCGGTCGCCGCCTGGGCACTGCCAGGATATTTGGCGACGATCTGTTTAAGTGTCTTCTTCGATGCATCCGTCTTTTTCAGACTGGCCTGACACTCGGCAATCCGCAACATCACATCGGGCGCTCTCGGTGTTGCCGGATAAACCCTGATCAAGTCCTCGAAAGTGGCGAGCGCGCCTTCGTAATCTTTCAGTGTCAGCAACGCGGTTCCCAGCCAGTAGCTGGCATTCGGCACATGCACGGAATGTGGATAGGCCTGAATGAAATCCTGAAAAGCTTTTGCGCCTCTGGCCGGTGAGCCTTCCTTGTAAAGCTTGTAGGCAGCCTCATAGGCGCGATTCTGCGTGACCGGATCTTCGGGATCCTCGGTGGCCGCCGCGTTCGCATCCGGTATGGGTGGGGTTGTTTCAAAACGCCGCAGACGCGAATCCAGATCCACGTAAAAATCCTTCTCGCGCTTTTCGGCTTCCTGCAGGCCATGCGCCAGCTCTTCGTTCTGGCCGCGCAACTGGCGAATCTGTAAATTCAAGTCATCGATCTGACTCATCAGATCGAGCATGGATTGGGTATTTTTTTTGTCGCCTGCTTCAAGCGATTTGACCCGCTCCTCCAGTTGTTGGATCTGCTGCCGCGCCTCGTCGTCCGAAAACAATCCGGCAGACGCGGGCGTTGCAACCAAACAAACCAGCAAAAGAAGGGAGCGGTATCTCATTCAGCCACTTACTTGGCGTAGTTCAGATCGGTACGGCGATTCTGCGACCATGCCGCTTCATCATGGGTAGAAGCACGCGGCTTTTCTTCACCGTAGCTGACACTTTCCAACTGGCCGGCCTTGGCGCCGCTGAGTTCCAGCATTTTCTTCACGCCATCGGCACGACGTTGCCCCAGTGCCAGGTTGTATTCGTTGCTGCCGCGCTCGTCACAATTGCCTTCCAGACGAACCTTGCGATCCGCATGCTCGGCCAGATACTTGCCGTGGGCCTGAACCAAAGGCTTGTCGGCTTCCTGAACCGTGGATACATCAAACGGGTAATACACGCTGCGACCGGCCAGGATGCTGGCCGGATCATTCAGAGGATCAACAGCCACCGGTGCGGGCGCAGGCGCTGCAACCGGTGCAGGCGCATCCGCAACAGGCGCGGGGGCTTCCGCAGGTGGCTGACTGGCGCAGGCGGCCAGCAGATTCACTAACACAACACTCATCACGAGCTTCTTCATCATTCAATCTCCTTGCAGGTTGGTTACGGAAGAGGTCCCCACACCGGCTCGCGCGCGTCACCACTTTGCGTGAACATGTGCTGCTTAACACGACCGTCGCTGGAAACGGTTGCCAATATACCACGGCCCCGTCCCTCGCTCGCGTAAAGGATCAACTTTCCGTTCGGTGCATAAGTGGGTTTTTTCTCCCAGCCGCCCGCGGTCAACAACTCCATTTGTCCGCTCTGAAAATCCTGTGTCGCGATATAAAACTGGCCACTTTCACGATGCGTAAAAACGAAAGCTTTACCGTCATGCCGATAACGCGGCGAATAATTATTTCCCCCGCCAAAGGTCATCCGTTCCGCCGGGCCACCGCTGACCGCCATCCGGTAAATCTGCACGCTGCCGCCCCGATCCGAGGCAAACAAAAGGTGCTGACCATCCGGCGAAAAATGCGGCTCCGTATCAATCGCACCGCTAAAGGTCATGCGCCGCAAATTACTCCCGTCCGGGCGAACAAGATAAATCTGCGAACTGCCATCGCGCGTCAGCACGACCGCCATCAGCGCACCATCCGGCGACCAGGCCGGCGCACTGTTGCTGCCCTCGAAATTCGCGATCAGCTTGCGCTGACGGGTGTACAGGGACTGCACATAAACAGCGGCATGACCATTCTCAAAACTGACGTAAGCCAGATGACTACCATCTGGCGACCAAGCCGGCGACATGATGGGTTCGTTGAGCGAGAGCAAGACCTGCTCGTTATAGCCATCGCTGTCCGCTACGATAAGTTTGTATCGCGAATCCTGCCGGTTGACATAGACAATCCGCGTGCTGAATACGCCACGATCGCCGGTCAGTTTTTCATAGATCAAATCGGCAATCCGGTGCCCGACGGCACGCACCTGCCCCTTTGCTGCAGAAACGGCATGCCCACCCAGATCGGTTTGCTTGACGGCATCCAGCAGGCGAAAACCGGCCTCAATACGGCCATCCGGCAATGTCTGAACAATACCAATACTTAGTGCATCCGCGCCGCGCACCTGCCAGTCGGCGTAATCCACCTCACCGGGTTCATGCGGTGATTTTCCTGCCGAATCCACAAGGCGAAACAAACCGCTGCGCTGCAAATCGGCTGCGACGATCCCGTTAATTTCCGCTGCCAGTTTTTCATCCCCGCCAAACGGCACCAGCGCAATCGGAATCTGATTCTCACCCGCGCCGATAATTTCGATTTCCAGCACTGCCGCCGCCAGACTGCTGTAGGCCAACAGCAAAACGGCCAATCCATGACGCAAAAATCGCATTCGTATTACCCCTCTTCTTTGGGCCGAAAACCCAGTTTCATTTCACGGAAACGGTTGAACATAGCGGAATCCGACGGTAACGGCAGTGGTTGCGCTTTAATAATGGCCCGCTCGACCGCATCATCATAGACGCGGAATCCGCTGGACTTGACCAGTCGCACATTCAGCACCTCGCCCCCCGGTAACAACGTCACCCTGAACTCTGCCCGCGCCTCGTCCGGCACTCCGGGTGGCATCACAATCCGGCTGCGAATTCTCGCAATGATTTTTGCCGTGTATTCATCCACCACGCGTCCAGTCGCGGCGGCCTGTTCGGCGCGCGCCGCCTCTTCGAGCGCCAACTGCCTTTCCAGTATGCTGCTTTGCGCCGGCTGGACACGAGCCTTCTGTGGCACCGCAACCGGCTTGGCTTCGGGCTTTTTCTTGTCCGGCATCACAATGTCGGGCTTGGTCTGCGGTGTCACTACTGGCTTCGGCGGCGGCATTTCCACGCGCTCTGCCGGCGGTGGCGGCGCCGGTAGGGGTGCGGCATTTTTAAGCTGCGGAATACTGTCCCAAAGCTCGACACTCATACTGGCGGCCGGTTGCGACTGCCAGGAAAAACTGAAGTACAGCAGCGAAAAAAACAGCGCATGCACCAGCGCCGCCAGCAAACCTGCCGGCAGGCGATACGGTTCGCGGATCAACACCGCATTCATTGGCGCGTCTGGGTGAGCAGTCCGACCTTGCGGATCTGCTGTTGCTGCAGCATGTCCATCACGTTAATCACTTCCTCGTAGCGCACATTTTTGTCAGCGGAAATAACGACGGGCTGTTCGGCGAATTCATGCTGCCGGGATTTCAGAATGGCCAGCAATTCCTGCCGGCCGACGCGGCTCTCCTTCCCGCCGCGGGCGTGATCGCGCAACGCCAGACTGCTATCCTTGCGAATAATGACTTCCAGCGGCGCCACCGGCGGCGGCAGCGATTCACCGACTTGCGGCAAATCAATCTGACCGGGATTCATCAGCGGCGCGGTAATCATAAAGATGACGAGCAGCACCAGCATCACGTCGATATAAGGCACGACGTTGATCTCGTTCATCTGCCGGCGCGAAGAGCGGCGCAAGGTTTTCATGCCTGTTGTTGCAATACGTTGGAGAATTCTTCGGTAAAGCTGTCAAAGCGGCTGGACAGCCGGTCGATCTGGTGCGCATAGCGGTTGTAGGCCACCACGGCCGGAATCGCCGCAAACAGACCCATCGCCGTGGCCACCAGCGCTTCGGCAATCCCTGGTGCCACATGGGCCAGCGTCGCCTGGCCAACGTTGGCCAGACCGCGAAACGCATTCATGATGCCCCACACCGTGCCGAACAAACCCACATAAGGACTGACCGACCCCACCGTCGCCAGAAACGACAGATGCGATTCCAGCTGATCCATTTCACGCTGATAGGTTGCCCGCATCGCGCGGCGCACGCCATCCATCACGGCGGCGTTTACAACGCCCTGCTGCTTTTTGAGTTTGGCAAATTCAAGAAATCCGGCGGCGAATATGCGCTCCAGCGCACCCACCTGTCCCGGCTTGGCGGCAGCAGCCTGCTTGTAGAGCTGGGTCAGATCCGAATTACCCCAGAATTTTTCCTCGAAGCGGCTGGTCATACGAATCTCGGCGCGCACGGCGAACATCTTGATAAAGATGAACCACCAGGACATCAGCGACACCAGCAGCAGCAAACCCATCACCAGTTGCACCAGCACGCTGGCGTTACTGATCAGATGTATGAACGACAAATCCTGCGTCACTTCCATTTCATTCCTTCCATTGCGATCTCAAAATATCCGGCACGCTCACCGGTTTGAACGTTGCGACGTCCACGCACACCAGATGAATCTCGCCCTCGGCGAGCTTCTCCTCCCCGCGCAGCACGGTCTGTGACAGGGTCAGACGGCTCCGCCCCAATCCCGTCACCGCTGCTGTCACCTGCAACAAATCATCCAGCAGCGCCGGCCTGAAATACTCCAGACGGAGCGAACGCACCACGAACACCACCCCCAGGGTCTTCATCAGCCCGGCATTGCTAAAACCGAAAGTGCGCAGCCATTCTGTCCGCGCGCGCTCCATGAAGTTCACATAGCTCGCGTGATACGTCACGCCGCCTGCATCCGTGTCCTGAAAATACACGCGCACCGGCCAGGAGAAAACCTCCGGTGACTCACTCATCCCACAACTCCTGATTGCTGCGCGGCTGCGCCAGACCGAAATGGCGGTAGGCATTGGCCGTGGCAATGCGCCCGCGCGGCGTGCGCTGCAGATAGCCCTGCTGGATCAGATAAGGCTCCAGCACATCCTCGATGGTGTCGCGTTCCTCACCGATCGCTGCCGCAAGATTATCCACACCGACCGGTCCGCCCATAAATTTCTCGATGACCGTCTGCAACAGTTTACGATCCATTACATCCAGACCTCGCGCATCCACATCCAGCATCGTCAGGGCCGCATCAGCCACTTCGCGCGAAGCATCACCCGCCGCCTTCACCTCGGCAAAATCGCGCACCCGGCGCAGCAACCGGTTGGCGATGCGCGGCGTACCGCGCGAACGGTGCGCGACTTCCATCGCACCTTCGGGCGAGAGATTCATTTCCAGCAATCGTGCCGAGCGCAAGACAATGCGCTGCAACTCTTCCGGCGTATAAAATTCCAGCCGCGCAACGATACCAAACCGGTCGCGCAGCGGATTGGTCAGCATCCCGGCACGGGTGGTGGCGCCCACCAGCGTGAACGGCGGCAAATCCAGTTTCACCGAGCGGGCCGACGGCCCCTCACCGATCATGATGTCGATCTGGTAATCCTCCAGCGCGGGATACAGAATTTCCTCGACGACGGGCGAAAGCCGGTGAATCTCATCGATAAACAGCACATCATTGGGCTCGAGATTGGTCAGCAGCGCGGCCAGATCGCCCGCCCGCTCCAGCACCGGGCCGGAGGTGTGGCGAATATTGACGCCCATCTCGCGCGCCACGATTTGCGCCAAAGTGGTCTTACCCAAGCCGGGCGGCCCGAACAACAGGACATGATCGAGCGGTTCGCTGCGCCCGCGTGCAGCCTCGATGAAGATTTCCAGCTGTCCGCGAATTTTCTCCTGCCCGACATATTCATCCAGCTGGCGCGGACGCAAGGCGCGTTCCAGCGCCTCTTCCCGGGGAGAAGCCGCGACGGGAGAAATTACCCGATCTGTCGAAAGGTCGTCGTTTTCAATCATGCCGGGGATGATAACTTAAGTCGCATCAGGATTTCGACAAGAGCTTGAGCGCCTGCCGAATCCCCTCGGAAACACCGCAATCCGCAGGCAGCTGCTTCGCCGCCCAGCCAGCTTCCTTCTCGTTGTAACCCAGCGCGAGCAAGGCATTGACCACATCGTCGCCCGCCGACGTTGCGGCAACCCCCGCCGAACCTGCAAGCCCTGTCGCCACAAATTTTCCCTGCAGCTCCAGCAACAGGCGTTCGGCGGTTTTCTTGCCCACGCCCGGCACTTTGGTCAGGCGCGTCGCGTCCTTGCCGGACACCGCCGCGGCGAGATCCGCGAGACTCATGCCGGACAACACGGCCAGCGCCATTTTGGGTCCGACGCCGCTGATCTTGAGCAGCTGCCGGAACACGCCGCGCTCATCCCGGGTGGCAAAACCGAACAGGAGATGCGCGTCCTCGCGCACAATCAACTGCGTGTGCAGCACGATCTTTTCGTTGAGCGCCGGCAGATTGTAAAAAGTGCTCATCGGCACATCCACCTCGTAACCCACGCCCTGCACGTCCAGCAAAATCTGCGGCGGATTCTTTTCCAGCAAAATGCCGGTCAGCTTGCCTATCATGAAACCCCCTTGGTCAAAATCAGTGCCAGCGACAGCAACGCCCCATGCAATAGCATGGCCGCGATAGTCAACCGGATGGCGTCGCCCAGTTGTTGCGGCTGTTCGGCGTAGCGCCACAATTGGCGGGCCGCGTTAAAACTCAGCGGCGCCGACAGCAATGCTGCCAGTGCCGCCGCCGGCAGCATCCCGCCGATCACCATCGCCAGCAGCCAACCGTACGCCAGCAGTGCGATGAGCGCATACCCCCGGCGCGCCGTATTCACTTCCAGCCGCGCCACCCAGTGCAGCTTGCCGGCCGCAATGTCCGCCGTGCGATCCGGGAACTGGTTGATGTACAGCAGATTCGCTGTCAGCAGCGCATAAGGTAATCCGGCGACAAAGGGCGCAGCATCAAAACCTTTTCGCTGCACAAAATCCGCACCCACACTGATCGACAGAATACCGGCTGTCACGCACACCTCACCCAGGCCGCGCCCGACCAGTTTGAACGGCGGCGCGGAATAGGCCCAACCGATGAATAACCCTGCCAATCCGATGTACAGCAGCCGCGCCTCCGTGTGCGCCATCAGCCACAGTCCGGCGACGATCACACCGAGCAGCAGCGCGAATCCGAAATTGCGTGTCTGCGCCAGCGTCAGCACGCCGTTCTGAATGAAGCGGCTGCCGCCGGTAAAAGGAAAAATGCGACCGGCGTTCTGCGCATCGGTGCCATTGAGCGCATCGTAATAGTCGTTCAACACATTCACGCCGGCGTGTGCCATCAAGGCGAACACCAGCGTAACCAGCGCCAGCGGCACATCGAATGCCAAATTGCTGTGCCGGAAAATCGCCAGTCCGAGCAGGCAGGCCATCAGACTTGCCGTCAGAAAAGCGGGCCGGGTCGCCGCGAAATAACGCGCAAGCGGATTGGCGAAAAGCGTTAGTGTCGGTTCCTGTGGCCGGCTCATATCAGCCGCCCGCCTTTCACGCGAAAGCCCCGGGTCGCAAGGTTCCCCAGCCCCTGACCACCGTGTGCGTGACAAATGGCGGCCGCCAGTGCATCCGCCGCATCCGGACTCGGCGTGCCGGTCAGGGCCAGCAAACGCTGCACCATGCTCTGCACCTGTTCCTTGTCGGCGTGGCCGTTCCCGACCACGGCCTGCTTGACTTGCAACGCCGTATATTCGGCTACCGGCAAATCCGCCAGCACGGCCGCGCAGATCGCGGCACCCCGCGCCTGCCCCAGTAACAAAGTGGATTGCGGATTGACGTTGACGAAAACTTTTTCCACGGCAACCTCGGCCGGCTGATGTTGCGCGATGACCTCGCGCAGGGAATTCAGAATGACTTTCAAACGTTCGGGCAAACCAGCGTCCGGCGGCGTCCGGATACACCCGCTCGCGACGTACCTCAATTGCTGGCCCTGTTTCTCGATAATGCCGAAACCGGTGATCCGCAGACCGGGATCAATACCAAGAATTTTCGTCGCGGGAATTGGCGCGGAAGCCGGCTGACTCATCGGCATTCAGCGGGGCCCAGCATCGCCCCTCCCACTTCGACCCGCACCCTCACTCCCCGATGACAGCAGTAGTGTAGACGTCCTGCACGTCATCGAGATTTTCCAGCGCGTCGAGCAACTTTTGCATCTTGACGCCATCCTCGCCGTTGAATTCCACCTCATTTGCGGGCTTCATGGTCACCTCGCCAAATTCCGGCTTGTAACCGGCCGCTTCGAGCGCCTGCTTGACCGTGACAAAGTCGTTGGGTGCGGTAATAACCTCGATGCTACCGTCATCATGGGTTGCAATATCCTCGGCACCTGCGTCCAGTGCCACCTCCATCAGACCGTTTTCATCCGTCCCCGGCGCAAAAATCATCTGGCCGCAATGTTTGAACAGGAAAGACACCGAACCATCGGTACCCATATTGCCACCATGCTTGCTGAACGCGTGGCGCACTTCGGCCACGGTGCGTGTTTTGTTGTCGGTCATGCAATCCACCATCACGGCCGCCCCGTTGATACCATAACCCTCATAGCGCAGCTCTTCATAATTCACGCCTTCGAGCTGGCCGCTGCCGCGCTTGACCGCATTTTCCACGGTATCTTTCGGCATGTTGTTTTCACGGGCTTTTTCCATCGCCAGACGCAGGCGCGGATTGGCGCCCGGATCGCCGCCGCCCATGCGCGCAGCCACAGTGATTTCCTTGATCAGACGAGTGAAAACTTTCCCGCGCTTCGCATCCTGCTTGCCCTTGCGATGCTGGATGTTCGCCCATTTGCTATGACCTGCCATGTTGCTCTCCAAAAAAATAGTGGCGCGATGGTATCATTTTCGCCCACCAATCCCAATACAGACGCCGCCATGACTGCTCCGCTGCTGATTGCGAAAAACGACTTGCACACCCTCACACTGCTGCCGCAAATGGCCAACCGGCACGGGCTGATCACCGGCGCCACCGGCACAGGCAAAACGGTCACGCTGCAAACCCTGGCGGAAGCCTTCAGCCGCATTGGCGTGCCGGTGTTTCTGTCCGACATCAAGGGCGACCTGTCCGGTCTGGGCAAGGCCGGCGGCGGCAATCCCAAGGTCGCGGCGCGCGTCGAACAATTGCGGCTTGAACATGAATACCGCGCTTGGCCGGTAACTTTCTGGGATGTCTTCGGGGGAAACGGTCATCCGCTGCGCGCGACGATCTCCGACCTCGGGCCCTTGCTGCTGGGGCGCATGCTTAATCTGAATGACACGCAGCAAGGCGTGCTGGCGCTGGTGTTCAAAATTGCCGACGACAACGGCCTGCTTCTGCTCGACCTCAAAGATCTGCGCGCCATGGTGCAGCATGTCGGCGAAAACGCGCGGGACTACACCACCGAATACGGCAACATCTCCACCGCCAGCATCGGTGCCATCCAGCGCGGCTTGTTACAGATTGAAACCCAGGGCGGAGACCGGTTGTTCGGCGAACCCATGCTGAATATCGACGACCTGATGCAGACCGATGCCGAAGGCCGCGGCATGATCAACATCCTCGCCGCCGACCGGCTCATGCAATCTCCCAAGGTTTATTCCACCCTGCTACTGTGGCTGCTGTCCGAATTGTTCGAGCAGCTGCCGGAAACCGGCGACGTCGACAAACCCCGGCTGGTGTTCTTCTTCGACGAAGCGCACCTGTTGTTCAACGATGCGCCGGCCGCGCTGCTGGACAAGATCGAGCAGGTCGTCCGCCTGATTCGCTCCAAGGGTGTTGGCATTTACTTCGTGACCCAAAATCCCGCAGACGTGCCGGACAAGGTGCTCTCTCAGCTCGGGAATCGGGTGCAGCATGCCCTGCGCGCCTTCAGCCCGCGCGACCAAAAAGCCGTCCGCGCCGCCGCCGAAACCATGCGCGACAATCCGGAACTGGACGAACAATCCGCGATTACCGAACTCGGCGTGGGCGAAGCCTTGGTGTCCTGCCTTGACGAGAAAGGACGACCGGGCATTGTCGAGCGCGTTTTCATCGTGCCGCCCGCCGGACAGATCGGACCGCTAAGCCCGGCCGAACAGCAATCGCTCATGCAACAGTCCCTGTTGGCGGGACACTATGAAGTGGCCGTGGATCGGGAATCGGCGTATGAAATCCTGCGCCGGCGTGCGGCGGAAAAAACGGCGGCGGCCACCCCGCAACACACAGCGGAACGCCCCGCAGGCCGGCAACGCGAAAGTGCGGCGGAAGCGCTGGCCAAGAGTGCCGCTCGCGCCATTGGATCGGAAGTGGGTCGCCGTCTGATACGCGGAATTCTGGGTTCCCTGCTCGGCGGGCGGCGTTAGCCCAGCCAGCTCATCGGCGTATGCCGGACGGCTGCGCCAACCATGTAAGCGAACACCGCAAGGGCAGCCAGCCAGGCCAGCAAACGGCTCCGGGGCGTTTTTCCGCGCCGCAGGGCCATGCTGCCCAGCACAATATATAAAAACAGCGCGGCAATCTTGGCGAGCAGCCAGGGCGTTTCCAGCACGGGTAGTCCCAATGCCAAAACCAGTGCGACAGCGCTCGCGAGCAACCCCGTATCCACCAGATGCGGTGCAATCCGCACCCAGCGCCCGCGCTGCGCCAGCGTTCCCTGCAGCATCCACAGACCGCGCAGAAAAAACAGGGTAAAGCTCAGAACAACGCTGGCAATATGCAGATGCCGAATGATTGAAATATCCATGACTTACGCGCGCCCCTCCCCCGCCGGATACATTTTCCCGGACAACAAACTGGCCGAGATAATCAAAAACGCCCCCAACCACTGCAGCGCATCCATCGCCTCGTCCGCCAGCCACCAGGAAGACAGCGCGGCCACGATCAGCTCGGAAAGAAACAATAGGATCGCGCGGTTGGCCGGAACCCGTGACACCCCATATTGCACGGCATAACTGGTCGCGCAAATCGTCACCCCCAACAGCGCAAGCAACAGCCATGACCCGCCGCCGATCGCCGAAAATGGCAGCCCGTTTTCACCCTGCCACAACAGCAACGGCAAAGTCAGCAGCAGGGTGCCTGCCCACACGCTAAAACTTTTCATTTCGATGCTGAGATGCGCCGCGCGGCGCGAAACCACATTCGACAGCGCGAATCCCATCCCCGCCGTCAGCCCGATCCACTCGGCTTCAACCCGGGGCAAAGGCAAACCGGATGCCGGTTGCCACAACATCACCACGGCACCGCAAAGCGATAGTGCGATGACGCCATAACCGTAAACATTGAGCCGTTCCGCCAGCAGCCAGCGGGAAAACAGCACCGTCCAAAGGGGCGCGAGATAAAACAGCAGCAACACCCGCATCACCTCGCCTTCGAGCATGGCCAGCACGTAACCGAAATTGGCCCAGCCCGCGCTCAAGACCAGCAAAACCGCCCATCCGCCTGCACGGGGCAATTCGCGCCAAACCCGGGGCAGCATGAAAATGCCGGCCAGAATCGCGAAACCATAGGTCAACAGCGTGGCCGTGGGACCGTATATCCCCGCCGTTTCGAGCACACGGTAGGGATACCAGATCAGTCCCCAGACCAGCGCACCGCTCAGCAATCCGCCGACAGGCCACAGATTTTGTTTTGTTGGCACCCGTCCCGCCCTTATATAATGCACGCCACTTTTCGCGTTTTAATTGCCGTCATGAACCCGGATCTCGCCAAGCTCCATCCCTATCCGTTCCAGAAACTCGCCCGATTGTTCGCAGACATCACGCCCAACCCGGCGCTGCGCCCCATCGGTCTGACCATCGGCGAGCCCAAACATCCTACCCCGGCTTTTATCCGGGAGGCTTTATGCAACGGTCTGGACGGGCTCGCAAATTATCCCACAACCGCCGGGACGGACGCTTTGCGCGGCACGATTGCCGATTGGCTGTCGCGCCGCTACGACATTCCTCCCCCCGATGCCCGCGTGCAGGTTTTACCGGTCAACGGCAGCCGCGAGGCGCTGTTCTCCTTTGCCCAGGCCGTGGTCAATCGCACACGGCCGGATCCCGTGGTGGTCAGCCCCAATCCGTTTTACCAGATTTACGAGGGCGCCGCGCTGCTGGCGGGCGCGACACCGGAATTCCTCAACACCCTGCCGAAACAGGATTTCGCGCTGGATTTCAGCCAGCTGCCCGAGTGCGTCTGGCAACGCACCCAACTGATCTATGTCTGCTCGCCGGGCAACCCCACGGGCCGGGTCATGTCACTGGACGAATGGCGCACGCTGTTCGAAATGAGCGACCGCTACGGTTTTGTCATCGCCGCCGACGAGTGTTATTCGGAAATCTATTTCGGTGCGGATCAGCCGCTGGGCGCCTTGCAGGCCGCGCACCACTTGGGCCGCAACGACTACAAAAATCTTGTCGTGTTCTCCAGCCTGTCGAAACGATCAAATGTGCCCGGCATGCGCTCCGGCTTCGTGGCCGGCGACGCCGAGGTCATCCGCCAGTTCACCCTGTACCGAACCTACCACGGCTGCGCGATGAATCCGGCGGTGCAGACCGCCAGCATTGCGGCCTGGAATGACGAAGCGCATGTCGCAGAAAACCGCCGGCTGTATGCGGAAAAGTTCGCGCGCGTCACGGAAATCCTCAGATCCGTGCTGCCGGTGCAATTGCCCGATGCCGGCTTTTATCTCTGGGTACGCACGCCGCTGGCCGATACCGCGTTCGCCCAGGCACTTTATCGCGACTATAATGTCGCCGTTTTGCCGGGCAGCTATCTCGCGCGTGAAGCGCGTGGCGTCAACCCCGGCGAAAATTTTGTGCGCATGGCGCTGGTCTCCACGACCGAAGAAGCCGTGGAGGCCGCGCGTCGCATTGCCGAATTTGTCACCCATCTCAAATAGGAATCATCATGGAACAGTTGCAGAAAATCATCGACACCGCCTTTGAACGCCGCGCCGAAATCACCCCGCGCAATGCCGACGCCCAACTCAAGGAAGCCGTGGACAGCGTCATCAACCTGCTGGATCAGGGGAAATTGCGCGTCGCCGAAAAAATCGACGGCCAGTGGGTTACGCACCAATGGCTGAAAAAGGCCGTTTTGCTCTCCTTCCGTCTCGAAGACAACTTCTTTATCAAAGGCGGCTTCACCAATTATTACGACAAGGTGCCGTCGAAATTCGCCGACTACAACAGCCGCGATTTTCGCGAGGGCGGTTTCCGGGTGGTCCCGCCGGCCGCGGCACGCAAGGGCAGCTTCATCGCCAAAAATGTGGTGCTGATGCCGTCCTACGTCAACATCGGCGGCTATGTCGATGAAGGCACTATGGTCGACACCTGGGCCACCGTGGGGTCCTGCGCGCAGATCGGCAAGAACGTACACCTCTCCGGCGGCGTGGGCATCGGCGGGGTGCTGGAACCGGTGCAGGCCAACCCGACCATCATCGAAGACAACTGCTTCATCGGTGCACGCTCCGAAATCGTCGAAGGCGTCATCGTCGAGGAAGGCGCGGTCATTTCGATGGGCGTGTATATCGGCCAGTCCACCAAAATTTATGACCGTGAAACCGGCGAAGTGCATTACGGTCGCGTGCCCGCGGGCTCGGTCGTGGTCAGCGGCAACCTGCCTTCCAAGGACGGCAGCTACAGCCTCTACTGCGCCGTCATCGTCAAGAAAGTCGATGCCAAGACGCTGGGCAAAGTCGGCATCAACGAATTGCTGCGCGGCATTTGACCTGTCTGACTTTTGCGACCTGTCGCGTTTCCTGATTAAGGTGAGCCGATGATCATTACCCCCCTGCTACAACTCGCCGCAGACAAAAACGCGTCCGATCTGTTTTTCTCGGTGGGCGCGCCGGTCAACATCAAAATCGACGGCATCGCCATGCCGGTCAACGCGCAGGTGTTGGATCGCGAGATGGTGGAGCGCATCGCCTTCGAGCTGATGTCGCCCAAGCGCTTGGCCGAGTTCGAGGCGGACATGGAAATGAATTTTTCCTTCCGCGCCGACGGCATCGGCAATTTCCGCGTCAACATCTTCCGCCAGCGCGGCAATATCGCCATCGTCATACGCCACATCAAAAACAAGATCGGCAATGTCGAAAGCCTGCATCTGCCGGCAACCCTGAAAGAACTGGTGATGGAACGGCGCGGCCTGATTCTGGTCGTGGGCGCCACGGGTTCCGGGAAATCCACAACGCTTGCCTCGATGATCGAGCATCGCAGCGCAGCGCGCAGCGGCCACATCCTGACCATCGAAGATCCGATCGAATATCTGTTCGAGCACGGCAAGTCCCTCGTCAACCAGCGCGAGGTGGGGACCGATACGCTGAGTTATGAAAGCGCCCTGTCGAGCGGCATGCGCGAAGCGCCGGACCTGGTGATGATCGGCGAAGTGCGCGACCGCGACACCCTGCATCAGGCCCTGGTCTTCGCCCAGACGGGACACCTCTGCCTGACCACGCTGCATGCCAACAACAGCTACCACGCGTTGAATCGCATCGTGAATTTCTTCCCCTACGAATCCCGGCAGGGCGTGTTATCGGATTTGTCGATGTGTCTGCGCGCAGTCGTATCGCAGCGTCTGGTGCGTACGGTTCAGGGCCGCCAGATTCCCGCTGTGGAAGTGCTGCTGAACACCTCGCTGATCGCCGACCTGATCAAAAACGACCAGATCGAAAAAATTCGCGATGCGATTGAAAAGAGTACAGCAGCCGGCGCGCAAACTTTCGAACAGGCCTTGTTCAAACTCTACAAGAGCGGGTTGATCAGCAAGGACGAAGCCATGCGCAATGCCGACTCGGCCGGCAATCTCGCCAGCCTCATCGACTTTTCCGGGGGCGGAACACCCCCCCCCGCGGCATCGCCCAGTGCTGCGCCATCTCGTCCGGCTGGTGATTTTAGCGGCATCTCACTGAATCTGGACGAGCAGCAATGATCACGCTCCACGGCATCCCCAATTGCGGCACGGTAAAAAAAGCGCGCACCTGGCTGGAAGTTCACGGCACTGTCTATGAATTTCACGATTTCAAAAAACAGGGCGTCAGCGAGGCCCTGCTGGCCGGCTGGCTGAAGCAGATCGGCTGGCAAAAATTACTGAAAAAAACCGGCCCAACCTGGGGGCAATTGCCGGACAGCGTCAAAGCGTCAATAAAAGACGATACGTCCGCCCTCGCGTTAATGCTGGAAAAACCCAATGTCATCAAGCGCCCCGTGCTTGTCAAAGACGGCAAAGTCCTGGCGACCGGATTCAGCGAAGCCGACTACCACGCCCTAAAACTTTAGGTGACCCACATGAGCAAGACTCTGGAACTGACCCAACAACTGATCGCGCGGCGCTCGCTCACCCCCATGGACGATGGCTGCCTCGACATTCTCGGCGCGCGTCTCGCCCCGCTCGAATTCAGTCTGGAAAGAATGCGCTGCAGCGAAGTGGACAACCTCTGGGCACGGCGCGGTGACAGCGCCCCGGTGATCTGCTTCGCCGGCCATACCGACGTGGTGCCGACCGGCCCGGTTAACCGCTGGGACAGTGATCCGTTCACCCCGACCGTGCGCGACGGCATGCTCTACGGGCGCGGCGCTTCCGACATGAAAGGCTCACTCGCAGCCTTTATCACCGCGATCGAAAAATTCGTCGCCGAATTTCCGCAGCATCGCGGCTCCATCGCGCTGCTGCTGACTTCGGATGAAGAAGGCGTTGCCGTGGACGGCACCGTGCGCGTGGTCGAAGCCCTGCAGGAACGCGACGAACGGCTGGACTACTGCATCGTCGGCGAGCCGACCTCGGTCAGCAAAACCGGCGACACCATCAAGAACGGCCGGCGCGGATCGCTCTCGGGCACGCTGATCGTCAAAGGCGTGCAAGGCCATATCGCCTACCCGCATCTGGTCAAAAATCCGATTCACATGGCCGCGCCCGCCATTGCCGATCTGGCCGCCACCGTCTGGGATGAAGGCAACGAATATTTCCCGCCGACGTCCTGGCAGATTTCCAACATCCGCGGCGGCACCGGCGCAACCAATGTCGTGCCGGGCACCGTGGAAATACTGTTTAACTTCCGCCACTCGACGGCCAGTACCCCCGACAGCCTCAAAGCACGCGTGCATGCCATTCTCGACAAACACGGTCTGGACTATGAACTGGCCTGGGAGATGTCGGGCAAACCCTACCTCACGCCGCGCGGTGATCTGGTGGAAGCCGTCAGCGACGCAATTCGCACAGTGCAGGGCATCGAGGCCGAACTCTCGACCAGCGGCGGCACGTCGGACGGCCGCTTCATCGCTGACATCTGCCCGCAAGTGCTGGAAGTCGGCCCGCTGAACGCCACCATCCACAAGATCAATGAATGCGTCGCCGTGGCGGATTTGGATGCGCTCTCGGAAATCTACTACCTCACCCTGCGCAAGCTGCTGGCCTGAAGACATGAACATCAACCACTTTTCCGAGGCGGTCTCCTCGCTCAAAACGGTGCGTGACTGCCTGCGTTTTGCGGTCAGCCGTTTCAACCAGGCCCAGCTGTTTTTCGGACACGGCAGCGATGACGCCTATGACGAAGCCGCCTATTTGATCCTGCACAACCTGCACCTGCCGCTCGACCGGCTCGAACCTTTTCTGGACGCCACCCTGACGCGACCCGAACTGCTCGGCATTTTGAATACGCTGGAAAAACGCGTGGAACAGCGTATCCCCGCCGCCTACCTGACCAATGAAGCTTTTTTGGGTGACTTCAGTTTTTATGTGGACGAGCGGGTCATCGTGCCGCGCTCCTTCATTGCCGAACTGCTGCGCGAACAGCTGGCGCCCTGGGTTATCGATCCCGAATCGGTTGATTCGGTGCTGGATCTTTGCACCGGCAGCGGTTGCCTCGCCATTCTCGCTGCGCACGCATTCCCGAGTGCACACATCGACGCGGCAGACCTGTCCGCAGATGCCCTGGCCGTTGCAAAACGCAATGTGTCCGATTACGATTTGCAGGAAAAAGTGCAGCTGATTCGCTCCGATTTGTTCGGCGAACTGGCCGGTAAAAAATACGACATCATCATCAGCAACCCGCCTTATGTGGATGCACCCTCGGTTGCCGCCCTGCCCAAAGAATATCTGCACGAACCCAAGCTGGCGCTGGGCAGCGGTGAAGACGGCCTCGATGCCACCCGCATCATCCTCGCGCAGGCGGCAGAACACCTGACCGATCACGGCATTTTGGTCGTGGAAATCGGCTACAACCGCGATGCGCTCGAAGCCGCTTTTCCCGATCTGCCTTTCACCTGGCTGGAAGTCAGCGCGGGCGACCAGTTCGTCTTCCTGTTGCACAAAAACGATCTGCGGTAATGGGCGTCGAGCATTACGAAAATTTTCCCGTTGCATCGATTCTGCTGCCCCGCCGCCTGCGCCGCGCAGTCGAAATTATCTACCACTTTGCGCGTCAGGCCGATGACTTTGCGGACGAAGGCGACCTGCCGGAGGCAGAACGTCTCGCCCTTCTGGACAGCTTTCGCAGCGAACTGAAACTCATTGAAGCCGGCGAGTCACCAACCACGCCGCTGTTCCGCGATCTGCGCGACATCATCACCGCGCACGCCCTGCCGCTGCGGCCTTTCTACGATTTGCTCGATGCATTTTCGCAGGATGTCGTCAAAAAGCGCTATACGAATTTCGATGAGTTACAGGACTACTGCCGCCGCTCGGCCAATCCCGTCGGCCAGATTTTGCTGCATCTCTACGACGAAGCCACGCCGGTCAACCTCGCGTATTCGGATGCGATTTGCACATCGCTGCAACTCATCAATTTCTGGCAGGACGTGGCCAAGGACTGGCGCATCGGGCGCGTCTATCTGCCGCAGGATGAGCTCGCCCAATTCGGCGTGGGCGAACACCAAATCGCCCAGGAAGATGCCAACGCTCAATGGCAGGCGCTGATGCAATTTCAGACCGTGCGTGCACGTGCGCTGATGCATGCAGGTAAGCCGCTGGGCAGCATTCTGCACGGCCGCATCGGCATTGAAATGCGCCTCATCATCGCCGGCGGCCTGCGCATTCTCGACAAACTTGAAAGCGCCCATCACGACATGTTCAATCACCGTCCGGTCTTAAAACCGCTGGACTGGTTTATCATGCTGGTCCAATCTGCCCCGTTCCGTTTCTAAGATGACACCCCAGAAATATTGCGAAGACAAAGCACGCCAAAGCGGCTCCAGCTTCACCGGCAGCTTCCGCTTTCTGCCGCGCGAACAGCGTGATGCCATGACCGCACTGTATGCGTTTTGCCGGGAAGTGGATGATGTGGTGGACGAATGTTCGGACGCGGGCGTTGCGCGCACCACGCTGAACTGGTGGCGCGCAGAAGTCGCCAACATCTACGCCGGCAACCCGCAGCATCCCGTTTGCCGCGCACTCGTGCCGGTGGTCCGGCGTTACCAGCTCGCGCAGGAATATCTGCTGGAAATTATCGACGGCATGGAAATGGATCTGGAACAGCCGCGCTATCCCGATTTCAAATCGCTGCAGCTCTATTGCTACCGCGTCGCCTCGGTCGTCGGCCTGCTGTCGGCGGAAATTTTCGGCTACAAGGATCGGCGCACGCTTAAATACGCGCACGATCTCGGCATTGCATTTCAACTTACCAACATCATCCGCGATGTCGGCGAAGACGCGCGACGCAACCGCATCTACCTGCCGATGGATGAAATGCAGCAGTTTGGCGTCACGGCGGCGGATATTCTCCAGGGACGGGAAACCGAAGGTTTCCAGAAACTCATGTCCTTCCAAATCGAGCGGGCCCACCGCTATTACGACCAGGCACTCGCGCAACTGCCGGCGGTGGATCGCAAGGCGCAACGCGCGGGACTGGTGATGGCGGCAATTTACCGCGCCACACTGGATGCCGTGGAAGACAGCGGCTGCCATGTACTGAAGCAGCGCGTATCGCTGGGCCCGCTGTACAAACGCTGGCTGGCCATCCGGGCGTGGCTCAAAAGCTGAACGTCGGCATCATCGGCGCGGGCTATGCCGGTATGGCAGCTGCCGTCGAACTGGCCGCTCGCGGCATTCCCGTCACCGTCTTTGAAAGCGCGCGCCAGCCGGGCGGACGGGCGCGCGGCGTCCTGCATCAGGACACCCAGCTCGACAATGGCCAGCACCTATTGCTGGGCTGCTATCACGACACCCTGCGGCTGATCGGACAGGTTGGCGGCAATATCGAGCGGGACTTTCTGCGTCTGCCGCTGCAACTCGACCTGCACAATCACCTCACTTTGCAGGCGCCCTGCTTGCCCGCGCCACTGCACCTGTTGATGGCTCTGTTGCGCGCGGAGGGGCTGTCATTCAACGAACGCCTGCGGGCCATGCGATTCATGCTGGCAATGCGTCTGCGACATTTTCGTATCGCACAGGACACCAGCGTCAGCGAGCTGCTTGCGCAATACGGGCAGCCGCCCGCGCTGATTGAAAAACTCTGGGAACCCCTGTGCATCGCGGCACTCAACACCCCGATCGCACAAGCCTCCGCGCAAGTCCTGCTCAACGTATTGCGCGATGCATTCAGCCGGCGGCGCGCCGATTCCGACATGCTGTTGCCGCGCATTGATTTCACTCAACTGTTTCCGAAACGCGCGGTTGACTTCATCGAACGACACCACGGCAGCATACATTTTTCCTGCCGCGTGGAATCCCTCCAGCCCGCGCCGGAGGGCATCGCGCTTCACACCAGCGAAAATGTGCACACATTCACCCACATCATCTGCGCCACCTCGCCCACCGCCGCCGCCAAACTGTTACGCCCGTTGCCCGAATTGGCCGGTGTGGTGGCAAAAATTGACGCCCTGCAAACGCAACCAATCTACACCGTGTACCTGCAATATCCGGCGCAAACCGCCCTGCCGCACGCCATGATCGGCCTGCATCAGAGCACCAGCCAGTGGCTATTCGACAAGGGGAAAATCAGTGGGCAGCCGGGCCTGATCGCCAGCGTCATCAGCGCCGAAGGCGCCCATCAGCAACTCACCCACGACGAACTTTGCATGAAGGTGATCGCCGAATTGCGCAAACAATTCGGCATTGTCGAATTGCCACACTGGTACCAGGTCATCGCTGAAAAACGCGCCACCTTCTGCTGCGCACCCAACCTCCACCGCCCCGGGCAATCAACACCCCTACCCGGCTTATTCCTCGCGGGGGATTACACCGCCGGCGATTACCCGGCCACACTGGAAGCTGCGGTACGCAGCGGCATCACCTGCGCACGCACGATCATGAGTAAAAGTTAAACCCGGTATGTAAATTGCCCCCAACCACTTCATACCGCTGAAATTTCATCCGCAATCATCTCTGCCTGCTTCAGCACCGTCTCGGTCGCCAGCAACTGCATGTCAGGCGGATAGCCAAATTGGCGCAGAGTGCGTTTCACGATCACCTTTAGTTTGGCCTTCACGCTTTCCTTGATCGTCCAGTCGATAGAAGCGTTCTCTCGTACCCGCTGAGTCAACACCACAGCCAACTCACGTAGCTTGTCTTGCTGCATCAATTCTTTGGCGCTCGCGTTATTTGCCACCGCCGTATAGAACGCATACTCAAAATCGCTCAATCCCAAATGCGAAGCTTCGGCATCGGAGGCAACAATCTCCTTGCTGATCTTGATGAGCTCATCCATCACCTCGGCGGCGGTCAGCACCTTGTTGTGGTATTTCTTGATGACGTTTTCCAGCATCTCCATCAAGCTCTTACTCTGTACAAGGTTCTTCTTGGCACGCACTCGCAACTCGTCATTGAGCAGTTTCTTCAGCACTTCAAGCGCTACGTTCTTGTGCTTGAAGTCTTTCAACTCGGCGAGGAACTCATCGGACAGAACTGAAATATCAGGCTTCTTAATGCCCGCTGCATCGAATACATCAATCACCTTTTCAGACACCAGCGCCTGATCGATAACTTGTCGAATAGTGGTTTCAAGTTCTTCGTTGCTTAAGCCATTTCCCGTGCCGTCAAACTTTGCCAGTCGTGCCTTCACCGCTTGGAAGAAACCAACCTCATCCTTGGCGTCCATCGCCTGATCGTGCGGAATGGCAATGGCGAATGCCTGCGATAGCGCCGTCACTTCGTTAATGTAACGCTTGCGTCCGTCATCCAGCCCGAGGATGTGTTCTTCCGCTTCCAGTATCAGCGACAGCTTGCGTGAAGTCTCCGCCGCGAAATAATCCTCATAGGCAAAACCGCTGTACATCGCCGAAACCACTTCCAGCTTTTCCAGCATCAGGCTCACCGCCTGCTCCTGCGCCAGCGTCGGGTCACCCTTGCCACCCGCATCGGAATAGAACGACAGCGCTTCTTTCAGATCGGCGGCAATGCCCAAGTAGTCCACCACCAAGCCGCCGGGCTTGTCCTTGTGCACACGGTTCACTCGCGCAATCGCCTGCATCAGGTTGTGGCCCTTCATCGGTTTGTCGATGTAGAGCGTGTGCATGCTGGGCGCATCAAAACCGGTCAGCCACATGTCGCGCACAATCACCAACTTGAGCGGATCGTCGTCATTCTTCATGCGCTCTGCCAGTGTGCGGCGCTGATCTTTGGTGGTGTGGTGCTTGGCCAGCAACGGGCCATCACTGCTTGCCGCCGTCATCACCACCTTGATCATGCCCTTGTTCAAATCGTCGTCGTGCCATTCCGGCTTCAGCCGCACGATCTCCGCATACAACTCTGCCGCAATGCGCCGCGACATGCTCACGACCATGCCCTTGCCAGCAAACACCTGCTGCCGCGCCTCGAAGTGCGCCACGATGTCTTTGGCAATATTCTTGATACGCTGCTCGCTGCCGATCAGCGCTTCCATCTTGGTCCACTTGGCCTTGGCTTTCTGCGTCTCGGTCAGTTCGTCCTGATCAAGCTCTTCGTCCAGCTCGGCGATTAGTTTCTTGCCTTCGTCGGAGAGGCCCACCTTCGCCAAGCGGCTCTCGTAATAGATGCGCACCGTCGCGCCGTCTTCCACCGCTTGCGCGATGTCGTAGATGTCCACGTAATTGCCGAACACCGCCGGGGTGTTTACGTCGGTCTTTTCAATCGGGGTGCCGGTAAAGCCCAGATAGGTCGCGTTCGGCAACGCATCGCGCAGATATTTGGCGAAGCCGTACACTACCTTTTTGCCGATCACCTCGCCGCTGGCATCCTTGTCGTCCACCGTCTTGGCGCTGAAGCCGTATTGCGTGCGGTGTGCCTCGTCGGCGATCACCACAATATTTTTGCGGGCGGACAACTGCTCGTACACATTGCCCTCTTCCGGCTGGAATTTCTGGATGGTGGAAAAGATCACTCCGCCAGAACCGACTTTGAGCAATTCCTTCAACTGCTCGCGACTCCCTGCCTGCACCGGTTCCTGCCGCAGCAACTGTTTGGAAGCTGCGAACGTGTCGAACAACTGGTCGTCCAGATCGTTGCGGTCTGTGATCACCAGTATCGTCGGGTTATCCAGCGCCAGCACGATCTTGCCGGTGTAGAACACCATCGACAACGACTTGCCCGAACCCTGCGTATGCCACACCACCCCGGCCTTCTTGTCGCCCTTGGGCTGTTGCGCCACACCGGGCAGGCCGTAGCTGGCCGGAGACTGCGCCGCTTTCAGCTCGGCCATGTCTGCCGCGCGCAGCGTGGAAGCCACCGCCGCGTTCACCGCGTAATACTGGTGATACGCTGCCAGCTTCTTCACCGTGCTGATCGTGATCACCCCGGTCTTGGGGTCTTCCTTCTTCGATTTCTCGAAGACGATGAAATGGCGCACCAAGTCGAGCAGCGTCGCCTTGTTCAGCATGCCGTTAATCAGCACCTCTAACTGACTCACCAGATGCGAAGCCTCCGCCTTGCCGTCCGCACTCTTCCAGCTCATGAAACGCGAATAGCCCGCCGAGAGTGAACCCGCCTTGGCCTCCAGCCCGTCGGAGATCACCACAAATGCATTGGACGTAAACAGGCTGGGGATGGCCTGCTTGTAGGTTTCCAGTTGCTGATACGCCGCCTTGATGGTGGCGTTTTCATCGGCGGCGTTTTTCAGCTCGATCACCACCAGCGGCATGCCGTTCACAAACAGCACCAGGTCGGGCCGCTTGTTCTGGTGGTTCTCGATCACCGTGAACTGGTTGGCGACGACGAACTCGTTGTTCTCTGGTTTGGCGAAGTCAATCAGCCACACCCGCTCGCCGCGCTCGCCGCCATCTTTGTGGACGGATACCGGCACGCCCTCGGTGAGCAAACGATGGAATGCCTCGTTGTTCGCCAGCAGTTCGGGCGAATGGATACGCTGCACCTCCTTTAAGCCTGCTTGCAGCAATGCAGGCGACAGCTTGGGGTTGATGCGCTTGAGTGCCGATTCCAGCCGCCCGGTCAGCAGCACCTCGTCGTAACGGCTGCGTTCTGGCCTGTCGCCATCCGGCGCGATGTCCGGCGCATGGATGTAGTCGTAGCCCAGGCGCCCCAACAACTTGATGGCGAAGTCTTCGATGGCGGATTCGGTGAGCTTACTCATTTAGCTAACGATATTAGAAAATTCTTCTGCTCTTCAGAGAGCAGATTAGCAAGATCACCATCTTCGGATTGATCACAAAATTTTTGACATATCTGCAACTTTCGGCCCTGATCATCAATTACCAAACGGGGCAGATCAGGGTTATTTTGAGCAAGGCACTCTTCGCAGAAATTTAATATTTGCTTACCCTTGTGCGCAACCTTACTCCTTTGCTTAATCTGAGCTGCCGAAATTCCTTTGTACTTCGTTTTCTTTAGTATGGAATTGACCGCAGAAACAATTAAACTTGGCGGCAAAAAATCTTCAATTTCCCAATTTTCATCAGCATTTGCTACTGGCAAAGCCCCGTCATATCTAGGCATTGCCACTTTCGATACTTTGAGATGCTTATATGTCTTAACCTTCTTTGCTTGTTCACGCCCCTCAGGATCATTATCAAACATACAAATAAATTCAGGCTTGTATGAAAGGTCTTCTGCAAAGTTATCGTAGTATTGCAAGTACCCAGCAATTTTTGATGCACCGCCCGACCACACGATATTTGGTGTAGGTAAATTTAGGGCTGACATGAGAGTCGCGAGATACTTCTTATCCTCTTCGCCCTCAACAATGATGTTGTAAGGCATAACCTCCCAGCCATCATTGTTACTTATGCCAAGATGGTTCTTTATGCATTGTGCCTTTTCGAAATCAGAAGTACATCTATAGGGTTTTGTATTGACCTCATAGAAAACTCTATCTGGTTTTCGACGGTAAGTTCTCTCTTCAATGGTTCCAACAAATATATGCGTGCTGTTCAGATTATTCAGATTAATGAAATGCTGAGAGTGTGTAGTCAAAATCACCGGCTGATTCTGCTCCCCGACAATTTCATTAATGACTTGTGAAACCTTCTTTTGCAGACGGGGCTGGAGAAAAGCTTCAGGCTCATCTATTCCCCAGATAATTTTCTTTTTTGAGTTTTTTGCAATAAATTGCATCAAAGAAAGAAATACTGCTCGTTGAGCTCCGCTTCCTTTTGAAGCAATCCCATGTGTATTCCCATCAGACAAAGTAATTTGGGTCATCGTTTTAACAACATCCCTTAGCCTTTCAAACTCAGCAAACTGTATCCGAATATGCTTCCCTTTCAGAACACCATCAAAGTCCGTCAACTTATCAAAACAAATATTTATTTGCTTTTCAATGTCAGAAATCGCTTTCTGAGATAGCGAGATAAATTCTCCGAGTTTGGCTAATGGTTCTGATTGCTTTGCTCTCTTGGTATCCAGAGGAAGCAGACCATCCCTCTCAAGTACCACTGAAATTAGTGATGGAAGGTCAATGTTGTGCGATTCAACGAATAGATAATGAAAATTGGCGAGCAACTCAATTGCTGCATCAACTTCAATAAGTTTGCCTCCCAAGTGGTATGTTATCGAGCCGTCATTTAGAAAAGTTACTTTCAAACTTGTCGATTTCTTGTCCTTCTTAAAGGTACCGATCAACTCTGTCTTTGCGCCTGCTCCTTGAGAACCATAGTAAATATGATGAGGAATATCCGCCTTCGGATCATAAACATCATCTCTAAATGGATGGTTAAAAAATACATTTAGCGCCCGTAAAAAATTAGTTTTTCCGATATTGTTTTCGCCACAGATAGCCACTGGCAGGTTGTCATCTATGTCTATCTTTACATCCATCAACGAACGAAATCTTTTTACTTGGAAAGAAGAAAACTTGTACTCGCTCATAATGGATGCCTCAAAGTATTAGTTAATCTCAACCCTTACCTCGCCGCTCATCAGCTTGGGCAGCAGGGTGTCGCGGAGCTTTTCGAGCGATTGTATCTGCTCATTGTTGGCCCACAGTTTTCTGATGTTTGGCATAACCAGCGCAGAATACTGCGCGGCCAAATCCATAGATGGCAAATTTGTTTTGATGTTGAGAATATCTTCCGGTCTTACCCTTTGATGACTTCCACTTGTACCCGACGCAGCCATCGTCAACTCATCCTTGGCATCGCCTGAGCGGAGAAAAAAATATATGTAGCCAAAAAGATTTGGGCTCTTTGGCGCGAACACCTGAAACTCGGTAGAGCAGATTGCATCACTTCCTGTTAGATCGCCGATAGGCCATATTCGCGGAAACCTTGGATTCAACTTTGACACAAGGATTGTCCAAGGCTTGACTGCGTATTTATTGCTCAGTATTTCGCTACCAGCCTCCATCGTCGGTCTCATTCCAGCATCAAAAGCAGGCAGGCTGTAGTGATGAAAAACCTTGTCTGGGGTTTTCGTAGGTACGACATTTCCCTTTAAATGCGTGGCGAAATCGCTAAGGCTGAACTCGTTCCAATCCTCCTGCGCCTCTTCAACGAACCATTGGCGGAACAAGGTTTCGGCCATGGCTTCGAGGGTTTTGTTCTGGCGGTGCAGCAGGTTGATTTTGTTGTCGAGGCTGCTGAGGACGGCAGCGATGGCTTTTTGTTCATTTAGCAAAACCGGTAAGCAGACCGTTAACTTCTCAATATCTGAAGGCTTTAGGGACGGGTATGTGGATGTCGATGCTTCCGCAATAATATCCAGTTCTTCAACTATCAAATCAAACGACAAATAGTAATAAAGAAACTTAGAGTCCAGCTTCTTTTCATCACAGGAAATAACAGCAAATCCGGTTGAGACAACTAAATTTTCAGGCGGATTTTGAATGTACCCATAGTGCCGTTGAATTGGGCGAACAGTTGAATAGACAATGTCGCCATCCTTGACCAATCTCTTCGCTCTGCTTGGCGCACTGGAAATGGGTAGGGATTGAAGACCATCGATTTTTCCCCTCGTTATTGAGCCTGTATCCAAATATTTGATTTCCTGAAAAGGATAGGTGGCGTCGACAGTACCTTGATTTGTCTTTATAGCGCTAGCCAGCTCAATTTCCTGCCAAGCACTCATACCTTCACCTTCGCCAGATTCTCGGCAATGGCCTTGTTCAGCTTTGCCTCTTCCAGCAACTGCGCTTCGAATTCGGCCTTGAGTTGGGCGAAGCGCTCGGCAAAGTTAAAGTCGTCCTCTTCGTCCGGCAGGCCAACATAGCGGCCCGGCGTGAGCACGTAGTCCAGTTCTGCCACCCGCGAGAGCGGCACCGATGCACAGAAACCTTTCACGTCTTCATACGCTGCCTCGCCTGTGCGCCAGGCTTGGTACGTGGCAGTAATCTGCTGGATGTTCTCATGCGAGAGTTCTTTGGTGCGGCGGTTGATGAGGTGGCCGAGGTTGCGTGCGTCGATGAACAGGATTTCGCCCTTGCGCCGGTGGCCATTGGTTCTCGCTCTATTCATGAACCACAGCGCCGCCGGTATCTGGGTATTGAGAAACAGCTTGGCGGGCAGGTTGACGATGCAGTCGATGAGGTTGCCATCGGCGATGAGCGCTTTGCGGATGTCGCCTTCGCCGCTGGTCTTGCTGGTGAGCGCGCCTTTAGCGAGCACCACGCCTGCTCTTCCATTGGGGGCGAGGTGGTAGATGAAGTGTTGCAGCCAAGCGAAGTTGGCATTGCCCGCTGGCGGCGCGCCGTATTTCCAGCGTCCATCGTTGCGCAGCAGTTCACCACTCCAGTCACTGACGTTGAACGGCGGGTTGGCGATGATGTAATCGGCCTTGAGGTCTTTGTGCGCATCGTTGAGGAAAGAGCCTTCGTTGTTCCACTTTACCTGCGAGGCGTCGATGCCGCGGATAGCGAGGTTCATCTTGGCTAGCCGCCAAGTTGTCTGGTTGCTTTCCTGACCGTAGATGGAGATGTCGTTGACCTTGCCCTGATGCTCGCTGACGAATTTTTCCGATTGCACAAACATGCCGCCCGAGCCGCAGCAGGGGTCGAACACGCGGCCTTTGTAGGGCTCCAGCATGGCGACTAGCAATTCGACAATGCTGCGCGGCGTGTAGAACTGCCCGCCTTGCTTGCCTTCGGCCAGCGCAAATTCGCCGAGGAAGTATTCGAACACATGGCCCAGCACGTCGGCGCTGCGTGCCTTGGCATCGCCCAGCGCGATGTTGCCCACCAGATCGATCAAGCCGCCAAGGCTAGCGGGGTCGAGGTTTTGCCGCGCGAACACCTTGGGCAGCACGCCCTTGAGGATGGGGTTTTCTTTTTCGATGGCATCCATCGCCGCATCGACATGGCTGCCGATGTCGGGTAACTTGGCTTTCGCCAGCAAGAACGACCAGCGCGCCTCGGGCGGCACGAAGAAGATGTTCTCAGCTTTGTATTCGTCCTTGTCTTCGGGATCAGCTCCGGCCATTTCGCCTTCGCCTTTTTGCAGCGTGGTGTACATCTCCTCGAATGAGTCGGAGATGTATTTCAGGAAGATCAGCCCGAGGACCACGTGTTTGTATTCTGCGGCGTCGATGTTCTTGCGCAGCTTATCGGCGGCCTTCCAGAGTTGTTTTTCTAGCGGTTCTTCTTTGACAATTTTTTCCTGAGACTTTTTAGCCATAGTTTTTATGTATAAATCGGTTTTAGAGACGGGCACTTCAACATACCCCAAGCTCACCAGACGAGCTTTGCAGGAGCAGGATAATAAACCTTTGGAAGGTCAACAATCGAATTCCGGGAGTAGAAATTTTTTCTAAAACTAAAAGCCTATATATTTCAGTCTATGCATATTGCATATCACATACCCTGCTACAAGAAAGGTTGAGTCCTGCCCCGCCGCGTCTTAACATGCGTGCAATCTTGCCAGAGGCCAAAAGCCATGAACGATTTCTTCAGACGTTTCCGTCCCCAGGTCAGCCCCGTTTCGCTGGCTGAAAAAGTGCGCAGCGGCATCGCGGGCGGAGTGGCAATTCTGGTGCTGGGGCTGGTGTTGCATGCACTGCCGCAAGGCCCTTACCAGATCGTGATGCTGGGTTCGATCGCCGCGTCGGCGGTGCTTTTGTTTGCGGTTCCGCACAGTCCGCTCGCGCAACCCTGGAATCTGGTTGGCGGGCATCTGATTTCCTCTCTTCCCGGCTGGTGGTTTGGCGTGTGGATTCACGATCCCGTGCTGGCAGGCGCTGCCGCCGTGGGCATGGCCATTTTCCTGATGTATTACATGCATTGCCTGCATCCGCCGGGGGCAGCTACCGCGTTGACACTGGTGCTGGCGAGTCAGCAGTTTCATCCGATGGGTGAACTGTGGGCGCTGTATATCGTTGCGGCCAATGCGCTGACTTTTCTGGTTCTCGGTCTGGTGATCAATAATCTGCTGCCGGAACGGCGCTATCCGATGCAAGCTGCCGCAGCCGCTGCACCGCCAAAACCCGGGCCGTTTATTACGCTCGAACATGCCGATTTTGAATGGGCGCTTTCCCGGATGGATAGCACGATCGACGTAAGCGAACAGGATCTGACCGTCATTTATCAGCACGCGCTGCAACACGCGCAAACGCGAACCGAGAAGCAAAAGAACTAGATTCACCCGCATTTTCAGGCACGAAAGGGCTCCGGCTTACCTTATAATCGCGGCTATCTTTTCACGGCCATCCCGGAGCTCGTCCCATGTCAACTCACTTGTTCAATTCGCGCCAGTCTTTCAATCTCGCCTCGGGCAAATCGGGCACTTATTACTCGCTGCCGGCGCTTCAGGCGGCTGGCATCGGCGATATTTCGCGCTTGCCGGTATCTATTCGCATCGTGCTGGAATCGGTGTTGCGCAATTGCGACGGCAAGAAGGTGACCGAGCAGCACGTGCGCGAGCTGGCAAACTGGAAGCCGAACGCGCCGCGCACCGAGGAAATTCCTTTCGTGGTCGCGCGCATCGTTTTGCAGGATTTCACCGGTGTGCCGCTGCTGGCCGATCTGGCCGCGATGCGCGATGCCGCCGCCAAGGCCGGAAAAGATCCCAAGATTATTGAGCCTCTGGTGCCGGTGGATCTTGTCGTCGATCACTCGGTGCAGATCGACAGCTATAACAACCCCGATGCGCTGAAGACCAACATGGCGCTGGAATTCGAGCGCAACAAGGAACGCTACCGCTTCATGAAGTGGGGCATGCAGGCCTTCGATACCTTCAAGGTTGTACCGCCCGGCATCGGCATCGTGCACCAGGTAAATCTGGAATATCTGGCGCGCGGCGTGCAGCACAAGGACGGCGTTTATTACCCGGACACATTGGTCGGCACCGACAGCCACACCACCATGATCAACGGCATCGGCGTAGTCGGCTGGGGCGTGGGCGGGATCGAGGCGGAAGCCGGCATGCTGGGCCAGCCTGTGTACTTTCTGACGCCCGACGTGGTGGGCGTGCAACTGAAGGGCAAACTGCGCGAAGGCGTAACCGCGACCGATCTGGTGCTGACGGTCACCGAGCTGCTGCGCAAACAGAAAGTGGTGGGTAAATTCGTCGAGTTCTTCGGTGAAGGCACCTCGGCGCTGTCGCTGCCCGATCGCGCCACGATTGCGAATATGGCGCCCGAATACGGTGCGACCATGGGCTTTTTCCCGGTGGACGAGGTGACGGTGCAGTTCATGAAAAATACCGGCCGCACCGGCGAGGAAGTGGATGCCTTCGAATCCTACTTCAAGGCGCAGGGCCTGTTCGGCATCCCCGCCGACGGTAGCATTGATTACAGCAGCGTGGTGGAACTCGATCTGGACAGCATTGTTCCTTCGCTGTCCGGCCCCAAGCGCCCGCAGGACCGTATTGCCCTGCCCGCAATGAAGGACACTTTCAACAGTCTGTTCAGCAAGCCGGTGGCCGAGAACGGTTTCAACCAGCCCGCAGAGAATTTGGGCAAGCGCCACGCCACCGGCAAGGATAATCTGGAAATCGGCAACGGCGATGTGCTGATCGCTGCAATCACCTCCTGCACCAACACCTCCAATCCCGGCGTGCTGCTGGCCGCCGGCCTGCTGGCGAAAAAGGCTGTGGCCAAAGGGCTGAAAGTTGCGCCGCATATCAAGACTTCACTGGCGCCGGGATCGCGCGTGGTCACCGAATATCTGACCAACGCCGGTCTGCTGCAATCGCTGGAACAACTGGGCTTCAGCGTGGCGGCCTACGGCTGCACCACGTGTATCGGCAACGCCGGTCCACTGCGCGAAGACATCGAGAAAACCATCGTCGATAACAACCTCGTGTGCGCTGCCGTACTTTCCGGCAACCGCAATTTCGAGGCGCGCATCCATCCGAACATCAAGGCCAACTTCCTCGCCAGCCCACCGCTGGTCGTCGCTTATGCCATCGCGGGCAAGGCCAACATTGACCTCTCGACCGAGCCACTGGGCACCGGCAGCGACGGCCAAGCCGTGTACCTGAAGGACATCTGGCCCAACAGCCATGAGGTGGCGACCATGATGAAGTATGCCGCCGATCCGGCCGTGTACCGGAAACTGTATTCCGATCTCACCAAGGATCTGCCGCTGTGGAACGCCATCGAAGCGCCCACCGGCAACCAGTACCAATGGGACGATTCCACCTACATCGCCTGCCCGCCGTTCTTTGAAGCAGCGACGCCCGAAGTCGGCGACATCCGGGGCGCGAAAGCGCTGGCGCTGTTCGGCGATTCCGTGACCACCGATCACATCAGCCCGGCGGGCAGCTTCAAGCCCACGACACCCGCAGGTCAATATCTGCAAGCGCATAAAGTCGAGATTAAGGACTTCAACAGCTACGGCTCGCGCCGGGGCAACCACGAGGTGATGATGCGCGGCACCTTCGCCAATGTGCGTGTGAAAAATCTGATGCTGCCGCCGAACGCGGACGGCAGCCGCATCGAAGGCGGCTACACCCTGTTCAACGGCGAGCAGATGCCGATTTATGACGCCGCGATGAAGCACATCGCCGCCGGCACCCCGACCGTCATTTTCGCGGGCGAGGAATACGGCACCGGTTCATCGCGTGACTGGGCTGCCAAAGGCACACAACTGCTGGGCGTAAAAGCCGTGATCGCCAAGAGCTACGAACGCATCCACCGCAGCAATCTGGTGGGCATGGGCGTGCTACCGCTGCAATTCAAGGGCAGCGATTCGCTGGCGACGCTCAATCTCACCGGCGAGGAAACGTTCGACATCAGCGGGCTCAACGGTGACATCAAACCGCAACAGGATGTAACGCTGACCATCACCCGCAAGGACGGCAGCTCGCAAACCGTTGAGCTCCTGCTCCGCATCGACACGCCCATCGAAGTGGATTACTACCGCAACGGCGGCATCCTGCCGTTCGTATTGCGCGAACTCGTCGCCGCCTGAGGAACATCATGAGCCACCGCACCGAACGCGATTCCTTTGGCACGATCGAGGTGCCCGCAGAGCGACTTTGGGGGGCGCAGACGCAGCGCTCGATTCAGTTCTTCCATATCTCGATCGAACAAATGCCGCGCGAACTCGTGCGGGCGCTGGCCTCGGTCAAGCGCGCCGCGGCACGGGTGAACCAGGATCTTGGACTGCTCGATGCCACTAAAGCCAAAGCTATCGTGCAGGCGGCGGATGAAGTACTCGCGGGTCAGCATGATGCGGAATTCGTGCTGTCGGTCTGGCAGACCGGTTCCGGCACGCAGAGCAATATGAACATGAACGAAGTGCTGGCGAACCGTGCGTCGGAACTGCTCGGCGGCGAGCGCGGCATGGCACGCAAGGTTCACCCCAACGACGAGGTAAATCTGGGCCAGTCGTCGAACGACATTTTCCCGACCGCAATGCATGTGGCTGCCGCCGAAGCTGTCAGCCGTCAACTGCTGCCCGCTCTGCGTGAACTGCGCGCCACACTGGCGCAGAAATCCCGCGAGTTTGCAGGGATCGTGAAAATTGGCCGGACGCATTTACAGGACGCGACGCCGCTGACGCTGGAACAGGAATTCTCCGGCTACGTTGCCCAGCTCGATCACGCCGAGGCCGCGATAACGGCGACGCTGGGGCCGTTGCACCGGCTGGCCGTCGGGGGCACGGCGGTCGGCACGGGGCTGAATACGCATGCCGCTTTTGGCGAACGCGTGGCCGCAGAACTCGACCAGGCGCTGGGTCTGCCGTTCGAAAGCGCTGCCAACAAATTCGCCGCGCTGGCCAGCAATGATGAATTGGTCGCGGCACATGGCGCACTCAAGACCCTCGCGGCAGCGCTGATGAAAATCGCCAATGATGTTCGCTGGCTGGCGTCCGGCCCGCGCTCGGGACTGGGCGAGATCAGCATTCCGGAAAACGAACCGGGCAGTTCGATTATGCCGGGCAAGGTCAATCCGACCCAGAGCGAAGCGCTGACCATGCTGTGCTGCCAGGTTTTCGGCAACGATGTGGCAATCAACTTTGGTGGCGCTTCGGGCAACTTCGAGCTGAATGTCTTCCGCCCCATGATCGCGCACAATTTCCTGCAAAGCGTGCGGCTGCTGGCCGACGGGATGGCGAGTTTCGAGGCACACTGCGCGCGCGGAATTCAGGCCAACACCGCCCGGATTGCCGAGCAGATGCAGCGCTCGCTGATGCTGGTCACGGCGCTTACGCCGCATATTGGTTACGACCGCGCCGCCGAAATCGCGAAGCGCGCACACCATGATGGCAGCACACTGAAGGAAGCGGCGCAGGTGCTGGGTTATGTCTCCGGGGAAGATTTCGACCGCTGGGTGGTTGCCGCCGACATGGTGCACCCGCGCGGAGAATAACTAGCGGTGAAGACGGTCGAGGCCCTCGTCCGAAAGCGACAAGGGGTCTTCCAGCGGTTCCAGATGTGTGGTGACATGGGCTTGCGGCACAGCAAGCCGGATATCGTGTTCGATGCGTTCCAACCAGTCGTGCCCCTGCTGCACGCTCCATTCACCCGGCACCATGACATGCAGCGTCACGAAGGCGCGCATGCCGGCCTGACGGGTACGCAACGCGTGGAAATCCAGTCCCTGGGCACGATACTTTTCCAGCACGGCTTCAATCGCATGGCATTGTTCGTCCGGAAGCGAAGCATCCATCAAGCCGGCGGCCGAACGACGCAACAAGTGCCAGCCCGTCCAGACGATATTCGCCGCCACCAGCAACGCAATCACCGGATCCAGCCACAGCCAGCCGCCAAGCCAGACCAGCACCACCCCGAAAATTACACCCACCGAAGTCCAGACATCCGTGAGCAAATGATGGGCATCGGCTTCCAGCGTAATCGAATGATGCGCGCGACCGACTTTCATCAGGGTTCGAGCGGTAAGTAAATTGATGATCGACGCCACGACCGAGACGGCCAAACCCACACCGACCGATTCCAGCGCTTGCGGATGCAGCAGACGATCAACCGCGGCATAGGCAATGCTCAGCGCCGCGAGGAGAATCAGGAATCCTTCGAATGCACTTGAAAAATATTCCGCCTTGCCATGACCGTACGCATGTTTTTCGTCGGCGGGTTCGGCCGCCAGTGAAAGCATGGCCAGCGCCATCAGCGCGCCCGCCAGGTTGACGAAGGATTCCATCGCATCGGATAGCAGGCCGACGGACCCGGTCAGCCACCAGGCAATCCCCTTGAGCAGAATGGTGGCGACGGCTGCCGCAATCGACAGCCAAGCATAACGCTTTAGCGTAGCGGCTTGAACGTGACTCATTCTTCCGGCACTTCGCGTTCCGGAAACAACTCGGAGGTAAAGCCGAATTTGCGCATGTCGCGCATGCGCATCGGATACAGAATGCCGTCGAGATGATCACACTCGTGTTGCACTACGCGGGCGTGGAATCCACCGACCGTGCGCGCAATCAGCGCCCCGGTTTCGTCACGGCCCGTATAGCTGATCTGACTGAAGCGCGGTACACATCCGCGCAAGCCGGGCAGACTCAGGCAGCCTTCCCAGCCTTCTTCGATCACGTCTCCCACGGGCGTGATCTGCGGGTTGATGAGCACGGTTTCGGGCACTTCGCCCGCATCGGGATAACGCGCGTTGTGCTTAAAACCAAAGATCACCACACGCAGCGGAACACCGATCTGGGGCGCCGCCAGGCCTGCACCGTTCGTGGCTCGCATGGTGTCGCGCATATCTTCCAGCAACCGCCGCAAGGCCTCGGTACCGAAATCGCTCACCGGCTCGGCAAGCTGTTGCAAACGTGGGTCGCCCATGCGCAAAACGTTCCGCACCGTCATTTCTTAGCGCTCCTCTTCCACAGGGCAGACCACCAGATGCTCAAGAATATTCCGCACTTTTTGCATGGCTGTGTTGGCCGTTTCCTTCAGGCGTTCCATATTGATGCCGTGGCGGCTGTCACCGCGACCGGCCGCGTAATTTGCGACCACCGCGATGGCGGCATAGTTGAGATCCAGCTCCATCGCCAGTGCGGTTTCCGGCATGCCGGTCATTCCGACCATGTCCGCACCATCGCTGGCATAGCGGTTGACTTCGGCAATGCTGTCCAGCCGCGGCCCCTGGGTCGCCGCGTACACGCCACCATTCAGACAGGGCTCGTCCGCTTGGCGCGCACTTTGCAGGATACGGCGGCGCAGCCTGGGGCAGTACGGCATGGTGAAATCGATATTGCGATAGGGTTTGTCGATGGCATCAAAAAAGGTGGCGTCGCGGCCGTGGGTGTAATCCATGACCTGATCGGGCAAAACAATAGTGCCCGGCGTCAGATCGGGACGAATGCTGCCGACGGTGGCAATCGACACCACATCGCGCACACCCTGTTCGCGCAAGGCCCAGAGATTGGCGCGGTAATTTACAAGATGCGGCGGGATGGTGTAGCCGTAACCGTGGCGCGCCAGAAAAATAACTTCCTGCTGGTTCAGCTTTCCGAAAATGAAGGCGCCGGAGGGTTCGCCATAGGGCGTGCGCATCACCTGCCGGTGGGTAATTTCCAGATTGACCAACTGGGTTAAGCCTCGTCCGCCGATAATCGCCAACATGTTATTGCTCCTTGAGTGCGTAAATCGCCGGCAGGTTGCGCCAGACGCCGCGAATATCCATGCCATACCCGAAGACAAACCGGTCCGGAAGTTCCAGTCCCACAAAGTCGGCCTGAACGGGCTTGATTCTACCCGTCTGTTTCTCGGCAAACACTGCGCTGTAAACCCGGGCCGCGCCCAGGGCCAGCAGCCTGTCCCGGATCGCTTGCAAGGTTTCTCCCGCATCGAGAATATCGTCCACGACCAGCACGCTCCGGCCTTGCAAGCTGCTCGCCTCCGGGAGGGACTTCCAGCTTAATGCACCGCCCTGCTCTGCCGCACCGTAGCGCGACACATGCAGGTAATCGAGCGCCAGCGGAAAAGTCAGCAAGGGCAGCAGTTGCCCGCAAAATACCGAAGCACCGGTCATCACGGGCAACACCAGCGGAAACTGCCCAGCCAGATTTGAATTGATCCGTTGTGCCAAATCCCGCAGGGCAGACTGCACGGCTTGCGCGCTCACAATCTGCTCGGCATCGGCCAGCAATTGTTCGGCTTCGCGGGTATCCAAGATCAGCAGACCGTTTTGAGGTACTCCGCAAATTCCGTGCGCAGCTCGGCATGTTTGAGGCCGAACGCCACCTGCGCCTGCAGGTAACCCAGCTTGGAACCGCAGTCATAGCGGATGCCGTTGTAGCGATACGCCAGCAGCGTTTCCTCGAGCATCAGCGCGGCAATACCGTCGGTAAGCTGGAGTTCTCCGCCAGCGCCCGGCGCCACGTTTTCGAGATGATGGAAGATGCGCGGCGTAAGAATATAGCGGCCAACAACTGCCAGTGTTGAGGGGGCGACTTCGGGTTTGGGTTTTTCGACGATGCCGTGCACTTTTTCCACATTCGGTTCGATGTTGCTGCTGCTGACGATACCGTATTGTTTGGTGTGGGCTCGCGGCACGTCCTGCACGCCGAGAATGGAACACTGGTGTTGGGCGAAAACATCAACCATTTGTTTGACGATGGGCGGCTCACCGTCGATAAGGTCATCGGCGAGCAGTACGGCAAACGGCTCATCCTGAATCACCGGTTTGGCGCAAAGCACGGCGTGGCCCAGGCCCAGCGGTTCGGCCTGGCGGATGTAAATACAGTTGACATGACTGGGCACCACCGATTGCACCAGCCGCAACAATTCGGTCTTGCCGCCAGCCTCCAGAGTCGCTTCCAGTTCGTAGGCCTTGTCGAAATGATCCTCGATCGCGCGCTTGTTGCGACCGGTAATGAACACCATGTCAGTAATGCCTGCGGCAACGGCTTCTTCCACCGCGTACTGAATCAGCGGTTTGTCCACAACCGGCAGCATCTCTTTGGCGGTCGCCTTGGTCGCGGGCAGAAATCGGCTGCCCAATCCGGCAACCGGGAAGACAGCTTTGGTAATTTTTTGTTTCATGACTGTTCCCATCCCTTCAAATTTTGCAGGAAGGCCTGCTCGTCCCATATTGTCACGCCGAGTTCGCGCGCCTTGTCGAGTTTGCTGCCGGCTTCGGTACCGGCGATGACACAGCCGGTTTTTTTGGAAACGCTGCCGGCGACTTTTGCACCCAGTGCTTCCAGCCTTGATTTTGCCTCATCGCGACTCATGCTGGCGAGCGTTCCGGTCAGCACCCATGTTTGTCCGGACAGCGGAAGATGCTCCCGGTCGCCGCTGTGACTCTCCCAATGCACACCGGCGGCCTGCAATTGCTGCACGACTTCGCGGTTATGCGACTCGGCAAAGAAATCCGCAATGCTTTGCGCCACGACCGGGCCGACGTCCGGCACGGCAAGCAGAGCCGCATGATCCGCCCGCATGATGACATCCAGATGACCGAAATATCGCGCTAGGTCTTTGGCGGTCGTTTCCCCCACATGCCGAATACCGAGCGCAAACAGGAAACGCGCCAGCGTGGTGTGTTTGCTTTTTTCCAGCGCGTCCACGAGATTCTGCGCACTTTTTTCGGCCATGCGTTCCAGACGTGAAAGCGTCGCAACCTCCAACCGGTAAAGATCCGGCAGCGCATGAATGATTTGCTCGTCAACCAGCTGGTCGACCAGTTTGTCTCCCAGACCTTCGATATCCATGGCGCGGCGTCCCGCAAAATGCAGGATCGCCTGCTTGCGCTGTGCGGGGCAAAACAGCCCGCCCGTGCAACGCGCATCCGCTTCGCCCTCCTCGCGCACCACATGGCTGCCGCAAACCGGGCAAGTGCCCGGCATCACAAACGCACGTGCGTCCGGCGGACGCCGCTCGGGCAATACGCCCACCACTTCGGGAATCACGTCGCCCGCACGGCGCACGATGACCGTGTCGCCAATATGCACATCCTTGCGCCGGATTTCATCCTCGTTATGCAGCGTGGCATTGGAGACCGTGGTACCGCCCACAAACACAGGCGCGAGCTTGGCGACGGGCGTAAGTTTGCCGGTGCGCCCCACTTGAATTTCAATGTCGCGCAATACCGTGAGCTGTTCTTCGGCCGGATATTTGTGCGCCACCGCCCAGCGCGGTTCACGCGAGACAAAACCCAGTTTCTGCTGCAACGCGAGGCTGTTGACCTTGTACACCACCCCGTCGATATCAAAGGGCAGCTGATCCCGCGTTGCGGCAATGCGCTGATGAAATTCAGCCAGCGCGGCGGCGCCGTGCACGACGGCCCGCTCATCACAAACCGGAAGGCCGAATCGCCGGAGCGCGTCCAGAATGGCACTGTGCGTTTCGGGCAAGGACCCGCCGCGCACCTCGCCCAGACCGTAGGAAAAAAATGAGAGCGGGCGTTGTGCGGCCAGTTTGGGGTCCAGTTGCCGGATGCTGCCGGCCGCACCATTGCGCGGATTGACCAATGTCGCCAATCCTGCCGCGCGCTGTTTTTCGTTATAGCGGTTGAAGTCCCCGCGCGACATGTAGACCTCACCGCGAACTTCCAGCACCTCGGCAGTGCAATCGTTCAGATGCAGCGGGATGCTGTGAATGGTGCGAATATTCTGCGTCACATCTTCCCCGGTTTCGCCGTCGCCGCGCGTGGCGGCCTGCACCAGCACGCCGTACTCATAGCGCAGGTTGATGGCCAGTCCGTCGAACTTCAGCTCACAGGCGTATTCAACTTCTTCGACGCTAGCAAGTGCATTGCGCACCCGCGTATCAAAATTGAAAGCGCCGCTGGCCTCGGTGTCGGTTTCGGTGCGGATGGAAAGCATCGGCACGGCGTGGCGCACCGGCACAAAACCTTCCAGCGGCTTGCCACCAACCCGCAAAGTCGGCGAATCGGAAGTTTGCAGCTCGGGGTGTTCGGCTTCCAGTGACTGTAATTCACGAAACAGACGGTCGTATTCGGCATCGGGAATAACCGGGGTATCCAGCACATAGTAGTGGGTGTTGTGCCGTTCGATTTCTTCCCGCAGCTGCGCCGCGCGCCGGCGAACATCCATCAACTGAACAACCTGCGTGCCTTGGCACTGCCGGGCACGATGGCCTGTGCTGCCATGCGCGATTCGACGTCGGCGATCTGGGTGCGAATCGGCGCGAGACTGCTGTTCTCAAAGGTAACGCCGCGATCATCGACCACATTGAGCTGCAACTCGCGCGCGAACGCCCGCGACGTTTCGAGCATGTGTTCGAACTGCGCGACCGGCTGGCTGACCCGTGGAACATCGAGCAACAGTGTCAGCCCCTTGCTGCGTGCGGTTTCCAGCGTGTGATACTGAAACGGTTTGTTGTCGCGATTGCTCAGGGTGAACAGCGTGTTGAGCTGCCCATCCAGCGCGTGGAAAGCCCCGTCGGCTTCCAGCGTCATACCAAAGGCGGCAGCCGTTTGCGACACAGCCACGCCGGTGAGCTGCCGATCACCCGGAGGCACCAGATTGAGACCGACCATCTGGTCCACTTCGGCGCAAAAGGTGTCGAGATCAACCGCCCGCCGGTGAGTTTCGGCCACGTCTGGAATCGTGACATCGGCCTTGATCTGTCGCGCAATTCCGGCCAGCAAATCGCGGAAATCCCCGAGCTTGGCCTGACTGATGGCCCCCCCGCGATCCGCAAGCTGCAAAGCAATGCGCAATTGCGAGTACAGCGTCTGACTCTCGGCAATAGCGCGTTCCCACTGTTTTCCCGCCAGCGTCAATCCGCAAATCTGCACCGGCTTGCCGAAGTCAAATTTGCGCTGCCACAACCCCTCCAGTACGCCCGCCGGCGAAGGCTCGGCTAGGCGCATTTCAATCACAAAATCGCTGCTGCCATCGAGCAGCGCGCAGACCTCATCTTTCACCGTGGGCAAAACCACGGTTTCCACGGGAGTCGGCTCGGAAGAAATTTCGGCGGTTTCCGGGATGTCTTCTGGCATGGATTCCGGCAACAGCGCCTCAGCCTCGATGGCCGTATCTTCCGGCACGGGCAGAATTGCCTCCTGCACCGGCGATTCGGCGACATCCAGCGTCGTCACGACATGCGCCACCCGCTCGCGATACAGTGCATCCTCGCGCGGAACGCTGGCGCTGAAGGTCTTGCCGAACTTGCTCTGATAGCGGCGCTGTTGCCACCAGCCGAACACATAGACGACAACGATGGCACCGATACCAATCGCCAACAAGGCTAACTGTAATTCACTCATTTGCCAGACCGATCATGTATTGAAAATATGCGACGGGCCGATTATCGCAAGGGCTCAGGCCAAGGGCAATTCGCCATTTCGTTTGCCTATCAGATTTACCTCGGCCAGGGCTTTCAAAAACACGGGGTGTTCATGCAAATGCGCCAGATCTTCGGGATGCGGACGACCGCGCATCTGCGCCAGCCGCGCCTTGCTGGCCGCCGGCATTTCATATTCCAATCCGGCCAGCAGCGCATCTGCAGAATCCGGCTTGTTGCAGACCAGCACCATGTCACAACCTGCCGCCAGCGCGGCGTGGGCACGTTCAACAATGCCGCCCGCAACGGTCGCGCCTTCCATGGAAAGATCGTCACTAAAGATCACGCCTTCGAATCCCATCTGGCCGCGCAAAATTTGTTGCAACCAGACCGGCGAAAATCCGGCCGGGCGCGAATCTACCTTGGGATAAATCACATGCGCGGGCATCACGGCACTCAAGCCGTAATCCACCATTTGCTGAAAAGGGATGAGATCGCAAAGCTCAATATCCACAAATGCGCGCTCATCGACCGGAATGGCAAGATGCGAATCGGCCCGGACGTAACCGTGTCCCGGAAAATGTTTGCCCACGCTGTGCATTCCGCCCTGCTTCAAACCCAGCAACAACTCATGCGCCAGCTCTGCGATGGCCTGCGGCTCGCTGTGAAAAGCCCGGTCGCCGATCACGCTGCTCTGGCCATAATCAACATCCAGCACCGGCGTAAAACTGAAATCCACCCCGCAGGCGCGCAACTCAGCAGCCAGCACATAGCCCGTCTGCCGCGCGAGATGCCGCGCCCGCTGCGGCTGCTCGTCCCAAAGGATGCCGAGTTCGCGCATGGGCGGAATCCGCGTAAATCCCTCACGGAAACGCTGCACGCGACCGCCTTCGTGATCCACCGCAATCAGCAGCGGTGGCGTACGCACCGCGCGAATCGCTGCCGTCAACTCGCACAACTGCGAGGGCGACTCGTAATTTCTGGCAAACAGAATGACACCGCCCACCCGCGGATGACGCAAACGCGCCTCGTCTTCCGGCGTCAATCGCGTCCCCAACACATCCAGCATCACCGGCCCAAGACCCATCACGCCTCTCCTTCCAGAATAACGAATGCCAGTGCAGCCTCATGCTCGTCACTGACACTCAAATGATGGCAACAAACACCGCGGCCCCTTAAAAACTCTGACAATCCAGCATCGAAAGTAAATCTGGGTTTACCCAAAACGTCATGCGTTACTGCCATAGCAGACAAAACCACGGGAGGACGCAAGCCAGAACCACAGGCCTTGGCAAATGCCTCTTTGGCCGCAAAACGTTTGGCAAGAAAACGGGCCGGAAAAAGTGCCTGCTGGTAGTCGTCCCATTCCGCCGGGGCAAGCAGCCGCCGGGCAAATTTCTCGCCGTGACGCTGCAGCGCCAATTCGATGCGCGCAACATTGACGAGGTCGGTACCGATACCCAGAATCATGCGCTGACCAGCAGGGCTTTCATTCTGCGGACGGCCGCATCAAGACCGATAAACACCGATTCGGCGATGATGGCGTGGCCGATATTGAGTTCGGCGAGATGCGGAATTGCGACCACCGGCTGCACGTTGTGATAGTGCAATCCGTGTCCGGCATTGACCTGCAAGCCCAGCACATGGGCATGGGCAGTGGCAATGCGCAACCGCTCCAGCTCGTGCGCGCGCGCGGGGACGCTATCCGCATCCGCATATTTTCCGGTGTGCAATTCGATCACGGGGGCGCCGATGCGGCGTGCGGCGTCGATCTGTTTTTCTTCCGGGTCGATGAACAGTGAAACGCGGATGCCTGCCTCGGTGCAACGTTCGGTGGCCGCTTTCACGCTGTCAAAATAACGCACGACATCGAGCCCGCCCTCAGTGGTCAGTTCTTCGCGACGCTCGGGAACGAGGCAAATGTCATGCGGCTGCAGGCGCACAGCGTTGCTGATCATTTCGTCGGTGACGGCACATTCGAGATTCATCCGGGTTTGCAGCATGCCGCGCAGAATATCGACGTCGGCGTCCTGGATATGGCGGCGGTCTTCGCGCAGGTGCAGGGTAATGGCATCGGCCCCCGCTTCCTCACAAATGAGTGCTGCGCGCACAAGATTGGGATAGCGTGCGCCGCGTGCCTGGCGCAGGGTCGCGACATGGTCGATGTTGAGTCCGAGCTTCATAGTTTTTGCAGGTCCTTGATAAGTTCGCGCGTGTGCAACGATTTCCCGTTCAAATAATGGTTCAGCAACATGCGCATCAGTTGTTTTCCTTGCTGTGCGGTCACGGGGTCGGCGTAGTCGTCGGCGGCCATTTCCAGCAGTGTTTTGCCCGATACGGGAAAGCCCGGATGACGATCGCCGGTTTCCGGTTCCGCGCCGCGCCCGATGACATAACGATAGCAGACTTCCGGCTGAATCGCCCCCCCACCCCCAGCTTCGCGAGCCAGTTCCAGACCGTAGCCCAGGGCTTGCAGCAGCCGTTTTTCGAAGCGGCGCAGGGTCGCCGCATGATCACGCTCGTGCGCCAGTCTGTGCAGTGCGTCGGTGTAGTCGTCAAATAATTGTTCGTGCGGATCTTCGCGCGCCAGCAGGTTCATCAGCAATTCGTTGAGATAAAAACCGCACATCAGCGCACGTCCCTGCAGATACGGCTGTCCGCCCTGCCACTCGGCGCCGTGCAGCGTGCGAACTTCCCCTTTGCCGAACCAGGACAGACGCAAGGGCTGGAATCCCATAAGCAAACCGCGCAAGGCAGAACGCGGACGGCGGGCACCGCGCGCCATGATGGCGATCCGTCCGTGATGGCGACTGAAGACCTCGAGAATCAGGCTGGATTCGCTGTAGGGATAGTTGTGCAGCACAAAGGCGGGTTCATCCTGCTGCCTGTTTTGCCGGCCGGCCAGCGTCATTCGTAACCCAGCGAGCGCAACACACGTTCGTTATCGGCCCAGCCGCTGCGCAGCTTGACGAAGACTTCAAGATAAACCTTGCCGTCGAACATCTTTTCCATGTCGAGTCGGGCCTGTGTGGCGATCTCTTTGAGCTTCTCGCCCTTGCGCCCGATCAGCATGGCTTTGTGCGCTTCCTTGTCAACCAGAATGGCGGCATGAATGCGGCGCAGCCGTCCTTCCTGTTTGAACTGTTCGATCACTACGCTGGTGGAATACGGCAATTCCTCGCCGGTGAAGCGGAAGACTTTTTCGCGCAGCAATTCCGCCGCCAGAAATCGCTCGCTGCGGTCGGTGACGTCGGCAGCGTCGTAGATCATTTCGCCTTCCGGCAAGTGCCGGCGCAAAGCGTTTAGAAGTTCGTCCAGCTTGCGGCCCTGTTTGGCGCTGACCGGCACGATATCGGCGAATTTAAAATCCTCCGCAACCCGCTCGGCAAAGGGCAGCAATTGGCCCTTGTCTGCCACTTCGTCGATCTTGTTGATGACCAGCACGACCGGACGATTGTCCGGCAGTAATTTGAGTACTTCGCGATCCCGCTCGTCGTAACGCAAGGCCTCAAGCACAAACACTACAACCTGCACGTCGCGCAGGCTGCTGGTCACCACGCGGTTCATCCCGCGGTTGAGTGCATTCATATGTTTGGTCTGAAATCCCGGCGTGTCGACGAAGACAAACTGCGAGGCTTCGTCGGTATAGATACCGTGAATCCGGTGACGGGTCGTTTGCGCCTTGCGCGAGGTGATGCTGATCTTCTGGCCGACCAGATGATTCAGCAGGGTGGATTTGCCAACGTTCGGGCGTCCGACGATGGCAACGAAACCGCTGTGGAAAATTACAGGTTGTTCAGTCATGAGTTGGCAATCAGTTGTTCGTAAGCGGCCTGTGCGGCCTGTTGTTCGGCATTGCGGCGGCTGCCGCCCTGTCCCTGGGTAATCAGCTGTTTCGCGGGAATCGCGCATTCCACCAGAAAGGATTGCTCGTGCGCCTGCCCTTGAATTGCAACGATGCGATAACCGGGCAGCGGTAAACGCCGGGCTTGCAGATATTCCTGCAGAAGCGTTTTCGGATCCTTGCCCAGCGTATGCACGTCGATCTGCGCCAGATAGGGAACAAAAAGTTTCAGCACCACGCGCTCGGCCGCGGGGTAGCCCTGGTCGAGAAACACTGCTCCGAACAGCGCTTCCATCGCATCTGCAAGAATCGATACCCGCTGACTGCCCCCGCTTTTGCGCTCGCCTTCGCCCAAACGCAGAAGGCGTCCCAGACCCATCTGTTGCCCCAGCAGCGCCAGCGTTTCTTCCTTCACCAGATTGGAGCGCAGGCGGGAAAGGTCGCCTTCATTCAGCGCGGGATAGGCCTCAAACAAATGCCGCGCAATCACCGCGCCCAGAATGCTGTCGCCGAGAAATTCCAGACGCTCGTAATGCCCGGTGGAGTAGCTGCGATGGGTCAGCGCCCGCAGCAGCAAGTTCGGCTGGCGAAACGTGCAATCCAGCCGCTCGCACAGGGCGAGGTCATCGCGTGTCAGCAAAACGTTCCTAGTGACCGGCACTGCTGGGATTGAAATCAATAAGCAGGCTGACATTCGCCAGCAGCGGAATGCTGACGGTGTAATGCGCGCTCAACGACCATTGCCCGCCCTGCTGCTGAATCTCAAGATCATCGGCACGGATGGCACGAATGTCGTCGATGGATGCGCGTTTCACATACTCGCCTTTGACCTCGGCAACGCCGGCATTTTGCAATTCGGGATCGGCCGCCACGGCAGCCATGATTTTGCCGATTTCGGCATTTTCGATGTACGCCGGCACCATTTTCAGCCCGATGATGCTAAACAACACCAGCAACACGGCACCAAACAGGAAACCGCTGAGGCTGAGGCCGCGCTGTAAACCGTGCAAATTTGTTCGCATGTTAAGTCTCCGTGGTTAGTTGATCGACAACCCGACACGCTTCAGGTCGGAAAAATTCATCCAGATAAAAAAGGCTTTGCCGACAATCTGGTTGTCCGGCACAAATCCCCAGTAACGGCTGTCGCGGCTATTGTCGCGATTGTCGCCGAGCATGAAGTAATGTCCGGTGGGCACGGTGCAGCGCACCATCTCCTCGCTGTACCGGCATTGCTCCAGCCCCGGGAATTCGGCCACAGCGGACAGGTGGATGAGCGGCATTTCAGGATTCACCAGTAGCGCGTGTTTATGCTCGCCCAGCGATTCAATACGTTTTTCGGTATGCACAAAATTCAGGCCGGTCTCGACGTAATTGTAATCACCGTCGGGCGTTTGAATCTGCTCGTCGCCATTGATCCACAAACGTTTGTTGCGATATTCCACAGTGTCGCCCGGCAAACCGATGATGCGCTTGATGTAATCCTTGGAAGGATCTTCCGGATAGTGGAACACCATCACGTCGCCGCGCTGCGGATCGTTGAGTGGGATGATTTTCCGGTTGATGATGGGCAAACGAATGCCGTAAGTGAATTTGTTGACCAGGATAAAATCGCCCACCTGCAGGGTCGGAATCATCGAGCCCGACGGGATTTTGAACGGCTCGACCAGAAACGAACGGATCAGAAACACGATCAGTATCACCGGAAAAAAACTCTTGGCATATTCGACCCACCAGGGTTCGGTCTGATTCAAAGTCCGGCGGGCCGCCAGCAGCATTTTGTCGAGCAGCCAGATCCCGCCCGTCAGCATCAAAAGAATAAACAGAATCAGCGCAAAATCCATCGTTACTTGTCCTCAACCTGCAGGATTGCCAGAAACGCTTCCTGCGGAATTTCCACGGTACCCACCTGTTTCATGCGCTTCTTGCCGGCTTTTTGCTTCTCCAGCAATTTTTTCTTGCGGGTGATGTCGCCGCCATAGCACTTGGCCAGCACGTTCTTGCGCAGCGCCTTGACGTTCTCGCGCGCGATGATGTTCGAACCGATAGTCGCCTGGATCGCCACGTCGTACATCTGGCGCGGGATCAGCTCGCGCATCTTGGCCGCCACCTCGCGCCCGCGATACTGACTGTTGGCGCGGTGCACGATCACCGCCAGCGCGTCGACCTTGTCGCCGTTGATCAGCATGTCCACCTTGACCACATCCGCCGCGCGATATTCCTTGAACTCGTAGTCCATCGAGGCATAGCCGCGCGACACCGACTTCAGCCGGTCAAAGAAGTCTAGAACGATCTCTCCCATCGGCATCTCGTATTTGAGCAGCACTTGTTTGCCGTGGTAGCTCATATCAATCTGTACGCCGCGCTTCTGGGTGCACAGCGTGATCACCGCGCCGACGTATTCCTGCGGCATGTACAGGTTCACATTGACGATGGGCTCGCGGATTTCCTCGATCTTCGACGGGTCGGGCATCTTGGATGGGTTGTCCACCATCAGCACCGTACCGTCACGCAGCACCACCTCGTAGATCACCGTCGGCGCGGTGGTGATCAGATCCATGTCGAATTCACGCTCCAAACGCTCCTGCACGATTTCCATGTGCAGCAGGCCGAGGAAGCCGCAGCGGAAGCCGAAACCCAGCGCCTGCGACACTTCCGGCTCGTACATGAGCGCGGCATCGTTGAGCTTCAATTTTTCCAGTGAGTCGCGCAGCGCTTCGTACTGATTGGACTCCACTGGAAACAGGCCGGCAAATACCTGCGGCTGCACCTCCTTGAAGCCGGGCAACGCTTCGGTTGCAGACCTTGCCTGATGCGTGATGGTGTCTCCCACCTTGGCGGACTTGAGTTCCTTGATGCCGGCGATGACGAAGCCAACCTGTCCGGCGGACAGCGTCTCTCGATTCTGCGACTTGGGCGTAAACACGCCGATGTGTTCGGTCAGATGTTGCGCGCCGGTCGCCATGAACAGGATTTTTTCCTTAGGCTTCAGCGTGCCGTTGACGATGCGCACCAGCATCACCACGCCGACGTAATTATCAAACCAGGAGTCGATGATCAGCGCCTGCAGCGGTGCGGCCGGATCGCCCTTGGGCGGCGGCACCTTGGCGATCAGCGACTCCAGCACATCTTCCACGCCCAGACCGGTTTTAGCCGAGCAGTGCACCGCGTCCTGGGCATCAATGCCGATCACGTCTTCGATCTCGGCGATGGCATTATCAGGATTCGCCGAGGGCAGATCGATCTTGTTTAGCACCGGCACGACTTCGACGCCGAGGTCGAGTGCGGTATAACAGTTCGCCACGGTCTGCGCCTCCACACCCTGCGAAGCATCCACGACCAGCAGCGCGCCCTCGCAAGCCGAGAGCGAACGAGAAACCTCGTAGGAGAAATCCACGTGTCCCGGCGTGTCGATCAGGTTGAGGTTGTACACCTGGCCATCGCGCGCCTTGTAATTAAGCGCGGCGGTCTGAGCCTTGATGGTAATCCCGCGCTCGCGCTCAATATCCATCGAGTCGAGCACCTGCGCCTCCATTTCGCGGTCGGATAGGCCACCGCAAAGATGAATGATACGGTCGGCCAGCGTGGACTTGCCGTGATCAATATGGGCGATGATGGAAAAATTGCGGATGTGATTCAAGATGTCATGCCTTGCCGAAACCGGCGCTTTTACGAAGCGCGAATTCTAGCCGATTTCGGCCGGCAAAGTGGCCGCAGCTTACTTGTCCTCAAGCTGTACGGCTACCCAGGAAGCGCTGTCTTCCCGCTTGACCAGCAGCGCGACATTACGCCCCTTGGGTACCTGTTTGAGGAGATTGTTAAGCTGCGTGACGCTACGCAGCGGGATATTGCCAACCGCCAGCAGAATGTCGCCCTGGCGCAAGCCGGCCGCTCTGGCTGACGTACCCTTGACGGCTTCAACCCGCAAGCCGCCCTTAAGCTGCAAAGCCTGTAACTGTTCCTGCGCCAGCGCGCTGGCAGCGATGCCCAGACGGGAGATCATTTCCGCGATATCTTCTTCAAGTTTTTGGGTGGCCCGTGCGATCTGATTTTCTTCGGGCATTTCGGCGATAACAACGGTCAGGCGTTTGATGCCGCCTTTGCGCCAGACTTCAACATCTACCTTGCCGCCCGGACGGGTACCCGCCACAAGACGCGGCAGGTCGGCGGAAGTGTCAATAAGCTTGCCGTCGTATTTCAAAATAACATCGCTGGGCTCGATACCCGCCTTGTCGGCCGGGCCGTTCTTTTCAACACTGCTGATCAGTGCACCGGAAGGCTGCGCCAGCCCGAAGGATTCGGCCAGTTCGCGGGTAATTTCCTGAATCGTGACGCCAATACGGCCGCGCGTCACCTTGCCGGTCGTGCGCAATTGTTCCGCAACTTGGGTTGCCACATCAATCGGAATGGCAAACGACAACCCCATCGAGCCGCCGGAGCGGGTGTAAATCTGCGAATTGATGCCGACAACCTCACCGTTCATGTTGAACAGCGGCCCGCCCGAATTGCCCGGGTTAATCGCCACATCGGTCTGAATGAAAGGCACGAAAACATCCTGCGGCAAAAATCGCCCCTTGGCACTGACGATGCCCGCGGTCACGCTGCTATCGAAACCGAAGGGGGAGCCAATCGCAACCACCCACTCTCCAACCTTGAGTTTGTCCGGATCGCCAACGGTCACCTTGGGCAAACCGGTGGCGTCAATTCTGAGCAGGGCAACATCCGTACGTTTATCGGCGCCAATCACCTTGGCGGAAAACTCGCGCTTGTCGGTCAGACGAACGGTAATTTTGTCGGCGCGGTCCACCACGTGCGCGTTGGTCAGAATCAGACCGTCGCTGCTGATAATGAAGCCGGAACCCAACGATTGCGCTTCCTGTTCGCTTGGAACTTGGGGAGCAAAGCGGTGAAAAAATTCGAAGAACGGATCGTTTTCAGGCACGCCGGCAGGCCCTTGGGCGCGACGAACAATCTGGGTTGTACTGACGTTTACCACGGCAGCGCCCTGCTTCTCAACCAATCCGGCAAAGTCCGGCAGATCGCGCGCCTGAACGGGTTGCATCAGCAAAATTCCCATTGCGCACGCGACAAAAAACAATTTTTTCAGCATATTCAATCTCCGCTCAAACATTAGGATCAAATAATTATTCGGGCAACCAGCGACAGCTGATGCTCGGCAGGCGGCTGACCGAACCGGCCGCCATTCGGCGCGCCAGCAGGAATCCCGCCACCAAACCGATCAGTGCGCCCAAGATTGCCCCCGCCTCGCCCCATATCGCACTGCCGATAAGTGCCCCAGCGATAATCACCCCCAGAGGCAAGAGATAAACCAGCGCGATGCTACGCAACAACGCACCGTCGGCGATAGACACCAGAACTTCTTCACCCGGTCGGGCATCAATGGCGTTGGTGACTTCAAACTGGCGCGGCTTGCTGCAAAACAAACGGGATAATTTGGCACTGCCGCACTCACCGCCCTGACAACGCGAACATCCGCCCGTGTGGCTGGCGCGCACGAAAGTGCGACCACCTGATTGTTCAACTACGATGGCTCGGGTTTCCAGCATTCCTATTTGCCGTTGTAGCGCGCGGAATCCAGCACCTGAATCAAGGCGCGAGGCGGGACTTCGCCCACGGCAGTAATCAACTTGTCACCGACCAGTTTCTGGTACAGATTGATGGCGCCGCGAGTAGAAAGCCCTTCAATATCGTCTTCATCCTTATCGTTTGGTTCGATAAAAAGCGAGACGGCACTGAGGCCATCCGTGAATACTATCTGAATGACGGGCGCATGCTGTCGCCGCATGCTGCGCTGAATTTCGGTGACTTTCCTGAATCCCGCAGGCATCGCGTCAATCACCCAGCCGCTGTTAATGTTGACGCTTTGATTTGCGGGGCCGCTTGGCTGCAGACCGACCAGCTGGCTTTTTAGTGCAGCGCGGTCAACCTCGCGTCCAATCTGAAGCTGGGTGAAAGCATATTGCTCGACAACCCGGGCTTTCTCGTCCAGCACAGCCGCTTTCAGCAACAAACCGGAATCGACATGCACCCAAATTTTGTGGGCATATCTGAGATTGTCCTTGGGCTGAAACAGAATGGCCTGGGCATTATGCCCCGCAACACGGTCCGTACCAGCGTCGCGCAATTCGTAATTCTCGCCGAGGATGGAGAGCTGCTCGGGCAAAAGCGCCGGAAAGGCATTACGGCCGGGACGTGTCCCGGCCGGAACTATCTTGTGGTTGACGAAGCACCAGACCTGACCATGGTGGCGAATAATTTCCCGCCGCGAACCATCCAGACTTTCCAGTTTTTCGTATTCGCTGTCGGCTTCTGCAATATGCGTAATTCGGGAAGTCTCGACGTGGTTTGCATATTGATAAACAAAAACTCCCGTGTAATCCGTCTGATGCGAGGCAAACGCCATCGTTTTCAGCCAGTCAATACTAACCGGTGTCTTCGCAAGTGCGGGACTGGCCCAGATCAGCAAACTCAGAATGACAATGGAGACTCGCATAAATTCAGGCCCCTACGGCTTCTCGTTCAGGCTGTAAGCGACTGTACGGATGTACGCCGTACCGCCGGTCATGTCGGCAGCGGGCGAAAACTCCTGATGCGCCATCAGATAGTCATTGGATTTAGGGTGAATTGCCATTTTCACCGGGCGCATGGATGCATCCTGCATCGCCAGTTGCGGGGCCGCCTCAGGGGCAATTTGCAAAGACATCCAAGCCACAACGCCCACAGCAACAACCGAGGCTGCCGCGGACAAGGCGACCGTCCTGACTTTCTGGGTCACGGCACGACTTCTGGGGGCCAGTACAGTCGGCTCATCCTTCATTCGCGCCTGCACACCGGCACCCAAATCCCGGTGAATATGTTCGGGCTGCCTGAGCACGTCGCCGATCAAATGATAAACAGCCCAATCGCCATGGGCGTCTCCGTCACGCCGAATCTCACCCAAAAGGACTTCAGCTTCGTCCTCATGCAATTCACCGTCCATCAAGACCGAAATTCCCTGCTTCATGCTCACCACCTTTTACCCTTGCTGGTTTCCAACAACGGACGCAGATTCTCCGCTACCGCCTCTCGCGCCCTGAAAATTCTCGAGCGAACCGTCCCGATCGGACAATTCATCACACTGGCAATTTCCTCGTAACTCAAGCCTTCGATTTCGCGCAACGTCAGCGCGCTGCGCAAGTCTTCGGGCAGCTGCTGCAACGAAGACTGCACCACATCGACCACTTGTTTGCTCATGAGTTCATTTTCCGGCGTACTCACCTCGTGCAGCAAGGTCGCATCCTCGAATGACTCGGCGTCTTCAATATCAAATGGCGTGCTGGTCGGCGCCCGCCGCTTGCTGGCAAGCAAATAATTCTTTGCGGTATTGATGCCGATCCGATAAAGCCAAGTATAGAAGGCGCTTTCCCCGCGAAATCCGGGTAACGCCCGGTATGCTTTGATAAAAGCGTCCTGGGTAACATCCTCGGCTTCGGCGGGATCGCGGATAAAACGCGAAATCAGACGCCCCAGCTTGCGCTGGTACTTGGTCACAAGCAAATTAAAAGCCTGCTTGTCACCGCGCTGAACACGCTCCACCAATAACTGATCGACTTCCCTGTCTGCCATTTCCGAATATCCTGGTTACCGCCCGACCACAACCTGCGCGGCAGGCCGAGTATAACCCATGCTTCTCGGTTAACGTCAGTCTCGATTTGCAACCGCGTGGTGCGACCCTTCCGGAAAAAATAAGTTCCCAAAATGTACCGGGAATGCGGCTTGATGCCGCATTTTTGTTATAGTTCCGGCATGAATTTCTCCGAACCGGAATTGGCGTGTTGCACACCGACACTTTGATTATTGGCAGTGGCCTCGCGGGACTGGCCCTGGCACTCAAACTGGCCGACCGGCAAAAGGTCACCCTAGTCACAAAACAATCGTTGCTGGATGGTGCCAGTCGCTGGGCGCAGGGCGGCATTGCTGCCGTCACCTCGGAGAAAGACACCCCCGAGGCGCATTTTCACGACACGCTGCTTGCCGGCGCCGGATTGTGTGACGAGACCGTCACGCGCCATGTGGTGCAGCACGGCAAGCAAGCCATCGAATGGCTGATCGCCCGTGGTGTGCCGTTTACCCGCGATATCGGCAGTGATACCGGTTATCACCTGACCCGCGAGGGCGGCCACAGCCAGCGCCGCATTATGCACGCGGCGGATGCCACCGGGGATGCCGTACAAAAAACGCTGATCTCTCTGATTTCGACACATCCGAATGTCACGATTCTGGAGCATTACCTAGCTGTCGACCTGATTACCGGCAAGAAGATCAGCTTGGACGATAGTCGTTGCTACGGGGCCTACGCCCTGGACAGCAAAACCGGAAAGGTCATCACCATTAGTGCCGGCAATACCATTCTAGCCACCGGTGGCAGCGGTAAGGTTTATCTGTACACCACCAATCCGGACACCGCGACCGGTGACGGCATTGCCATGGCCTGGCGCGCAGGCTGCCGGGTCGCCAACATGGAATTCATCCAGTTTCACCCGACCTGTCTTTATCATCCGCATGCCAAATCGTTTCTGATCAGCGAGGCGGTACGCGGCGAAGGCGGCATCCTCAAGCTTCCAGACGGAACGCGCTTTATGCCCCGGCATGACGAGCGTGCGGAACTGGCACCACGCGACATCGTGGCACGCGCCATTGATTACGAGATGAAAAAGCACGGGCTGGATTGTGTGTATCTCGACATCTCGCACCAGTCCGTCGAATTCATTGAGGCGCATTTCCCCAATATTTACGCACGCTGCCTGAGTCTGGGCATCAACATTAGTCGCGAACCGATTCCGGTGGTTCCTGCCGCGCATTACACCTGCGGCGGCGTGATGACCGATCTGCATGCCCGCACCGACGTGGATCATCTGTATGCCGTCGGGGAGACTGCCTATACGGGCCTGCATGGCGCCAACCGGCTCGCCAGCAACTCGCTGCTCGAGTGTCTGGTTTTTGCGGATGCCGCGGTTGAAGATATTCTCTCGCACAAATCTTGTGCCACTGAAAATTTGCCGTCGTGGGACGAGAGCCGCGTGACGGATGCCGATGAACAAATCGTGATTGCGCACAACTGGGCGGAGCTGCGGCATTTCATGTGGAATTACGTCGGCATCGTTCGCACCAACAAGCGCCTGCAACGCGCCCAGCATCGCATCCGGCTGTTACAGGACGAGATCAGCGAATTTTACGCAAACTTCCACGTCAATCCGGATTTACTGGAACTGCGCAATTTGGTTGTGAATGCGGACCTGATCGTCCGCAGCGCCCTGTTGCGCCGCGAAAGTCGCGGACTGCATTACAGTAAGGACTATCCGGACATGCTGCCGGATGCGGCTCCAACGATACTTTCTCCCTGAGCAACCGGCGAAAAGCGCAACCCGACGCTCAGCCGACGGAACTCTTCCGGATCAAGGGCATCGGGGAAAATGACTCGCCAATGGATGAGCCGTGCGTTCTCGGTGCGCAAACCAAGGACAACAAAATGCCGGCACAGCACACTTTCTCGCACTGGCAATCCGATCTGCTGGCGGCCATTGCGCTGTGTTACCACCAGCTGTTCGTCCTGCCATGCAAAGGTCTGCCACGAGCCGGGTAACCTTCCAGAGAAATCCCGCAGCAAATGAAAGATTAGACTGCCGACCAGCCCAACTCCTAGGAACAAAAGCAGCCATCCCGGCAAGGTCAGGAACCACAGGACCCCCAGCGCCGTACCATGCACCAGCATCAGCCAGAATCCAAAATGGCGCGAAGGCTTTAGCCGCATTCGCTCAAAGCCGAAAAATTACGGCAATACCCGAAATGAGCAACAACAGGAGGATAACCAGTATCCAATGGCCGATTCGCCGCCGCGCCCTACCCGCATTCCCGGCGGGATTCGGTGCGCCCGATGATGTGCGGGCCGTTTTAATTCGCTCACGCGACAGCGTATCTGAAATCGCCCGCGCATCTGCAGCACCGGTAGTCAGTGCGGCAAGGCGCATGGTCGCGGCCGTCGAATCAAATGCTGAAGAAAGCTTCAGCGTGGCAGCCATCGCATCTTTGGACTCGGCGACATCCGGCTTTTGCGCGGATTTGATTACCTTGGCAAACACCATGTCATCGCGGGCCTCGGAGGGTAAACCAATCTGACCATCCATCGTACGCAATAAAGTTTCCCGGCAAGTGCGCAAATCTTCGGCGAATTCGAGCGCAGTCTGGTAGCGGCTCTCAATATTCTTATCCAGCGCTTTGGCCAGGATGTAGTCAAGCATCTCGGGCACTTGCGGGTTCAAACTGCTGGGTGGCGGCGGCGTCACATTCAGGGTTTGATACATGATGACATTGACGTTGTCGCCCCGGAACGGCGCCACGCCGGCGAGCATTTCATAAAGCGTCACGCCCAGCGAGAAAATATCCGAGCGCGCATCAATCGTTTTGCCCAGAACTTGTTCGGGCGACATGTATTTTGGCGAGCCGAGCACCATGCCGGTTTGCGTCCGCACAGCCGAGGTGGACATGCGTGCAATGCCGAAGTCGGTGATTTTGACGTGGCCATCACGAATCAACATGATGTTGGAAGGCTTGATGTCGCGATGAACAACGTCATGTTCGTGGGCATATGCCAACCCGCGCGCAACTTGGGTTGCAATTGCCAGAATCTGGGGAACAGGTAGCTGCTCGCCTTCATTCATGATGTCGCGAAGCTCTCTACCCTGCAGGAATTCCATGGCGATATAGGCAATGTCGCCGCTCTTGCCAATATCATGGATCGTCACGATATTGGGATGACTCAAACGTCCCGCCGCACGCGCTTCCTGGTTGAAGCGCTCTTCGTCTCTGTCCTTGTCGTCCAGCTCATGACTCAGATTGATCGTTTTGATCGCGACCACCCGGTCAATGAGCGGATCGCGGGCCCGATACACCACGCCCATGGCTCCTTGCCCAAGCTCCTGCAGAATTTCGTAGCGTCCCAACTGACGGATCATCTTGACCACTCCCTGCGATACATCAAGGCAACCTCCTTACTTGCAGCCCTTGGGCGAAAGGTAGCGCGTTTGACCCGCCGCCAATTTTATCGTCTGGGAATTCACCCCACCCTCGGGACTCGTGATGATGACGGTATGTTCCAAACCGGCGGCGATCTCCACTTTAAGATTGCCACGTTCGAGTTTCCCCTTGTTTGATCCGTCCACAAACACTTCGCTGCCTTTGGCACACTGCACAATGATATGCGCCGCACCGCCCGAATGACCGGAATCCAGAACACCCTTGTACCACTTGCTTTCTTCAGGCGCTTCCAAAGAAGGGCTTTCGGCAACCGCGTGCGTTCCCGCAGATTGCGCCGGACCTGCCAATGGAAGCCAGTATTTCCACACGACAGCCAATATCAGAATCAGCGGTGCCAGTATTACGCCTGCGTAAGCAATACGCTGCATGACGCCTGCCTGTTGTAAATTCCGCACCATACGATCAACGCGGGCATCGAGGGTGTCGGCCAGCGCATTCCAGAAATGCAGTACGGTATGAAAAATCCCCGGCTGCCCAACCACGCTGCGCTGCGGGACGGCACGCCCTTCAGAGACCAGCGCATAAACTTCGTGTTCGCGGACATGTTTGTCGGTTCGCGTGCCCAAATAATGCAGCATGCCAGCATATTCGGGGGTCAATCTGGAAACGGCATCGTGATAGGAGCGTGACACCAGAATTTGTCCGATGTCGGCAAAGGCCATGATGCGCTGGGCCACGTTAATGCCGTCACCCACAATGTTGGGCTGGCCATTGATGTCCCGGGTCAAACGAACCGGCCCGAGATTGATGCCCATGCGCAGGGACAAGCGCGGTTCAATTTCCGGGTCGGCAGTATGAAGATATCCGTCCAGCGCCAGCGCGACCTTTAGCGCATCTTCCACATCCCCCAGAAAGTTAATGGCAGCTCCATCCCCGGTATCGAGAATAATGCGGTCGGCAAGCGGGACCCGTGAAATCACGCTGGAAAGGTAAGCGTTAAACCTTTCCTTCAGCTCAATCTGCCCGGACACGGACATCCTGGAGTAATTCGGAATATCCAGGAACAGCACACTGCACATAATCGTCTTGTTATTGGCACGTTCAGGCATTTGTATTCAGCGATTCAGTGATTGATCAAGCATTCATCCTCAGGCACTAGCGCCTGGCTTTGCCACTGCGCGCTGCTGGCCCCGCACGCCGCCCGGCTTGCTGCCGAACTTCTTGCGTTTCCACCGGAGTTTCCGCCACAAATCCGGCCCACTCCAGCACCTGTTGAACCTGACTCTCTCCCAGCTCGGCAGACATGCCGCGTTTGAGTCTGGGGGGCAGGTTGATTATACCGAAGCGTACCCGAATCAAACGGCTGACAGGCAGGCCGAGCGCGTCAAAGGTTCGGCGCACAATCCGATTGCGCCCTTCTTTCAGCATGACCCGATACCAGTGATTGAATCCCTCGCCTCCCTGGTCCTCAAGCCTCTCAAAATGAACCGGACCATCATCCAGCAAAACGCCGTCCTTCAGAACTTCACGGGTTTTTTCCGGGGGAAGCGTACCCTGTACGCGCACAGCATATTCGCGTTCCACTTCAAAACGGGGATGCATCAGACGGTTGGCCAACTCGCCCGACGTTGTAAAGATAAGCAGGCCGCTGGTATTGAAATCAAGACGGCCGATCGCAATCCATTTCTGACCGCGCAAACGCGGCAGCTTGTCGAACACATTGGCACGATTGTCGGGATCGTCGCGGCTGACGATCTCCCCCTCGGGCTTATGGTAAAGCAGCACGCGCGGAGCACGCGTTATCGCCCCCACGCGAAAACTGCGCCGTTCGGCACGAATCAGATCTCCGGCAATCACACGCATGCCCAGTGTGGCGACCTCGCCGTTCACACTGACACGGCCAGCCGCAATCCACTCTTCCATCGCGCGACGCGAGCCAAAACCGGCCTGTGCCATGACTTTTTGCAGCTTTTCGCCTTCATGGCTCATATCAAAATTTCCCGTCTTTCCAACATAGCTTGTGCCAGCGTACCACTATCCACCTGTTCCAGCTCACCCCCGACCGGCAATCCGCGTGCAATGCGGCTTACTTTTACGCCGGCGCTCTGCAGCAGGGTCGCCAGATAATGTGCCGTCGCATCGCCTTCAACCGTGAAATTGGTGGCAAGAATCACTTCACAGGGGTGCTCCTGTACGCGCCGTATCAAACGGTCGAGATGTAACTCTTTCGCACCGATGCCGTCGAGCGGGGACAAACGCCCCATCAGCACGTAATACATCCCCCGATAGCATTGGGTTTGTTCCATCATTAACAAATCCGCCGGCATCTCGACCACGCAAAGCGTGCCGGCATCGCGCTTGGGCGAGGCGCAAAGCGCACAAACCTCCTGCTCGGAAAAGTTGTTGCATTTGCTACAGTGATGAATTGTTGTCGTAGCTTTTTCGAGGGCGCGGGCCAAATGCAGGGCCCCGTTTCGGTCACGCTGCAGCAAGTGATACGCCATACGCTGCGCAGACTTCGGGCCAACCCCGGGCAAACAGCGCAGCGCTTCTATCAGCGCTTCGAGTGCGGAAGGAATCATCAGACATTCAGAACGGAAGCTTCATGCCCGGCGGCAAACCCATACCGGACGTGAACGCGCTCATGCGCTGCTGCGTGGTCGCTTCGGCTCTTTTCATGGCGTCATTGAGTGCAAGCACCAGCAAGTCCTCCAACATTTCCTTGTCGTCGGACATAAGGCTATCGTCAATCGAAACCCGGCGAACTTCATGACTGCAAGTCATCACCACGCTGACCATACCGTTCCCAGCCAGACCTTCGACTTCGACACCGGCGAGTTCGGCCTGCGCCTTTTGCATGTTTTGCTGCATTTGCTGGGCCTGCTTCATCAGGCCACCCAAGCCACCCTTCATCATCTTACTTTCTCCTTTTTGCTAAACCGGTTTGACCGAACCAGCAACGATACCGGCATCGAATTCGGTTTGTGCCGTGCGCACAAAATCGTCCTGCGCGAGTGCTGCTTCGGCATGTGCCTGGCGGCTATCGCGAGCCTGCTGCTCAAGGACTGCGGGCGTATCCAGTGCCGCCCCGCCGATAACCACGGACAGCCGGATCGGCCGGGCAAAATACCCGGTCAGCGCGGTCTGTAATTTCTCCACGGCCAGCTTGTTGCTCTGGAAGTGTTTTTGCTCCTGCGCCAACTGCAACGTAATCCGGTTATCGGATAATTCCTGCAGTACGCACTGCTTTGCCATCTGTAGTGCAATCCCCTGCAAATTCAGCTGTGTCACCAGCGTTTGCCAGTCCGGAAGTTCGCCATTCGGAATAACTGGCGGCACAACCTCAGGCTCACGCACGCCCATAGCTACAGGCGCAGAAGATTTGGTTTCTGCAACCGGCTCGGGAGCATGAATTTTACGAGGACTCACCAGCATTTTTTCACGGGGTATTTCCGCCACTTTCCGGGCGGGCTGAAACGCCAGCATGCGCAGTAGCGTCATGGTGAATCCGGCATAATCATCCGGCGCGAGCTCAAGATCATTCCGGCCGTGCAGAACAATCTGATAATAAAGCTGCAGCTCGTCGGCCGCAAAAGTTTCAGCAAGACTTGATAGCCGCTCATAGTCCGGATCGTCCTCGGCAATCGCCTGCGGAATCCGCTTGAGCAAGGCAATGCGATGCAAGAGGATGGCCAGCTCCTGCAATGCCGCATCAAACGAAATACTGCGCATCTGCATATCCTGTGCGATGGCCAGCAATGATTCGCCCTTCCCTTCAACCAGCGCTTCCATCAGTGCAAACACATGGCCACGATCAACGGCGCCCAGCATATCGCGCACGATGCTTTCGGTGACGCGTCCCGCGGAAAACGCAATTCCCTGATCCAGCAGACTCAGTGCATCCCGCATGCTGCCCTCCGCTGCACGGGCAATCAGCGCAAGTGCTGGCGCTTCGAATTCGATTTGCTCCTGCGCAAGCACATGCGAGAGGCGGTCGGAAATCAGTGCCGGCGGAAGTTGTTTGAGATTGAATTGCAGGCAACGCGACAGCACCGTCACCGGAATTTTTTGCGGATCGGTCGTGGCCAAGATGAACTTGACGTGCCCCGGCGGCTCTTCCAGCGTCTTGAGCATCGCATTGAATGCAGAGCGCGAAAGCATGTGCACTTCGTCGATGATATAGACCTTGAAGCGCGCATTTGTAGGGGCATAGAGCGCGCTTTCCAGCAACTCGCGCATGCTGTCCACCTGAGTATTGGAGGCGGCGTCCAGCTCCACAAGATCAACGAAACGCCCGGCATCAATATCGCGACAGGCACTGCATTCGCCACACGGTGTGGCACTAACACCTTCAAGGCAATTTAGCGATTTCGCAAAGATCCGGGCGATAGTCGTTTTGCCGACACCGCGCGTCCCGGTAAACAGATAAGCATGATGCAAGCGATTCTGCAGCAGCGCATTTTCCAACGCTCTAACTACATGCGACTGCCCCACCAGTTCGGCGAAAGTACGAGGGCGCCATTTGCGGGCAAGTACGGTGGTTGCGGACAAGTCAAACCACGTCAGAAATGATAGGTAAAGCGGATCTGATTGAAATTGATCCCCTGATTCGGCTGCTTGATACTGCCGTTTGAAAGATGCTGGTAGCGATAGCCCAGATCGTACTGATACCGCTCACCAAAACGGAATCCGAATCCGAGATGATCGCCAAACTGAAAAGCGCTGCCAAATTTTCGGTTGGCATTAATAAACGTTGGGGAAATCAGATGGAAGCCGATAGCTGCCTCGGCATAGGGCGCCAAACCACTCAGCGCTTTTTGCTGCAAACGAAACACCGGAGTCAGACCAAAATCGACGATGGACTGATTGTTTCCATCGGCGCTCTTTCCCTTCCATTCGCCAAGGGACGCTTCCCAGAAACCTGCAATGACCCAGTCACCCTCATCGAACCAGCGCTTGTCCCAGTCCAGAGACACTGCGACCCGCATCATATCTGTCGAATCGCCGCTGCCAACTTCCACAGCCGGATTAAGGATGCCGCCGGAAGCCGCCGCATTCGTGGCTAGCAGCGCCAAAAAAATCCCGAGCATCTTACGCATGGCAAATCCTTTCCGAGCTTCAAAACGGGAGGCGAGCCTGACCCCGGCACTTGCGTGTATTGACTATGGCTGCTTCCTTCCGGACCTGACCAGTTTTGCCAAACAGCAATGCGGGGAGACCCGCCAATTCTTTAAACCAAACCTTGGAGCGGGATGATAAATGATGCCGCCCCTAAAATCCACGCATGTGACCATAAAAACAAAAGACCCGGACAATTATCCGGGTCTTTGAATGATTGGTGGGTCGTGAGTGGATCGAACACTCGACAAACGGATTAAGAGTCCGCTGCTCTACCAGCTGAGCTAACGACCCGTGACTCATTAACAACAACGCCCTCTTGTGGAGGGCATTGTGTTTTACATAAGGCGTCTGACGATGACCTACTTTCACATGGGTAATCCACACTATCATCGGCGCGGAGTTGTTTCACGGTCCTGTTCGGGATGGGAAGGGGTGGTTCCAACTTGCTATGGTCGTCAGACATAAC